>NZ_FOQN01000005.1:167424-376276 GCF_900113755.1 Enterobacter sp. NFIX59 | reverse complement strand
AACAGAATTTGCCTGGCGGCTTTAGCGCGGTGGTCCCACCTGACCCCATGCCGAACTCAGAAGTGAAACGCCGTAGCGCCGATGGTAGTGTGGGGTCTCCCCATGTGAGAGTAGGGAACTGCCAGGCATCAATTAAGAAGAACCCCGTACCGTAAGGTGCGGGGTTTTTTGCTTTTGTCTTTCCCACTCTGGCTTTTGTCTTAATCCCTTATCCTGCTAATGGAATGTGTGATCTCTGTCTCAATGTGGTTTATAACAAAATTATAACATTTCATTTACGAGGTTATTGAGTCTCCTGGCTCAATACGCCGCAGTTTATGGCAGGAGCATAATCACAATGACAGAAAGCATGACATCAAACGGGACGCTGGCTCACAGTGATACCCGAAGAAGGGTATGGGCAATCATCAGCGCCTCTTCAGGGAATCTGGTTGAATGGTTCGACTTTTACGTCTACTCATTCTGTTCACTCTACTTTGCACATATTTTCTTCCCCTCCGGCAACACCACCACGCAGCTGCTACAAACGGCAGGAGTCTTCGCCGCAGGCTTCTTGATGCGACCCATCGGGGGATGGCTGTTCGGCCGTATTGCGGATCGTCGCGGGCGTAAGGCCTCTATGCTGATCTCGGTGTGCATGATGTGCTTTGGCTCGCTGGTGATCGCCTGCTTACCGGGATATGAATCAATTGGCACCTGGGCACCGGCGCTACTTTTACTGGCCCGCTTGTTCCAGGGATTATCGGTGGGTGGTGAATACGGTACCAGTGCGACCTACATGAGTGAGATTGCACTGGAAGGCCGTAAAGGTTTTTACGCCTCATTCCAGTATGTCACGCTGATTGGTGGTCAGCTGCTGGCCATTCTTGTGGTGGTGATCCTGCAGCAGATTCTGACGGACGAACAGCTTCATGCCTGGGGATGGCGAATTCCTTTCGCGATGGGCGCTGTACTGGCGGTCGTTGCACTTTGGCTACGCCGTCAGCTAGATGAAACCTCTCAGAAAGAGGTCAGGATGCTGAAGGAGGCGGGAACATTCAAAGGGTTATGGCGTAACCGCAAAGCTTTCCTTATGGTGCTTGGCTTTACTGCGGGCGGCTCTCTCAGTTTCTACACGTTCACCACCTATATGCAGAAGTACCTGGTGAACACTACCGGCATGCACGCAAATGTCGCCAGCGTAGTCATGACCGTTGCGCTGTTTGTCTTTATGCTCATACAACCCGTTATCGGTGCGCTCTCGGATAAAATCGGTCGACGTACGTCGATGCTGATTTTTGGCGGGCTGTCGGCATTATGTACCGTACCTATTCTGTCTGCCCTTCAGCATGTGACTTCGCCCTATGCCGCGTTTGCACTGGTGATGCTGGCGATGGTGATTGTCAGTTTCTATACCTCTATCAGCGGGATACTGAAAGCTGAAATGTTCCCGGCGCAGGTACGTGCTTTAGGGGTAGGGCTCTCTTATGCGGTGGCTAATGCGCTATTTGGCGGATCGGCGGAGTACGTTGCGTTGTCGCTTAAATCATGGGGAAGTGAAACGACATTCTTCTGGTACGTAACGATAATGGGCGCACTGGCATTCGTTGTTTCCCTGATGCTGCATCGCAAAGGGAAAGGTATTCGACTTTAATAGCGCGCCATCTGCCACACGGCATAGCCGGTCGTTGCGCCGGCGACATCCCAGGCGAAATCTTTCCAGCTCCAGCCGCTCCCTGCGGGGCGGCTATCCCACAGTTCTTTTGATGCCCCAAGACCTACTGAGAACATCAGCCCTATCGCCGCGCTACGATCCCGGCTGTATCCCTGATGCTGCGCATATTCATTACCAGCTGCGGACAACATCGCAGAAGCGAGGAAATGCTGTGCTTTATCCTGTCCGGACCAGCTATCGTTGGCCATATGGCTACAGCCGCTCAGAAAGAAGACGCTCAGTAACAGAGGAATACGCATCAACGGGCCCCATAAAAAAGCCCTGCGGGTGGCAGGGCCTGGATATTACAGAATACGGCTGATAAGTCGGTCGATACGGATACGACGTAAGCGGCGGATAAGCTTGCGGACTTTCACCGGGTAATCGGCAATGCTCTGCAGTTCTCGGTAATGATTAACCACTGTCGTGTGGGTGCGAATCAGCTCCAGCTCACGTTCACGTTTTGCGGCTAACTCATGCTGCGGGTCATGGATCAGGATAGCGTTTTCCAGATCCAGTCGCCACGCGCGTGGGTTCAGGTTGTTACCGGTCAGCAGCATCCACTCATCGTCGACCCACATTCCTTTCAGATGGTAAGTGTTATCTTCGTCTTTCCAGAGACGCACAACCAGCTGGTCAGTGTTGACGTAATACTGTAAACGGCTCAGGAAACGGCGCAGGTTAATCTCATAGAGATAAGGCAGCGCACCGATGATTTTGAACGGCTGATCTTCAGGAATGAAGAAGTCGTTTGCCGTTTTATCACCCACGATGATTTCCACTTTTTTACCGTCGCGCAGCAGCTGAATGATATTACGCACCAGCACGGCAGGAAGGTTGAAGTACGGCGTACAGATGGTGAGTTTCTGCTCCGCGCACGGCATCAGATGGAAAATCGTTTTGTTCAGCAGGCTTGATTTGCCGAGCCCTACCAGCGGGGTAACGGATAACTCTTCGTTGTTCGCATCACCCTGGAAATGATAGACCGCATCACGCAGCTCCTGGCGGAAGGCGCGAACATCGTTTTTGATTTCCGGGCTTTTAGGGCGCTCGGGATCGTCAAGACGATTAACGCCGCGGCCATGAACCAGATTTTTATCAACCCAGTTGAACATGATATCGGCCATCTGCGGATTACGGATCAGATGGTAGCGGTCGTAGCGATATTTATCGAGCTGATGAAGGTAAACATCATTCAGACTTGCGCCGCTGTAAAGCACGCTGTCATCAATGATAAACCCCTTAAAATGAAGAACGCCGAGCGCTTCACGGGTATTCACCGGGACGCCATAAACAGGCACATCAACGCCAGGATTTTCCTGCGCCGTGCGGCAATACCAGTCGGCATTGGTGTTTGACGCGGCAGCGCCAATACGGCCACGCTGAGCGCGATGCCAGTCGACCAGCACGCGAACATCCAGTTCCGGCCGCTGACGTTTGGCTTCATAGAGCGCGTTCAGGATCGCGCGCCCGCCTTCATCCTGTTCAAGATAAAGCGCCACAATACAAATGCGTCGCGTGGCGCTGGCAATCTTTTCCAGAAGCGTCTCCCGAAAATGAGCGGGAGCGTAAAAGAACTCTACATCATCAACTGACTGAGAAATCTTCGGTAGTTGAGCAAGGTGTTGTTGATGTTTATTACGCTTAAATTTTGACAACATCACAGTGCGTTTCTTCTCTGTTCATTGAAGGGTTGTCTGTACCATGCAAACAACATAAGCGGACAATGATACCACCAGTCCCGTCCAAAGTGGGTAACATTTCCAGTAGCTTACTCGCGTTTGTCTGCTGATGTCAGACTGAGGGACAAAGCCACAATACCTTCGTCCAGCTGAATATCAACGTCAAACCCAAGTTTTCGCGCCAGGGTCACCATACCGCGATTGTTAGGCATAGTAATGCCATTGAGGCGTAACAATCCGTGATCTCGCGTATAACTGATGAGTTTTTCCAGCAGCCGTCTTCCCAGACCCAGGCCTTTAAGATCGGAGCGCACCAGCACCGCAAACTCCGCATCGACGTTATCCGGGTCAGAAATCGCACGCGTGACGCCGAGGATCTCATCTCCTTTTTCGGAGCGGCGAACGGCAACAAACGCCATTTCTCGATCGTAGTCGATCTGGGTCATATTGGCTAAATCATCGTGGGTAAATTCGTTGATTTCGCTAAAATAGCGATAATAAAGATCCTCTTTCGTGACCTGAGAGATAAAAGCCCGCAGCTGGGGCTCATCTTCCGGCAGGATAGGGCGGAACAAGGCGCGTTCCCCATTCTTCATCTCAACCCACTCCTCCAGCTGCAGGGGATACGGGCGGATCGCCAGACGGCTCTCTCTGTCTCCTTCGAAGGGCGCGATATCCAGGGTCACGTCCAGCGCCGTAAACTCATTGCCGGAGGCGAGAAGCGGATGAATGTCCAGCCGCTGGATCTCGGCACAATCCACAATCAGGTTAGACACCTGCACCAGGAACTGACTTAACCCGGCAATATCAAGCGGACGCAGCGCACTCCGGCCACGGATCTTTTTACTTTTAATTGCCTGGATGATCAGATAACGCGCCAGGTTCATGTTCAGCGGCGGTAAAGCGACCACGGCCTGCTCCTCCGGACGCCACTCAACGCCACCTTCTCCCAGCATGATGAGCGGGCCAAAGACGGGATCGTGTTCGACCACCACCCGTAATTCCTGAGCGCCTGCGCGGTTGGCCATGCTTTGCACCAGCAATCCGTGGATCCTTGCCTGCGGCCAGGCCATTTTGACCCGATCGAAAATGGCATCGGCGGCCTGCTGCACCTCAGTCGCCGTTCGCAGGTATAACATCACCCCCTGAACATCAGACTTATGCGGGATATCCGGAGAGCGCAGCTTCAGGGCAACCGGATAGCCAATTTGCTCGGCAATATGCACGGCCTCAGCGCTGTCGCTGGCGATCCAGGTCGGCAGGGTTTGCATCCCGTAGCTGCCCAGAATGGGCTGGACCTCATGCGTATCCAGCGACGTCGCGCCTTCTTCAATGGCTTGCTGCAACAACCGGTGAACGTCGACGGTGTTCGCCGTCAGATTCCCGGGCAAAGCCGGCGTCTCACGCAGCTGTTTCTGGTTGCGGCGATATTCCACCATATGCATAAAGGCGGTGATGGTGCCTTCCGGCGTGCGGTAGGTTGGCAGCCCGGCCTCGCTGAACAAGCGCCGAGCCTCCTGCGAAGAAAACTCACCGCACCAGTTGGTCAGCAGGGTGACATATTTGCCTCGCGGATGGTTGTGCACGGCGTCAATGAGCGCGCGCGCGCTTTCGCTGCCCGGCGCGACCGCGCTGGGGGAGTGGATAATCATCAGCGCATCGAAATCCTGGCTATCCAGCAAAATGGAAATTGCCTTGATATAGCGCTCGCTGCTGGCATCATCGCGCAAATCAAGCGGATTGCCGGGCGTCACGCTGGTCGGAAGCGCATCTTTCAGGCGCTGCAGCGTCTCTTCACTCAGCGTTGCCAGCTTGCCGAAGCGCCGCCACAGCTCATCCAGGGCGAGTGCCGCAGGGGCTGCACCGTTACTGACAATCATTAACTTCTCGCCGCGCAACGGGCGCATATGGCTTAAGGTCTCAACGGCGGAAAAAAGCTCGTGCGTATCCTGTACCCGCAGCAACCCCGCGCGCTGGATGGCGGCGTCCCAGGCGGGATCCATGCCGGAATGCGAATGCAGCAGACGCTGTGCCGCAGGGCTGCGTCCGCTTTTGATCACCAGGATCGGCTTATTGCGCGACGCGCTTCGCGAAGCCGAGACAAAACGACGCGCGTCGCTGAGGTGCTCAAGATAAAGCAGGATCGCACTGGTTTTACCGTCGCGCGCCAGAAAATCCAGGAGCTCATCAACGTCGATATCCAGACTGTCGCCAAGGGCAATGAAATAGGAAAATCCCATTTCGCGCTGCTGCGCCCAGTCAAGGATGGTGTTCGATACCGCAGCCGACTGCGAGATAAACGCGAGTTTGCCTTTGCGGATCGGAACCGGAGAGAAACTGGCGTTCAGCCCCTGCCAGGGGGCGAGCAGGCCCAGACTGTTTGGCCCAAGAATACGCATTTGATAGCGGCTGGCGCAGGCCAGAAGCTCGGCTTTCTGTTCAGGGGGGGACGAGAGAATAATGCAGGTTTTACAGCCTTTCTTGCCGAGCGATTCCAGCAGTTCCGGATTACGTTTTGCGTTTGTACAGAGTACGGCAAGATCCGGCACGAAAGGCAGGCTCTGTACATCAGGCCATGCAAGCACTCCCTGAACCGCCTTATACGCCGGCGTGACGGGCATAACGGGGCCATTAAACCCCCCGGCCAGCAGGTTACGCATCATCAGATAGCCAGCACGATCCGGTTTCATTGATGCGCCAATGACGGCAATGGATTTAGGACGAAGTAGCGCTTCTAACCCTCGCTGGCTCATGCAGGCCTCCTGTGAATGCAAGCGACCTGATGATTTTAAACGCTTTCCGTCTCGGCTGCTGTGACGCTGCCCTTATGAACTGTTTTTCCCGCCAGATAGCGCTCCCGGAAGCATGAGAAATGGTTACCAAGAGCCCCAGCCGCAGCGGTATCTCCCGCTAAATCCAGAAGCGCAATGGCTACTTCAGCGGTGCAGTATTGCCCGTCAGCATGCGCTTCACGCAGGCGGTAGGCGGAGACGCGGGAAAGATCGACAGAAATCACCGGCAGTGCGTCGAGATACGGGCTTTTGCGAAACATTTTTCGCGCTTCGGTCCAGGTGCCGTCCAGCATAATAAACAGCGGTGGTTTGCCGGATGGCGGCACTGAAAGCACCTGGCGATCCGCACCTGCGTATGACGCGGGGAAAACGACCATCGGCTGATAGTCCTTGCTTGCCACTAAATCGAGCAGGGCCTGAGGCGGCTCCGTACGGGACCACTGAAACGCGGCGGTATCCGGCAGAATATCGGCGATAAGACGCCCCGTATTGCTGGGTTTCATCGGCTCGGTATCGAACATGACCAGACAAAAACGACTCTCCGCCGTACTCGGGGCCAGCGTCTCGCACAGACAAACCTTCAGCGGCAGCAGACAGCGCTGACAGCGGCGAATACGGTTGCCTCGGGCGAGGAACGGTCGGGTAGCGCGCGCAAGGCGTTCGGCGCGTAATTGAAGAACAGCGTTATCAGTCATGGGCGAAATGCAGGAAAAACACTATTTTCGCAGAGGCGGGAGCGGGGCACAAGATGTGCCCCGTGAATGTTACAGCGACTCGTTTAACCAGCTTTCAAAAGGTGCTTTTGGAACCGCACCGTTAAGCATATCGATCACTTCACCATTTTTGAAAATCATGATGGTCGGGATGCTGCGAATACGAAAACGGGCGCTCAGTTCGGGTTCGGCTTCGGTATTGACCTTCACGAAGCGTATTTTTCCGCTGCGCTCTTCGGCCACGTCTTCGAAGATCGGCGCGAAGCTACGGCATGGGCCGCACCATGGCGCCCAGAAATCGATCACGACAGGAAGATCGTCCTTGAGGAGTTTGTCCAGCGTAGCACCCGTCGCATTAATGACCTCGCCATCAAATAATTCATGGCCACAACGTCCGCATTTCGCACCATCTTCCATCCGATCGTCCGGAATGCGGTTAAGAGCCTGACAGTTGGCACATACGGTATTCATAACTAACCTCTGATAGAGCCGTGGGACAGCGGCAGAACGCCGATAATGTTTCTAATATGTTACATATTATCAATGAGCCTGTTTGAAACAACAATGCGTTTTATTCAATGAGAACAATAGTCACAGGCTTTTGTACGAAATTATGGCTATGCGCTGGCACATCGGGTAATCTGCGCGCTTCGCGCAGCGCTGGTGGAGAAAAGCATGAACGACGAAATGAAAAACAAAAGCGGCAAGGTCAAAGTGATGTATGTCCGCAGTGATGATGACTCTGATAAACGCACCCAAAATCCGCGTACCGGAAAAGGTGGCGGGCGTCCGGCGTCTTCTCGTGCAGACGGTGGCCGTCGCCCCGCCCGCGATGACAGAAATTCCCGCGGTGATGACCGCAAACGTGACGATCGCAAACGCGATGACCGTCCGCGTTCCGACCGCCCACGTAGTGACCGTCCACGCGACGATCGTCCGCGTGATGACTTCTCACGCGATAACGGCTCCCCGTGGCGCACCGTTTCTCGCGCCCCTGGCGATGAGACGCCGGAAAAAGCCGATCACGGCGGTATCAGCGGTAAAAGCTTTATCGATCCGGAAGTGCTGCGCCGTCAGCGTGCGGAAGAGACCCGCGTGTACGGTGAGAATGCTTGCCAGGCGCTGTTCCAGAGCCGTCCTGAGTGTATCGTCCGCGCCTGGTTCATCCAGAGCGTGACTCCGCGCTTTAAAGAAGCACTGCGCTGGATGGCCGCGAACCGTAAAGCCTACCACGTCGTGGATGATGCCGAGCTGACCAAAGCCTCCGGTACTGAACACCACGGTGGCGTCTGCTTCCTGATCAAAAAACGTAACGGCACGACCGTGCAGCAGTGGGTCAGCCAGGCGGATGCCGATGACTGCGTGCTGGCGCTGGAAGATGTGGGTAACCCGCACAACCTGGGCGCAATGATGCGCAGCTGCGCGCACTTTGGCGTGAAAGGCGTGCTGTTGCAGGATGCCGCGCTGCTGGAGTCCGGCGCCGCGATCCGTACTGCGGAAGGCGGAGCCGAGCACGTACAGCCGATCACCGGCGACAGCGTTCTGGATGCCCTTGAGCAGTTCCGTAAAGCGGGCTATTCCATCGTGACCACCTCGAGCCATGCCGGTACGCCGCTGTTTAAAGCGACGCTGCCGCGTAAAATGGTGCTGGTATTAGGTCAGGAACGTGATGGTCTGTCTGACGCGGCGCTCTCGAGTGCGGATCTGAGCGTCTCTATCGACGGAACAGGCAACGTGGAAAGTCTGAACGTATCCGTTGCGACCGGCGTGCTGCTGGCCGAGTGGTGGCGTCAGAACAAGGCATAAGCCTCTTAGTGTGCCGGGTCTAACCCGGCACATTCAAATCCTACTCGCTCTCTGCCGGTAACACAGGCATCCAGTCAATCGGCGTTTCGCCACGTTTTTCCAGCCATTCATTCGCCAGAACAAAATGATTACTGCCAAAGAAACCGCGATGTGCAGACAGCGGTGACGGGTGCGGTGCTTTCAACACGTGATGACGCTGACGGTCAATAATCGCCCCTTTCTTCTGCGCATGCGATCCCCAGAGTAAAAACACAACCCCTTCACGATGCTCGTTGATAAGGCTGATGACTTTATCGGTAAAGGTCTCCCACCCAAGGCTGGCGTGTGAGTGCGCCTGGCCCGCCCGTACGGTAAGCACCGTATTCAGTAACAGCACGCCCTGACGCGCCCAGCTTTCCAGGTAGCCGTGGTTTGGCCGGGTAAAACCTGGCACGGTTCCCTCAAGCTCTTTATACATGTTGAGCAGAGAAGGGGGGATCGCCACGCCCGGACGGACGGAAAACGCCAGCCCATGCGCCTGGCCCGGGCCGTGATAGGGATCCTGGCCCAGAATGACCACTTTCACATCGCTCAGTTCGGTGTAGCGAAAGGCGTTGAACACATCTTTCTGCGGCGGGTAAATCGTCTGTCCGGACTGACGCTCAGCGGCAACGGTGCTGAGCGTATTGATAAAATAAGGCTGCTGTTTTTCTTCTGCCAGCACGTCATGCCAGGTTAAAGGTGTTGTCATCTCGCTCTCCTGCGAATCTCAATCTGTGACTAGCTTACCTGTTTAACCCCGGTGAGCAAAATTACACGCTGAAATGTGCGCTAAGTGGCTAAATTTATTTTGAAAAGATGCAGTACAAGTTGAATTGGTAAGGTTGTGAAATTGATCTAAAACAATAAATTCAAACCACACTCTTTATGTGGTTGGTGTTTTTGTTGATTTAAATCAATAAATCACCGGAGTGTGAATGATATATATACACACAAGAAACAATGGTTTTACCAATTGGCCGCGAGAGGCCGACATCAGTTAATGTAGCCTAGGGAGGCAACACATGATTACAGGTATCCAGATTACTAAAGCTGCAAATGACGATCTGCTCAATTCTTTCTGGCTGCTGGACAGCGAGAAAAACGAAGCGCGCTGTGTCGTTGCGAAAGCGGGTTTTGCTGAAGATGAAATCGTGCCGGTGAGCAAACTGGGCGAAATCGAGTACCGTGAAATTCCAATGGAAGTGAAACCGGAAGTGCGCGTCGAAGGTGGTCAGCACCTGAACGTAAACGTACTGCGCCGCGAAACGCTGATGGACGCGGTTGAGCACCCTGAAAAATACCCACAGCTGACTATCCGCGTGTCCGGCTATGCGGTTCGCTTTAACTCACTGACTCCAGAACAGCAGCGCGACGTTATCGCCCGTACCTTTACTGAAAGCCTGTAACGGCTTCAGCAGGGGGGAATAAAAAAGCCGGGGATTTCCCCGGCTTTTTTTACTCTTCAGTTTTCGTCTCTGGTGCGGCAGAGCTTGGCTTACGGCGCTTACCAATATTTTTGGTATCGCGGTGGCGCTGCTTCACGCGCGGTTTCTCTTTTTCTTTCTCTTTTCTCTCAGCACGTTTCGCGAGCGCTTTCTTAGACGGTTTACCCGTCATTTTTTCACTCGGCGCACGTGTGGTTGGGCGCAAGCCGTCAATAACGCGCGCTTTCAGCGGCTCGTCAACATAGCGGCCAATTTTCTGCAGCAGCAGGTAGTCATGTGCTTCAACCAGTGAGATAGCAATACCTTTGCGGCCCGCGCGGCCGGTACGGCCAATACGGTGCAGATAGGTATCGCCGCTGCGCGGCATATCGAAGTTAATGACGTGGCTGACGTCCGGGATGTCGATCCCGCGAGCGGCAACGTCGGTGGCAACCAGCACGTTAACGCGGCCATCGGTCAGGCGCTTAATGCCTTCAGTACGCTTGATCTGCGCCATCTCGCCTTCAAGATAGCAGTTGTTGATCCCGGCGTTACGCAGCATTTCAGCCAGCTCGTGCACGCGCTCGCGCTTACGCACAAACACGATTGTGCGCAGCGCATCTTCCTGCTTCAGCAGATGTTTCAGCAATTCGACCTTGTGCTCGAGGTTGTCCGCGCGGTAGTACCACTGGTGGATCTTCTTACGCTCACGGGTGGACGGCGTCGCTGACACTTCAACTGGATCTTCCAGCAGACGCTCTGCGAAGTCTTTGATCGCTTCCCCTTCGAGGGTGGCAGAGAACAGCATCGTCTGGTTACGCCAGCGTGTTTCCCCGGCAATGTGCTCGATATCCTGTGCGAAGCCCATGTCCAGCATGCGGTCGGCTTCGTCGAGGATCAGCGTTTCAACCGCGCGGCAGTCGAAGTTCTCTTCTTTAATGTACTGCAGCAGGCGGCCCGTCGTCGCAACGACGATGTCCTGGTTTTCGCTGAACACTTCGGCGTGGTTCATATACGCAACGCCGCCGGTAATGGTGGCGATATCCAGATGGGTATTTGCCGCAAGTTCACGCGCGTGATCGGCAACCTGCATGGCCAGTTCGCGCGTAGGCGTCAGGATTAAAATACGCGGCGGGCCAGATTTTTTACGTGGAAAGTCGAGCAGATGCTGCAACACAGGCAGCAAATAGGCTGCTGTCTTCCCCGTGCCGGTTGGCGCAGAACCGAGCACATCGCGGCCCTCAAGCGCAGGCGGAATGGCCGCTGCCTGAATGGCGGTCGGGCGTGTAAAGCCTTTGCTCTCAAGTGCATTGAGCAGGCTTTCATCGAGTTCAAGTTCGGAAAAAGTCGTTACAGTCATGTTCTACCTCTGTGTGGGGCGCTGATTATAGACGTTACGGCTGTAATCTTCATCTGTTTGTATGGATATCGCTTTTCGGCCACTTCGCTTTCCCCTATGCTACTCCAGTTTCACTTAGAAGGTTGCCCTGACATGTCTCAACTCAAAGCGCAGCTGCGCCGCGATGGTTTTACGTTTAAACAATTTTTTGTCGCTCACGATCGCTGTGCCATGAAGGTCGGTACAGACGGTATTTTACTGGGAGCGTGGGCGCCTGTCGCAGGTGTTAAGCGTATTCTTGATATCGGTACCGGCAGCGGGCTGGTGGCGTTGATGCTGGCGCAGCGTACGGAAGAACATGTCACCATCGATGCCGTCGAACTGGATGCTCAGGCCGCAGAGCAGGCGAGTGACAATATGGCCGAATCTCCCTGGGCAGCCCGAATGAAGGTGGAATGCGCAGATGTGCTGGCCTGGGCACCTGAACAAACCGCGCGTTACGATCTGATCGTCAGTAACCCTCCCTACTACGAGCCCGGCGTTGAGTGCGGGACACCCGAGCGTGAACAGGCGCGTTATACCGGCTCCCTCGATCATAAAGCGCTGCTCATCAGTGCGGCGGAACTCATCTCCGAAGAAGGTTTTTTCTGCGTGGTCCTGCCTGAGAGTACCGGCAACACGTTCATCGGTATCGCGCAGGAGATCGGCTGGACGTTACGGCTGCGTACCGATATTTCGGATACGGAAGGACGACTGCCGCACCGCGTGCTGCTGGCGCTCTCGCCAAAAGAGGGTGAATGCTTTAATGACCGAATGGTGATCCGTGGGCCAGACCAGCGTTATTCCGAAGATTACACTGCTCTGACCCAGGCGTTTTATCTGTTTATGTAAACCTGAGGGGCGAGGATCGAGGGGCCGGATTCAGCAAGCTGATCCGGGTAGTCCAGCGTATAGTGCAGTCCACGGCTCTCTTTACGCATCATCGCGCAGCGAACGATCAGCTCGGCAACCTGCACCAGATTGCGCAGCTCCAGCAGGTTATTGGATACGCGGAAATTGGCATAATACTCATCAATTTCCTGCTGCAGCATGGTGATGCGGCGCAAGGCGCGCTCCAGGCGTTTCGTGGTACGCACAATCCCCACGTAGTCCCACATAAACAGCCGTAGCTCATGCCAGTTATGCTGGATCACGACCAGCTCGTCCGGGTTATCCACCCGGCTTTCATCCCAGGCAGGCAGATGCTCTGTTTCACGGGCATAAGGCATGCGCTTCGCGATGTCTTCCGCTGCTGACCAGCCGTACACCAGGCACTCAAGCAGTGAGTTAGAGGCCATACGGTTCGCGCCGTGTAGCCCGGTATAGCTGACCTCACCGATAGCATACAGACCATCCACATCGGTACGACCATGATCGTCAACCATGACCCCACCGCAGGTATAGTGGGCCGCTGGCACAATCGGCACCGGATCGCGCGTTAAATCAATGCCAAGATTGAGCAGCTTTTCGTAGATCATCGGGAAATGCTGACGAATGAACTCTGCTGGCTTATGGCTGATATCGAGATACATGCAGTCCACGCCAAGACGCTTCATTTCATGATCGATGGCGCGGGCAACGATATCGCGCGGGGCCAGTTCACCCCGGGCGTCAAAGTCCGGCATAAAGCGGGAGCCGTCAGGGCGTTTCAGATAAGCACCTTCACCGCGCAGGGCTTCCGTCAGCAGGAAGTTGCGCGCCTGAGGGTGGAACAGGGCGGTTGGGTGAAACTGATTAAACTCGAGGTTCGCCACCCGGCAGCCGGCGCGCCAGGCCATCGCGATACCGTCACCGGAGGCAATGTCCGGGTTCGTGGTGTACTGATACACTTTAGAGGCGCCGCCCGTGGCCAGCACCACAGCCTTCGCCCGGCAGGTTTCCACCTTCTCTTTATTGCGGTTCCAGACCCAGGCGCCCACCACGCGACGCGTCCCCGGCAGGCCAATCTTGTCTGAGATAATCAGGTCGACGGCGTTACTTCGCTCAAGAACCCGAATATTAGGATGGTTCAGCGCTTTACTGACCAGCGTCGTTTCCACTTCTTTACCGGTGGCATCCGCTGCGTGCAGGATGCGGCGGTGGCTATGGCCGCCTTCGCGCGTCAGGTGGTAGCTCTCTTCACCGTTGGGTTGAACCTGCGTATCGAATAAGACACCCTGGTCGATGAGCCACTGCACGCAGTGGCGGGCATTGCTGGCGACAAACTCTGCGGCATGCGCATCCACGATCCCGGCCCCGGCAATCAGCGTATCGTTGACGTGGGAAGCAATGCTGTCTGTCTCATCAAACACGGCGGCAATGCCACCCTGGGCATAAAACGTGGAACCTTCACTTATCGGTCCTTTACTCAGAACGATAACGTTTTGATGCTCGGCCAGGCGCAGCGCCAGAGAGAGACCGGCAGCGCCGCTGCCGATGATCAGTACATCACAATGGAGTTCAGGTGTTGTGTTCATGATTGTTGTTTAATTTACTAAACAGTGTTGGGTCAGAATAGCACTCGAATGCGATATATCGCACGTTTTTTTTAGAGGCTGTTGCAATGGCTAAACGCGTAAGCGGAGGTAAACGGAGGGTAAATGAGTGAAATTATTTTGCGAAGCAGATCGTTAGCGTCAGATTTTGTGATGAAATAAAGCCTGTGTTGCGTTACTCTTCTGGCGGGAAAAAGATGTTTCTTGTCAGAAAGTGGTGCGTATCGTGAACAGACTTATAATGAGAGAAAATGAACAGTCTGCGGCGCGATGAACAAAAACAAAGGCGTTACGGAACTTATTGAAGATCAGACACTCTAATTCGGTGCTTGCTCAAAGTGCGGTATTTTTAGAGTGGCGTTTCGATAACGCGTGGAATTTAGGTTTGGGGAGACATTACCTCGGATGAGCGAGCAGTTAACGGACCAGGTCCTGGTTGAACGGGTCCAGAAGGGAGATCAGAAAGCCTTTAACTTACTGGTGGTGCGCTACCAGCATAAGGTGGCGAGCCTGGTTTCCCGCTATGTACCGTCAGGCGATGTGCCTGATGTGGTGCAAGAGTCTTTTATTAAGGCCTATCGCGCGCTGGATTCTTTCCGGGGAGATAGTGCTTTTTATACCTGGCTGTACCGTATTGCGGTCAATACGGCAAAGAATTATCTGGTCGCTCAGGGCCGTCGTCCGCCTTCAAGTGATGTGGACGCAATCGACGCCGAAAACTTCGAAAGTGGTGGCGCATTGAAAGAAATTTCGAACCCTGAGAACTTAATGTTGTCAGAAGAACTGAGACAAATCGTTTTTCGCACGATCGAGTCGCTCCCGGAAGATTTACGCATGGCAATTACGTTACGGGAGCTTGATGGTCTGAGCTATGAAGAGATAGCCGCTATCATGGATTGTCCGGTCGGCACGGTACGTTCACGAATTTTCCGTGCGCGAGAAGCTATTGATAATAAAGTTCAACCGCTTATCAGGCGTTGACGATAGCGGGATACTGGAAAAGGTATTAGGCATGCAGAAAGAAAAACTTTCCGCTTTAATGGATGGTGAAACGGTTGATAGTGAGCTGCTCAACGAGCTGTCTCATTCTCCCGAAATGCAAGAGACCTGGGAGAGTTACCATCTCATCCGTGACACCCTTCGCGGTGACACCGGCGAGGTTCTCCATTTCGATATCTCAGCCCGCGTCATGGCGGCGATTGAGAATGAGCCTGTTCATCAGACCACTCCGCTGATTCCTGAAGCTCAACCCGCACCTCACCAGTGGCAGAAAATGCCGTTCTGGCAAAAGGTGCGTCCGTGGGCCAGCCAGCTTACCCAAATGGGTGTGGCTGCATGCGTATCGCTTGCAGTTATCGTTGGCGTCCAGCACTATAATACTCAGTCTGAAACTAATCAGCAGCCAGAAGCGCCAGTGTTTAACACACTGCCGATGATGGGCAAAGCCAGCCCGGTAAGCCTGGGCGTACCGGCTGATGCTTCCGCCAGCGGCGGCCAGCAACAGCAGGTTCAGGAGCAGCGCCGTCGCATTAATGCGATGTTGCAGGATTACGAGTTGCAGCGTCGTCTGCACTCTGAACAGCTTCAGTTTGAGCAGGCCCAGACACAGCAAGCTGCTGTGCAGGTGCCCGGAAACCAAACTTTAGGAACGCAATCGCAGTAATGAAGCAACTTTGGTTCGCCATGTCTCTGATGGCGGGTAGCCTGTTCTTCTCTGCCAACGCCTCGGCTGATGTATCATCCGGGGCGTTGTTGCAGCAAATGAATCTGGCCAGCCAGTCACTCAATTACGAGTTGGCATTTATCAGCATCAATAAGCAGGGCGTCGAGTCGTTACGCTATCGTCATGCCCGTCTTGATAACCAGCCGCTCGCCCAGCTTTTACAGATGGATGGCCCGCGTCGGGAAGTTGTCCAGCGTGGTAATGAAATCAGCTATTTCGAGCCAGGCCTGGAACCTTTCACGCTGAATGGCGATTATATCGTTGATTCTCTGCCGTCACTCATTTACACCGATTTCAAACGGCTTGCCCCTTACTACGATTTTATTTCGGTAGGGCGTACCCGTATCGCGGACAGACTGTGCGAGGTGATTCGCGTTGTTGCCCGGGACGGAACGCGTTACAGCTATATCGTCTGGATTGATGCGGAAACCAAACTCCCCATGCGTGTTGACCTCCTCGACCGTGACGGTGAAACGCTGGAACAGTTCCGCGTTATCTCCTTCAGCGTGAACAATCAGGTTGGTAACAGCATGCAGAACCTGGCTAAGGCCAGCCTGCCGCCGCTGCTTTCTGTTCCGGCAGGAGACTCCGTTAATTTCAACTGGGTACCTGCCTGGATCCCGCAAGGGTTTAGCGAAGTGTCCAGCAGCCGCCGTCAGCTACCAACGATTGAAACGCCGGTGGAATCGCGCCTCTATTCCGATGGTTTGTTCAGTTTCTCGGTGAATATCAATCGCGCAACGGCAAACAGCGCCGAACAAATGCTGCGTACCGGTCGTCGTACGGTAAGTACAACGGTACGCGATAACGCAGAGATCACCATTGTGGGTGAACTTCCTCCGCAAACGGCGAAGCGCATCTCCGACAGCATTAAATTCAGGGCCGCACAATGATCAAAGAGTGGGCGACGGTAGTCTCGTGGCAGAACGGCATTGCGCTGGTGAGCTGCGATGTAAAAGCCTCATGTAATAGCTGTGCCTCCCGCGCCGGCTGCGGTAGCCGCGTGCTGAATAAGCTCGGGCCGCAAACATCGCACACGATTTCTGTGCCAAGTGAACAGCCGCTGATGGCGGGGCAAAAGGTAGAGCTGGGCATCGCGGAAGGCAGTCTGCTCAGCTCCGCCATGCTGGTCTATCTCTCTCCGCTGATCGGGCTGTTTATTATGGGCGGCGTTTTCCAGATGCTGTTTGGCACCGACGGAGCCGCCATGTGCGGTGCCGCATTAGGTGGTCTGGGGGGATTCTGGCTCGCCAAAGGCCTCTCCCCGACGCTCGCCGCACGCGAGGAGTGGCAGCCTGTCATTCTCAGCGTTGGGCTGGCGCCAGACCAGCTTCGTGTTGAAACGCTCTCTTCTGAGGCCCGGTGATCCATCGGGCTTTATCATTTTTTACGTTCCAAAACAGAAAACGTCCTTTCTTCACGCTATAGCTGCCTCTAAGTGCATTTCCAGGTAGCGAGGATGTAGTGTAGAATGCTGCGTTTTCGCACTGAAAAACGTCAGGCTAAGAACAGCGGCCTCCAGGAATTCGTAAGGCATAATTATTTAACTATATGAAGAACATACGTAACTTTTCGATCATTGCTCACATTGACCACGGTAAGTCGACGCTGTCTGACCGTATTATCCAGATTTGCGGTGGCCTGTCTGATCGTGAAATGGAAGCCCAGGTTCTGGACTCCATGGACCTGGAACGCGAACGCGGTATCACCATCAAAGCGCAGAGCGTTACGCTTGATTATAAAGCGGCTGATGGTGAAACCTATCAACTGAACTTTATCGACACCCCAGGCCACGTTGACTTCTCCTATGAGGTTTCACGTTCGCTCGCGGCCTGTGAAGGCGCGCTGCTGGTGGTGGATGCCGGGCAGGGCGTAGAAGCCCAGACCCTGGCAAACTGCTACACCGCGATGGAAATGGATCTCGAAGTTGTGCCGGTTCTGAACAAGATCGACCTGCCAGCCGCAGATCCTGAGCGCGTTGCGGAAGAGATTGAAGATATTGTCGGCATTGACGCGACCGATGCCGTGCGCTGCTCCGCGAAAACCGGTGTGGGCGTGACCGACGTGCTGGAACGCCTGGTGCGTGACATTCCGGCCCCGGAAGGCGATCCGGATGCTCCGCTGCAGGCGCTGATTATCGACTCCTGGTTCGATAACTATCTGGGCGTTGTCTCCCTGGTGCGTATTAAAAACGGCACCATGCGCAAAGGCGACAAAATCAAGGTGATGAGTACCGGACAGGTCTACAACGCCGACCGTCTGGGTATCTTCACGCCAAAACAGGTTGACCGTACCGAGCTGACATGCGGCGAGGTAGGCTGGCTGGTCTGTGCCATCAAAGACATCCTCGGTGCGCCAGTGGGCGATACTCTGACCGGTGCGCGTAACCCGGCAGATAAAGCGCTGCCAGGCTTTAAAAAGGTAAAACCGCAGGTTTACGCGGGTCTGTTCCCGGTTAGTTCTGACGACTACGAAAACTTCCGTGACGCGCTCGGTAAACTGAGCCTGAACGATGCGTCCCTGTTCTACGAGCCAGAAAGCTCAACGGCGCTGGGCTTCGGCTTCCGCTGTGGCTTCCTCGGTCTGCTGCACATGGAGATCATTCAGGAGCGTCTGGAGCGTGAATACGATCTGGACCTGATCACCACGGCTCCGACCGTAGTCTATGAAGTTGAAACCACCTCGAAAGAAGTGATCTACGTCGATAGCCCGTCCAAGCTGCCGCCGCTGAACAACATTCAGGAACTGCGTGAGCCTATTGCAGAGTGTCACATGCTGCTGCCGCAGGAATTCCTGGGTAACGTTATTACGCTGTGTATTGAGAAGCGTGGCGTGCAGACCAACATGGTTTACCACGGTAACCAGGTGGCGCTGACCTATGAGATCCCGATGGCGGAAGTGGTACTCGACTTCTTCGATCGTCTGAAGTCCACCTCCCGTGGCTATGCGTCGCTGGATTACAACTTCAAACGCTTCCAGGCCTCCAACATGGTGCGTGTGGACGTGCTGATCAACGGCGAGCGTGTGGATGCGCTGGCGCTGATCACCCACAACGACAATGCGCCGTACCGTGGCCGCGAGCTGGTTGAGAAGATGAAAGATCTGATCCCGCGTCAGCAGTTCGATATCGCGATTCAGGCGGCTATTGGCAACCATATTATCGCGCGTTCCACCGTGAAACAGCTGCGTAAAAACGTTCTGGCGAAGTGCTATGGCGGTGACGTCAGCCGTAAGAAAAAGCTGCTGCAGAAGCAGAAAGAAGGTAAGAAGCGTATGAAGCAGGTCGGTAACGTCGAGCTGCCGCAGGAAGCATTCCTTGCCATCCTTCATGTTGGTAAAGACGGCAAATAACCCTAAGGAGTTGGCATGGCGAACATGTTTGCCCTGATCCTGGTCATTGCTACCCTGGTGACAGGTCTGCTGTGGTGTCTGGATAAGTTTATCTTCGCCCCAAAACGTCGTGAACGTCAGGCTGCCGCACAGGCAGCCACTGGCGATGGGATTGACGCGAAAACCCTGAAGAAAGTCGGCCCGAAACCGGGCTGGCTGGAAACGGGTGCCTCGGTATTTCCGGTGCTGGCGATTGTGCTGGTGGTACGTTCGTTTATTTACGAGCCGTTCCAGATCCCATCAGGTTCAATGATGCCAACGCTGCTGATTGGTGATTTTATTCTGGTAGAGAAGTTTGCCTACGGCATTAAAGACCCGATCTACCAGAAAACGCTGATCGAAACCGGTCATCCGAAACGTGGCGACATCGTGGTGTTCAAATATCCGGAAGATCCTCGCCTGGACTACATCAAGCGCGCAGTAGGTCTGCCGGGTGATAAAGTGACTTACGATCCGGTTGCGAAAGAAGTCACCGTTCAGCCGGGCTGCAGCTCCGGTACCGCATGCGAAAACGCGCTGCCAATCACCTACTCAAACGTTGAGCCAAGTGATTTTGTGCAGACCTTCGCCCGTCGTAACGGCGGTGAAGCGACCAGCGGATTCTTCCAGGTACCGAAAGGTGAAACCAAAGAGGACGGCATCCGTCTGGTTGAGCGCAAAGAGACGCTGGGCGATGTGACGCACCGTATCCTCACCGTGCCAATCGCGCAGGACCAGCTGGGTATGTACTATCGCCAGCCGGGCCAGCAGCTGGCGAGCTGGATTGTACCGCCAGGACATTACTTCATGATGGGTGACAACCGCGATAACTCTGCGGACAGCCGTTACTGGGGCTTTGTGCCGGAAGCGAATCTGGTCGGTAAAGCCACCGCCATCTGGATGAGTTTTGAGAAACAGGAAGGCGAATGGCCGACCGGTGTTCGCCTGAGTCGTATCGGCGGAATCCATTAATTCTCACTAAATGAACGTGTAGCCGCTAATTAAAGCGGCTACACGAATTATTTCACCGATAAATCTCTTCGAACTAACGACATCCCCTGTCGTTGTGTATAGAATATTCCCCCGAAGTTTAAGGTTGGCCCTGCAAGGGTGCCACGGCACACGAAACCGCGTTGGTTTTCTCAGGTCGGTTTCGTGTGCTGCATTTTTGACGCATTCATTTATTGGTATCGCATGAACCCCATCGTAATTAATCGGCTTCAACGGAAGCTGGGCTACACTTTTCATCATCAGGAGTTGTTGCAACAGGCATTAACCCACCGCAGTGCCAGCAGCAAACATAATGAGCGTCTCGAGTTTTTAGGCGACTCTATTTTAAGTTTCGTGATTGCGAATGCGCTTTATCATCGTTTCCCGCGTGTGGATGAAGGTGATATGAGCCGCATGCGTGCCACGCTGGTTCGGGGTAATACCCTTGCGGAAATCGCGCGCGAATTTGAACTGGGCGAATGTCTGCGTCTTGGACCGGGTGAACTGAAAAGCGGCGGCTTCCGTCGTGAATCTATTCTTGCCGATACGGTCGAAGCATTAATTGGTGGTGTGTTCCTGGACAGCGATATCCAGACCGTAGAAAAGCTGATCCTGAACTGGTATCAGACCCGTCTGGACGAAATCAGCCCGGGCGATAAACAAAAAGATCCGAAAACGCGTCTGCAGGAATATTTGCAGGGTCGTCATCTGCCGCTGCCATCTTATCTGGTGGTGCAGGTTCGTGGCGAAGCGCACGATCAGGAATTTACCATCCATTGCCAGGTCAGTGGCCTGAGTGAACCGGTGGTGGGCACAGGTTCAAGCCGTCGTAAGGCTGAACAGGCTGCCGCCGAACAGGCGTTAAAAATGCTGGAGCTGGAATGAGCGAAGAAAAGACCTATTGCGGATTTATTGCCATCGTCGGACGTCCGAACGTTGGCAAATCCACCCTGCTGAATAATCTGCTTGGGCAGAAGATTTCTATCACCTCGCGTAAGGCGCAGACCACGCGTCACCGCATCGTCGGCATACATACTGAAGGCGCGTATCAGGCGATCTACGTCGATACCCCAGGCCTGCACATGGAAGAGAAGCGTGCCATCAACCGTCTGATGAACAAGGCGGCGAGCAGCTCGATTGGCGACGTGGAGCTGGTGATTTTCGTTGTGGAAGGCACCCGCTGGACGCCGGACGACGAGATGGTGTTGAACAAGCTGCGCGACGGCAAAACGCCGGTCATCCTCGCGGTCAACAAAGTTGATAACGTGCAGGAAAAGGCCGACCTGCTCCCGCATCTGCAGTGGCTCGGTAGCCAGATGAACTTCCTCGACATCGTTCCACTGTCCGCTGAGACCGGCCTGAACGTGGATACCATCGCGGGCATCGTGCGTAAGCATCTGCCGGAAGCGATTCATCACTTCCCGGAAGACTACATCACCGATCGCTCTCAGCGCTTTATGGCGTCTGAAATCATCCGTGAAAAGCTGATGCGTTTTCTGGGCGCTGAACTGCCGTACTCTGTAACGGTGGAGATCGAGCGTTTCCAGACCAACGAGCGCGGTGGCTACGACATCAACGGCCTGATCCTCGTTGAGCGCGAAGGGCAGAAGAAGATGGTGATCGGCAACAAAGGGGCCAAAATCAAAACCATCGGCATTGAAGCCCGTAAGGACATGCAGGAGATGTTTGAAGCGCCGGTTCACCTCGAACTGTGGGTGAAAGTGAAATCTGGCTGGGCCGATGATGAGCGTGCTCTGCGCAGCCTCGGTTACGGCGAAGACCAGTAACTTAAGACGACGAGCATATGGATGGATGGCAGCGCGCCTTTGTCCTGCATAGTCGTCCCTGGAGCGAAACCAGCCTCATGCTGGACGTCTTCACGGAAGAGTCGGGTCGCGTGCGCCTTGTTGCGAAAGGCGCACGTTCCAAACGTTCTAATCTGAAAGGCGCCCTACAGCCTTTCACGCCGCTGCTGGTACGTTTTGGTGGGCGAGGGGAAGTTAAAACCCTGCGCAGCGCCGAAGCCGTCTCCCTGGCGCTTCCTCTCTCAGGCATCACGCTCTACAGCGGCCTGTATGTCAATGAACTCATCTCACGCGTTCTTGAACATGAGACGCGCTTCTCTGAACTTTTCTTTGATTATCTGCACTGTATCCAGGCGCTGGCTGGCGCAACCGGTACGCCCGAGCCTGCGCTGCGGCGTTTTGAACTGGCGCTGCTGGGCCATCTTGGGTACGGGGTCGATTTTCTGCACTGTGCGGGCAGCGGTGACGAAGTTGAAGACACCATGACCTACCGCTACCGCGAAGAAAAGGGCTTTATTGCCAGCATCGTGATCGACAACAGCACCTTTACCGGGCGCCAGCTCCGGGCGCTGTATGAGCGCGAGTTTCCCGATCAGGATACCCTGCGCGCAGCAAAACGCTTTACCCGGATTGCCCTCAAGCCGTATCTTGGCGGCAAGCCCTTAAAGAGCCGCGAATTATTCAGGCAGTTTGTGCCGAAACGTTAGACCACAGAATCGAAAAGAAAACCGAGGATTGTCATGGCTGAATTACTGTTAGGCGTCAACATCGATCACATCGCCACGCTGCGTAATGCGCGCGGTACGGCGTATCCCGATCCGGTTCAGGCGGCGTTTATCGCTGAACAGGCTGGCGCCGACGGCATTACCGTTCACCTGCGTGAAGACCGTCGCCACATCACCGACCGCGACGTGCGCATTCTGCGCCAGACGCTGGATACCCGTATGAATTTGGAGATGGCGGTCACCGAAGAGATGCTGGCGATTGCCTGTGAGACCCAGCCGCACTTCTGCTGCCTGGTGCCGGAAAAACGCCAGGAAGTCACGACCGAAGGCGGTCTGGATGTGGCCGGTCAGCTCGACAAAATGCGCGATGCCTGCAAGCGCCTGGCGGATGCCGGTATCCTGGTTTCGCTGTTTATTGACGCCGATTTCACCCAGATTAAAGCGGCAGCCGACGTGGGCGCGCCGTATATCGAAATTCACACCGGCTGCTATGCCGATGCCAAAAACGATGAAGAGCAGGCCAAAGAGCTGGAGCGTATTGCTAAAGCGGCTACGTATGCCTCAAGCCTGGGTCTGAAGGTTAACGCCGGTCACGGTCTGACCTACCACAACGTGAAGGCCATTGCCGCCCTGCCTGAAATGCACGAGCTGAACATCGGCCACGCCATCATTGGCCGCGCGGTGATGAGCGGCCTGAAAGAGGCGGTTTCAGAAATGAAACGCCTGATGCAGGAAGCGCGTCAGTAATGGCCATTCTGGGCTTAGGCACCGATATCGTTGAAATAGCCCGCATAGAAGCGGTGATCGCCCGTAGCGGCGATCGCCTGGCGAGACGCGTGCTGAGCGATAACGAATGGGCCATCTGGGAAGCACATCAGCAGCCGGTGCGCTTTCTGGCAAAGCGCTTTGCGGTAAAAGAGGCGGCCGCTAAAGCCTTCGGAACCGGCATTCGTAACGGTCTGGCGTTCAACCAGTTTGAAGTGTTTAACGATGAGCTGGGTAAGCCAAGCCTGCGTTTATGGGGTGAGGCGCAAAAGCTGGCAGAAAAGCTGGGGGTGAATCACGTGCACGTGACGATCGCCGATGAACGCCACTATGCCAGCGCGACGGTGATCATCGAAAGTTAAAGCTTGTCCGCGTGGTGCATCAGGACAAACTTATCCCACAGCTGTTCTTCGCTCTCGACGTGTGCCGGATCCTTCAGGATGGTATTCGGGATCGGGCACACTTTTTGACAGGTCGGCGTTTCATAGTGGCCGATGCATTCCGTGCAGCGGTCGCTGTTAATCTCATAAATGCTGTCGCCCATCGAAATCGCCTGGTTCGGGCATTCGGGCTCGCACATATCGCAATTAATGC
Source organism: Enterobacter sp. NFIX59 (assembly GCF_900113755.1). Taxonomy (NCBI): domain Bacteria; kingdom Pseudomonadati; phylum Pseudomonadota; class Gammaproteobacteria; order Enterobacterales; family Enterobacteriaceae; genus Enterobacter; species Enterobacter sp. NFIX59. Next base: position 352,322 of record NZ_FOQN01000005.1, on the reverse strand, counting down.
ATTTTTTGGTAATTAACAGCGCCATCAGGAAATTCTCAGAAACAACACAAACTGGGCGGGCATTATACGCGTCAAACCAGTTTCTTTACCAGTTCTTCGCTGTGACGAATGCGTTCGGGCGCACGCTCCAGATCCTGCTGCACCAGCGCCATAAACAGCAGGTCCGTCAGCATCATCTGTGCGCTGGTGGACGAGATAGCCGCGCTGCGCGTGGCCTGCTCCTCGGCAATGGTATATAAACAGCGCGTGGCCCGCTGCTGCAGGGCATTCGGCGTAAAACCGGTGATCGCCAGAATTTTACCGCCGACGCGCAGCGCTTCATCGGTGGCCATGTTGATCTCGCGGCGCTCGCCGGAATAGGAGATCGCCAGCAGCAGATCGTCAGGATCCATCGCCTGTACGGTCGCCAACAGGGCGTGCATATCCTGCTCGACGATGGCGTTAAGCCCAATTTTTGTCAGCTTCCAGCCAAAGTTACGCGCCACAAGCCCGGACGCGCCGATGCCGGTCAGAATGATCCGCCGCGCGCCGCGCAGCATCGCCACGCTCTCCAGCAGCTTCTCTTCCGTATTCACATCGAGCGTCGCATGCATGGCCGCCACGTTCTCTTTGATCAGCTTTTCGCCGACCAGCCGCATCGGGTCATCGCCGCGGATCTGATTATGCACCGGCATGGACTGCGGGTTGGGGTTACTGACCAGCGCTTCACTGATCGCCAGCTTGAGGGCGGGGAACCCTTTAAAGCCAATCTTCTGCGCAAATTTCACTACGCTGGACTGGCTCACGCCGGCCTCACTCGCCAGCTGCTGCGAGCTGAGATGGCGCGCGCGATCGGGTTGAGAAAGCAGAAAATCCGCCAGCTTCTTGTCGCTTTGGGCAAAGCCTGCGTAGCGCTGGCGAATGCGAATTAAACAGTTCATACGGTCTCCTGGCGAAAATGTGATTATCTGCGCAAATACGGATTTTGCTCGCCTGAATGAATTTTATATTCCATTATAGTGTGATTATTATGAATTAAAAATTCTTGAGGTACAAAAATGAATCTTGGCTCACTTGTTTCTGAAACGCGTAACCCGCAAACCATGGATCTGGATGCGCTCTCCACCCTGGAGCTGGTTAACCGCTTTAATCAACAGGATACGCTGGTCGCGCAGGCTGTGAAAGAGACATTACCCGAGGTGGCGAAAGCGGTCGATGCGGCGGCGAAATCCCTCAAGGCCGGTGGACGCATTATTTACATGGGGGCGGGGACCAGCGGGCGTCTTGGGGTCCTGGACGCGTCAGAATGCCCGCCAACCTTTGGGGTGCCGCATGGTCTGGTGGTTGGGCTGATTGCCGGTGGACCCGGTGCGCTGCTGAAAGCTGTTGAAGGGGCGGAAGATAACAAACAGCTCGGTGAAGATGATCTCAAAGCGCTGAACCTGACCGCGCAGGATCTGGTGGTTGGGCTGGCAGCATCCGGGCGCACCCCGTACGTCATTGGCGGGCTGGAATACGCTAACCAGACCGGCTGCACGACGGTCGCCATCTCCTGTAACCCAGGCTCACCGATTGCACAGGTGGCCGCTATCGCTATCTCTCCGGTGGTTGGGCCGGAAGCGCTCACCGGCTCCACGCGCCTGAAATCCGGGACCGCGCAAAAGCTGGTGCTCAATATGATCTCCACCGGCGCGATGGTGAAGTTCGGGAAGGTGTATCAGAACCTGATGGTGGATATGCAGGCCACCAACGTCAAGCTGGTGGACAGAGCCTGCCGCATGGTGATGGAGGCGACGGGCGCAGGACGTGAAGAGGCAGAAGCGGTACTCAAGCAGACCGATCACGATGTTAAACCGGCCATTCTGATGATCTTAAGCGGGCTGGATGCGGCAAGCGCCAGAGCCAAACTCGATGCGCATAACGGCTTCTTACGGGCGGCATTAGAAAACTAACAGAGGCGTGTATGAACAAAACAGCAGCGCTCGCCAGCGATATCCTGCAGGGGATCGGTGGGGAACAAAATATTCAGCGTCTCGAAAACTGCATGACGCGCGTGCGCGTCGAGGTGCATAACGACGACCAGCTTGACGTGCCGCGCCTGAAGCAACTGTCCGGGGTCAGCGGCTACGTGAAACAGGGTCAGCAGCATCAGCTGATCGTCGGCCCAGGGAAAGCGGCGCAGGTTGTCGATGCCATGCGGGCGCTGATGGGCGTTAGCGCGAGCGTGTCGATTGACGATGCTGAGCGCACCAAAGCGCAGGTGAAGGCCAAATATAAAGCCCCGATGAGCGACGCGCTGCGACAGCTGGCTAACGTCTTTATTCCGCTGATCCCGGCGTTTATTGCTTCGGGACTGATCACCGGGATCATCAATATCCTCAAGCGACCGGATATTGTGGGGGATTTCGCCACGCAGTATCCGAACCTGCTGGGGATTCTGGGGATCTTCGGCAGCGCTGTTTTCGCCATCATGAACATTCTCGTCGGGGTCAATACCGCGAAGGTGTTTGGCGGATCGCTGGCGATGGGCGGCGTGATGGCGGGCATCTTGTCCAGCCCGCAGCTGGCGCAGATCACGCTGTTTGGTGAGGCGCTCCAGCCGGGCCGCGGTGGGGTGATCGCCGTGCTGCTGGTGGTCATCCTGATGTGCTGGATCGAGAAAAGGCTGCGCGCGGTTCTGCCCGGCTCGATTGAGCTTATCCTCAACCCGCTGCTGACCACGCTGATTACCGGTAGCGTAGCGATTGTGGCCCTCCAGCCGTTAGGCGGTTGGATCTCTGAAGCCATCGCCCACGGCGCGTCGCTGGCGATTGATCGCGGCGGCCTGTTAGTGGGGGCGGTGCTGTCAGGTACCTTCCTGCCGCTGGTGCTGACCGGCCTGCACCAGGGGCTGGTGCCGATCCACGTCGAGCTGGTGCAGTCGCACGGCTATAACGCGCTGCTGCCTATCCTGTCGATGGCGGGCGTGGGGCAGGTCGGCGCGGCGATTGCCGTACTGATGAAAACCCGCAACGCGCGATTGAAGAAAGTGATTAAAGGCGCACTCCCGGTTGGACTGCTCGGTATTGGCGAGCCGCTGATTTTCGGCGTTACCCTGCCGCTGGGTAAACCGTTCCTCGCGGCGTGTCTGGGCGGTGCGGTAGGTGGGGCACTGATCAGCTACTGGAAGGTCGCCACCGTGATCACCTTTGGGCTTTCCGGTTTACCGCTGGCATTAACCATCGTGACCGGAAAAGTGATGCTCTATCTGTTAGGCTATTTAGTAGCGGTGATCGCCGGGTTCCTGTTTACCTGGCTGTTAGGTTTCAACGATCCAGAGGAGTAAGGTTTGGCAAATCACGCGCGTCGCGTTGTCTTTTTCGACCTGGATGGAACGCTGCATCAGCAGGATATGTTTGGTACGTTTATGCGTTACCTGCTGCGGCGTCAGCCCCTGAATGCGTTGCTCGTGCTACCGCTCTTACCGGTTATCGGTATCGCGCTGCTGGTGAAAGGCCGTGCGGCGCGATGGCCGATGAGTCTGCTGCTGTGGGGATGTACCTTTGGGCACAGCGAAGCGCGCCTCAAACAGCTCGAAAAGGATTTTGCGCACTGGTTCCGCGGCCACGTCGCCGCCTTTCCGGTGGTGCAGGCGCGCCTGACCGGCTACCTCGACGCGAACGATGCCGACATCTGGCTGATTACCGGCTCCCCGCAGACGCTGGTGGAGCAGGTCTATTTTGATACCCCCTGGCTTCCGCGCGTGAATCTTATTGCCACACAAATTGCCCGCGGTTACGGCGGTTGGGTGCTGACGATGCGCTGCCTGGGACATGAAAAAGTGGTCCAGCTGGAGAAACGTATCGGGACGCCGCTGCGCCTGTACAGCGGCTACAGCGACAGTAAACAGGACAACCCGCTGCTCTATTTTTGCCAGCATCGCTGGCGCGTCACGCCATCAGGTGAACTCCAGCAACTCGAATAGTCTTATCCATAATGGGCGTGTATAATGCCGCCCGCTTTTCGACTGGAGTATCAACCGTTGTCCAACCCTGAACTCGACCATGAATACTGGATGCGCCATGCGCTGACGCTGGCTCAGCGTGCCTGGGATGAGGGCGAAGTGCCCGTAGGTGCCGTGCTGGTCCACAATAACCAGGTGATTGGTGAAGGGTGGAACCGTCCGATTGGCCGCCACGATCCTACTGCACATGCCGAAATCATGGCGCTTCGCCAGGGCGGTCTGGTGCTGCAAAACTATCGCCTGCTTGATACTACGTTGTATGTGACGCTGGAGCCGTGCGTGATGTGCTCCGGCGCGATGGTGCACAGCCGGATCGGGACTCTGGTCTTCGGTGCGCGGGATGAAAAAACCGGTGCGGCCGGTTCGCTGATGGACGTGCTGGGTCACCCGGGGATGAACCACCAGGTGAAGACTATCGGCGGGGTGCTTGCACCAGAGTGTTCGGAGCTATTAAGCGATTTCTTTCGAATGCGCCGTCAGCAGAAAAAGCAGCAAAAGGCAGAATTGAAGCTGTCGGACGATTAAGCTCGTCCGGCGCCACGACCGGGTAACTTTGAGCCAGCTGTTTGGCCTCCGTTGCCTCTTTCTCTTTCTCCAGCAGATACCCGACCAGGCTAATCTGATATTTACGGATATTTTCCACGTAGGCGTAGGCTTCATGTCCGCGCGCGTAGCCGTATGTCAGCTTGTTATACCATGGCTTCTGGCTCAGCAGCGGCAGCCGCTGCTTTACGTCTGACCAGCTGTCCGGGTTGCCTTTCGTTTTGGCCGTCAGCGCCCGCGCATCCAGCATATGCGCATAGCCCATATTGTAGGCCGCCAGCGCAAACCAGATCCGCTCCTCTTCCGGCACCGTTTCCGGGACTTTGGCCATCATATCCTGCAGATAGCGCGCGCCGCCGCTGATGCTCTGTTCCGCATCGGTACGGTCATTGACGCCCAGGCTCAGCGCGGTATTTTTGGTTAACATCATCAAACCACGTACGCCCGTGGGCGACGTGGCCTGGGTATCCCAGTGGGATTCCTGATACGAAATAGCCGCCAGCAGTTTCCAGTCAATCTCCTGGGCGTATTTTTCGAACAGCGGCTGCAGATCTGGCAGGACGCTGTCTACCGCGCGCAGGAAGCTGCGGGTGTCAACGTAGTCAAAGTCGTCACCGTGACCGAGGTACTTCTCCTCCAGACGTGCCAGAGTACCGTCTTCATTGATGGTGTTGAAGAAATCAAGCATCGCGGCAGAGAAGGTCTGATCGTCATCAAGCTGGCTAAACCAGGTCACGGGCTGCTCGTCGGTGACGTCCAGCGCCACGGCGATTTCAGGATGCACCCGCTGGAACAGGCTGATCGCGACCGAATCGGCGATGGTGTAGGGCACTTTCTGGTCTTTTACCTGCTCCAGCAGCTCCGTCGTGCCGAGTTTCGGATCCACCGTCCAGCTCAGGTCGGGATATTTCTTCTCCTTGAGCTCACGCAGATCGTCAATCACCACGTGGCCAGGCGCAATCGTCAACTGCCGATCGTCAATCGAGGCCAGCGAACGCGGGCGCAGGCCCCCGACGCGGTAAACCAGCTGCTGCGAAACGGAGTAGTAGGTCGGGCCTGGCTGGTAGTTTTTGCTGCGCTCGCTATTATACACCAGCCCGGCGGCAAGCATATCGGCATCGTCGTTATCGAGGTCGTCAAACAGCTGGTTGATATTCTGGCGGACGGTGATTTTAAGCTTCACGCCAAGATAATCGGCGAACTGTTGTGCCAGCTCGTAATCCAGACCAATGATTTTACCGTTGATGTCGCTGTAAATCAGCGGAGAGTTGAGGGTACTGACGCGCAATTCCCCCCGCTCCTGAATGGCGGCGATACGGTTTTCGGCTTTGCCGAACCAGGGGATGGAAGGCCAGAGGGCCACTGCCAGCAGCAACGTTACAATGCCGATGAGCAGATAATTAATCTTTAATTTTTTCAATTAGTTAATTCTCTGCGACGCCGGTTGCCTCAGTCTGCTGTAGCCATGTTAATCATAAGGTTTGCCATTGAATGAGCGGCATTTTGCGTAAACTTGCGCCACTTGGCAACCAATTAGAGAGACTGGTCACATCTATTGTTAAATCTCTGTGCAAATTTTATTTCGACGCAAACGGTTTCGTCGGCGCTCAGGATTCTCTATAATGACGCCCGTTTTCCCCCCTTGCGCACACTGTAAGCGCCCCGGCGCTTCGAAGACGAGAGACTTATGATGGAAATTCTGCGTGGTTCGCCTGCACTGTCTGCCTTCCGTATCACTAAACTGCTGGCACGTTTTCAGGCGGCCGACCTTCCGGTAAGCAATATTTACGCTGAGTATGTCCATTTTGCTGACCTGAATGCCCCCCTGAATGCAGAGGAGCGCGTACAGCTGGAACGCCTGCTCAAGTATGGCCCAAGCCTGAGCAGCCATACGCCAACCGGCAAACTGATCCTTGCGACGCCTCGTCCGGGCACCATCTCCCCCTGGTCTTCCAAAGCCACCGACATCGCCCACAACTGTGGCCTGAGCCAGATTAACCGTCTGGAACGCGGCGTGGCGTACTACGTGGAAGCCTCTACCCTGAGCGAAGCACAGTGGCAGGCGGTTGCGGCTGAACTGCACGACCGCATGATGGAGAGCGTATTTGCCTCTCTCGATGACGCGCAGAAGCTTTTCTCTCACCATCAGCCTGCGCCGGTACAGAGCGTAGACCTGCTGGGGCAGGGCCGTCAGGCGCTGATTGACGCCAACCTGCGTCTCGGCCTGGCGCTGGCAGAAGACGAAATCGACTACCTGCAGGATGCGTTCGTTAAGCTCAACCGTAACCCGAACGACATCGAACTCTACATGTTCGCGCAGGCGAACTCTGAGCACTGCCGCCACAAGATTTTCAACGCCGACTGGATTATTGACGGCGAACAGCAGCCAAAGTCGCTGTTCAAAATGATCAAAAACACCATGGAGCAAACCCCTGACCACGTGCTGTCTGCCTATAAAGACAACGCCGCGGTGATGGAAGGTTCCGAGGTGGGCCGCTTCTTCGCCGATCGCGAAGCAGGGCGCTATGACTTCCATCAGGAGCCCGCGCATATCCTGATGAAAGTGGAAACCCACAACCACCCGACGGCGATCTCCCCGTGGCCGGGTGCGGCGACCGGCTCCGGCGGTGAAATCCGTGACGAAGGGGCGACCGGTCGTGGTGCAAAACCAAAAGCGGGTCTGGTCGGTTTCTCCGTCTCCAACCTGCGTATCCCGGGCTTTGAACAGCCGTGGGAAGAAGATTTCGGCAAGCCAGAGCGCATTGTGACCGCGCTGGATATCATGATCGAAGGCCCGCTGGGCGGCGCGGCGTTTAACAACGAATTTGGTCGTCCGGCGCTGAACGGTTACTTCCGTACCTATGAAGAGAAAGTGGACAGCCACAACGGCGAAGAGCTGCGCGGCTACCACAAACCGATCATGCTGGCGGGCGGGATCGGCAACATCCGTGCCGATCACGTGCAGAAAGGCGAGATCGTCGTCGGCGCGAAGCTGATCGTGCTCGGCGGCCCGGCGATGAACATCGGTCTGGGCGGCGGAGCGGCCTCTTCTATGGCCTCCGGCCAGTCTGACGCGGATCTCGATTTCGCCTCCGTGCAGCGTGACAACCCTGAGATGGAGCGTCGCTGCCAGGAAGTGATCGACCGCTGCTGGCAGCTGGGCGACGCTAACCCGATTCTCTTTATCCACGACGTGGGGGCGGGCGGTCTGTCCAACGCCATGCCGGAGCTGGTGAGCGACGGCGGCCGCGGTGGTCGTTTCAACCTGCGCGATATCCTGAGCGATGAGCCGGGCATGAGCCCGCTGGAAATCTGGTGTAACGAATCCCAGGAGCGCTACGTGCTGGCGGTTGCCGCGGACCAGCTTCCGCTGTTTGACGAGCTGTGCCGCCGCGAGCGCGCGCCGTATGCCGTCATCGGTGAAGCGACCGAAGAGCAGCACCTGACTCTGAGCGACACCCATTTCGACAACCAGCCTATCGATCTGCCGCTCGACGTTCTGCTCGGTAAAACGCCGAAGATGACCCGCGACGTAACAACCCGTAAAGCGGCGGGCAAAGCGCTGGATCGCCAGGGCATTACCGTAGCTGAAGCCGTTAATCGCGTGCTGCACCTGCCTGCTGTTGCTGAGAAAACCTTCCTGGTGACCATCGGCGACCGTACCGTGACCGGTATGGTATCGCGCGATCAGATGGTTGGCCCGTGGCAGATCCCTGTGGCGAACTGCGCCGTGACCACCGCGAGCCTCGACAGCTACTACGGCGAAGCGATGGCGCTGGGCGAACGCACCCCGGTGGCGCTGCTGGACTTCGCGGCCTCTGCCCGTCTGGCGGTCGGTGAAGCGCTGACCAACATCGCCGCGACGCAGATTGGCGACATCAAACGTATCAAACTCTCCGCAAACTGGATGGCCGCTGCCGGTCACCCTGGCGAAGATGCAGGCCTGTATGAAGCCGTGAAGGCGGTGGGCGAGGAGCTGTGTCCTGCTCTCGGCCTGACCATTCCGGTGGGTAAAGACTCCATGTCGATGAAAACCCGCTGGCAGGAAGGCAGCGAGCAGCGCGAGATGACCTCTCCGCTGTCGCTGGTGATTACCGCGTTTGCCCGCGTGGAAGACGTGCGTCATACCGTTACGCCGCAGCTTTCCACCGAAGACAACGCCCTGCTGCTGATTGACCTGGGTAAAGGCAACAACGCGCTGGGTGCCACCGCTCTGGCGCAGGTTTACCGTCAGCTCGGCGACAAGCCAGCCGACGTGCGCGACGTGGCGCAGCTGAAAGGCTTCTACGACGCCATCCAGGCGCTGGTGGCGCAGCGTAAGCTGCTGGCCTACCATGACCGTTCCGACGGCGGCCTGCTGGTGACGCTGGCAGAGATGGCCTTCACCGGCCACTGTGGGGTTGAAGCCAACATTGCAACGCTGGGCGAAGACCGTCTGGCGGCGCTGTTTAACGAAGAGCTGGGCGCCGTGATTCAGGTGCGCGCGGCAGATCGCGACGCGGTTGAAGCGATTCTGGCGAAGCACGGTCTGGCAGACTGCGTGCACTATCTGGGTAAAGCCGTTCAGGGCGACCGCTTCGTCATTGAAGCAGACGGTCACGCCGTGTTCAGCGAAAGCCGCACCACGCTGCGTATGTGGTGGGCGGAAACCACCTGGCAGATGCAGCGCCTGCGTGATAACCCGGAATGTGCCGATCAGGAGCACAACGCGAAGGCCAATGACCAGGATCCAGGCCTGAACGTGAAGCTCTCCTTCGACATCAACGAAGACATTGCCGCGCCGTACATTGCGACCGGCGCGCGTCCGAAAGTGGCCGTGCTGCGCGAGCAGGGCGTTAACTCCCACGTTGAGATGGCGGCTGCCTTCCACCGCGCGGGCTTTGACGCTATCGACGTTCACATGAGCGACCTGCTGGCCGGACGTACCGGTCTGGAAGATTTCCAGGCGCTGGTGGCGTGCGGCGGCTTCTCCTACGGCGACGTGCTGGGCGCGGGCGAGGGCTGGGCGAAGTCCATCCTGTTCAACAGCCGCGTGCGTGACGAGTTCGAAACCTTCTTCCACCGTCCGCAGACCCTGGCGCTGGGCGTGTGTAACGGTTGTCAGATGATGTCCAACCTGCGTGAACTGATCCCGGGCAGCGAAGCCTGGCCGCGCTTTGTGCGTAACCAGTCTGACCGCTTCGAAGCGCGCTTCAGCCTGGTGGAAGTGACCCAAAGCCCGTCTCTGCTGCTGCAGGGAATGGTCGGTTCACAGATGCCAATCGCGGTCTCCCACGGCGAAGGTCAGGTAGAAGTGCGTGATGCCGCGCATCTGGCTCAGCTGGAGAGCAAAGGTCTGGTGGCGCTGCGCTTTGTCGATAACTTCGGCAAGGTCACGGAAACCTACCCGGCCAACCCGAACGGCTCCGCCAACGGTATTACGGCAGTGACCAGCGAAAGCGGTCGTGCGACCATCATGATGCCGCACCCGGAACGTGTGTTCCGCACCGTGAGCAACTCCTGGCACCCTGAAAACTGGGGCGAGGACAGCCCGTGGATGCGTATCTTCCGCAACGCGCGTAAACAGCTGGGTTAAGTTTCAGGCAACACCTGCAGGCCCGGTAAGCGTGAGCGCTACCGGGCTTTTTTGTCTCTGTCGCAAAATCGCGACAACCCTCTGGTTTGAGTGTCTCCAAAAGGAGACATTTAACTTATTGATTTATATATGGCAGTAAAGGTTCCCATTAAGGTGTTGCTTAATAGCGACACTTAGCCTGGAAATCATTCAACCGATAATTAACAGGTTTAACAAGTAAAAGTTATATATTTCAATGTGTTAATATTTTGTTTTGCGTTCTGGCACGGGTGTTGCATAATATTAACCAGTGGCTCATTCACCTTCTTATGTCAGCCCCTTCGGGACGCGCTACATAAACTTCGAATGACGCACAAAAAGGTGCCTGCCGTCCAACTACTGATCATAGCGATGCTTTATCAGGCCAGGGCGAAACGTCGAGTTAGGCACCGCCTCATTCCATGACAAAGCCGGGTTTTTACCCGGCTTTGTTGTATCTGAAGGGCAGACTCAGTTACGCTCTGCGTAAACCCCCATTAAGAGAGTAATGCGTTGAAACGCTGGCCCGTTTTTCCCCGCTCCCTGCGACAGCTTGTCATGATGGCCTTCCTGCTGATCCTGCTGCCGCTGCTGATCCTTGCCTGGCAGGCGTGGCAAAGTCTGAACGCGCTGAGCGCGCAGGCGGCTTTGACCAACCGCACGACGCTCATCGACGCCAGACGCAGTGAAGCGATGACCAACGCCGCGCTGGAGATGGAACGTAGCTATCGTCAGTATTGCGTGCTTGACGATCGGACGCTGGAAAAGGTGTATCAGAGTCAGCGCAAGCGCTATAGCGAAATGCTGGACGCCCACGCCGGCGTATTGCCTGACGACAAGCTCTATCAGGCGTTACGTCAGGATTTAAACGATCTTGCGCAGCTACAGTGCAGTAACAGCGGCCCGGATGCCGCCGCCGCCGCGCGTCTTGAAGCTTTTGCCAGCGCCAACACCGAGATGGTGCAGTCAACGCGCACGGTGATTTTCTCTCGCGGCCAGCAGCTCCAGCAGGAGATTGCCGAGCGTGGCCAGTTCTTCGGCTGGCAGGCGCTGGTGCTGTTCCTCGTGAGCCTCGGGCTGGTTCTGCTCTTTACCCGCATGATCATCGGCCCGGTGAAGGGCATTCAGCGGATGATCAACCGCCTGGGTGAAGGGAAATCGCTCGGAGATACGGTCGCCTTTAAAGGTCCGCGCGAGCTGCGATCCGTAGGCCAGCGCATTATCTGGCTGTCCGAGCGCCTGGCGTGGCTTGAATCACAGCGTCATCAGTTCCTGCGCCATATCTCCCATGAGCTTAAAACGCCGCTGGCCAGCATGCGCGAAGGGACGGAGCTGCTGGCGGACGAAGTGGCAGGACCCCTTACGCCAGAACAGAAAGAAATTGTCGAGATCCTGGATAACAGCAGCCGCAATCTGCAAAAGCTGATTGAGCAACTGCTGGATTACAACCGCAAGCTGGCTGACGGGGCGGTCGTTCTGGAAAACGTTGAGATTGAGCCGCTGGTGGATATGGTGATATCCGCCCATAGCTTGCCAGCAAGAGCTAAAATGATGCATACCGGTGTAGAACTAAATGCGCCGACCTGTCTCGCTGAACCCATGCTCTTAATGAGCGTGCTGGATAATCTTTATTCCAATGCGGTGCACTATGGTACTGAATCCGGTAACATTTATATCCGAAGTTATACGAAGGGTTCCCGGGTGTTTATAGACGTCGCTAACACCGGCACCCCGATCCCCGATGACGAAAAAACCATGATCTTCGAGCCCTTTTTCCAGGGGAGTCATCAGCGGAAAGGTGCGGTGAAAGGCAGTGGTCTGGGCTTGAGCATCGCCCGGGACTGCATACGACGCATGCAGGGTGAGCTAAACATTGCCACGGACGAACGTTCGGATGTTTGCTTCCGTATTGAACTGCCCCTGAGCCGGAAAAATCAATAAAATGAATCTATGTCTGGTGAGTATGTCACACGTCTTTTCCCGCGCCGTACGCGCGGTGTTTTCCCGCAACACGCTTCGCCTGAGCCTGCCCTGTTTATTTCTGGCAGGGTGTGTTTCCCATGCGCCACAAAGTGCAATTAGCGATAAACAAGAAGATAAATGGCCCGATAACCAGCTGGCCGATTTCCTCTCAACCCGCTGTGACGATATCTGGAACCTGTCAGGTCATGACGTTGAAAGCAACCCGCTGTTCTGGCTGCGTGGAATAGATTGCGCCCAGCGTCTGGCCCCGGTAGACGCTCGCTCCAAGGCGGCGATGCTGGATGACGACACCTGGCAGGACGCTTTCAAGCGCGGCATTTTGCTGGCTGATGCGAAAATCACCCCCGTCGAACGGCGCGCCAACGTGACCCGACTGGACACGTTCGTGGTCAATCTTCCCGTGCAGGTACGCCCGGTATACCAGCTCTGGCGCGATGGGCAGACATTACAGCTTCAGCTGTCTGAAGAGCGCTCCCGCTACAGCAAGCTGCAACAGTCAACCGACAGCGAGCTTGATACGCTGCGTCAGCAGCAGCAACATTTACGTACGCAGCTCGATACCACAACGCGTAAGCTGGAAAACCTGACCGATATCGAAAGGCAGCTCTCGTCGCGCAAATATCAGCCGGGGAGTTCATCTGCGGCACCGGACAGCGATACGCCGAAACAAGAGGATGTGAAGCATGACGAGCCGTAAACCTGCCCATCTGTTACTGGTGGATGACGATCCCGGGCTGTTAAAGCTGCTGGGCATGCGTCTGGTGAGTGAAGGTTACAGCGTCGTGACCGCGGAAAGCGGGCTCGAGGGGCTGAAAATTCTCAGCCGCGAGAAGATCGATCTGGTGATAAGCGACCTGCGGATGGACGAAATGGATGGCCTGCAGCTGTTCGCGGAGATCCAGAAACAGCAGCCGGGGATGCCCGTGATTATCCTGACCGCGCACGGGTCGATCCCGGATGCGGTTGCCGCGACGCAGCAGGGAGTATTCAGCTTCCTGACCAAGCCGGTAGATAAAGACGCGCTGTATAAGGCAATCGACAGCGCGCTGGAACACGCCGTCCCGGCGGGGGATGAAGCGTGGCGGGAGTCCATCGTCACCCGCAGCCCCGTGATGCTGCGTCTGCTTGAACAGGCCAGGATGGTGGCGCAGTCCGACGTCAGCGTGCTCATCAACGGCCAGAGCGGCACCGGGAAAGAGATCCTCGCGCAGGCGATCCATAACGCCAGCCCGCGAAGTAAAAACGCCTTTATCGCCATTAACTGCGGCGCGCTTCCGGAACAGCTGCTCGAATCTGAACTGTTTGGTCACGCCCGCGGCGCATTCACCGGGGCGGTAAGCAGCCGGGAAGGGCTGTTCCAGGCCGCGGAAGGCGGCACGCTGTTCCTGGACGAGATTGGCGATATGCCCGCGCCGCTGCAGGTTAAGCTGCTGCGCGTGTTGCAGGAGCGCAAAGTTCGCCCGCTGGGCAGCAACCGCGACATTGATATTAATGTGCGAATTATTTCCGCCACCCACCGCGATCTGCCGAAAGTGATGGCCCGCAACGAGTTTCGTGAAGATCTCTACTACCGCCTGAACGTGGTGAACCTGAAGATCCCGGCGCTGGCGGAGCGTGCGGAAGACATTCCGCTGCTGGCGAACCACCTTTTACGCCAGGCGGCCGATCGCCATAAACCATTCGTGCGCGCGTTTTCCACCGATGCAATGAAGCGGCTGATGGCCGCAAGCTGGCCGGGTAACGTGCGTCAGCTGGTCAACGTGATTGAGCAGTGCGTGGCGCTGACCTCTTCACCGGTCATCAGCGACGCGCTGGTGGAGCAGGCGCTGGAAGGGGAAAACACGGCGCTGCCGACGTTTGCCGAAGCGCGGAATCAGTTTGAGCTCAACTATCTGCGCAAGCTATTGCAGATCACCAAAGGCAATGTGACCCACGCCGCGCGCATGGCCGGACGCAACCGCACCGAGTTCTACAAGCTGCTGTCGCGCCACGAGCTGGAAGCAAACGATTTTAAAGAGTAATGCCGTATGGTACTGTGAGCAATCGATTACGAGGCAGCTTACAGGCAAGAGTTTAAGGACCCACCATGAAAAAGATTGATGCGATTATTAAACCTTTCAAACTGGATGATGTGCGTGAAGCGCTGGCGGAAGTCGGCATCACCGGGATGACCGTGACGGAAGTGAAAGGTTTTGGTCGTCAGAAGGGCCACACCGAGCTTTACCGTGGCGCAGAGTACATGGTCGACTTTCTGCCGAAAGTGAAAATTGAAATCGTGGTCAGCGACGATATCGTTGATACCTGTGTGGATACCATTATCCGCACCGCGCAAACCGGCAAAATTGGCGACGGTAAAATCTTCGTCTTTGACGTGGCGCGCGTGATCCGTATCCGTACCGGCGAAGAAGACGACGCCGCGATTTAACGTTCTTGCCGGGTGGCGCCGCGCTTACCCGGCCTACAAAACTCTTCGTAGGCCCGCGCAAGCGAAGCGCCGCCGGGCGATTACAGCACCTTATGCGGGCCGAAGCACTCGTAATGAATGCTGTCTTTGTTCACGCCCAGCTCAACCAGCTGCTGAGCGGCATACTGCATAAACGCCACCGGCCCACAGACGTAGAACTGCATGTCCGGCGCGCTAAACGCCCCTTCCATCTGGCTTAAATTCATCAGACCTTCGCTGTCAAAGCGGGCATCTGCGCGGTCTGCCTCCGTCGGCAGGCGATACCAGGTGTGCGCGGTGAAGCGCGGCAGGGACGCCCCGAGCGTTTTCACCTCATCCGCAAAGGCGTGTACATCGCCGTTCTCGGCGGCATGGAACCAGTTAACCTGCGCGCCGTGGCGAGATTTCGCCAGCGTATCGAGCATCGCCAGCATTGGCGTTTGGCCGACGCCCGCAGAGATCAGCGTGACCGGTGTATTAGTGTCAACGGCCATAAAGAAGTCGCCCGCCGGCGCGGCCAGATGGACCACGTCGCCCACGTTCGCTTCGTTGTGCAGCCAGCTGGAAACCTGACCGCCGTCCTCACGCTTCACCGCAATGCGGTAGCCTTTACCGTTTGGCTTGCGGGTAAGAGAATACTGACGGATCTCCTGATGCGGGAAGCCTTCTGGCTTCAGCCACACGCCCAGATACTGGCCAGGCTGGTAATCGGCCACCGGCTGTCCGTCCACCGGCTCAAACTCAAAGCTGGTAATCAATGCGCTGCGCGGGGTTTTCTCGACGATGCGGAACGCCCGCGTGCCTTCCCAGCCGCCGTTCTTACTGGCGTTTTCACTGTAGATCTGTGCTTCACGGTTGATAAACACGTTTGCCAGCACGCCGTAGGCTTTACCCCACGCGTCCAGCACCTCCTGGCCCGGGCTAAACATCTCGTCCAGCGTGGCCAGCAGGTGGCCGCCCACAATGTTGTACTGCTCGGGTTGGATCTGGAAGCTGGTGTGCTTCTGCGCGATTTTTTCCACCGCGGGCAGCAGTGCAGCCAGGTTTTCAATATTGCTGGCATAGGCCGCGATGGCGTTGAACAGCGCTTCACGCTGATCGCCGTTACGCTGGTTGCTCATGTTGAAAATGTCTTTGAGCTCCGGGTTGTGCGTGAACATGCGATCGTAGAAATGGGCGGTGAGTTTAGGGCCGGTTTCCACCAGCAGAGGAATGGTGGCTTTTACGGTAGCGATGGTTTGAGCGTCGAGCATGAGCGCGTCCTTCTGATGTCACTTTAATGATGTATTTTAAATGCATCTTATAAAAAATACCCCTGCGTTGTAAATGGTTCTTTGCAAGATGAAAAATATGCATCACAAACCTGAAAAGAAATCCGCTGGAAAGGGCGAGAGCTTTATTCCTCAAACCCTTGCGTGGCGGGTAGGAAAACGTTTGCGTAAAATCGTTTGTCAAGACCTGTTATCACAGAACTAATCAGTTATACTGTTGCCCGTCGTCCAACAGGACTGCCTTTTCAGGCCAAAATTTACTTGTTAGCTGAGTCAGGAGATGCGGATGTTAAAGCGTGAAATGAACATTGCCGATTATGATGCCGAACTGTGGCAGGCTATGGAGCAGGAAAAAGTACGTCAGGAAGAGCACATCGAACTGATCGCCTCCGAAAACTACACCAGCCCGCGCGTCATGCAGGCGCAGGGTTCTCAGCTGACCAACAAATATGCTGAAGGTTACCCTGGCAAACGCTATTACGGCGGTTGCGAGTACGTTGATATCGTTGAGCAGCTGGCTATCGACCGTGCGAAAGAACTCTTTGGCGCTGACTACGCGAACGTGCAGCCGCACTCTGGCTCTCAGGCTAACTTCGCGGTCTACACCGCGCTGCTGCAGCCGGGCGATACCGTTCTGGGTATGAACCTGGCGCAGGGCGGCCACCTGACTCACGGCTCCCCGGTTAACTTCTCCGGCAAACTGTACAACATCATCCCTTACGGTATTGATGAGTCCGGTAAAATTGACTACGAAGACATGGCGAAGCAGGCTAAAGAGCACAAACCGAAGATGATCATCGGTGGCTTCTCTGCTTACTCCGGTATCGTTGACTGGGCAAAAATGCGTGAAATCGCAGACAGCATCGGTGCTTACCTGTTCGTTGATATGGCGCACGTTGCGGGTCTGATCGCCGCAGGCGTTTACCCGAACCCGGTTCCGCACGCTCACGTTGTGACCACCACCACCCACAAAACCCTGGCGGGTCCACGCGGTGGCCTGATCCTGGCGAAAGGCGGTGACGAAGAGCTGTACAAAAAACTGAACTCCGCGGTGTTCCCAAGCGCGCAGGGCGGCCCACTGATGCACGTTATCGCGGCAAAAGCGGTCGCGCTGAAAGAAGCGATGGAGCCTGAGTTCAAGGTTTACCAGCAGCAGGTTGCTAAGAACGCCAAAGCGATGGTGGAAGTGTTCCTGAACCGTGGCTACAAAGTGGTATCCGGCGGTACTGAAAACCACCTGTTCCTGCTGGATCTGGTTGATAAGAACCTGACCGGTAAAGAAGCTGACGCTGCCCTGGGCCGCGCCAACATCACCGTGAACAAAAACAGCGTGCCAAACGATCCGAAGAGCCCGTTCGTGACCTCCGGTATCCGTATCGGTTCTCCGGCCGTGACTCGCCGCGGCTTCAAAGAAGCGGAAGTGAAAGAGCTGGCTGGCTGGATGTGTGACGTTCTGGACAACATCAATGACGAAGCGGTTATCGAGCGCGTCAAAGGAAAAGTTCTGGATATCTGCGCACGCTTCCCGGTATACGCATAATTCCTCTGCTTTGCAGAAATAAAAAAGGCCGCGCTTGCGGCCTTTTTTTATGGCTTAACGCCGGTCAAGGGAAATCGCGCCGGGACCAACAATCGCCAGCAAAATAAAGGCGCCAGCAATACTGATATTCTTGTAGAAGTTAATCATATTCGGTACGACCGCATCACCGGTCATATCCCAGTAGTGATGCCCAATCACCGCCGTTCCGAGGGTGTAGAACACAAACAGTACCGCGAGAGGACGGGTGAAAAAGCCCAGTACGATCAGGATAGCGGCAGGCACTTCCATCACCACCGCAATAATGGCCGCCAGCATGGGCATCGGCGTCCCCAGCGAGGTCATGTATTGTACGGTGCCGCTAAATCCCGTCAGTTTTGGATAACCAAAGATAATAAACAGCACGACAAGTGCGATGCGGCCGATCAACAGCATCAGGTGACGTGACTGGCCGAAATCGAGATAACGTAGTGAGTTCATGGCAGAAAACCTCTGCAAGTGGAGTAATTTAAACGTAATACATATTTCCATTCCCTGCCATAAGCCAGGCGACTGCACAAGATGTTAATTTTTCGTTAATTTATAGCAGGCTATCTACTTGCTTAATTTTTATATTCTCGCCAGACTATGGCCTCGATTTCGGGAGGGATTCATGGTCTTGCATTCCACGCGCTGGCTGGCGCTCAGTTATTTCACCTATTTCTTTAGCTACGGTATTTTTCTGCCCTTCTGGAGCGTCTGGCTCAAGGGTATCGGCCTGACGCCCGAGACCATCGGCGTCCTGCTGGGGGCCGGGCTGGTGGCGCGTTTCCTCGGCAGCCTGCTGATTGCCCCGCGCGTCAGCGATCCCTCCTTACTGATCAAGGCCGTGCGCATTCTTGCTCTGCTGACCCTGGTCTTTGTGGCCTGCTTCTGGGTCAGCCACCAGTTTGCCTGGCTGATGGTGGTGATGGTCGGCTTTAACCTGTTCTTCTCACCGCTGGTGCCGCTGACGGATGCCCTGGCGAACACCTGGCAAAAGCAGATCACCATGGACTATGGTCGCGTGCGCCTGTGGGGCTCTATCGCCTTTGTGATTGGCTCGGCGCTGGTGGGCAAACTGGTCAGCCTTTACGATTATCGCGCCATTCTTGCCCTGCTGAGCATCGGTATTGCCTCGATGCTGCTGGGCATGCTGCTGCGACCGTCGGTGATGCCACAAGGGGAAAGCCGCCATCAGGAGAGCGCCGGCTGGCCCGCATGGCGGAGCCTGGTCGCACAGAGCTGGCGTTTTCTGGCGTGCGTGTGCCTCCTTCAGGGGGCGCATGCGGCGTATTATGGCTTCAGCGCCATCTACTGGCAGGGGGCAGGGTATTCCGCTTCCGCTGTGGGCTATCTATGGTCGCTGGGCGTGGTGGCCGAAGTCATTATCTTTGCCCTGAGCAAAAAACTGTTCCGTCGCTTTGGCGCGCGTGACCTGCTGCTGCTTTCCGCCGTGTGTGGGGTGGCGCGCTGGGGGATTATGGGCTGGACGACCGATCTACCGTGGCTGATTGTGGCGCAAATTCTTCACTGCGGCACCTTTACCGTGTGCCATCTGGCGGCGATGCGCTATATCGCAGCGCGCGAGGGCGGGGATGTGATTCGTCTGCAGGCCGTCTATTCGGCAGTGGCGATGGGGGGCAGTATCGCGATCATGACGGTGTTTGCGGGGTTCCTCTATCAGCATCTGGGACACGGCGTCTTCTGGGTGATGGCGCTGGTCGCCTTGCCCGCCATCGTTGTTCGCCCTAAGGTGGCTCCCCGCGCGTCGCTATGATTCCAGCATGGCGCGAATATGTTCTTGCTGCTGCGCGTTCAATGTCTCAACGGCATGAATCAATGGCGGCGAGAACAGCGGCAGGGCCGTAGGGTAGGGGGTGATAACCAGCGCGGCTTCGCGCGGCGCCCCCTCTTTCTGAAAGGCCTGCAGCGTCAGGTAGCGAATGTTGAGCGGCAGCAGCGTCAGCTCGCGAAGCTGCTGTTCAATCCGCTCCTCGCTGGCTTTATCGTCTCCCGTCAGCAGGATCACCTGTTTTTCATGCAGGTCAGTCTCCTGCATCAGCCAGGCACCAAAAATCACCGCCACGAGGCTCATCTCTTCATCGGAAAAACGTAGCCCAAATTCCGCTTCCAGCTCAAACAGCGCCTCTTTCGTGGTGCGTAACAGTCGGGGATAAAGGCGGTGGATCTCCTCCGGCAGGTTATTGTCGATGCCGATCTCAAACAGCGAACGGTCCAGCGCCTGAGCCAGATGGATATACAGCTGATCGGTCAGCCCTTGTTCATCGCTGAAGTTCATCCCGGTCTGGGAACGAAAGCGGGCCACCATGCGCACGATGGCCCGACGTAGACGCTGATCCTGCTGGTGCTTATCAAGCACCGGATCGGGCGTGCGGAGCATCATAAACAGCAGTGCCAGAAACAGCTGTTCATCCCCGTGGGCACCCTGCGGGACGCGCCGTCTCCAGTGGCGCACGATCTCCTGGGCCGTAAAATACTCCCCTCTCGACTGGGTCCAGCTGCGCTGAACGTGGGAAAACTGCGGCGTATTCCCGAGCTGGTGCTGAATAAGGCAGTATTGCAGATAAAGCTGTAAAAACTGGACGTCGCGGCATTCAAACTGGCGCTGGAGCTTGCGTGAGCAGAAGCCGATCAGCGCCCGCAGGTTCGCATCGTCGTAAAGCGGACGCGCAATGCCGTGTTGTTTAAGCGCGGTTTTTAATGCGGGGGTAAACTGGTGCGAGACGAATTGCGGGCAAAGCCGCAGCGCCCGGCGCAGCCAGTGCAGCAGGCATAAACGCTGATTCAGGGCTGTGCCTTCAATCCGGTAGCAGCCGTCGTGGTGCGTAACGATATCCAGCCGGTGATAGCGCTGGATTTCATCGCGCGTCTCGGCTATATCTTGCCGTGCCATCGCGTCATCCACGCCGTTGGCAGCGATTATGCTCTGTGCGGTGACGGCAGCATCGGGCAGGTAAAGCATCAAAAGCACCTGGCAGCGGCGCTGCGAACTGGAAAGCACAGATGGAATTTCAAGCGTCGTCATCATCTGTCGGGTATCCAGTGTGAATGTTTGATAAGAATAGCTAAAGGATGAGCGCTGAAAAGCGCGCCGGCAGGCCTTTCACTCAGGATTGCTGGGGAACATCACAGAATTTTTGACGTGAGGAATTGATGCAAACAGTTAAACAATGTGCGATGGCGTTATTTTTGGCGGTTATCAGCTTAACCGCCAGCGCACACCCTCACAGCTTTATCGACCTCAAAACCGAGCTGGTCACCGACGGCACGCAATTGAGCGGCCTGAAAATGCGCTGGACGATGGATGAAATCACCTCGGCCGATCTGCTCTACGATGCGGGAAATGCGAAGCCCGGCGATGAAATCTGGAAAAAGCTGGCGGCGGAAGTAATGGCCAACGTGCTCGGCCAGCACTACTTCACTGAATTCTGGCACAACGGGCAAAAGGTCAAATTTCTGAACCGACCCACGGAATACGGGATGACGCGTGAAGGGCACCAGGCGGTGCTGACGTTCGTGCTTCCGCTGGCGCATCCGCAGCCGCTGGCGGGGCAAACGTACCGCTTTTCCACCTTTGACCCTACCTACTATGTTGACATGCGCTATGACAAAGACAGCGACGTACGGCTGCCGGACGCGCTGCAAAAAAGCTGCAAAATTGGCGTGCACACCCCGAAACCCAGCGAAGAGACGCTGAACTTTGCGGTCTCGCTTGATAAAGAAGATGCACCGCCCGAGGATATGGAATTGGGTAAACAGTTTGCGCAGGAGGTGACGTTACAATGTCAGTGATCTCCTCTCCGGTTCGGAAACCGCGCCGCTGGCTGCACCTCTGGCCGCTGGCGCTCTTTTTACTGTTAGCAGCTGGCGGTGCGCTGTGGCTGTGGCAGGCCTGGCCGCAGGTCATGATGAAAAGCATTATCTGGCAGCGTGAGGTCAACCAGCAGATGAGCGGTCTGCTGAAGGCGGTGGCGGAGAACCCGACAAAAGCGGGTGGTTCCCTGCTGGCGTTCAGTTTTGTCTATGGCGTTCTGCACGCCCTGGGGCCGGGGCACGGCAAAATCGTCATCACGACCTGGCTCGCCACCCATCCGTCAAAGTTGAAATCGAGTATCGGCCTGACGCTGGCCTCCTCGCTGCTTCAGGGCGGCGTGGCGATTGCGCTCGTGGTGGTCGTGCTTTCGCTGTTACAGCTTCCCGCGCGCCAGCTGCACTTGAGCAGCTTCTGGCTTGAAAAAGGGAGCTACGCGCTGGTGGGTTTGCTGGGGCTGATCCTCTGCTGGCGGGCGCTGAAAAAGCTGCGCGTGCTGCTGCAAAAGCCGAAATTCAAAACCTTTACGCCGCACCACGTTCATGATGAAAACTGCGGCTGCGGGCATCAGCATTTGCCAACACAGGAACAATTACAGAACGGCGACGACTGGCGCGCGCGGCTGGTGATTGTTCTCTCTATGGGCATGCGCCCGTGTTCGGGTGCCATCATGGTGCTGCTGTTCAGTAAGGTGATAGGCGTGTTCGGCTGGGGCATGCTGTCCGCGCTGGCGATGGCGTCAGGAACCTCTCTCACCATTTCGTCTTTAGCGCTGCTGGTACACAGCTTCCGTCAGCTGGCGGTCAAACTCAGCGGCAATAAAACGCCGGTGCTGTGGCGACAGGTAGGATGGACAACGCTTGCGCTGGCGGGCGGGGTGATTCTGCTGGTAGCGGCGGTAACGATGTGGATGAGTGCGGTGCCGGTGGGAAGGGGATTGCGGCCTTTTTAGTTTCAATTCCCTCTCCCACAGGGAGAGGGAATTACCGGGATTAACGCTTCAGCGCATCGCTCAGTTCATCACGCATGTTTGCCAGCATGGCTTTAACAACGCGTGGGTTACCCGCAACGATGTTGCCGGTAGACAGATAGTTATGGCCGCCGGTGAAGTCGCAAACAATGGCGCCTGCTTCACGTGCGATCAGCTCGCCCGCTGCAAAATCCCATGGCTTCAGTGAGAGTTCGAAGTAACCGTCAACGCGGCCGGTGGCAACATAGGCCAGATCCAGCGCAGCAGAACCGGTGCGACGGAAGTCCGCGCATTCGGTGAACAGTTTGCCCAGGATATTCATATAGGTGGTCGCGTGCTGTTTTGCCTTGAACGGGAAACCGGTCGCCAGGATGGTGCCGTCCAGATCGCGTGCGTTGCTGCAGCGCAGACGGTAGCCGTTCAGCTGTGCGCCCTGACCGCGGGTCGCGGTGAACAGTTCGTTACGCATTGGATCGTACACAACGGCGACTTCAGTACGGCCTTTAATGCGTACTGCGATAGACACAGAGAAGTGTGGCAGGCGTTTGACGAAGTTGGTGGTGCCATCCAGTGGATCGATAACCCATTGAACATCCTGATCGGTACCTTCATGTTCACCGCTTTCTTCGGTGATGATGGTGTGCTGTGGGTAAGATTTGCGGATCGTTTCGATAATAATCGCTTCTGCGGCTTTATC
This sequence comes from Enterobacter sp. NFIX59, assembly GCF_900113755.1. Taxonomy (NCBI): domain Bacteria; kingdom Pseudomonadati; phylum Pseudomonadota; class Gammaproteobacteria; order Enterobacterales; family Enterobacteriaceae; genus Enterobacter; species Enterobacter sp. NFIX59. The sequence goes on along the minus strand of NZ_FOQN01000005.1, from coordinate 329,450 downwards.
GACGTTCGTCACGAAATCATTGCTGCCTTTCTGGCTGGTTTCTACGGAGTCTGGCGTTTCGTAGTGTTTGGCAATTACATTACCCGCCTTGCGCGCTGCGCGCACGGCGATGGTCAGCATCGGATGCATCGGTCTCTCTCACTGGATGTTAAAGAACAGGAAAATCGGCGCAGAGTATAGCAGCGGGATCGGATTATGTCTCCCGTTTATGATAATATGCCCGAATATTCTTCAGACGCTGAATTCAGACATTAAAAATTATGCTGCAAAACATTCGAATCGTGCTGGTCGAAACATCGCACACCGGCAACATGGGCTCCGTTGCCCGCGCTATGAAAACCATGGGCTTAACGAACCTGTGGCTGGTTAACCCGCTGGTGAAACCCGACTCACAGGCTATCGCGCTGGCGGCCGGGGCCAGCGACGTGATCGGCAATGCCCAGATCGTCGACACCCTTGACGAAGCGCTGGCCGGCTGCAGCCTCGTTGTGGGTACCAGCGCGCGTTCGCGCACGCTGCCGTGGCCAATGCTCGATCCGCGTGAATGCGGCCTGAAAAGTGTCTCGGAGGCAGAACAGGCGCCGGTTGCGCTGGTGTTTGGCCGCGAGCGCGTTGGCCTGACCAACGACGAGCTGCAGAAGTGTCATTATCACGTCGCGATTGCGGCAAACCCGGAGTACAGCTCGCTGAACCTGGCGATGGCGGTGCAGGTTATCGCTTACGAAGTCCGTATGGCGTGGCTGGCGACGCAGGAGAAAGAGATCGAGCCTAAAGAAGAGACGGCCTACCCGCTGGTGGACGACCTTGAGCGCTTCTACGGTCACCTGGAGCAGACGCTGCTCTCAACCGGCTTTATCCGCGAAGGCCACCCGGGGCAGGTAATGAACAAGCTGCGCCGCATGTTTACCCGCGCGCGTCCGGAAAGCCAGGAACTGAACATCCTGCGCGGGATCCTGGCGTCGATTGAGCAGAAGAATAAAGAGTAGTACCGGTTTGTTTTCTCCCTCTCCCGGTGGGAGAGGGGCGGGGTGAGGGCATCAGGCCGCACCTGTATTATGAAGGCACAGAAGGTTAAATACCTGACTAAAACAGTCAAGTAAATAGTTGACCATTTTAGTCAGGAATGTCAGACTTGGCCCTGCTATGCAATACCCCATTTTACTATAAAAAACCCCGGGCAGGGGCGAGTTTGAGGTTAAGTAAGACATGAGACTGACATCTAAAGGGCGTTATGCCGTGACCGCGATGCTGGACGTTGCGCTCAACTCCGAAGCGGGCCCGGTTCCGTTGGCTGATATTTCTGAACGACAAGGGATCTCCCTCTCTTATCTGGAACAGCTGTTCTCCAGACTGCGTAAAAATGGACTGGTTTCCAGCGTTCGTGGCCCAGGCGGCGGTTATCTGCTGGGTAAAGACGCGGGCAGTATTGCAGTTGGTGAAGTGATTAGCGCAGTTGACGAATCCGTTGACGCGACCCGTTGCCAGGGTAAAGGCGGCTGCCAGGGCGGCGATAAGTGCCTGACCCACGCGCTGTGGCGCGATCTGAGCGACCGTCTCACCGGCTTCCTGAACAACATCACCCTGGGTGAACTGGTCAATAACCAGGAAGTTCTGGATGTCTCTGGTCGTCAGCACAGTCAGGATTCCCAACGCAGCACCCGCGCGCAGGACGCTATCGACGTCAAACTGCGCGCGTAATAAAACGATAAGTATTTCAGAATCAGGCCGGGGCGAAGACTCGCCCCGTGTACTCGGTCGTACATCCAGCCGGTTGCCTGATTCCTTGCATTGAAGCGATGTACGGAGTTTAAAGAGCAATGAAATTACCGATTTATCTCGATTACTCCGCAACCACGCCGGTGGACCCGCGTGTTGCCGAGAAAATGATGCAGTGTCTGACCCTGGACGGAAACTTTGGTAACCCAGCTTCCCGTTCACACCGTTTTGGCTGGCATGCTGAAGAGGCGGTTGATATCGCCCGTAATCAGATTGCTGACCTGGTGGGTGCCGACCCGCGTGAGATTGTTTTCACCTCTGGTGCGACTGAATCCGACAACCTGGCGATCAAAGGTGCAGCCAACTTTTATCAGAAAAAAGGCAAGCACATCATCACCAGCAAAACCGAACACAAAGCCGTGCTGGACACCTGCCGCCAGCTGGAGCGTGAAGGGTATGAAGTCACCTATCTGGTGCCACAGAGCAACGGCATCATCGATCTGAAAGAGCTCGAAGCGGCTATGCGTGATGACACCATTCTGGTCTCCATCATGCACGTCAACAACGAAATCGGCGTGGTACAAGACATCGCGACCATCGGCGAAATGTGCCGCGCGCGCGGTATCATCTACCACGTGGACGCGACCCAGAGCGTGGGCAAACTGCCTATCGACCTGAGCCAGCTGAAAGTGGACCTGATGTCCTTCTCCGGCCACAAAATCTATGGCCCGAAAGGGATTGGCGCGCTGTACGTTCGTCGTAAACCACGTATCCGCATCGAAGCACAGATGCACGGTGGCGGTCACGAGCGCGGCATGCGTTCCGGTACGCTGCCTGTTCACCAGATCGTGGGCATGGGCGAAGCTTACCGCATTGCAAAAGAAGAGATGGAAACCGAGATGGCACGCCTGCGCACGCTGCGTAACCGTCTGTGGGACGGCGTGAAAGATATGGAAGAAGTGTATCTGAACGGCGATCTCGAGCAGGGCGCTCCGAACATCCTCAACGTCAGCTTCAACTATGTTGAAGGCGAATCGCTGATTATGGCGCTGAAAGACCTGGCCGTTTCTTCCGGTTCTGCCTGTACTTCTGCAAGCCTTGAGCCATCCTACGTGCTGCGCGCGCTGGGTATGACTGACGAGCTGGCACACAGCTCTATCCGTTTCTCTTTAGGTCGTTTCACTACCGAAGAAGAGATTGACTACACCATCAAGCTGGTTCGCAACTCCATTGGCCGTCTGCGCGACCTTTCTCCACTGTGGGAAATGTTCAAGCAGGGCGTGGATCTGAACAGCATTGAATGGTCACATCACTAATCGGTACATAAGGAGAATTCAATCATGGCATACAGCGAAAAAGTCATCGATCATTACGAAAACCCACGCAACGTTGGCTCTTTTGACAACAGCGATGAATCTGTTGGTAGCGGCATGGTCGGTGCGCCGGCGTGTGGCGACGTGATGAAGTTGCAGATTAAAGTCAACAATGAAGGTATCATTGAAGACGCGCGCTTCAAGACCTACGGCTGCGGTTCTGCTATCGCCTCCAGCTCCCTGGTCACCGAATGGGTGAAGGGCAAGTCTCTGGACGAAGCACAGGCAATCAAGAACACGGATATTGCTGAAGAACTCGAACTGCCACCGGTGAAAATTCACTGCTCAATTCTGGCAGAAGACGCGATCAAAGCCGCCATTGCGGATTACAAAAGCAAACGTGAAGCAAAATAATTGAGGTTTGAGTATGTCGATTACCCTTAGCGACAGCGCTGCCGCGCGAGTAAGCTCTTTTCTGGCGAACCGTGGTAAAGGCTTTGGCCTGCGACTGGGCGTACGTACCTCCGGCTGTTCTGGTATGGCTTACGTACTGGAGTTTGTTGATGAACCGGCGTCTGACGACACCGTGTTTGAAGACAAGGGCGTGAAGGTGGTGGTCGATGGCAAAAGCCTGCAATTCCTCAACGGCACTCAGCTGGACTTCGTTAAAGAAGGCCTGAACGAAGGGTTTAAATTCACGAACCCGAACGTCAAAGACGAGTGTGGTTGCGGCGAAAGCTTCCACGTTTAACCGCGCGTCATCCGAAACCCCACCGTGGCGTACCCGCTGCGCGTGGGGTTTGTTATAACAGGCTACCCCTGAGATTGTTATGGATTACTTCACTCTCTTCGGACTTCCCGCTCAATACCCGATTGATCTCCAGGCGCTGACGATCCGCTTTCAGGATCTTCAGCGTCAGTACCATCCGGACAAATTCGCGAGCGGTACTCAGGCAGAACAGCTGGCTGCGGTATCGCACTCTGCGACCATCAACCAGGCCTGGCAGACGCTGCGCCATCCGCTGGCGCGCGCTGAGTATCTGCTCTCGCTCCACGGTTTCGATCTGGCGAGCGAACAGCATACCGTGCGCGACACCGCGTTTCTGATGGAACAGCTGGAGCTTCGCGAAGAGCTCGATGAGATTGAACAGGCCAAAGACGAAGCGCGTCTGGAAAGCTTTATCACGCGCGTGAAGGGCATGTTCGATACCCGCCATCAGCAGATGGTGGAGCAACTGAACAACGAGACCTGGGACGTGGCGGCAGACACTGTGCGCAAACTCCGTTTTCTCGATAAACTGCGAAGCAGTGCTGAACAACTCGAAGAAAAGCTGCTCGATTTTTAATTTCGGAAGCAATTATGGCCTTATTACAAATTAGTGAGCCTGGCTTAAGTGCCGCACCGCACCAGCGTCGTCTGGCGGTGGGTATTGACCTGGGCACCACCAATTCCCTCGTGGCGACCGTGCGCAGCGGCCAGGCGGAAACGCTGGCTGACGAGCAGGGCCGCCATCTGCTGCCTTCCGTGGTCCACTACCAGCAGCAGGGTCACGCGGTCGGCTATGACGCCCGCGCCAACGCCGCGCGCGATCCGGCCAACACCATCAGCTCCGTCAAACGCATGATGGGCCGCTCGCTGGCCGATATTCAGACCCGCTACCCGCATCTGCCGTATCAGCTGCAGGCCAGTGAAAACGGCCTGCCGATGATCGCGACCGCGGCCGGTCTGCTGAACCCGATTCGTGTTTCTGCTGACATTCTCAAAGCGCTGGCGGAGCGCGCTACGGCAACGCTCGGTGGCGATCTGGACGGCGTGGTGATCACCGTTCCTGCCTATTTTGACGATGCACAGCGTCAGGGCACCAAAGACGCCGCGCGTCTGGCGGGCCTGCACGTGCTGCGTCTGCTGAACGAACCGACGGCGGCGGCGATTGCCTACGGCCTCGACTCCGGTCAGGAAGGGGTCATTGCGGTTTACGATCTCGGCGGCGGTACCTTTGATATCTCAATCCTGCGCTTAAGCCGCGGGGTATTTGAAGTGCTGGCGACCGGCGGGGATTCCGCGCTGGGTGGCGATGACTTCGACCATCTGCTGGCGGACTACATTCGCGAGCAGGCGGGCATCAGCGATCGCAGCGATGCGCGCGTACAGCGCGAGCTGCTGGATGCGGCTATTGACGCCAAAATCGCCCTGAGCGATGCGCAGACGGTTACCGTAAACGTTGCGGGCTGGCAGGGTGACATCACCCGCGACCAGTTCAGCGATCTGATTGCCCCGCTGGTGAAACGCACCCTGCTGGCCTGCCGTCGCGCATTGAAAGATGCGGGCGTTGAGGCGAACGAGGTGCTGGAAGTGGTCATGGTAGGCGGTTCGACCCGCGTGCCGCAGGTGCGCGAACGCGTGGGCGAATTCTTTGGCCGCACGCCGCTGACTTCCATCGACCCGGACAAAGTGGTTGCCGTGGGCGCCGCAATCCAGGCCGATATTCTGGTCGGCAACAAGCCGGACAGCGAAATGCTGCTGCTGGACGTCATCCCGCTGTCGCTGGGGTTAGAAACTATGGGCGGCCTTGTGGAGAAAGTGATCCCGCGTAACACCACCATTCCGGTGGCGCGCGCGCAGGAGTTCACCACCTTCAAAGACGGCCAGACCGCGATGTCCATCCACGTAATGCAGGGCGAACGCGAGCTGGTGCAGGACTGCCGCTCTCTGGCGCGCTTTGCGCTGCGCGGTATCCCGGCGCTGCCTGCGGGCGGGGCGCATATTCGCGTCACCTTCCAGGTGGATGCGGACGGCCTGCTGAGCGTCACGGCGATGGAAAAATCCACCGGCGTGGAATCGTCCATCCAGGTGAAGCCGTCCTACGGCCTGACCGATGGCGAAATCGCCTCTATGATTCAGGACTCAATGAGCTACGCCGAGCAGGATGTGAAGGCGCGTATGCTGGCCGAACAGAAAGTTGAAGCCGCACGCGTGCTGGAGAGCCTGACCGGCGCGCTCGCTGCCGACGCCGCGCTGCTCAGCGCCGCTGAGCGTCAGGTGATTGACGAAGCCGCCGCGCGCTTAAGCGTGGTCGCTGAAGGCAATGACGCTGACGCAATAGAAGAAGCCATTAAAAACGTTGATAAACAAACCCAGGACTTTGCTGCTCGCCGCATGGACAAATCTGTCCGCGTCGCGCTGAAAGGCCAGTCCGTGGACGAGGTTTAATATGCCAAAGATTGTAATTTTGCCTCATGCGGACCTCTGTCCGGATGGCGCTGTTCTGGAAGCGAAGACCGGTGAAACCATTCTCGATGTTGCCCTGCGTGCAGGTATCGAAGTGGAACACGCCTGTGAAAAATCCTGTGCCTGCACCACCTGCCACTGCATCGTGCGTGAAGGTTTTGACTCTCTCGCCGAGAGCACCGAAGACGAAGACGACATGCTGGATAAAGCATGGGGTCTGGAGCCAGACAGCCGCTTAAGCTGCCAGGCTGCGGTGACCGATGAAGATCTGGTCGTTGAATTCCCGCGTTACACCATCAACCACGCACGCGAGCATTGATATGGGACTGAAGTGGACAGACAGCCGTGAAATCGGCGAAGCGCTCTACGACGCGAACCCGGATCTTGATCCGAAGACCGTACGATTCACCGACATGCACCAGTGGATCTGCGATTTAGAGGATTTCGACGACGATCCAAACGCATCCAATGAAAAAATTCTGGAGGCGATTCTGTTAGTCTGGTTAGATGAAGCAGAATAAATAACAAAACGGGCTGCCTTCAGGCGGCCCGTTTGCTAGTTGCTAATAAGGAAAAATAAAATGACCGAAGCGATGAAGATTACGCTCTCTACGCAGCCCGCCGACGCGCGCTGGGGCGAGAAAGCCAGCTACAGCATCAACAACGACGGTATTACCCTGCACCTGACGGGCAACGATGATTTGGGCCTGATCCAGCGCGCCGCGCGTAAAATTGACGGTCTGGGCATCAAGCATGTCTCGCTGGAAGGCGAAGGCTGGGACACCGACCGCAGCTGGGCGTTCTGGGCGGGTTACAAAGGGCCGAAAGGCACCCGCAAAATTGAGTGGGCGAACCTCGACGAAGCCGGTCAGAAAGAGCTGGAAAGCCGTCTGCAAATCATCGACTGGGTGCGCGACACCATTAACGCTCCGGCGGAAGAGTTAGGCCCTGAGCAGTTGGCGCAGCGCGCCGTTGACCTGCTGTGCGGCGTGGCGGGCGACAAGATGTCCTACCGCATCACCAAGGGTGAAGACCTGCGCGAGCAGAACTACATGGGTATCCACACCGTGGGCCGTGGTTCTGAGCGTCCACCGGTGCTGCTGGCGCTGGACTACAACCCAACCGGCGATAAAGACGCCCCTGTCTTTGCCTGCCTGGTAGGTAAAGGCATCACCTTCGACACCGGCGGCTACAGCCTGAAGCAGAGCGCGTTCATGGACTCCATGAAGTCCGACATGGGCGGCGCGGCCACCATCACCGGTGCGCTGGCGTTTGCCATCACCCGCGGTCTGAAAAAGCGCGTGAAGCTGTACCTGTGCTGCGCGGACAACATGGTCAGCGGTAACGCCTTCAAGCTGGGCGACATCATTCGCTACCGTAACGGCAAAAACGTTGAGGTGATGAACACCGACGCCGAAGGCCGTCTGGTGCTGGCCGATGGCCTGATCGACGCGTCTGCCCAGAAGCCTGAGCTGATCATCGACATGGCAACCTTGACCGGTGCGGCGAAAACCGCGCTGGGTAACGACTACCACGCGCTGTTCAGCTTCGACGACAAGCTGGCCGCACGCCTGCTGGCCAGCGCCGCGGCGGAAAACGAACCGTTCTGGCGTCTGCCGCTGGCCGAGTTCCACCGTAGCCAACTGCCGTCCAACTTTGCCGAGCTGAACAACACCGCCAGCGCGGCGTACCCGGCGGGTGCAAGCACCGCAGCAGGCTTCCTGTCTCACTTCGTTGAGAACTACCATGAAGGCTGGCTGCACATTGACTGCTCCGCAACGTACCGCAAAGCGGCGGTTGAGCAGTGGTCCGCGGGCGCGACCGGTCTGGGCGTGCGTACCGTGGCGAACCTGCTGACGGCTGAGTAATCTTTTTTGCCGGGTGGCGCTACGCTTACGCGCGCCTTCGGATTCATCATATTGCCCGGCGGCGCTGCGCTTGCACGGGCCTACGGTTTTGTAGGCCGGGTAAGCGAAGCGCCACCCGGCATTTTTTGAAGTAGCCAAACTATGTCAGATACCAAAAACGAATTAGAGACCCTGCTGGAGCAGGCGGCGACCGAGCCCGCCCACCGTCCGGCATTTTTCCGCACGCTGCTGGAGTCCACCGTCTGGGTGCCGGGTACCGCGGCGGAAGGTGAGCAGGTTGTCGAAGACAGCGCGCTGGATCTGCTGCACTGGGAGAAAGACGACGGCACGTCGGTGATCCCGTTCTTCACCTCGCTGGAAGCGCTGCAGGAAGCGGTTGAAGACGAACAGGCGTTCGTGGTGATGCCGGTGCGTACCTTGTTTGAAATGACGCTCGGCCAGACGCTGTTCCTCAACGCCAAGTTGCCGACCGGGAAAGAGTTTACGCCGCGTGAAATCAGCCACCTGATTGGCGAAGAGGGCAACCCGCTCAGCACGCAGGAAGTGCTGGAAGGGGGCGAAACGCTGCTGCTGTCTGAAGTGGCCGAGCCGCCCGCGCAGATGATTGATTCTCTGACGACGTTGTTCAAAACGCTCAAGCCCGTCAGGCGCGCGTTTCTCTGCTCCATCAAAGAGCGCGCGGACGAAAAGCCGGTGCTGTTGATCGGTATTGAAGCCGATGGCGATTTCGACGAGATCGTTCAGGCGGCGGGCAGCGTGGCGACCGACACGCTACCGGGCGATGAGCCGATTGATATTTGTCAGGTGAAAAACGGTGAGAAGGGTATCAGCCACTTTATTACCGAGCACATCACCCCGTTCTACGAGCGTCGCTGGGGCGGCTTCCTGCGCGATCTCAAAACCAACCGCATCATCTGATTTCAGCGGGGTGAATGTCACCCCGTTGCTTCCAGCAGCAGTAAATCCATCAGCAGCACCAGATTCGACTCAAACGACGTCACCCCTGCGGCTTCGGCGGCGTAGTGTACCGCTTCGTCATAGAGCGCAAAATGCACGTCCGCCATCCCCGCCAGCGTGTTGGCCGAGGCGCGGGTAAACGCGACGATGGTCATGCCGACGTTTTTGGCAATCCGCGCTTTATCCAGCACCTGCTCCGTTTCGCCGCTGCGCGAGACGGCAATAAACACCTGATAGCGCGCGGCGTTGCTGAGGAAAATATTCCTGCTGTCCCCCGGACCGGAGATAAACGCCGTTTTGCCCAACACCTGCAGCTTCTTGGTCAGGTACTCCGCAAAGAGATAGGAAAACCCGGCGCCGTAGAGAAAGAAGCTCTCTTTCTGGCGCAGCAGGTCGGCAAACTGCTGTCGCTTCTCCTGCGTGACCCACTGAAAGGTGTGCTGATAGTTGGCGATAAACTGATTAAACAGCGCCGGGAGCTCAGGACGCGATTGCCCCTGAACGGCAATATGCGGCGTGTCGGAGAGCAGCTGCTTGCAGTGCCAGATAAACTCGCTAAAGCCGCTGAACCCCAGCTTCTGGCACAGCCGCATGATGGTGGCGGTAGAAACAAACGTCGCCTGAGCAAGCTCTCGCACCGTGATGTTGCCCACCAGCAGCGGATGCTCCGTGAGGTGGGCGAGGACGCGATACTCCGCGCGGGTCAATGACGCTCCGCGCGTTAACAGCGTGGCCAGGCGGTTATCCATTATTATTTCGCGGGTTCGACAGGCAGATCGTCTCGCGCACCCCATTCGCTCCAGGCGCCGTCGTAGAGCGTGACGTCGTTCACGCCGAGCGTGGCGAGCGCCAGGATCACCACGCAGGCCGTGACGCCGGAGCCGCAGCTGGCAATAATCGGACGATGTAAATCCACGCCAGCACGGTCAAAAATGGCGCGCAGCTCGTCGGTGGTTTTCAGCTCGCCCTCAAACACCAGGTCGCCCCACGGCACGTTCAGCGCGCCCGGAATATGTCCACGCTTCAGCCCCGGACGCGGTTCATCCGCTTGGGCATTGAAGCGTGGAGCAGGACGGGCATCGACGATTTGCGCCGTTTTTTCATGGCTCACGACCAGCACGTCGGTCAGGCGTTTTACCACGTGGGTGTCAAAGGTCGCGTCGAATTCACCTTCCGGCAGCGTGACGTCACCCTGCTGAAGCGGCAGCTCGTCGCGCCTCCAGCCCGCCAGCCCGCCCGCCAGAATCGACACTTTTTCCACGCCGAAGTTCTTCAGCATCCACCACGCGCGCGGTGCGGAGAAGAGGTTACCTTCATCATAGACAACGAGGTGTTTGTCTTTGCTGATGCCCAGCTCGCGCATCGCCACGGAAAATGCTTCCGGGCGCGGCAGCATGTGCGGCAGGGGAGAGGTGTGATCGGAGAGGGCTTCAATATCAAAAAATACCGCACCCGGCAGATGCCCGGCACGGTATTCACCGGGCACGTCACGATGCTCTTGTCCCGGAGGGGCCATACGCGCGTCGATAATCTGAACTTCCGGATCGTCACCGTGCTCAATCAGCCAGTCGGCAGCGACAAAATATGAGGTGGACATGGGTTGCCTCCATTCTTTTCCGTAAAAAAGGATTGTCGGTGTTTTTTCTGACACCGACAAGCAAACCACGTTCAACTCGCGAGCAAGCCCCTATTTTTTCACCGTTTCGCCGTCCTGCCAGGCTTTTTGCAGCGCAGGCCAGTAGTCGCGGTTGGCCTCGATCATCTCATCCAGAATTGCTTTTGCATGTTCCATGGTCGGCACGGTGCGGTTGAGGGTAAACGCCTGCAGGGCTTTCTCATAGCTGCCTTCTATGGTCGCCTCCACCAGCAGCTGTTCCGAGGCGAGCTGCTGTTGCAAAAGGGTCTGATGGAACAGCGGCACCTGACCGACGCGAATCGGTTCCGGGCCTTCGGAGGTGATATAAGCGGGTACTTCCACCACGGCATCGTAAGGCAGGTTGGTAATCGCGCCGCGGTTTTCCACCATCACCAGATGGCGGCTTCGCAGGTTAAAGGCCAGCGAGCGGGCGACATCGACGATAAACTCGCCGTGCACGCCCACGTGGAAGGCATCCGGCAGGATCCCGGTGCGCTTATACTCTTCGGCGGCGGCGAACAGCTTTTTCTCGCGCCCGTCCATCACTTCATTGGCGCGGGTATAGTCCGGGTTCTGGTGCGCCACAATCTGGTTCGGCATCAGGTAATACTGCAGATACGGGTTCGGCAGATACTCCGGGAAGTTGTCCATAATCGGCTTAATGTTGCGCCAGGTCTTCACCCAGGAGGGATCGGAATGCTGCGGGTCGGTTTTGGCCGCATCTTCCGTCAGCAGGCCAAACTTCGCGATATGTTTACGCAGCTCGGGCAGCTTGTCTTCGCCATCCACCAGCACGCGGGTAAACCAGCCGAAGTGGTTCAGGCCGAAGTAGTTCACTTCGAGCTTGTGGCGATCGACGCCCAGAATCGCCCCCATATTGCGCATCGCGGCTACCGGCATATCGCAGATGTTCAGCACCCGCGCGTTCGGGCGCAGGCGGCGTACGCCCTCCGCGACGATCGCCGCCGGGTTGGAGTAGTTCACGATCCAGGCCTTCTCGTGCGCGTAGCGATCCACCAGATCGATAAGCTCCACCATCGGCAGGATCGTGCGCAGTCCGTACGCCAGACCCCCGGGTCCGCACGTTTCCTGGCCGACCACGCCGTGACGCAGCGGGATCTTCTCATCCTGCTCGCGCATTTTATACTGGCCGACGCGCATCTGGGCGAAGACAAAATGCGCGCCGCTGAAGGCCACTTCCGGGTCACTGGTGACGGTAAATTTGATACTCTGGCTGTGGTCGCGAATGACCTTCTCGACGACGGGCGCAATGGTGTTCTGACGCGCCTCGTCGATGTCATAAAGGCGAATTTCGGCCAGCGGGAAATCCTGGAGGCGCACCATCAGGCTTTTCACAATACCCGGCGTGTAGGTGCTGCCGCCGCCGGCAATCGACAGGATAAATGGGGGTGTAAACATCTTTAGCTCCTTTCAGAGAAACGTCTCAACGGCTTCTCGCATTTTTTTGACATGCAGCCCGTAGACCACCTGAACGTTGTTACCTTGTTTGATAATCCCTTTCGCGCCGGTCGCCTTCAGACGCGGCTCGTCGATAATGGCGACGTCCTTTACCGTGACGCGTAAGCGGGTGTAGCAGTTGTCCACCACTTCAATATTTTCCCGGCCGCCCAGCCCCACCACGATGGACTCGCCCAGACCGTCGTTATTGCCCTTCGCCTGGTACTCCTGCTTGCTGTAGAGGCGCGTCTCCTGGTCCTCATCTTCACGGCCCGGCGTTTTCATGTTGAAGCGCAGGATCAGGAAGCGGAACACCACGAAGTAGAGGGCGAACATGATCAGCCCGACAACGATGTACATCGGCCAGTTGGACTTCTCCGTGCCGAGCGGCAGGTTGTAGAGGATGAAGTCGATAATCCCGTTGGCACCGATGGCGTGAACGCCCAGCAGGGAGAACAGCATCATGCCGATGCCGGTCAGCACCGCATGCACCACGAACAGCAGCGGGGCGACGAACAGGAAGGAGAATTCAATCGGCTCGGTGACGCCGACCAGCAGCGAGGTCAGCGCCGCCGGGATCAGAATCGCTTTCGCCGCCGCTTTACGCTCTGGCCTGGCGGTCATATACATCGCCAGCGCCGCGGCGGGCAGGCCAAACATCTTGCTGATGCCGCGGGCGTCCCACACCACGGTGCTGCTGAGCTGCTTCACGTCCGGGCAGGCCATCTCAGCGAAGTAGATATTGCGCGCGCCCTGATACACCGTGCCGCAGACTTCCTGCGTGCCCCCGAGTTCGGTATAGAGGAACGGGGTATAGACCAGATGGTGCAGGCCAGTGGGGACCAGAATGCGTTCCAGGAAGCCGTAGATGGCCACGCCAAACGGTCCGGAACCTTTGATGGCCAGCGCCAGGGCGCTAATACCTTGCTGGGCAAACGGCCACAGTTCGCTCATCACTACGCCGAGCAGCATGGAGACCTGAAGCATCACAATGGCGACAAAACAGTGGCCGGAGTAAATCGCCATCGCGCCGTTAAACTGTACGCCGGAGTATTTGTTGTACAGATAGCCGGAGAGCGCACCGGTCAGGATCCCGGCAAAAACGCCCATCTCCAGCACCTGCACGCCCAGCACCATGGTTTGTCCGGCCGCTTTCATCTGAGCAGCTGGCGCCAGCGCGCCCTGCAGCTGCAGCGTGACGTTCATGGCGTTGATGAATACGACAAAGGTGACCAGCCCAATCAGCGCCGCATAGCCTTTATCGCGCGTCGCCAGACCAATCGGAATACCAACGGCAAACACCAGCGCCAGGTTCACCAGCACCGACACGGCCGATTTCGCGATAAGCTGACCAAGATGCTGAATCAGCGAATGGCCAAGAAAGGGCAGGTATTCAGCGAGATTACCGTTACCCAGCACGTTACCAAAGGCGATAAACAGACCGACGATCGGTAAGATAAGTACCGGTCCGTACAATGATTTTCCGAAATTTTGTAGGGCGTTCACGGCTCGTTTCATGGCTTTCTCTCTTATTGAACCGCGCACTCGGGGTGCGTCATGGTCATAAAACTAGCAGTCTTCAGACGCGCTTATCCAGCTATCTTCTTGTTTTAAAAACAAATGACGTAAAAGGTTACATGTGACGTTATGTGCTGTGATCGCGGTTCCATCACGGCGTAGCGGCGTGTTGCCATTCTGCGAGGCGCTTTCCAGATTCTAAAATTGGACTTTTTGAATTAATGAAACTTGCGGATAATACTTATCCGGACGACGACCAACAGGCTCCATGGGCCAGGGACAAAGGATGAAACCGTTTCGCTTAGCCGCGCTCTCTCTCGCGCTGCTTACTACGTTTACGCTTGTCGGCTGTGATAACAGCGACGATAAATCTCAGGCTGCGGCTCCCGCGGCATCCACCGCATCCACACCGAAAGCCGCGGAAAAGCCAAATGCTGAAACGCTGGCTAAGCTCGCCGCCCAGAGCCAGGGAAAAGCGCTGACCCTGCTGGATGCCTCTGAAGTTCAGCTCGACGGTGCCGCCACGCTGGTGCTGACCTTTTCTGTTCCGCTGAATCCCGATCAGGATTTCGCGAAAACCGTGCACGTCGTGGATAAGAAAAGCGGCAAGGTTGACGGGGCGTGGGAGCTGGCGCCTAACCTGAAAGAGCTTCGCCTGCGCCATCTTGAGCCCAACCGCAACCTGGTCGTCACCGTTGAACGGGGCCTGCAGGCGTTGAACAAGGCGACGTTCGGCATTGATTATGAGAAAGCCCTGACCACCCGGGACGTTGAACCCACCGTTGGTTTTGCCAGCCGCGGCTCACTGCTGCCGGGTAAGGTGGTGGAAGGTCTGCCGGTGATGGCGCTCAACGTCAACAATGTTGACGTCAACTTTTACCGCGTGAAGCCTGAATCGCTGGCCTCACTTGTCAGCCAGTGGGAGTACCGCAACTCGCTGACCAACTGGGAGTCCGATAACCTGCTGAAGATGGCGGAGCTGGTTTACACCGGTCGATTCGATCTTAATCCGGCGCGGAATACGCGCGAAAAATTGCTGCTGCCTCTGAAGGATATTAAACCTCTCCAGCAGTCTGGCGTTTATATCGCGGTCATGAACCAGGCCGGGCACTACAACTACAGCAACGCCGCGACGCTCTTTACCCTGAGCGATATCGGCTTGTCCGCTCACCGTTATCATAATCGCCTGGACATCTTCACCCAGAGCCTGGAAAACGGTGCGGCGCAGTCCGGCGTCACCGTCACCCTGTTGAACGATAAAGGGCAGACGCTTGCCGAAGCGAAAAGCGACGGCGATGGCCACGCAAAGCTTGAGACCGACAAAGAGGCCGTGCTGATCCTGGCCAGTAAAGATGGTCAGACCACGCTGCTCGATCTCAAGCTGCCGGCTCTTGATCTGGCGGAGTTTGATATCGCAGGGAGCCCGGGCTATAGCAAGCAGTTCTTCATGTTTGGCCCACGCGATCTCTACCGCCCGGGTGAAACGGTGATCCTCAACGGCCTGCTGCGCGACAGTGACGGTAAGCCACTTCCGGATCAGCCTGTGAAGCTCGACGTGCTGCGTCCGGATGGACAGGTCGCCCGTACGATTGTCGTCAAGCCAGAGAACGGTCTCTATCGCTTTAACTATCCGCTGGACAGCGGGGCGCAGACCGGTATGTGGCATATCCGCGCCAACACCGGCGATAACCTGCAGCGCCTGTGGGACTTCCACGTCGAAGACTTCATGCCAGAGCGCATGGCGCTCAACCTGAGCGGACAAAAAACGCCGGTTTCACCGCAGGATAACGTGGACTTTAACGTGGTGGGCTATTACCTGTATGGCGCTCCGGCCAACGGTAATTCTCTGCAGGGCCAGCTCTTCCTGCGTCCGCTGCGTGACGCGGTGGCAGCGCTGCCGGGCTTCCAGTTTGGCGATATCGCCGAGGAGAACCTGAGCCGCAGCCTGGATGAGGTGCAGCTTACGCTGGATGAGCAGGGGCGTGGACAGGTTTCTACCGAAAGCCAGTGGAAAGAGGTGCACTCTCCGCTGCAGCTGATTCTGCAGGCCAGCCTGCTGGAGTCCGGCGGCCGCCCGGTAACGCGTCGTGCTGAGCAGGCCATCTGGCCGGCGGCTGAGCTGCCGGGTATTCGCCCTCAGTTCGCCAGTAAAGCCGTTTACGACTACCGCACCGATACCACCGTCAACCAGCCGATTGTTGACGAGAACGGCAACGCCAGCTTCGATATCGTTTACGCCGATGCCAGCGGCGCGAAAAAAGCGGTGTCCGGTTTGCAGGTTCGCCTGATCCGCGAGCGCCGTGACTACTTCTGGAACTGGTCTGAGAGCGAAGGCTGGCAGTCTCAGTTCGATCAGAAAGACCTGGTTGAAGGCGAGCAGGAGCTGACGCTCAAGGCCGACGAGACGGGTAAAGTCACCTTCCCGGTGGAGTGGGGCTCTTATCGTCTCGAAGTGAAAGCACCTGATGAGATGGTCAGCAGCGTGCGCTTCTGGGCAGGGTATAGCTGGCAGGATAACAGCGACGGCACCGGGGCTGCGCGCCCTGACCGCGTGACGCTGAAGCTGGATAAGCCAGCCTATCAGCCGGGTGACACCATCAACCTGCACATTGCCGCGCCAGCCGCAGGCAAGGGCTATGCGATGATCGAGTCCAGTGAAGGGCCGCTGTGGTGGAAGGAGATCGACGTACCGGCAAACGGGCTGGATCTCGCTATCCCGGTCGACAAGGCCTGGAAACGTCACGATCTCTACCTGAGTACGCTGGTGGTACGGCCTGGGGATAAATCCAAATCCGCCACGCCGAAACGCGCGGTTGGCCTGCTGCATCTGCCGATGGGCGACGAAAATCGCCGCCTGAATATTGCGCTTGATAACCCGCAGAAGATGCGTCCAAACCAGACGCTCTCGGTGAAGGTGAAAGCCAGCGTGAAAGAGGGGGCCGTGCCGCAGAAGGTGAACGTTCTGGTCTCGGCGGTGGACAGCGGCGTGCTGAACATTACCGATTACGTCACGCCGGATCCGTGGCAGGCTTTCTTTGGTCAGAAGCGCTACGGCGCGGATATTTACGATATCTACGGCCAGGTCATTGAAGGGCAGGGCCGTCTGGCCGCGCTGCGCTTTGGTGGTGACGGTGATGAGCTGAAGCGCGGCGGAAAACCGCCGGTGAACCACGTCACCATCATTGCCCAGCAGGCACAGCCGGTCACGCTGGATGCCAACGGGGAAGGTACAATTACGCTGCCGATTGGTGATTTCAACGGCGAGCTGCGTCTGATGGCGCAGGCCTGGACGGAAGACGATTTCGGCAGCAGTGAAAGCAAGATTATTGTGGCCGCGCCGGTCATTACCGAGCTGAATACCCCACGCTTCCTGGCAAGCGGAGACACCTCGAGGCTGACGCTGGATATCACCAACCTGACCGACAAGCCGCAAACGCTGAACGTTGCCCTGACCTCTACCGGCAAACTGGTGCTGGAAGGCGCGCAGCCGCAGCCGGTTCAGTTGCCGCCAGGGGCGCGCAGCACGCTGTTTATTCCCGTGCGCGCACTGGACGGTTATGGTGACGGTGAAGTGACCGCGCAGATGACCGGCCTGCAGCTTCCGGGCGAGACTTTCGCACCGCAGCAAAAGAGCTGGAAAATCGGCGTGCGTCCGGCGTTCCCGGCGCAGACGGTGAATACCGGTGCCATGCTGAACCCCGGTGAGTCCTGGACCGCACCGGCGCAGCATAGCAACGGTTTCTCTCCTGCCACCCTGCAGGGGCAACTGTTGCTGAGCGGCAAACCACCGCTCAACCTGGCGCGCTATATTCGTGAACTGCAGGCCTACCCGTACGGATGCCTGGAGCAAACCACCAGCGGACTGTTCCCGTCGCTCTACACCAACGCGGCGCAGCTTACTGCACTTGGCATCAAGGGCGACACCGATGACAAGCGCCGTGCAGCGATTGATATTGGCATCTCCCGTCTGCTGCAGATGCAGCGTGAAGACGGTGGTTTCGCGCTGTGGGATAAAAACGGTCCGGAAGAGTACTGGCTGACGGCCTACGTGACCGACTTCCTGGTCCGTGCGGGCGAGCAGGGTTACAGCGTGCCTGCCGATGCAGTGAATAACGCCAATAGCCGCCTGCTGCGCTATCTGCAGGACCCGGGCATGATGTCTATTCGCTACAGCGACGATACTCAGGCCAGCAAGTTCGCCGTGCAGGCCTATGCCGCGCTGGTGCTGGCACGTCAGCAAAAAGCGCCGCTGGGCGCGCTGCGTGAAATCTGGGATCGTCACGGTCAGGTGGCTTCCGGTCTGCCGCTGATGCAGCTGGGCATGGCGCTCAAACTGATGGGCGATGCGCCGCGCAGCCAGCAGGCGCTGGACCTGGCACTTAAAACGCCGCGTAACGACAGCAAAAACTGGATGGCCGATTATGGCAGCCAGCTTCGCGATAACGCGCTGATGCTCTCTCTTCTCGAGGAGTACAAGCTACTGCCGGATGCGCAAAATACGCTGCTGAATGCCCTGTCTGAACAGGCCTTCAGCCAGCGCTGGCTGTCAACGCAGGAGAGCAACGCGCTGTTCCTGGCAGGACGTTCGTTGCAAACCTTGTCCGGTACATGGCAGGCGAAAACCTCTCTGTCTGAGACCGCATCAGGCGGCGATAAGTCACTGGTGCAAAACGTGAACGGCGACCAGCTTGGCGCGCTGCAGGTCACCAATACCGGAACGACACCGCTGTGGGTGCGTCTGGACAGCACCGGTTACCCTGACTATGCCCCTCAGCCGAGCTCGAACGTGCTGCAGGTTGAACGTCATATCCTGGCAACCGATGGCAGCAGTAAATCGCTCTCTTCCCTGAAGAGCGGCGAACTGGTGCTGGTGTGGCTGGAAGTTAAAGCCAGCCAGAACGTACCGGATGCGCTGGTGGTGGATCTCCTCCCTGCGGGTCTGGAGCTGGAAAACCAGAACCTGGCAAGCAGCAGCGCCAGCCTGCAGGACAGCGGTAGCGAAGTGCAGAACCTGCTCAGCCAGATGCAGCAGGCGGATATTCAGCATATGGAATTCCGCGATGACCGCTTTGTGGCTGCCGTGCCGGTAAACGAAGGTCAGCCGGTCACGCTGGTCTATCTGGCCCGTGCCGTGACGCCAGGAACCTACCAGGTGCCGGTTCCGATGGTCGAGTCTATGTATGTGCCGCAGTGGCGGGCAACGGGGGCGGCCAGTGGACCGCTGATTGTTGTTCCGTAATATGCGAATGGCACGTTTGACACGCTCCCGCTGGCTGTGGCTGGCGGGAGCGCTTCTCGTTTTATGGGGGCTGATTGTCGCCGCCGACCGCCTGTGGCCGTTACCGCTGAAAGAGGTTAACCCCGCCCGGGTGGTGGTGGATGAGAAGGGCACGCCGCTGTGGCGCTTTGCGGACAGCGACGGGATCTGGCGCTACCCGGTTACGATCGAAGAGGTCTCTCCCCGTTATCTTGAGGCGCTGATCCAGTACGAAGATCGCTGGTTCTGGGATCACCCCGGCGTAAACCCGCTCTCTGTCCTGCGCGCCGCCTGGCAGGATCTCAGTTCTGGCAAAGTCGTCTCTGGCGGCAGTACGCTGACCATGCAGGTGGCACGCCTGCTGGACCCGCATCCGCGTACTTTTGGCGGCAAAATTCGTCAGCTCTGGCGTGCGATGCAGCTGGAGTGGCACCTCTCTAAACGCGACATCCTGACGCTCTATCTCAACCGCGCGCCGTTTGGCGGTACGCTGCAGGGCGTGGGTGCGGCAAGCTGGACGTATCTGGGCAAGCCGCCGTCGCAGCTCAGCTATTCCGACGCGGCGCTGCTGGCGGTGCTGCCGCAGGCACCGAGTCGTTTACGCCCGGATCGCTGGCCTGAACGGGCCGAAGCGGCGCGCAATAAAGTGCTCGACCGCATGGCGACGCAGGGCGTCTGGTCCGCAAAGCAGGTCAAAGAGTCCCGTGAAGAATCAGTATGGCTGGCGCCCCGGCAGATGCCGCAGCTGGCGCCGCTTTTTGCACGCATGATGCTCGGTAAAAGTCGCGACATGAAAATTGTCACCACGCTGGATGCCGGGCTACAGCGGCAGCTGGAAGAGCTGGCGATGAACTGGAAATCCCGCCTGCCGGCACGCAGCTCGCTGGCGATGATCGTGGTCGATCATACCGATATGAAAGTGCGCGGCTGGGTCGGATCGGTGGATATTAACGATGACAGTCGTTTTAGCCACGTGGATATGGTCAATGCGATCCGCTCCCCGGGATCGGTGTTGAAGCCCTTTATCTACGGTATGGCGCTGGACGATGGCCTGATCCATCCCGCCTCGCTGCTTCAGGACGTTCCCAGAAAAACCAGTGATTATCGCCCAGGGAATTTTGACAGCGGGTTCCACGGGCCGGTCAGCATGAGTGAAGCGCTGGTGCGCTCCCTCAACCTGCCCGCGGTTCAGGTGCTGGAAGCCTACGGACCAAAACGATTTGCCGGTATGCTCAGTAACGCGGGTTTGCCGCTGATCCTGCCCGCGGGGGCACAGCCGAATCTCTCCCTGATCCTCGGTGGGGCAGGCGCGCGGCTGGCAGATATCGCCGCTGCCTACAGTGCCTTTGCCCGACACGGTAAGGCGGGACGGCTGCGCCTGCAGCCGGGCGATCCGCTGACTGAACGTCCGCTGTTATCACCGGGCTCGGCGTGGATTATTCGCCGTATTCTGGCCAATGAAGCGCAGCCGCTACCGGATAATGCGCTACCGCAGGTTGCGCCCCTGGCGTGGAAAACCGGCACCAGCTACGGCTACCGTGATGCCTGGGCCATTGGTCTGAATGCCCGCTACGTGATTGGCATCTGGACCGGACGACCGGACGGCACGCCGGTGGCGGGGCAGTTTGGTTTCGCCAGCGCGGTTCCGCTATTAAACCAGGTCAATAACCTGCTTCAGTCGCGCTCAACGGTAGACGAAGCCCGCCTGCCTCGCGATCCGCGTCCGGAGAGTGTCGGGCGGGGCGTGATCTGCTGGCCGGGTGGCCAACCGCTGCCGGAAGGCAGTGAAAACTGTCGACGTCGCCTGTCGACCTGGCTGCTGGAAGGCAGTGAACCGCCCACGCTGCTGTTGCCGGAGCAGGAAGGCATACGCGGCATTCGTTTCCCGGTCTGGCTGGATAAAACGGGTAAACGTGTGGCGGCAGATTGCCCTGATGCAACTGAAAAAGCCCTGGATGTCTGGCCGCTACCGCTGGAACCGTGGCTGCCCGCAACCGAGCGTCGCGCGGTACGGATCCCGCCTTCATCAACAACCTGTCCTCCGCTGTCGCAGGACTCACCTGCGCCACTCATCCTGACAGGCGTACGCGAAGGGGCCGTTATCAAACGTCTGCCGGGTGAATCCCGCGTTTCGCTGCCGCTTCAGGCGACCGGCAACAGCGGTGAGCGCTGGTGGTTTTTGAACGGTGAACCGCTGAGTGTGAAGGGAAGGGTTTACACATTACAGCTTGATAAGTCGGGTGATTATCAGTTACTCGTTATGGATGAGACCGGGCAGGTCGCGACGGTGAATTTTACGCTGCAGTGATCTGAAAACAGCTTTCAGATGTGAGCTGTTGCTAAAACTCGTCTTATTTTAAAAAAATGTTACCTGAATCCATAGGCAATGGCGCTATTGCTCATTATAATCCGCGCCACACCATACTCAGGTATGCAAAACAACAGAACATTGACAGAGGTTATCATGGCTATTGAACGTACTTTTTCCATCATCAAACCAAACGCGGTGGCAAAAAACGTTATTGGCAGCATCTTCGCTCGCTTTGAATCTGCAGGGTTCAAAATTGTTGGCACCAAAATGCTGCACCTGACCGTTGAGCAGGCTCGCGGCTTCTACGCTGAGCACGAAGGTCGCCCATTCTTTGACGGCCTGGTGGAGTTCATGACCTCCGGTCCAATCGTGGTATCCGTGCTGGAAGGCGAAAACGCAGTACAGCGTCACCGCGACCTGCTGGGCGCAACCAACCCGGACAACGCGCTGGCCGGTACTCTGCGCGCTGACTACGCTGACAGCTTCACCGAGAACGGCACCCACGGTTCTGACTCTGTTGAATCTGCTGCACGCGAAATCGCTTTCTTCTTTGCAGAAGGCGAAGTGTGTCCACGTACCCGTTAATTTAACGGTTTCGTTTACACATTATTTTCGTAAATGCCGCGTCCAGACGTGGCATCCCTGCGCCAGACTTTGTACAATGCAACGCCCCGGACGAGCAGACCGCTTTCCGGGGCGTTTCTATTCAACCCTCCATGGGCCATAACGTGTAACAACGAGGCCGGAAAATATTATGTCTGAACTAGTGAATACCTCCGAAGTCGCCATTCCTGCGGTTCCCAATAAAAATGGAAAAATCAACCTGCTGGATCTGAACCGTCAGCAGATGCGCGAGTTCTTTAAAGAGATGGGCGAAAAGCCGTTTCGTGCCGATCAGGTCATGAAGTGGATGTACCATTACTGCAGCGACAATTTTGATGACATGACTGACATCAACAAGGTCCTGCGCAACAAGCTCAAAGAAGTGGCTGAAATCCGTGCACCGGAAGTGGTGGAAGAGCAGCGCTCCGCGGATGGCACCATCAAATGGGCGATTGCGGTCGGCGATCAGCGCGTTGAAACTGTCTACATCCCTGAAGAAGACCGCGCGACGCTGTGCGTCTCCTCCCAGGTTGGCTGTGCGCTGGAGTGCAAATTCTGCTCAACCGCGCAGCAAGGCTTTAACCGTAACCTGCGCGTGTCAGAAATTATCGGCCAGGTCTGGCGTGCCGCGAAAATCGTGGGCGCGGCAAAAGTGACCGGCACGCGTCCTATCACCAACGTGGTGATGATGGGGATGGGTGAGCCGCTGCTGAACCTGACCAACGTCGTTCCGGCGATGGAAATCATGCTGGATGACTTTGGCTTTGGTCTGTCTAAGCGTCGCGTCACGCTGTCTACCTCAGGCGTTGTGCCTGCGCTGGACAAGCTTGGCGACATGATTGACGTTGCGCTGGCGATCTCCCTGCACGCGCCAAACGATGAAATTCGTGACGAAATTGTGCCGATCAACAAAAAGTACAATATCGAAACCTTCCTCGCTGCCGTACGTCGCTACCTGGAGAAATCCAACGCCAACCAGGGCCGCGTGACCATCGAGTACGTGATGCTGGATCACGTCAACGACGGCACCGAACATGCGCATCAGCTGGCTGAACTGCTGAAAGATACGCCGTGCAAAATCAACCTGATCCCATGGAACCCGTTCCCGGGCGCGCCGTATGGCCGTAGCTCGAACAGCCGTATCGACCGTTTCTCCAAGGTGCTGATGGAGTATGGTTTCACCACCATCGTGCGTAAAACCCGTGGTGACGACATTGATGCCGCATGCGGACAGCTGGCAGGTGATGTCATTGACCGTACTAAACGTACCCTGCGTAAACGCATGCAGGGCGAGACGATCGCGGTTAAAGCTGTTTGATTATTATGCACTCGCGGCGCATTATCTGCGCCGTGAAGCATAACCTTACTGAATAATCAGTCAGATTCGTGATGACTGATCAATAATTACGGTGCGTTTCATTCGACTTTCGGGCAGTATGTAACGACGTAACAACAGTTTAGCCGTACGGGCAGGGCTGTACTGTCATCTCCGGGCTGACAGTCTTATACTCTCTGTTCAAGGTTAACTGACCAGAAGTTTCGCGGTGCGGGTGGCATTGTGACTCACCGGCGCCTGAACCCTTATTTTTCACGTACCAGTAGTTGTAGCGAATGAATACTGAAGCCACTCACGACCAACATGAAGCACTCTCCACTGGCGTTCGTCTTCGCAACGCCCGTGAACAACTCGGACTCAGCCAGCAAGCCGTTGCGGAACGCTTGTGCCTGAAGGTTTCCACGGTTCGCGATATTGAAGAAGATAAGGCGCCTGCCGATCTGGCTTCAACGTTCTTGCGCGGTTATATCCGCTCTTACGCAAAACTGGTGCACATCCCCGAAAACGAATTACTGCCAATGATGGAGAAGCAGGCGCCGGTCCGTGCAGCAAAAGTTGCGCCGATGCAGACCTTCTCCCTGGGGAAACGTCGTAAAAAACGTGATGGCTGGCTGATGAGCTTTACCTGGCTGGTGCTGTTTGTGGTCATCGGTCTGACCGGTGCATGGTGGTGGCAAAACCACAAGGCGCAGCAGGAAGAGATCACCACCATGGCCGATCAATCCTCCGCCGAACTTAACCAGGCCGGAAGTGAGAACGGCCAGAGCGTGCCGCTGAATACCGACGGCGCAGCGTCCTCCAGCGAGCCACAGACCGCAGCGCCAGACGCGTCGGCGACCGGTGCAGCACAGGCCCCGGCAGCAACGGCTAACACCGCTGCGCCGCAGGCTCAGGATCAAAACGCGGTTGTTGCCCCTTCTCAGGCGAATGTTGATACGGCGGCGAACGCGCCTGCGGCTACCCAGCCTGCAGACAATAGCGCAGCGACTCTGCCAACCAGCCCGGCGGGTACGGCGACAGCAGCCGATCCCAACGCGCTGGTGATGAACTTCAGCGCCGACTGCTGGCTGGAAGTAACTGACGCGACAGGTAAAAAACTGTTCAGCGGCCTGCAGCGCAAAGATGGCACGTTAAACCTAACCGGCCAGGCTCCTTATAAACTTAAAATCGGCGCTCCGGCAGCGGTACAGATCCAGTATCAAGGAAAACCTGTCGACCTGAGCCGCTTTATCAGAACTAACCAGGTTGCACGTCTTACCGTTAATGCCGAACAATCAGCAGCACAGTAACAGACGGGCAACGCGGGAGATTTTTCATGCATAACCAGGCTCCGATTCAACGTAGAAAATCGAAACGGATTTACGTTGGGAATGTGCCAATCGGCGATGGGGCACCTATCGCCGTTCAGTCGATGACCAACACGCGCACCACCGATGTGGAAGCGACGGTCAATCAAATCAAAGCATTAGAACGTGTAGGCGCGGACATTGTTCGCGTCTCCGTCCCAACCATGGATGCCGCTGAGGCGTTCAAACTGATCAAACAGCAGGTCAGCGTTCCGCTGGTGGCTGATATCCACTTCGACTACCGCATCGCACTGAAAGTGGCCGAATACGGCGTCGATTGCCTGCGTATTAACCCGGGCAACATCGGTAACGAAGAGCGTATCCGCATGGTCGTGGACTGCGCCCGGGATAAAAATATTCCTATCCGTATTGGCGTTAACGCCGGTTCACTGGAAAAAGATCTGCAGGAAAAATACGGTGAGCCTACGCCGCAGGCGCTGCTCGAATCCGCGATGCGCCACGTCGATCATCTCGATCGTCTCAACTTCGATCAGTTCAAAGTCAGCGTAAAAGCGTCCGACGTGTTCCTTGCCGTAGAATCTTACCGCCTGCTGGCAAAGCAGATCGACCAGCCTCTGCACCTCGGGATCACCGAAGCGGGCGGCCTGCGCAGCGGTTCGGTAAAATCCGCGATCGGTCTGGGGCTGCTGCTCTCTGAAGGGATCGGTGACACCCTGCGCGTCTCGCTGGCGGCCGATCCGGTCGAAGAGATCAAAGTCGGTTTCGATATTCTGAAATCACTTCGTATTCGCGCGCGTGGGATCAACTTCATTGCCTGCCCAACCTGTTCACGTCAGGAGTTTGATGTGATCGGGACGGTGAATGCCCTTGAGCAACGTCTTGAAGACATTATCACCCCGATGGACGTTTCCATCATCGGCTGTGTGGTAAACGGTCCGGGTGAAGCGCTGGTGTCAACCCTGGGCGTAACCGGCGGTAACAAGAAAAGTGGTCTCTATGAAGATGGCGTTCGTAAAGATCGTCTGGATAATAGCGACATGATCGACCAGCTTGAAGCCCGCATCCGCGCCAAAGCCGCCATGATGGACGAAACACAGCGTATCAGCGTTCAGCAGGTTGAAAAATAACGTGATGGGAAGCGTGCCGCTTCCCATGTATGATTGAACCCATTCTTTGGGTTTTTTTTGTATATAGAAAGAGAATAAACGTGGCAAAAAACATTCAAGCCATCCGCGGCATGAACGATTATCTGCCTGGCGAAACCGCCATCTGGCAGCGCATTGAAGGCACACTGAAGCAGGTGCTCGGCAGCTACGGTTACAGCGAAATCCGTTTGCCGATTGTAGAGCAGACCCCGTTATTCAAACGCGCGATTGGTGAAGTCACCGACGTGGTTGAAAAAGAGATGTACACCTTTGAGGACCGCAACGGCGACAGCCTGACCCTGCGTCCGGAAGGTACGGCGGGCTGCGTACGCGCCGGCATCGAACATGGTCTTCTGTACAATCAGGAGCAGCGCCTGTGGTATATCGGCCCGATGTTCCGCCACGAACGTCCTCAGAAAGGTCGTTATCGCCAGTTCAATCAGCTGGGTGTGGAAGTCTTTGGTCTGCAGGGCCCGGACATCGACGCCGAACTGATTATGCTGACCGCCCGCTGGTGGCGTGCGCTCGGTATCGCCGATCACGTTTCCCTTGAACTGAACTCTATTGGTTCTCTGGAAGCTCGCGCTAACTACCGAGATGCGCTGGTTGCGTTCCTGGAGCAGCATAAAGAGAAGCTGGACGAAGACTGCAAGCGTCGCATGTACAGCAACCCGCTGCGTGTTCTGGATTCCAAAAACGCGGATGTTCAGGCACTGCTGAACGATGCGCCTGCGCTTGGCGACTACCTGGATGAAGAATCTCGCGAACACTTCGCGGGCCTGTGCAAGCTGCTTGAAGCGGCAGGCATCGCCTATACCGTGAATCAGCGCCTGGTGCGCGGACTGGACTACTACAACCGTACCGTGTTTGAGTGGGTGACCAGCAGCCTCGGCTCTCAGGGCACCGTATGCGCGGGCGGCCGTTATGACGGTCTGGTTGAGCAACTTGGTGGTCGCGCAGCGCCTGCTGTGGGCTTTGCTATGGGCCTTGAACGACTTGTTTTGCTGGTTCAGGCAGTTAATCCGGAATTTAAAGCAGAATCCGTTGTCGATATATACCTGGTGGCCTCAGGCGCGGAAACGCAGTCTGCGGCGATGCAGCTTGCCGAACGCGTGCGCGATGCGCTGCCGGGCGTTAAGCTGATGACCAACCATGGCGGCGGCAACTTCAAAAAACAGTTTGCTCGTGCCGATAAGTGGGGCGCAAGTATTGCACTGGTGCTGGGCGAGTCCGAAGTGGCTAACGGCGAAGTGGTGGTGAAGGACCTGCGCTCTGGTGAGCAGACAACGGTAACGCAGGACGGCGTTGCGGCGCACTTGCGCACTCTATTGGGCTAAGGAGAAGGACTGCGTGGAAATTTACGAGAACGAACACGATCAGGTCGACGCGATTAAACGCTTCTTTGTTGAAAACGGCAAAGCGCTGGTTGTTGGGGTTATTTTAGGTGTCGGTGCGCTGGTGGGCTGGCGTTACTGGAACAATCATCAGGCAGATTCTGCGCGCGGCGCGTCCCTGTCCTATGAAAATACCGTGAGCGCAATTCGTGCCGATCAGCCGCAAACGCTGACGGCGGCAGAGAAATTTGCGGCTGACAACAAAAACACCTACGGTGCACTGGCTGCGCTGGAAGTGGCTCAGCAGTACGTTGATAAGAACGAACTGGATAAAGCCGCTGCTCAGCTCTCTCAGAGCCTTGCTGCGGCCAGCGATGATAACCTGAAAGCGGTGATCAATCTGCGCCTGGCACGTATTCAGGTTCAGCAGAAGAAAGCTGACGATGCGCTGAAAACGCTCGATACCATCAAAGGCGAAGGCTTTGCTGCCATCGTTGCCGATCTGCGCGGTGAAGCACTGCTGAGCAAAGGTGACAAAGCGGGCGCGCGTAAAGCGTGGCAAGCTGGCGTAGAGAGCAACGCTTCACCTGCGCTGAGCGAAATGATGCAGATGAAAATAAATAATTTGTCCGTCTGAGAGGGACCCGATGCAATTGCGTAAATTACTTCTGCCAGGACTGCTTTCTGTTACGTTATTGAGTGGTTGTTCACTGTTCAGTGGCGAAGAAGACGTTGTGAAAATGTCCCCACTGCCGACGGTTGAAAACCAGTTTACCCCATCCACCGCGTGGGATGTCTCCGTGGGCAGTGGGATTGGTGATTTCTATTCCAACCTTCATCCGGCCTATGCAGACAGCGTTGTCTATGCCGCTGACCGCAAAGGTACCGTGAAAGCGGTGAACGCCGATGACGGAAAAGAAGTGTGGTCCGTTAACCTGGCGGAAAAAGACGGCTGGTTCTCCCGTAAGCCTGCACTGCTGTCTGGCGGCCTGACCGTTGCCGGTGGCCACGTCTACGTGGGCAGCGAAAAAGCGCAGGTTTATGCCCTGAACAGCAGCGACGGCTCCATTGCCTGGCAAACAACCGTAGCGGGTGAATCCCTGTCTCGCCCGGTGGTGAGCGACGGCCTGGTGCTGATTCATACCAGCAACGGCCAGCTGCAGGCGCTGAACGAAGCGGACGGTCTGGTGAAATGGACCGTTAACCTGGATATGCCTGCACTCTCTCTGCGCGGCGAATCCGCTCCGGCTACCGCATTTGGCGCTGCCATTGTGGGCGGTGACAACGGTCGCGTGAGCGCAGTGCTGATGCAGCAGGGCCAGATGATCTGGCAGCAGCGTATCTCTCAGGCCACTGGCTCAACGGAAATTGACCGTCTGAGCGACGTAGACACAACGCCGGTCATCGTTAACGGTGTGGTTTACGCGCTGGCCTATAACGGCAACCTGACCGCGCTGGATCTGCGCAGCGGCCAGATCATGTGGAAACGTGAGCTGGGCTCTGTGAACGATTTCATCGTTGAGGGTAACCGTATCTATATGGTTGACCAGAACGACCGTCTGCTGGCTCTGAGCACCGAAGGCGGCGTAACGCTGTGGACGCAAAGCGACCTGCTGCACCGTCTGCTGACCTCGCCAGCGCTGTACAACGGTAGCCTGGTTGTGGGCGACAGCGAAGGGTATATGCACTGGATCGATCCGGATAACGGCCGCTTTGTTGCACAGCAAAAAGTCGACAGCTCTGGTTTCCTGACCGATCCGGTTGTGGCCGATGGCAAGCTGCTGATTCAGGCAAAAGACGGCACGCTGTACGCGATCACGCGTTAATTACCCGGCGGTTGTAGTATACTAAACGGCTCCTGTTCACTCAGGAGCCGTTTTGACATTTTTAAAAACGCCGCGAAAGCGACGTTATTTTGAATTTTATGAGGCTTCAAACATGGTACCTGTGGTCGCGCTTGTCGGGCGCCCTAACGTTGGAAAATCCACTCTTTTTAACCGTTTAACACGCACCCGTGATGCGCTGGTTGCGGATTTCCCGGGGCTGACGCGTGACCGTAAGTACGGTCGTGCAGAGGTGGAAGGACGCGAGTTCATCTGTATTGATACCGGTGGTATTGACGGCACAGAAGACGGCGTTGAAACCCGCATGGCGGAACAGTCGCTGCTGGCGATTGAAGAAGCGGATGTGGTGCTGTTTATGGTGGATGCTCGCGCTGGCCTGATGCCGGCGGATTCCGCTATCGCTAAGCACCTGCGTTCACGCGAAAAACCGACCTTCCTGGTGGCGAACAAAACCGACGGCATCGATGCCGATCAGGCCATCGCGGATTTCTGGTCTCTGGGCCTGGGTGAAATCTACCCGATTGCGGCATCGCATGGCCGTGGCGTCACCAGCCTGCTGGAAACCGTTCTGCTGCCGTGGGTTGACGAAGTGAACCCGCCGGAAGAAGTAGACGAAGACGCTGAATACTGGGCGCAGTTCGAAGACGGAGAAGAGGGCGAAGAAGAAGAGCCTGAAGACGACTTCAACCCGCAGGATCTGCCGATCAAGCTGGCAATCGTGGGTCGTCCAAACGTAGGTAAGTCTACACTTACTAACCGTATTCTGGGTGAAGAGCGCGTGGTCGTTTACGATATGCCGGGCACCACCCGCGACAGTATCTACATCCCTATGCAGCGCGATGAGCGTGAATATGTCCTCATCGACACCGCCGGGGTGCGTAAGCGCGGGAAAATCACCGATGTGGTGGAAAAATTCTCCGTTATCAAAACCCTGCAGGCTATTGAAGATGCCAACGTCGTGCTGCTCGTCATCGACGCACGCGAAGGGATCTCCGATCAGGACCTCTCTCTGCTCGGCTTTATCCTCAATAGTGGGCGCTCACTGGTTATCGTGGTCAACAAATGGGATGGCCTGAGCAACGAGGTTCGTGAGCAGGTGAAAGAGACCCTCGACTTCCGTCTGGGCTTTATCGACTTTGCCCGCGTGCACTTCATCTCTGCGCTGCACGGTAGCGGCGTCGGTAACCTGTTCGAATCCGTGCGCGAGGCGTATGACAGCTCCACCCGTCGTCAGAGCACCGCGATGCTGACGCGCATCATGAACATGGCTGCAGAAGACCATCAGCCGCCGCTGGTGCGCGGCCGTCGCGTGAAGCTGAAATATGCCCACGCCGGTGGTTATAACCCGCCAATCGTGGTGATCCACGGCAACCAGGTGAAAGACCTGCCGGATTCCTACAAGCGCTACCTGATGAACTACTTCCGTAAATCGCTGGACGTGATGGGCACGCCTATCCGTATCCAGTTCAAGGAAGGGGAAAACCCGTTCGCCAACAAGCGCAACACCCTGACGCCAAACCAGATGCGTAAGCGTAAGCGCTTGATTAAGCACATTAAGAAAAGCAAATAAGCTTTGCCGCTCTCATGAAAGCCCGCGATTATCGCGGGCTTTTTTTTTGCCGAATCATACCGCCGGTTTTCTCAGTGTGAAGTCAATCACTATTCACTTTTAACCATGTTTAAATCTAAGAAAGTAGACAATCGTCGAATTTTCATCTTAAAGTCCAGGGTCCGGTACTAGACAAAACTAGCGCCTGGTTATCAAATGGTTAACTAACTTTTCGCCGCACGTAAAAAATCGGCCAGATACGTAACTGGCCGGCGTACCTGCTGGTGTTTACAAGCACGACGACATACCTTTCGGGAGAATTATGCAATCCACTGTTAATCAAAAAGAGAGCCGAACGTTCTTCGGCCATCCGTATCCGCTCGGTTCCCTGTTCTTCACCGAGATGTGGGAGCGTTTCTCGTTTTACGGCATTCGTCCGTTACTGATCCTGTTTATGGCCGCCACCGTCTATGACGGCGGGATGGGCCTGGCGCGTGAAAACGCCTCGGCGATTGTCGGTATCTTTGCCGGTACCATGTACCTGGCCGCGCTGCCGGGCGGCTGGCTGGCGGATAACTGGCTCGGTCAGCAGAGAGCCGTCTGGTACGGTTCGATTCTGATTGCGCTCGGTCACCTGTCGATTGCGCTCTCGGCGGTGATGGGGAACAACCTGTTCTTTATCGGCCTGATGTTCATCGTGCTCGGCTCCGGGCTGTTCAAGACCTGTATCTCGGTGATGGTCGGTACCCTGTATAAAAAAGGCGACGCGCGTCGTGACGGCGGTTTCTCGCTGTTCTATATGGGCATCAACATGGGCTCGTTCATCGCGCCGCTGATTTCCGGCTGGCTGATTAAAACCCACGGCTGGCACTGGGGCTTTGGCATTGGCGGTATCGGGATGCTGGTGGCGCTGATTATCTTCCGCGTGTTTGCCGTTCCGGCAATGAAACGCTATGACGGCGAAGTCGGCCTCGACTCTACCTGGAACAGCCCGGTGGTGAAGCGTAACGGCGTGGGCGTTTGGCTGCTGGCGCTGGCGGCAGGCGTGGCAACGATCGTGACGCTGATTGCGCAGGGCGTGATTGTGATTAACCCGGTCGCGGTAGCCAGCGTGCTGGTCTACGTGATCGCGGCGTCCGTTGCCCTCTACTTCATTTATCTGTTTGTTTTTGCGGGGCTGAACCGTAAAGAGCGCGCCAGGCTGCTGGTCTGCTTTATTCTGCTGATCTCTGCGGCGTTCTTCTGGTCCGCGTTCGAACAAAAGCCAACCTCGTTCAACCTGTTTGCCAACGACTACACTAACCGCATGATCGGCGATTTTGAAATCCCGGCGGTGTGGTTCCAGTCAATCAACGCCCTGTTCATCATCCTGCTGGCACCGGTGTTCAGCTGGGCGTGGCCGAAGCTCGCGAGCATGAACATTCGCCCGAGCAGCATCACCAAGTTTGTTATCGGTATTTTGTGTGCCGCAGCGGGCTTTGGCCTGATGATGCTGGCGGCACAAAACGTGCTGAGCAACGGTGGGGCGGGCGTGTCGCCGTTCTGGCTGGTGGGCAGCATCCTGATGCTGACGCTCGGCGAACTGTGTCTCAGCCCGATTGGCCTGGCGACCATGACGCTGCTGGCGCCGGAGAGAATGCGCGGTCAGATGATGGGGCTGTGGTTCTGTGCGAGCGCGCTGGGTAACCTGGCGGCGGGCCTGATTGGCGGCCACGTGAAGGCCGACCAGCTGGATATGCTGCCGGATCTCTTTGCGCGCTGCTCCGTCGCGCTGCTGATTTGTGCCGCGGTACTGATCGTCCTCATTGTTCCGGTACGCCGCATGCTGGAAAATGCGCAGACTAAACCGGCAGCTAACGCCTCATAAACCTCGAGCTTGCCGGGGCGGCGTTATGCCCCGGCAATTTACTCAACGAGGTAAGAATATGCTGTTAGGGTTTGTGGGTCTTGGCGCAGTCATTGAAACAGCTTACCTGCCCGCAATACGAAAATGCTTTGATAATCCCCCTCACTGTTTAGGCTTTGATATCCAGCCCGTAAAACAGCCGGAGGGGGTAACGCGCTGCGCCACACTGGCTGAACTTCTCTCCCGGCCGCTTGATACCCTGTTTATTACCACGGCGTCGCTGCACCATCTTGAGGTGCTTGAACACGCTCTCGCCTCATCGGTTTCCCGCATCGTAGTTGAAAAACCGATTGTCGCCACGCTGTCCCAAATCGAAAAGCTCAACGCGCTGCTGGCAAACCCTGACCTCGCATCCCGCGTGCTGGCGCTCGATCACTGGATGGCGCGCATCGAAACGGTGAAGCGGTCGCTGGTTGGCAATGTCTCTGATATCGTCAAAATCGACGGCTATTTGCAGGAGCCGAGCGGAGTTAACGCCGCTGGGGAACCCATCGCGCTTAACTTTGCCACCGGCGAGCCGGACACCCGTTCGCTTCGTCACCCTGATGGCGTGATTCTGGATATCGGTACGCACGTGCTGGCGATGCTGCGCGAAACGGTGCGTTATCTGGGAGGGAATGATGAGATGACGTTGCAGGTGGTGACGGCTAAAGACCGCCTGGGCCGCGATATCGCAAAAGGCGACCTGACCACGGCGGAGGGCGAGGCGCATCTGCAGGGCCGCATCAGCGGCGTGCCGGTGGATATCTGGCTTAATAAATATGCGGGACTCGCTGGCGGGCAAAAAGGTTTACGGCTCTGGTTGCGTGACGGGCGGACCATCAGTTACGACCGGCGCGGCGCTGAAGATGTGCTGGAGATGATCGATGGCGACACGCGCCAATGCTGGACAATTCCCGGCTCGATCTACGAGCACTGTCTTGCAGAGCAGATCCTGGGCGCCAACAGCCTGTTTGAACGGGATCCGCACGAGGTAAGCCGCACGACGCGCCGCCGAATCGAGGAAGTTGAGCTGCTGCTGACCTTGCAGCAACAGCTGCGTGGCCCGCACTGAACGCAACGTGGTAAAATTATCGCAGACCTCAACGCTTTGAAGGAGTCACCATGACGATTACCTGCCCGAATTGCCAGGCACCGTTTGAGCCCGTGAACGGGGTGGCACACTGCGAGAGCTGTAATAAGGATATTGCGCTTGAAGCCCGCTGCCCGGAGTGCCATCAGCCACTCCAGGTCTTAAAAGCCTGCGGGGCGGTGGATTATTTCTGCCAGAACGGCCACGGTCTTATCTCTAAAAAACGCGTGGAGTTTGTTCGGGCCGAAGGTTAATCGCACACGCAGCCTTCGCCTTTTTTCCACAGCTCGACCAGCGACTCGGGCGCTTCCTGCTCCGGTACCAGCACGATGATATCGGCGTAGTGCGCCTGATTTTGCCCGGTCCAGATAATCTGGATGCGGAAATAGCGCTGGTCGCCGCTGCCGGGTGACGAGGCCTGTCCCGGCGGCTGACCGCGCGGAAAGGCCTGCTCCAGGATGCTCACCAGGCGCTGGCGCTGGGCCTCATTGAGCGAGGAGAGCGCGATGGTGCGCTGGCCGCTCAGCTTAGGAATATAAGCGACGCCGCCTTCCCGAGCCAGCTCAACCACGGCGTCATCCGTCAGTTCCGGAACCTGCATTTACAACACTCCCACCTGTTCCCAGGCTTGTTTAATGGCCGCCCCAACGTCGCCGCCGGAGCGTTTCTCTCCGTGCGCGATCGTCAGTTTTGCGAAGGCCTCAAAATCTGCATCCTGCGCCAGATTGCGATCGCAAACCGTGTCGTACCAGGCATAACCCGCTTTTTCCCAGGCGTAGCCGCCGATCGCCGTCGCGGCCAGATAAAATGCCCGGTTGGGGATGCCGGAGTTGAGATGAACGCCGCCGTTATCCTCGCGCGTTTTAATGAAATCTTTCATGTGCGCGGGCTGCGGGTCTTTGCCGAGCAGCGGATCGTTGTAGGCGGTGCCCGGTTCAGACATTGAGCGCAGCCCTTTGCCGTTGATACCTTTTGCCAGTAACCCCTCACCAATCAGCCAGTCCGCTTTATCGGCGGTTTGCTTCAGATGGTACTGCTTCACCAGCGAGCCAAACACGTCCGACAGCGACTCATTCAGCGCGCCCGACTGCTCAAAGTAGATAAGCCCGGCTTCGGTCTCGGTCACGCCGTGGCTCAGCTCGTGTGCCACCACGTCGATGGCGATGGTAAAGCGGTTAAATATTTCCCCGTCGCCGTCGCCAAATACCATCTGCTGACCGTTCCAGAAGGCGTTCTGATATTCCCGACCGTAGTGAACGGTGCCGGTTAAAATAAGCCCTTTGTTATCGAGCGAATTGCGCTGATATTCTTTCCAGAAGAAATCATGGGTAATACCCAAATAATCGTAAGCTTCATCCACCGCTACATCGCCGTTCGACGGCTGGCCTTCGTAACGCACCTGCGTACCCGGCAGCTCCTGGGTTTGCTTCGCGTCGTAAATATCGCGCTCCAGCTGTCCGGCTTTATTCACGTGCGGCGCGGCGGGTTTGCCCGGCATATGGGCCATCAGCGTCTGGACGTGGGTTAAGGTCTGGCGGGCACAGCGCTGCTGCGGCTCGGAACCGCTTTCGATAATACGACGAAGAATATAAGGGGGAATAACGCTATAAAGATGGGGCATGCTGCTCTCCTTATTAAAAAAGGGAATAGCAGCAGTATAGTAAGTAACCGGCGAAGAATTATCCGGTTTTACGCTGACGCGTCTTTTTCACCGGTTTAATTGATTTCACTTCGCTTTCTACCCAGCCGTCTGAAAGACGCGTCGTCAGCACATCGCCGGTATTTACCTGTTTGGTCTGCTTCAGCACCTTGCCGTCCGTCGCCGTCGTCACGCTATAGCCGCGCGCCAGCGTGGAGAGGGGGCTGACCGCTTCAAGGTGGGTCACCGCATTGCCAAATCGTTCGCGGGTGGTGCTCAGTCGGGCGCGGACAGTCTCTGCCAGACGATACTCCAGCTGCTGGATCCGCGTTTGCGCGCGATAAATTTTCGGCTGCGGGTTCTGCTGGTTAAGACGCTGCGTCACGCGCTGCTGGCGCGATACCGCGCGCTTAAGCTGCGCGTCCACCGCCACGTTCATGCGCTGGCGCAGACGCTCCAGCACGGTCTGCTGACGCGCCAGGCGCAGCTG
Source organism: Enterobacter sp. NFIX59 (assembly GCF_900113755.1). NCBI lineage: Bacteria > Pseudomonadati > Pseudomonadota > Gammaproteobacteria > Enterobacterales > Enterobacteriaceae > Enterobacter > Enterobacter sp. NFIX59. The sequence goes on along the minus strand of NZ_FOQN01000005.1, from coordinate 293,962 downwards.
CGGGTGCTGCTGCTGAAGACGGTGATGAAGCTGGGTAAAGCGGCGGGTACGGTTGGCAAGGAAGTAGTCCATCGCCATCTCAAGACGCTGCTGGCCGTTCTGAATCTGACGCAGCAGCTCCAGCTGGTTTCGGCTGACCACTTCCGCCGCCGCGGACGGCGTAGGCGCGCGCAGATCCGCGACAAAATCGGCAATCGTCACGTCCGTTTCGTGGCCGACGGCGCTCACCACGGGGATAAGGCTGGCAAAGATTGCCCGCGCCACGCGCTCGTCGTTGAAGCTCCACAGGTCTTCCAGCGAGCCACCGCCGCGCCCGACGATTAATACGTCGCACTCCTGACGGGCGTTCGCCAGCTCAATGGCGCGCACAATTTGGCCCGGTGCATCGTCACCCTGCACGGCGGTCGGGTAAATGATGACGGGCAGGGAAGGGTCGCGACGCTTGAGTACATGCAAAATATCGTGCAGTGCCGCACCGGTTTTCGAGGTGATGACACCTACGCAGTGGGCAGGCGAGGGCAGCGTCTTTTTGTACTGCTGATCAAACAGCCCCTCGGCAGAGAGCCTGGCTTTTAACTGTTCATACTTCTGCTGCAGCAGGCCTTCACCCGCGGGCTGCATGCTCTCGACGATAATCTGATAGTCGCCGCGCGGCTCATACAGGGTGATATTGGCGCGCACCAGAACCTGCTGGCCGTGCTGAGGACGGAACGTCACGCGACGGTTGCTGTTGCGGAACATCGCGCAGCGCACCTGGGCGGTGTCGTCTTTTAAGGTAAAGTACCAGTGTCCGGAGGAGGGCTGCGTGAAGTTTGAGATCTCACCGCTGATCCAGACCTGCCCCATTTCCTGCTCAAGCAGCAAACGCACCGTCTGATTAAGGCGGCTGACGGTATAAATTGAGGGGGGTTGAGAGGATAACATGTGAGCGGGATCAAATTCTAAATCAGCAAGTTATTCAGTCGATAGTAACCTGCTGAGAGGTGAGCGCAAGCATTTTTTTTAAAAAAGTGTGGATGCAATCGGTTACGCTCTGTATAATGCCACGGCAATATTTAACCACCCAGGTCAGAGATATTGCCCATGCTACGTATCGCTAAAGAAGCACTGACGTTTGACGACGTCCTCCTCGTTCCCGCTCACTCCACCGTTCTGCCGAATACTGCCGATCTCAGCACGCAGTTGACGAAAACCATTCGCCTGAACATTCCTATGCTCTCTGCGGCAATGGACACCGTGACTGAAGCGCGCCTGGCTATTGCCCTGGCACAGGAAGGTGGCATTGGCTTTATTCACAAAAACATGTCTATCGAACGTCAGGCGGAAGAAGTTCGCCGCGTGAAGAAACATGAATCCGGTATCGTGTCCGATCCACAGACCGTTCTGCCAACCACCACGCTGCACGAAGTGAAGGCCCTGACCGAACGTAACGGCTTCGCCGGTTACCCGGTTGTGACCGAGGAGAACGAGCTGGTCGGTATCATCACCGGTCGAGACGTGCGTTTCGTGACTGACCTGAACCAACCTGTCAGCGTCTACATGACGCCAAAAGAGCGTCTGGTCACCGTTCGCGAAGGTGAAACCCGCGACGTGGTGCTGGCAAAAATGCACGAAAAACGCGTTGAAAAAGCGCTGGTTGTTGACAGCAACTTCCACCTGCGCGGCATGATCACCGTTAAAGATTTCCAGAAAGCAGAACGTAAACCGAACGCCTGTAAAGACGAGCATGGCCGTCTGCGCGTTGGCGCTGCGGTTGGCGCAGGTGCCGGTAACGAAGAGCGCGTTGACGCGCTGGTTGCTGCGGGCGTTGACGTCCTGCTGATTGACTCCTCTCACGGCCACTCCGAAGGCGTTCTGCAACGTATTCGTGATACCCGTGCCAAATACCCTGACCTGCAGATCATCGGCGGTAACGTGGCCACTGGCGCAGGCGCTCGCGCGCTGGCTGACGCTGGCTGCAGCGCGGTGAAAGTGGGTATCGGCCCAGGCTCTATCTGTACCACGCGTATCGTGACCGGCGTGGGCGTTCCACAGATCACCGCCGTGTCTGACGCGGTTGAAGCGCTGGAAGGCACCGGTATTCCGGTTATCGCTGACGGCGGTATCCGCTTCTCTGGCGACATCGCTAAAGCCATCGCCGCTGGCGCAGCTGCCGTGATGGTAGGCTCCATGCTGGCCGGTACCGAAGAATCCCCGGGTGAAATCGAACTCTACCAGGGCCGTTCTTACAAATCCTACCGCGGCATGGGCTCCCTGGGCGCGATGTCCAAAGGTTCATCTGACCGTTACTTCCAGACCGATAACGCCGCTGACAAACTGGTACCGGAAGGTATCGAAGGTCGCGTTGCCTATAAAGGCCGTCTGAAAGAGATCATTCACCAGCAGATGGGCGGCCTGCGCTCCTGTATGGGTCTGACCGGCTGTGGTACCATTGACCTGCTGCGTACTAAAGCGGAATTCGTACGCATCAGCGGTGCGGGTATCCAGGAGAGCCACGTTCACGACGTGACGATCACCAAAGAGTCCCCGAACTACCGTCTGGGCTCCTGATAAGTTTCCGCGCCCGGCTTCTGCCGGGCGCTCTGTTTTTGTTTCACTTGCCTCGGAATTAGCGTCAATGACGGAAAACATTCATAAACATCGCATTCTCATCCTGGACTTCGGTTCTCAGTACACTCAGCTGGTGGCGCGTCGCGTACGTGAACTGGGCGTTTACTGTGAGCTGTGGGCGTGGGATGTCACGGAAGCACAGATTCGCGAATTCAATCCAAGCGGCATCATCCTGTCCGGCGGCCCGGAAAGCACCACCGAAGAGAACAGCCCGCGCGCGCCGCAGTACGTGTTCGAAGCTGGCGTGCCGGTATTCGGCGTTTGTTACGGCATGCAGACCATGGCCATGCAGCTGGGCGGCCACGTAGAAGGCTCCAGCGAGCGCGAGTTCGGCTATGCGCAGGTTGAAGTGGTTAACGACAGCGCGCTGGTGCGCGGTATCGAAGACTCCCTGACCGCAGACGGCAAACCGCTGCTGGACGTGTGGATGAGCCACGGCGACAAAGTCACCGCTATCCCGTCTGACTTCGTCACCGTTGCCAGCACCGAGAGCTGCCCGTTTGCCATCATGGCGAACGAAGAAAAACGCTTCTACGGCGTGCAGTTCCACCCGGAGGTGACCCACACCCGTCAGGGTATGCGTATGCTGGAGCGCTTCGTGCGCGACATCTGCCAGTGTGAAGCGCTGTGGACCCCGGCAAAAATCATCGACGACGCCGTTGAGCGTATCCGCCAGCAGGTTGGCGATGACAAAGTGATCCTCGGCCTCTCCGGCGGCGTGGACTCCTCCGTGACCGCGATGCTGCTGCACCGCGCCATCGGTAAAAACCTGACCTGCGTCTTTGTGGATAACGGCCTGCTGCGCCTGAACGAAGCCCAGCAGGTTATGGACATGTTTGGCGACCACTTCGGTCTGAACATCGTTCACGTGGAAGGCGAGCAGCGCTTCCTGGACGCGCTGAAAGGCGAGAACGATCCGGAAGCGAAACGTAAGATCATCGGCCGCGTGTTCGTGGAAGTGTTCGACGAAGAAGCGCTGAAGCTGGACGACGTGAAGTGGCTGGCGCAGGGTACCATCTACCCTGACGTGATTGAATCTGCCGCATCCGCTACCGGTAAAGCACACGTCATCAAATCTCACCACAACGTGGGCGGCCTGCCGAAAGAGATGAAGATGGGTCTGGTTGAACCGCTGCGCGAGCTGTTCAAAGACGAAGTGCGTAAGATCGGTCTGGAACTGGGTCTGCCGTACGACATGCTCTACCGTCACCCGTTCCCGGGCCCGGGTCTGGGCGTGCGCGTGCTGGGCGAAGTGAAGAAAGAGTACTGCGACCTGCTGCGTCGCGCGGATGCTATCTTCATCGAAGAGCTGCACAAAGCTGACCTGTACAACAAGGTAAGCCAGGCATTCACCGTGTTCCTGCCGGTTCGCTCCGTCGGCGTGATGGGCGATGGCCGCAAGTACGACTGGGTTGTTTCCCTGCGTGCGGTGGAAACCATCGACTTCATGACCGCGCACTGGGCGCACCTGCCGTATGACTTCTTAGGCCGCGTGTCTAACCGCATCATCAACGAAGTGAACGGTATTTCCCGCGTGGTGTATGACATCAGCGGTAAGCCACCGGCTACGATTGAGTGGGAATGATTTCCCAACCGGATACGTCTGGTAGTAACAGGTTCTAAATTATCTCTAAGCCCGCGGATTGCGGGCTTTTTTTGGGGCCATTGCTGGCAACATCATGCCAGGTTAGTGCCTGGAGCGGGCGCAATGTAAGGCTATCCATTGAATCCTTATTCGATGCGTTCCACATTTGGATGACGATCGGTTGCGGCTTCATGGAAAATGTCACCCAGCCAGCCGGCAATCTCACCTTCAGTCATATCGTCAGGAATAGCGATGTCATAGAGTCGAGAAAACTTTCTCTCCGTCAGGTCAGCACGAAATACCAGCCACCGATCATGCTTACGTTGAACGCCAATATGCCGTCCAAAAACGTTATATATCAGCATATGCAATCTCCGATCATGCTAGTGAGTTCCTGTATCTATGATACATACGTCAGATCAGGCCAGAGTGTAAATTGTACAAAGATGAAAGGTCAGCGTTCGCATCTCGCTTACAGTGGACATCATGCTTCTGTATCTGCTCTGTCTGCTCTGTGCCTGCAGCAGACGCTGCAGTATATTCCACTTTCGGCTCGAATCGGACTGAGGTAACGTAGCAGAAATATTTATCCGGACTCAACCAAGATGCCTTCCATCGAAACGTTTATCACTTTTCTTCTCGCGCTGACGCTTCTGGAGATTTCTCCGGGGCCAGACATGATGCTAACTATCGCCAGAGGCGTCGGTCAGGGAAGACGTATTGCACTGTTTACGGTACTGGGTAATGTATTTGTAGCGGGTTTTGTGCAAGTTTCTTTTCTTGTCCTGGGGCTGGTAGCCGTTGTTCATGCCTGGCCGGTTGCACTAGATCTGTTAAGGTGGGCTGGTGCGGCTTATCTGATGTGGCTGGGCATAAAAATGATTGCGACTTCAGGCACAGATACGCGGCTGCGAAAAACGGCCAAAATTTCTGACTGGAGTGCCGTTAAGGAAGGCGCCCTGAACAGCCTGACTAACCCAAAATCTCTACTGTTCATGTTTGCTTTTCTTCCTCAGTTTGTTGATCCTGCTGCGGGGCCTGTCTGGCTGCAATTGCTTGTTCTGGGTAGTATCCAGAAGCTGGCAGGAATTATTTCCCTGGGGTCAGTCGCGATGGCATCAGGGACATTTGGAAACTGGCTAAGTAAACACCCTGGCTTTATCAAATGGCAGGAACGATTTACAGGTGTTGTCATGATAGGCCTCGGTATCCGCATGTTGTTTGGCGGGTCTGGTGTCGTATCGAAATCTTCCAGTTAAGTTTTACCGAAAGGGTAAACCCAGTGTCCGCTCCGTGCCAATAGCGGACATTGATGGCACATGGTATGTTAGTTAAAAGGTGCAGGTCATGCCTGTATTCCGCCGTGGTACAATTGTTGCACAAATCATTATAGCAACGAATAAAACCACCATGTTAAAAGAAGATCACAATCCGTTCATACTTGAATTTTAATAGCGCAGGTCATACATGGATATTCGTTCACGCAAGAAAAATTTTTTAGATTCGTTAGATTCAACTGAAGTGATACGCAAAGCAGTAAGTCTTGCTATAGATTGCATGATTGATAATGATAATAGTAGTGAGGATACCCCCTTAGTTATTACCAGCTATGATGACTTCTGTAGGAACCAGGTGCTGAAGTATGTACAGGAATTTTGTGAAGCTGCGTACCCTGATACGGATAAATATTACTTTATTCCTAACATGCTTCACATTAACGGTAGAACTAGTGAAGAAGCCTGTATTAATTTAATTAAACTCTTAAGAGTTACAAAAGGCATACTATTCTGGTCAGATGCCCCATCGTGGTTTGCTAGCCTCCCCGACGGGTTATTCCATGTTGTTAACATTGATCGAAAAATCGTCACTCGCGGCCTTAATAAGAAAAACTCTCAGCCGACGATCATCAATAAAGAGTACAGCGTAGACACACTACTATCAGAACTATTTTTGAATGGCGCGCACATGGAGCAATCCAACGCAAACAACGTTGTTGAGGCAGACATGAAGTTCTATGATGAATGCCATGCTGGTTTAATCAGACCAATACCCGCTCCAGTAGGCGAGTCATATGATGAAGAGATCAAAATTAATTCTCCATATTGGCAGAAGCTCGCGTGTGTAGCGTTACGCCGCTATCAGTCAAAGGAATGTCATGACGGAATGCAATGGGATACAACCAATAATGGCTGGATTGATGTTGTTGCGTATCCGTTCATCAAAGAAATACAATCACTTGATAATAGTGGTTATCGCCAATGTTTAGTTGGGCTAGTCACAATAAACATTTCAAACGCAAATTACCCGTACCTATCTACCGTTTGGATACATCCATTTTATCGCAGGGGAGGGTTATTAAGTAAGTTATGGCCAAAATTACAAGAGCGATACGGAAGTAACTTCGAAATTGAGCAACCTAATGAAAATATGAAAGCATTTTTGAAAAGTGTGAAACATGCAGGTTACTAATTTATGAATCAGCCAGTTGAGTTAGTGATGGTGTGAATGAGTGGAGTAACAGTTCAACGTGATCCTATGCAGATTTTTAACATGCCTTGGGTTGCTTCAAGTTTGAGAGATTCGGTAAATCGGCGGTTGGTGGGCTGACCGCATTTGCGGATGACAAGTCCTTCGGCACCTGAAACCTGGTAACGATTGATAGCCGTCACGCCTGACGTTCTGAGATTCCAGGCTGTGATGCCGCATCGCGACGGCGTAGATGACTGTTCCCCCTTGATGAATACACCGTGATGTTAGTAATGTTTTCATCAGCAACGTGAGGGCATGCCTATGAAGAAGCGTTTTTCCGATGGACAGATCATCAGTATTCTCCGTGAGGCTGAAGCCGGGGTTTCTGCCCGGGAAATCTGCCGTAAGCACGCCATTTCCGACGCTACCTTTTACACCTGACGTAAGAAGTATGGCGGTATGGAGGTGCCCGAGGTTAAGCGCCTGAAGTCGCCTGAGGAAGATAACGCCAGGCTCAAGAAGCTGCTTGCCGAAGCCATGCTGGATGAGAAGGCGTTTCAGCTGGCTCTGGGGCGAAAGTACTGACGACATGCCAGAAGCGGGAAGCCGTGGTGTTGATGTGTGATGTGACCGATCTGTCGCAACGTCGTGCCTGCTGGCTTACAGGTTTGTCCCTGTCGACCTGCCGTTATGATGCTCAGCGCCCAGCTGCTGATGCACATTTATCAGGGCGTATTATTGAGCATGCACCTGAACGCAGACGTTTTGGCTACCGCCGTATCTGGCAGTTACTGCGCCGCGAAGGCCTTCATGTTAATCACAAGCGCGTGTACCGCCTTTATCATCTGAGAGGGCTGGGCGTAAAACGCAGACGACGCCGTAAAGGGCTGGCGACCGAACGGTTTCCGCTTCTGCGCCTGGATGCGCCGAACCTGACCTGGTCGATGGATTTCGTCATGGACGCTCTGGCCAACGGTCGCAGAATCAAGAGCCTGACCTGCGTGGATGATTTCACGAAGGAGTGCCTGACGATTACCGCCGCATTTGGGATTTCAGGCGTGCAGGTCACGTGTTTTCTGGACAGTATCGCGCTGTTTCGTGGTTATCCTGCTACGATAAGAACCGATCAGGGACCGGAGTTCACTTGCCGCGCACTCGAACAATGGGCCTTGAGCATGGTGTGGTCCTAGGGCTTATACAGCCGGGCAAGCGGACTCAGAACGGATTTAATGAGAGTTTTGGACGATTCAGAGATGAGTGCCTGAACGAGCACTGGTTCAGAGATATTGTTCATGCCAGGAAAACGATTAATGACTGGCGACAGGATTATAACGAGTGCCGTCCTCATTCTTCGCAGAACTACCAGACTCCGGCTGAATTTGCAGCGGACTGGAGAAACGGGAAATATGGAGAAAAAACAACCGACATTACTGGCTGATGGTAGTATCAATCTTGGGGGCAGGTCAGCATTGATAAAGCTTGGCAATTTGAATAGTAAAGACTTCTTGTTTCAGTCTCGAATTGGAACTAACCGGCACAAATCAACTAGGCAATACAGCCGAAGTTTTCATGGGTGGGTAGAAAAGCTTGGTCTCGAAGCTTCGCTTTACAGCACATATTCCATTAGAAGAACGAAAGCTTACCTGATATACAAGAAAACCAAAAATCTCCGGGTATGCCAACTTCTGTTGGGCCATAAGAAACTGGAAAGCACAGTCCGTTATCTGGCCATTGAAGTCGATGATGCGTTAGAGATCTCTGAATCGATTGAAGTCTAAGGAAGGTTGGCAGGGTTGCAACAGCAACCCTGTGCCAATAGTTGTCTTTGCTAACTTTGGCCCATTTTCATCGATGGGCGCAGATCAATCTATACGCTAATTGTTTTGCGCTTAAGTTCTGAACCATAGTGCCGATAATAAAATTAAGTACTTTTGCCTTAAGGAAGCAAGGTTTGAAAGAATATTCAAAATACTCAAAAGCGTTAGGTATGGCTAAGTTCTATGTTTATGCATTTTATGACACTGAAGATGCAGATAAAAAGCCGTTTTATATAGGCAAAGGCAAGTCAGAACGCTGCCTTGATCATATAAAGTATAATGATGGCTCTCCGAAATCAGAACGAATTAATCATCTGTTAAAAACAGGAAATCTGGGTATCGACATACTACGCCATGGCATGGATGAGGCAACCGCGAAGCTTGTTGAAGCAACATGTATTGATCTCTTAGGTGTTGGAGAACTGACCAACAAAGTACGAGGAAGCAGCTCCCTTATGGGGCGAATTACTCTGGATGAGCTCAACCATCTCCTTCTTAAGCAAGAGACGGAAATCGCACCTGAACATGCCGGGCTCGCTTTTCTGCTAAACAGCACCTACAAGTCTGGCATGAGTGCTCTTGCATTATATGAAGCTACGCGTGGCGTCTGGGCTAAAGTACCAAAAGATGAAAACCTACAATTTGCATACGCCACCTACGGCGGTTTGGTGATGGAAGTTTATGAGATACAGTGCTGGTTAAAGGCAGGCTCTCAGCAGTACTTTACCCGGGAACTGGTTATCCCCCCTGAAACCAACCGTTCAGAGTTTGTTGGACGAATCGCATCACCAGAAATCAGAGAATTATACGTAGGCAAACTAATCAAAAAATCGCGTAGTCATGGCAGCCCTTTCGTAAAGGTCGGGCTGGAGCAATAAACTGACCTGTTTCTCGCTGATTAATACACCTCAATGCGAATCATGTTGTCGAGGCTACCAATGTCCGCTCCTCGCTCACAACGGACCTTTAGCCCAGCTAGGACGTCCCCTTCGTGCCAATAGCAGACATCAAGCCTATCATGATATTTTGTCCAGAAGGTAGTAGATTACACCATATTCATAAATAAGGATTTAGACTAATGGGACGAGAATATCCAGATTCATGGGATAAGTTTTGCAAAATTGAAAGAAATTATGGTGGCTTTACTCATTATAGATTCAGAGCCGGAATCACTATTGGCGATCTGAACCGATTCGCCGCCAGATATGCCTTGGCTGCGGACTTCGAGGGAGTTATGATAAAGAACTCTACTAAACAAACAAACCTCGGTTATGAAGCATTAATGAGGTCCTTACTTGTTTGGAGTGCAGTAGAGAGTTATTACTACGTATTACCAACAGGATCTGGTGGGAAATATAACTATTTAAGTTACACTTTTTCAGAAGAAAATGCTTTAACTACTACGCTTAAAAAAAATGGACCTGACCTTTTAAGGTTTTATACATATATTTCTTCTAGTCCTAATGTTGAAGTCAAACACCGAACGAATGTTCAAGATTTTTTGAGTGGAAATAATTACAACCCTATCTATCTTTTATCTAGTATTCGCCATGCTTTTGGCCATGGTGAGTTAAGTGCCCATGTCGATGGGGTCAATCCTCAAACAATTAATAATATTTCAAAAATACTAAAGACATCTATTTTAGAGAAGATTAACGACCATTTCTCTTCATTGGTTCGAAGTCATCCAAACTATTCAAATGTATAATATTTAACAACAGCTCCAGTACTTACTATCTTTAAACAGATCAGTGTCTTTCTGGATTCCATACAATCCAGAAAGACACTTCCACTTTGCTCGAATCTAAGATCAAACCGCATCTAAGACAGATGAGTGCTACAAGAAGATATATTAAATTATTTATATACTAAATTTCCTTGTGAAACCACATAAGTAAAAGACTCCATTAGGTTAATAATTTTTATACGTATAAAAATAATTTAGGCTATAAATCCTTTTGGCTGGTATTAATTCTCAAGATCTGTGTGATTTTTAATCACATAGCTTAGTATTCTTTTTACTGCATATTCATCAAGTTTGGTATACAAACTACCAGAATCAGGGTCGGCCTTTAATTGCCAGTATTTATCGCCACATCCATCTTTTTCAAGGGTGTCGTATTTCAATTTAAAGAAAGAGTTAATATGTTCAGACTCTTTACCGTTGCATGTAATACACATAGATGAGGTATTTTTTGGAGAGACTTGTGGTTTGATGCTTAATGATATTTCCCCATGAGTAATCACTGGAAAAGAAACAATAACCCCCTCGTTCAGCATGGAGGGTTTAAATTCTATTTTTTCACTTTCATATTTAAATAGAAATGGTGAGCTTTTATTTAAGACAGCTTTGAATATTAGATTTAGTTGATTATACATCGCTACAATTTGATGTTATCTGCCCTTGCTTTTCATTGCTTGTTCATTAATCATTAAATTATGTTTTTCAAAAAGTTCACTATATCTACGATCCAATTCTTTATATTTGTTCATATTAGTATCCGTATCGTCAATTTTTTCAACAGCAATATTTATTCAGTAATCTTAACTGAGTGTTTAGTTTGCATTTTAACTATTAAATTGCACAGTGATTTTAACTTATAACTGTTATCGTCGTCGAGAGATTTTCTGGAATGGGATGTGATTATTTTGGTACCCGCTAAAGAAAATAACACAATGAAAAATATAGATTATCTCGCAAAAATCCAAATAAGCATTACTTCAATATAAATGCATTTCGTTAGTGGGGCTGCATCCATGCCATTTTTATTTTAGTTTAACTTCCGGTTTTCGCTCAGAGCGGACCTAACCCGCCCCACAAACCCACTCCGTATACAGCATATTAGTTCAGCTCTTTAAAATCGCATGACTCACCGGGATAGGGCCCTTACAATTGCCTACGAGCTGAACTTTCGACGACGTTTCGGTCGACAAAAAGCCATACGGGGCGTTCCCTGCTGAAGCTTAAAATCCTCCAGGATTTTTCACCCTCATCATGGTTCCACCGCGCCCGGTGCAAAGCCGACACTCATTAACCAACGGAGATTATCATCTTGAACAAGTCAATACTCGCATGCTCTGTGGCCGCGCTGCTGGCCGTGTCCGCCATGTCCGCCCAGGCCAGGACCCCCGCCAGGCTCAAGTCGCCAGTATCGGGCGTGCTCTGCGACCGATATGTATGCGCCAATGACAAGGGATTATCCCGCGCGTTGACAGAGACGTATCTCGGTAAGAAGGCTGCTGCAAACGAGGTGTTCACGTCGAGCAATGTCGATCTGACCGAATTCACCTTTGCCAACGGTATTTTCTGCGATGTGAAGGAGCGACTGTGCCGTGAAGATCGCTATTATGGCGCGAACGGACAGCGCTCCGGTGCGGTATCTAAAAAGTACACAAAGCTGCTCTTTGGCGAATAATGGTAATGAAAAGAGACTGCGTTATAGGGATATAAATTATATTTTGCAGTATATTTTATAAATAATAATGTGGTTATCAAAATTAAATTTCTCGTGAAAGGTTATGTTGCGGAATATTACTCTATTACTACCCTTTAGCTGAGCGTAACAGTGAAGCGGTCTGGTTACGTGAATTCCCATTCACTACCATGAGCGAATAAAGGAATGAAAAACCGCATAATGATTGTCGGCGGCGGCACGGGAGGAACAATTGTCGCCAACCTTCTGACCAGGAAATTACGACGTGAAATTGCTGCCGGTCAGGTAGAGCTGGTACTGATTTCCGAATCACCGGTGCACTACTACAAACCCGCTTTTATGTACGTCGCCTTTAACCTCTTCCATCACCATGAACTGGCCCGGCCTGAACGGCAATTACTGAGTCCGGAAATTCAATTTATTACCGACAGGATTGAATCTTTCGATTTTAAGCAGCGGCGACTGTACGGTGCCAGTAAACGATATTACGACTGGGACCTGCTGGTTATCGCAACGGGCTGCACGCCTTTCCCCCAAAAAATCCCTGGCCTTGCCGACGCGGGCGACCATTTTTATCAATATGCGGCGGCAAGACAGCTAGCGCATAAGCTCGCCACCATCAAAAAGGGGCGAATATTTATTACCGTCTCTTTCCCGGAAACGCCGAATGTTCCCCACCAGTGCGGCATTGCCCCTATTGAAACCACGCTGATGGTTGACGACTATCTGCGCCAGCGTGGGGTGCGTAATCAGGTTGAGATTGTTTATACCTATCCGACCGTCGCGCAGTTGCTGCGAAACTGTCTGTTCCTGCAGCGTCCGGTGGGGGAGGCGCTGGGCGATATTTTTGCCGCCAAAGGAATACAGCATCAGCGCGGTTTTACCCTAAGCCATGTCGATCCTGACAGCAAAATTGCCTATTCCGCCGAGGGCGATTCACAGAACTTCGACATCCTGATGGCAACGCCTCCCATCAGGGCGGTCGACGCGGTGCGTGATACGGGACTGAGTGAGGTTCAGAACGGTGAAGGCTGGTTGCCGACGGATCACCAGACGCTCGGCGTCTACGGCTTAGAAGGCGTGTATGTGATCGGCGATACCGTTGACCTCCCGATCAGTAAAGCGGGAGGGTCGTGCCACAACCAGGCGCCCATCATTGCTGACAACATTGTGGCGGAGCTGTACGGCAGACCGCCCGGAAGCGGTAACCATTATGATGGACGGGTTCAGGCCGTCGCGCAGATGGGGCTCTGGGCCGGCATGCCGTTGGTATATGACTATCGCAATGACGTGACCCCCACGCCGGCGACTAAACTCGGCGGCATGCTGCGAAACGGTTTTAACCGTGGACTGTATTGGGGCGTCGTGAGGGGGATGTTCTGATGAGTGACCAGGAACAGTTACTAAAAAGCCTTGCCCCGCTTATGGCGGGCAATCGCCTGAATAATCTCGTTGATCTGCTTGCCGTCGTCGCAGACCTGCTGGAAATGGCCGATAGCGCGATGGTCGAAAAACTGGCTGGCGTTTTTGAAGATGTCGTGACCGTCGGCTGGGAAGGGGGAACCGCGCTACGCATGGCGTGGGGAGAGCAAATTAACCGGGAAGGGGATATCTCGCTTCGGCAGGTGTTCACCATGCTTAACGATCCTGATACCCGCCGCGGCATTATGCTTTTACTGCGGGTGTTACAGATTACGGGGCAACGTCTGAATTCCCTCTCTTCCGTCAGTTATTCTGATTGCCCCGAGATAAGGAGCCGTTAATGTCTGGCTGATGCTCTTCAGGTGGTCGGGTATCGGCTATGCCTTACCCGGCCCACCAAACTGCATTGGGGCTATTTCTCCCCGCTCCCCAGTCGATATGCCAGCGCCACCACCAGCGACTGCACCAGGCACAGCGTCGCCGACTGAGACCGAAACGCGTCCACCTGCGCCTCTTTCACCACAAAGCAGAGATCGCTGAACGTCGCCAGGGGGCTTATCTGGCTGTCCGTAATCACGATCTGCCGCGCGCCGACGCTGGCGGCGGTTTCGCTGACCATCACCGTCTCTTCCGCGTACGGCGAGAAGCTGATCGACACCACGATGTCGCGCGCCTTAATGCGGCTGATCTGCTCGCGCAGCATGCCGCCCATCCCGTCGAGTAGGATAGGGCGACACTCCAGGTGGCTCAGGGCGTAGGTCAGATACGCGGCAACGCTAAAGGAGCGACGCAGTCCGGCGATGTAGATGGTGTCGGCATCGGCCAGCAGCTGTACCGCGCGCTCCAGCATCTCCGGCTCGGCGCGGGCGGCCAGCTGCTGTAGCGCCTGCGCGTTTGAACGGGCGAACTCCTGCAGGATATCGAGCGGCGTTTCCGGCACGGCCTCGCTCTCCATCTCGCGGAACAGTCGGGCGCGGTCGCTGTAGCTGGCGGTCTCCTCCACCAGGTTCATGCGAAACAGCTGTTTCATTTCGTTGAAGCCGGTGAAGTCAAAGGCGTTGGCAAAGCGGATCAGCGTCGAGGGCGGCACGTCGGCGCGCTCGGCAATGACGGCAACCGTATCAAAGGCCACGCTGTTGGTGTTATCCAGCACGTAGCGGGAGACCTGCTGCAGCCTCTTGCTCAGGCTATCGTAGCGATCGCGGATTTGCTGCTGCAGTTCGTTCAGGCTGGTTGCTGTCGTCATCTTTTCCCCCAAATACAGTCATATGATTCTAAACGCAAAACCGCGTCTTTTAAATGTCGGCCATCCATCTGGCAGCAAAAATGAAACAGAAGCTTCAGTCATTTCCTCGCCCGAAATTCCTTAATAGCGCACGCGGCGTCAGTGGTGCTGGCTGTTAACATAAAAATCCATCCTTGATCACAATAATCATCATTTATTTTATTTCAACTTAAAATGGAATATTTGTTTCATATATAGTGTTCAGTACACAGTGTTCAGGTCACAGTCACGTATCAACAGCGAGAGGTTAAGGATGGAGACGGTAGCGAATTTTATTCACGGCGAATGTGTCACCGGTTCAGGCCAGCGCGTTCAGGCGATCTTCAACCCGGCCACCGGCGAGCAGATCCGCCAGGTGGTGATGAGTACGGCGCAGGAAACGGAGCAGGCGATTGCCGCCGCGCAGCAGGCGTTTCCGGCGTGGGCGCGTCATGCTCCGCTTAAGCGCGCGCGCGTGATGTTCCGCTTCAAAGCGCTGCTGGAAGAGAACATGGATCGCCTGGCCCGCCTCATCAGCGAAGAGCACGGCAAGGTCTTCTCCGACGCGGTGGGCGAACTGACCCGCGGCCTGGAAGTGGTGGAGTTTGCCTGCGGTATTCCGCATCTGCAAAAGGGCGAACACTCGGCGAACGTCGGTACCGGCGTTGACAGCCACTCGCTGATGCAGCCGCTCGGCGTCTGCGCCGGGATCACGCCGTTTAACTTCCCGGCGATGGTGCCGATGTGGATGTTCCCGATTGCGCTGGCGACCGGGAATACCTTCGTGCTGAAACCGTCGGAAAAAGACCCTTCTCTCGCGCTCGCGCTGGCGCAGCTGCTGAAAGAGGCCGGCCTGCCGGACGGCGTCTTCAACGTGGTGCAGGGCGATAAGGAGTCCGTTGACGTGCTCCTGACCGACCCGCGCGTGCAGGCGGTGAGCTTTGTCGGCTCAACGCCGATTGCGGAATACATTTACCAGACCGCCTCCGCCCACGGTAAGCGCTGTCAGGCGCTGGGCGGCGCGAAAAACCACTGCATTTTAATGCCGGATGCGGACATGGAGATGGCGACCAACGCCATCATGGGCGCGGCCTACGGCGCGGCGGGGGAACGCTGCATGGCGCTCTCCGTGGTGCTGGCGGTAGGGGATAACACCGCCGATGACCTCTGCGCCCGGCTGGAAAAACAGATTGCCGCGCTGCGCGTCGGACCTGGTCTTGACCAGACGCCGGAAAACGAAATGGGACCGCTTATCTCCTCCGCGCACCGCAGCAAGGTGCTGGGCTACATCGACAGCGGGGAAGCGCAGGGAGCGAAACTGTGCGTGGACGGCCGCGGCTTTAGCGTGAAGGGCCACGAGCAGGGCTATTTCGTCGGGCCGACGCTGTTCGATAACGTCACCCCGGAGATGACCATCTATAAAGAAGAAATCTTTGGTCCGGTGCTTTCTGTGGTGCGCGTAGCAGATTACGCCAGCGCGGTGGACCTGATTAACCGCCATGAATATGGTAATGGCTCGGCAATCTTCACCCGTGACGGCGGCTGCGCGCGTCGCTTCTGCGAAGAGGTGCAGGCGGGCATGGTGGGGGTCAACGTGCCAATCCCGGTGCCGATGGCATTCCACAGTTTCGGCGGCTGGAAGCGCTCCATCTTCGGGGCACTCAACGTCCACGGCAACGACGGCGTGCGTTTCTACACCCGAATGAAAACCATCACCGCGCGCTGGCCGGAAATGCAGCAGGAGACAGGCGCTGCGTTCTCCATGCCGACGCTGGGCTGACAGGAGGCGTTATGCAAACCGAACGTATGACCATGGCCCAGGCGCTGGTCCGGTTCCTTAATCAACAGTACGTTAGCGTGGATGGCTACGAGACGCCCTTCGTGGAGGGCGTCGCCACCATCTTTGGGCACGGCAACGTGCTGGGTATCGGCCAGGCGCTGGAGCAGGACCCGGGCCATCTGCAGGTGATGCAGGGCTGCAACGAGCAGGGCATCGCCCATATGGCGACGGGATTTGCCAAACAGCACCGTCGTCAGCGCATCTTTGCCGTCACCTCCTCCGTCGGGCCGGGCGCCGCCAATATGATAACGGCGGCGGCAACCGCCACGGCGAACCGCATCCCGCTGCTGCTGCTGCCGGGCGATATCTATGCCAGCCGCCAGCCCGACCCGGTGCTGCAGCAGATCGAGCAGTATCACGACCTCAGCATCAGCACCAACGACTGCTTCCGTCCGGTCTCCCGCTACTGGGACCGCGTTAACCGTCCCGAGCAGCTCATGAGCGCGATGCTCAGCGCGATGCGAACGCTTACTGACCCGGCAGATACCGGTGCGGTAACAATTTGCCTGCCGCAGGACGTGCAGGGGGAAGCGTGGGATTACCCGCTGAGCTTCTTCGCGCGTCGCGTGCACCACATCGAGCGTCGTCCGCCCGATCCGCAGCGTCTGGCGCAGGCGCGGGCGCTGATCGCCCGCAAGCGTCGTCCGCTGGTGGTGTGCGGCGGCGGGGTGCGCTATTCCGGCGCACATGAGGCGTTTCGCGACTTTGTCGAGACGCTGCAGCTGCCGTTTGCCGAAACCCAGGCCGGAAAGGGGGCGCTGGTAAGTGACCACCCACTTAACCTCGGTGGCGTAGGGGTGACGGGCGGAATGGCGGCCAACCAGCTCGCGCCGCAGGCTGATCTGGTGATTGGCATCGGCACGCGCCTGACCGACTTTACCACCGGCTCCAAGGCGCTCTTTTCCCATCCGGACGTCGAATTTCTGCTGCTGAACGTGGCCGAGTTTGACGCCCTGAAGCTGGACGCCACGGCGCTGATTGCCGATGCCCAAACCGGGCTCCAGGCATTGACCCACGCGCTCGGTGATTACCGCAGCGGCTGGGGAGAGGCGATCGCTGAGGCGAAGTCCGCCTGGCGCGACGAGTGCCGTCGCCTGTGGGATCGCCAATGGCGTCCGGACGACGCGCCCGAAGTGGCGGGGCACCTGGACGCGCAGCTGGCGGAGTACGGCGAGACGCTCAACACCCGCCTGACCCAGACGCGGGTGCTGGGGCTGATCAACCAGCATATTGAAGATAACGCCATCGTGGTGGGCGCGGCCGGTTCGCTGCCGGGGGATTTACAGCGCCTCTGGCAGGTCAAAACGCCGGACAGCTATCACCTGGAGTACGGCTACTCCTGCATGGGCTATGAGATTGCGGCGGCTATCGGCGCGAAGCTTGCCCGACCCGAGCAGCCGGTTTATGCCATGGTGGGGGATGGCTCCTACATGATGCTGCACTCCGAGCTGCAAACCGCTGTGCAGGAGGGGATTAAGATCACCATTCTGCTGTTTGATAACGCCAGCTTCGGCTGCATTAACAACCTGCAGATGGGGCACGGCATGGGCAGCTTTGGCACGGAAAACCGCCATCGCAACCCGGAAACCGGACGGCTTGACGGGCCGCTGGTGAAGGTCGATTTTGCGCTAAACGCGGAGAGCTACGGCTGCCGCGCCTGGCGGGTGCACGACGAGCAAACCCTGCTGACGGCGCTGGAGGCGTCTCGCGCGCATCCAGGCCCCACGCTGCTGGACATCAAGGTACTGCCGAAGACGATGACCCACGACTACGCCTCCTGGTGGCGAACCGGTGATGCGCAGGTGGCGGAATCGTCTGCCGTGCGTGAAGCCGCGGAGCAAACGCAGGCGCAAGTGAAAAAAGCCCGTCAGTATTAAGATTTTCCGCCGTAACGAAATTTTCATTTCATTTTCCCCTCACCCTAACCCTCTCCCCAAAGGGGAGAGGGGATGGTGTGGTGCACTCTTTTCTCCCTCGCCCCTTTGGGGAGAGGGCCGGGGTGAGGGGAGCTGCTGTATGTCCTCCCATGTTGTGAGATTGATAACAAAATTTATCTCATTCATCTCAAAAGTGTTAACCCGCACTCAAAAACATAATTTTCACTATTTATAAAAATGAAATAAATGTTTTATTTATAGGGTCGTTAGTTCACAGCATTCACCAACACCGGGAGCCGTTATGTTTAACATTGCTTTACTGGGCGCTGGCCGAATTGGCCAGGTACATGCAGCTAACATCGCCAGCCACGGCGCGACCACGCTCTGGTCCGTGGTTGACCCGAATCAGGAATTTGCCACCCGCCTCGCCACGCAGTATCAGGCCCGCCAGCAGAGCCTGACTGAAGCGATGACCGACCCTAACGTTCACGCCGTGCTGATCGCCTCCGCGACCGATACCCACGCGGACCTGATTGAAATGGCCGCCCGCCACGGCAAGGCCATCTTCTGTGAAAAGCCGGTACACCTCGACCTTGCCCGCGTGCGCGACTGCCTGAAAGTGGTCAAAGAGTACGACGTGCCGCTGTTTATCGGCTTTAACCGCCGCTTTGACCCGCAGTTCCGCCGCGTGAAAACCGACGTGCAGGCCGGGCGCATCGGCAAGCCGGAATCGCTGCTGATCATCTCCCGCGATCCGTCTCCACCGCCTGCGGAGTACGTGCGCGTCTCCGGCGGCATGTTCCGCGATATGACCATTCACGATTTTGACATGGCCCGCTTCATCATGGGCGAAGAGCCGGTGTCGGTGTATGCCCAGGGCAGCAACCTGGTGGATCCGGCGATTGGCGAGGCAGGCGACATCGATACCGCGTTTATCGTCCTGAAATACGCTTCCGGCGCGATGGCGACCATCGTCAACAGCCGCCGCTCCTCGTATGGCTACGACCAGCGCCTGGAGCTGCACGGCTCCGAAGGGCTGCTGTGCGCGGGCAACATTCTGGAAAACCAGGTGCAGCACTACGGCAAACAGGGCTGCACGAGTGCGCTGCCGGAACACTTCTTCCTGCAGCGCTACAAATCCGCTTACGCCGCGGAATGGGAACACTTTGTCGCGGTCCTGCGCGGTGAAGCGGTGCCTGACTGCAGCGGCGATGATGGTGAACGTGCGCTGTACCTTGCGGATAAAGCGCTGGAGTCACTGCGCAGCCAGCGCGAGATCGTCCTCTAAACACCACAACCCTACACAGAGAGACATAATAATGAAAAAACTGATCGTAGCCGCCCTCATCGCCATGACGTCCGGGGCCGCCCTCGCCGAAAACGAGCAAATTGTTTTCAGTACGCCAAACCTGGCCATGCCGTTTGAAGTTCACATGCAGCGCACGGCGGTAAAAGCCGCAAAAGAGATGGGCGTGAAGCTTCAGGTACTGGACGGGCAGGGCAGTTCACCGAAGCAGGTGGCTGACCTGGAAAACGCCATCACCCGCGGCGCGCAGGGCTTTATCGTCTCCCCGAACGACGTGAACGCGGTCTCCAGCGCGGTGGATGAAATTCAGGATGCGAAGCTGCCGGTGGTCACCCTTGACCGCTCCGTCGACAGCCAGAAGAAAGTGCCGCACTTTGGCGCCAACAACTACAAAGGCGGCCAGGCGATTGGCGACTTCGTCAAAACCAAATTCCCCGACGGGGCGGAGATCATTCTGCTGACCGGCCAGCCGGGCTCCTCCTCTAACATCGAACGCACTAAAGGGATCCGCGACAGCCTGAAGGCGGGCGGGGATAAGTACAAGATCGTCGCCGATCAGACCGGCAACTGGATGCGTTCTGAAGGGATGCGCATCGTGGAAAGCGTGCTGCCCTCGCTGCCGAAACGTCCTCAGGTGATCCTCTCCGCCAACGACGACATGGCGCTGGGGGCGATTGAAGCCCTGCAGAGCCAGGGCGTGAAGCCGGGCGAAATTCTGGTCACCGGCTTTGATGCGGTACCTGAAGCGCTGGCCCGCGTGCGCGACGGCTGGCTGGCGGTGACGGCGGATCAGCGTCCGGGCTTTGCGGTGCAGACGGCGATGAGCCAGCTGGTGGCCAACGTGCGCGAGAAAAAAGCCATCACCGGGGCCGACTACCCGCCGACGCTGATCACCAAAGAGAACCTGCAGCAGGCTGAGCGTATCGGTGAGGCCGGTAACTGATTTATCCGCAGCCGCCGCTGGCGCGGCGACTCACTCTAAAGGAGGAGCAGACCGATGTCGCAACCCTTACTGAAAGTGACCGACCTGGCAAAAAGCTTTTCCGGCGTCTGGGCGCTGAGCAGCGCTCAACTGACCGTCGGTGCGGGCGAGATCCACGCCCTGCTGGGGGAAAACGGGGCGGGTAAATCCACGCTGCTGAAGGCGCTCGCGGGGGCGCAGCCGCAAACCCGCGGGGATATCTGGTTCAACGGCGAAACGCTGCCGGTGGACGACTCCCCGGTGGAACGGCAGAACAAGGGCATTATCACCATCTATCAGGAATTCAACCTGCTGCCCAACATGACCGTCGCGGAAAACATGTTTCTCGGGCGCGAGCCGCGTAAACGTAACCTGATCGTCGACGAAAAGGCGGTCAATCAGGAGGCGCAGGTCATTCTCGACTATCTGCAGCTGAACGTTGCGCCGACCACGCCGGTCGCCCGTCTGAGCGTTGCCCAGCAGCAGATGGTGGAGATCGCCCGGGCGCTGACCCTCAACGCCAGGCTCATCATTATGGACGAACCTTCCGCCGCGCTGAGCGACAGCGAGGTGGAAAGCCTGCACCGCGTGGTGCGCGAGCTCAAAAACCGCGGCGTGAGCATTATTTACGTTACCCACCGTCTGCACGAAGTTTTCCAGCTCTGCGATCGCTTCACCGTTTTCCAGGACGGCCGTTTCACCGGCACCGGCGCGGTGGCGGAGACCAACGTCGAACAACTGATCCGCCTGATGGTCGGGCGCGACGTGGCCTTTAATCGCCGTCCCGCCAGCGAAACCCATCATGAGGACAAACCCGTCCGTCTGGCGGTGAAGGGGCTGAGCCGCGAAAAGCCGCCGCTGGATCCGCACGGCATCGCCCTGCATGACATCAGCTTCCACGTTCACGCCGGGGAGGTCTTAGGCATTGCCGGACTGGTGGGCGCGGGACGCACCGAGGTGGCGCGCTGCCTGTTTGGCGCAGACGCGTTTACCGCCGGGAGCTTTGAGCTGGACGGCGTACCGTACCAGCCGCGCGACCCGCTCTATGCCCTCGACCAGGGCGTGGCGCTGGTACCGGAAGACCGCAAAAAAGAGGGGGCGGTGCTGGGACTGTCGATTCGCGACAACCTGTCGCTCTCCTGCCTCTCCTCGCTGCTGCAGTGGCGCTGGTTCGTGAACACCCGCAAAGAGGACGATCTGATCGAGTCCTACCGCAAGGCGCTGCAGATCAAAATGGTCAACAGCGCGCAGGAGGTGCGCAAGCTCTCCGGCGGTAACCAGCAAAAGGTGATCCTCGCGCGCTGCATGGCGCTCAACCCGCGGGTGCTGATCGTTGATGAGCCGACGCGCGGCATCGACGTGGGGACCAAATCAGAAGTGCACCAGGTGCTGTTTGACATGGCGAAAAAGGGCGTGGCGGTGATCGTGATCTCCTCCGATCTGCCTGAAGTGATGGCGGTGTCAGACCGGATCATCACCCTCAGCGAAGGCCGGGTGACCGGCGAGATCCACGGTGACGACGCTAACGAAGAACGGCTGATGACGATGATGGCCATCAACCACAACGCCCTGAACGCGGCATAACGGAGTTTCTCATGACGCAGATGATTTCTAAAACGCAGGCCCCGGTCAAACGCGCCGGACGCATCGATCCCATCGCCTTCTTCGAGCGCTTCGGGGTACTGATTTTCATGATCCTGCTGCTGATCTTCTTCCAGTCGCAGAACAGCAACTTTTTCTCTGAACGCAATATTTTCAACATACTGACCGAAGTTTCCATCTACGGGATCATGGCTGTGGGGATGACCTTTGTCATCCTGACCGCCGGGATTGACCTCTCCGTGGGCTCCATTCTGGCGGTCTGCGCCATGACCGCGGCGTACGTGATTAAGGGCGACAACTTCACCACCGTCGATCCGAACGCCTGGGGCGGCATGAGCTGGCTGATCGGGCTGGGGATTTGTCTGGCGATGGGCACGGCGATTGGCTTCCTGCACGGCCTGGGCGTGACCCGCCTGCGCCTGCCGCCGTTCATCGTGACCCTCGGCGGGATGACCATCTGGCGCGGCCTGACGCTGGTGATCAACGACGGCGCGCCGATTGCCGGTTTCGATCAGGGCTACCGCTGGTGGGGGCGCGGGGAGCTGCTCGGCATCTCCATTCCGATCTGGATCTTCGCCATCGTCGCCCTCGGCGGCTATCTGGCGCTGCATAAAACCCGCTGGGGCCGCTTCGTCTACGCCATCGGCGGTAACCCGGAGGCAGCGCGCCTGGCGGGGGTGAACGTCAAGCGCGTGCTGGTCAGCGTCTACGTGCTGATTGGCTGCCTGGCGGGGCTGGCGGGCTTCATTCTGAGCGCGCGTCTGGGGAGCGCTGAGGCGGTGGCCGGGATCTCCTTTGAACTGCGCGTCATTGCCTCGGTGGTGATTGGCGGCACCTCGCTGATGGGCGGCTACGGGCGCATCGGCGGCACCATTATCGGCTCCATCATCATGGGGATTCTGATTAACGGCCTGGTGCTGATGAACGTCTCGGCCTACTACCAGCAGATTATCACCGGATTAATTATCGTTCTGGCGGTGGCGTTTGATACCTACGCCAAGAGCCGTCGCGGCGCACTGTGAGGATCACGATGAAAGAGGTTCGTATTGGATTGATTGGCACCGGGTATATCGGCAAGGCGCACGCTATCGCCTATGCCCAGGCCCCGACGGTGTTCAACCTGCGCGGCAGGCTGGTGCGCGAGATGGTGGCGGAAGTCACGCCGGAGCTGGCGGCAGCGCGCGCGCAGGCGTTTGGCTTCAACCGCTCCACCGGCGACTGGCGGGCACTGGTGGCCGACCCGGCGATAGACGTTGTGGATATTTGCTCACCCAACCATCTGCATAAGGAGATGGCGCTGGAGGCGATCCGCCACGGCAAGCACGTCTACTCGGAGAAGCCGCTGGCGCTGCACGCCCACGACGCACGGGAGATGGTCGACGCCGCGAAGCGGGCCGGGGTGAAAACGCTGGTGGGCTTCAACTACATGAAAAACCCGACGGCGCAGCTGGCGAAGGAGATTATTGCCCGCGGCGAGATTGGCGAGGTGATCCACTTCTACGGCACCCACAACGAAGACTATATGGCCGACCCACGCTCGCCCATTCACTGGCACTGCTTCAAAGAGACCGCCGGGCTGGGGGCGCTGGGCGACCTCGCGGCGCATATCGTCAATATGGCCCAGTACCTGGTCGGGGAGATTGAGCAGGTCTGCGGCGACCTGAAGATCGTGGTCCCGGAGCGCCCGGCGAAGGCCGGCTCGTCGGACATGGTTGCCGTCGAAAACGAGGATCAGGCCCACGCGATGGTGCGCTTCGCGGGCGGGGCGCAGGGCATGATTGAAACCTCCCGCGTTGCCTGCGGCCGCAAGATGGGGCTGTCGTACGTCATTACCGGCACGAAAGGCGCCATCAGCTTCACCCAGGAGCGCATGGCGGAGCTGAAGCTCTATCTGCATGACGATCCGGTAAACCGTCAGGGGTTCCGCACCTTACTCGTCGGCCCGGCGCACCCCGACTACGCCGCGTTCTGCATGGGCGCAGGCCACGGGATTGGCTTTAACGATCAAAAAACGGTGGAGGTGCGCGACCTGGTGGACGGGATTGCCGCCGACGCGCCGATGTGGCCGGACTTCGAAGAGGGCTGGAAGGTGTCGCGCGTGCTGGACGCGATTGCGCTCTCGCACCGGGAAGGCCGCTGGCTGAACGTGAACGACATTGTCTGATGAGGTATCAACGTGGAAAAGCAGTTTGATGTGATATGCATGGGCCGCGTGGCGGTAGACCTCTACAGCCAGCAGATTGGTGCCCGTCTGGAGGACGCGTCGAGCTTCGCCAAATATCTCGGCGGGTCGTCGGGCAACGTGGCGTACGGCACCGCGCGTCAGGGTTTACGTTCGTCGATGCTGGCGCGCGTCGGCGATGAACATATGGGCCGCTTCCTGCGCGAAGAGCTCAACCAGGTGGGCTGCGATACCAGCCATCTGATCACCGATAAAGACCGCCTCACGGCGCTGGTGCTACTCGGCATTAAAGACCGGGACACCTTTCCTCTTATTTTTTATCGCGATAACTGCGCGGATATGGCGATTACCGCCAGCGATGTGGACGAAAGCTACATTGCCTCCGCACGTTGTCTTGCCATCACCGGGACTCACCTTTCTCATCCTCAGACCCGCGAGGCGGTGCTGACGGCGCTGGGCTATGCCCGCCGTCACGGCGTGCGCACGGTGCTGGACATCGACTACCGTCCGGTGCTGTGGGGGCTGACCTCCTTAGGCGACGGTGAAACGCGCTTTATCGCCGCCGATAAGGTCACCCGCGAGCTGCAGGAGGTGCTGAACCTCTTTGACGTCATTGTCGGCACCGAAGAGGAGTTTCACATTGCGGGCGGCAGCACGGAGACCCTGCAGGCGCTGGGGCAGGTGCGCTCAGTCAGTGAAGCTACGCTGGTCTGCAAACGCGGTGCGCTCGGCTGCTCGGTCTACACCGACGCCATTCCGCCCCGGCTGGACGACGGCCTGACGGTGACCGGCGTGCGCGTGGAGGTGCTGAACGTCCTCGGGGCGGGGGACGCGTTTATGTCCGGCCTGCTGCGCGGCTACCTGAACGATGAGGGCTGGGAGCAGGCGTGCCGCTACGCCAACGCCTGCGGCGCGCTGGTGGTCTCGCGCCACGGCTGCGCCCCGGCCATGCCGAGCAAAATCGAGCTGGATGACTATCTCTCCCGCGCTGCGAACGTGCCGCGCCCGGATCTCGACCCGCGTCTTAACCACCTCCACCGGGTGACCACCCGCCGCCGCGAGTGGCCGGAGCTGTGCGTGATGGCCTTCGACCACCGCAGCCAGCTTGAGGATATGGCGCTGCAGTGCGGCGCGTCGCTTAAGCGCATTCCGGCGCTGAAGCAGCTGATCCTGCAGGCCAGCCGCGAGGCGGCGAGCCGGGCCGGGCTGGAGGGCAAAGCCGGTCTGCTGTGCGACGGCACCTTTGGTCAGGACGCGCTGAACGCCATCACCGGGGAAGGGTGGTGGATTGGTCGCCCCATCGAGCTGCCGGGCTCGCGTCCGCTGGAGATGGAGCATGGCAACATCGGCACCCAGCTTATCAGCTGGCCTCAGGAGCATGTGGTGAAGTGCCTGGTCTTTTTCCACCCGGAAGATGCCCACGGCCTGCGCCTGGAGCAGGAGCAGAAAATCGCCGAGGTGTACCACGCCTGCTGCCAGTCCGGGCACGAGCTGCTGCTGGAGGTGATCCTGCCTGCGACCATGCCGCGCAGCGACGAGCTCTACCTGCGCGCCATCTCCCGCTTCTACAACCTCGGCATTTACCCGGACTGGTGGAAGCTGCCGCCGCTCTCCGCCGACGGCTGGACGGCGCTGAGCGAGATTATCGAACGTCGGGACCCGCACTGCCGCGGGGTGGTGATCCTCGGTCTGGACGCCCCGGCGGAACAGCTGCGCGCCGACTTTAAAGCCGCAGCGGGGCAGACGCTGGTGAAAGGCTTCGCCGTGGGGCGCACGCTGTTTGGCGATGCCTCCCGCGCGTGGCTGAAACACGATATTGACGATGCGCAGCTGGTGGCGCGCATCCGGGACAACTACCTGCAGCTTATCGCCTGGTGGCGCGAGCGCGGACACGCATAATGGAGACGACAATGAGTGTACAACTGGGCATTAACCCGCTGACGTGGACGAATGACGATCTGCCTTCTCTCGGCGCGGAAACGTCGCTGGAGACCTGCCTGAGCGAAGGGAAAGAGGCCGGTTTCGCCGGTTTCGAGCTGGGCAATAAGTTCCCGCGCGAAGCGCGCCTGCTTGGCCCCATCCTGCAGCGCCACGACCTGCAGCTGGTCTCCGGCTGGTACTCCGGCCGCCTGCTGGAGCGCAGCGTGGAGGAGGAGATCGCCGCCGTGCAGTCCCACCTGACGCTGCTGCGCGAGCTGGGGGCGAAGGTGCTGGTCTTTGCGGAAGTGAGCGGCTGCATTCACGGCGAGCAGCAGACCCCGGTGCACCTGCGCCCGCGCTTCCCGCAGGCTCGCTGGAGAGAGTACGGCGAGAAGCTCACCGAATTTGCCCGCTACACCCAGCAGCAGGGAGTCCAGATTGCCTACCATCACCATATGGGCACGGTGATTGAGTCCGCCGACGACGTGGACAACCTGATGACCCACACCGGCGACGCGGTGGGGCTACTGCTTGATACCGGCCATCTGACCTTTGCCGGGGCCGATCCGCTGGCGGTGGCGCAGCGCTGGGCGTCGCGCATCAACCACGTTCACTGCAAAGACGTGCGTGCCGACGTGCTGGCGGACGTGAAAAACCGTAAAACCAGCTTCCTCGACGCGGTGCTGAGCGGCGTCTTTACCGTGCCGGGCGACGGCTGCGTCGATTATCCGCCGATTATGCGGCTGCTGAAGGCGCAGGACTATCACGGCTGGCTGGTGGTCGAGGCCGAGCAGGATCCGGCCATCGCCCATCCGCTGACCTACGCCCGTCTGGGATATAACAACCTGAACCGCCTGGCGCGCGACGCCGGACTGATTTAAGGAGGTGACATGTCACGTCTGTTATCACGCTGGCAACAGCCGAACGCGGAGGGGCGCACCCAGTCCGTCACGCCGGAGAGCGCAGGGTGGGGATACGTCGGCTTTGAGGCGTATGAGCTGCAGGAGGGGCAGACGCTGACGCTGCCCGCCGTCCGCGAAGAGCGCTGTCTGGTGCTGGTCGCCGGACGCGCCTCCATCAGCACACCTTCCGCGCAGTTTAACGACATCGGCGAGCGGATGAGCCCGTTCGAGCGCATCAAGCCGTGGGCGGTGTACGTCACCCCGCAGGAGACGGTGCAGGTGAAGGCGCTGACGACGCTGGAGCTGGCGGTCTGCGCCGCGCCGGGCAAGGGCACGCATCCGACACGGCTGATTGCCCCGCAGGATATCGCCGGCGAAGCGCGCGGTAAGGGGCACAACCAGCGCTACGTGCATAACATTCTGCCGGAAGACAAGCCCGCCGACAGCCTGCTGGTGGTGGAGGTCTGGACCAACGAGGGCTGCACCAGCTCGTACCCGAGCCACAAGCACGACACGGATAATCCGCCCCAGGAGACTTACCTGGAGGAGACCTACTACCATCGCCTCAACCCGGAGCAGGGGTTCTGCATGCAGCGGGTTTACACCGACGACAGAGCGCTGGATGAGTGCATGGCGGTCTACAACCGTGACGTGGTCATGGTGCCGAAGGGATACCACCCGGTGGCGACGATGGCCGGGTATGACAGCTATTATCTCAACGTGATGGCCGGGCCGGTGCGCAAATGGATGTTCACCTGGGAGGAGGACCACGCGTGGATTAATCGGGATTATCCCGCGGATGGCGGGCGCTGAAGCTGTTTTTTGCCGGGTGGCGCTGCGCTTACCCGGCCTACAATTCGCAAAAAATTACTTTGCTTCAATCGCCTGCTCAATCGTCCGGGCAACGATCTGCGGCTGGCTCACCATCGACACGTGGCTCGCCGCCACCTCGGTGGTTTTCGCATGGATCGTCTTCGCCATCGCGCGTTCAAGATCGGGGTTGATCATTCGGTCATTCTTGCTGACCACAAACCAGCTCGGTTTGTCATGCCACGCCGCGTGGGCGACCTTTTCACCAAACGCCTCGGCCTTAATTGGCCCCTGCGTGGCTGCAATCGTATCTTGAATGGCTGGCTTCACGTCCGGCGCGAAATCCTTCCTGACGGCTTCCGTCGGCAGGTATAAATAGCCGTCCGCTGTTTTGGCAATGCCCGCGCTGCCCGGCGGTGCAGGGTAGCTTCCTGCCAGGTCCGCCGTCGACTGGCCGGAGTCAGGCGCGAAAGCCGCCACATACACCAGCGATTTTACCCGCGCATCGTTGCCCGCTTCGCTAATCACGGTGCCGCCCCAGGAGTGACCCACCAGCACTACGTCACCCCGCGCGCGGGCGATGGCCCGCTTTGTGGCGGCAACGTCATCTTTTAGCGACGTGAGCGGCAGCTGGACGGCAATGACCTCTGCGTGCTGTTTCTGCAACAGGGTAATGACCTTATTCCAGCTGCTGCCGTCGGCAAATGCGCCGTGTACCAGCACGACGCTGGTTTTGCTCTGTGCAAAGGCGCTGGCGGAAAGCGCCAGCAGGCCTGCCGTCAGTACAAACAGTGCTTTCATTTTCAGGTTCCTTAAAAATGGTGGACCGCCGCGTGGGGCGGTACGGTGAATTCAAGGGTTTTGTGATCGAGCGGCTTATGCGTCGGGTCGGCCAGAATAATGGTCACCTTGTGTTTCCCTGCGGGCAGCCCGACCAGGATCACTGGCTCTCCGCTGGCGTCAGCCCAGTGCCACGGCGCGTCGTCCACCACCACGTGAATGTGCCCGATGCGCGGGGTGACCTTGAGCGCGTCGGGGCCGAATACCGGCTCGATGCGCAGGTTTTCGGCGCGGTACTGAATAAACACCGCGCCTTTGCTCAGCGGCCCGGCAAGCGGCGGATCGACTATCAGCTTTGCGGGCGGCTGCGGCTGCGCCAGCGGCGCAACGGCGGCGGGGCCGTTAACGTCCGCGGCGCTCAGGTTGTCCAGCGGTGTGGCCTGGGCATGGGCTACAGATGCCAGGACAAGCAGGGGGATAAGTGCATAACGACGGATCATCGGTCTCTCTCCTCATCGGTTCTGAATGGCGACAGGGAAAGAAAACCATTTTTATGTATCGGAGATATTTGCCGGAGGGGGCGTTTTGTACCCGTTTGTCACCGTGGCCCGCGGGATACAGTGCGATACACTTTGCCTTCCGGGACGGCGCACAATGGCTATCGCCAGCCCGGCAATCACCAGCGTCAGCCCCGTTGAAACCCACATTGCACCCGCGATCCCCAGGGTTTTATTCAGCCACGCATAGGCAAACGGCGAGGCTGCCGCCATCAGCTGGCCGGGGATAAGCAGCGTGCCGGTGCGACGGGCATAGCTTTCCGCGCTGAACAGTTCCAGCGGCAGGGTAGCTTTCACGATGGTGACCAGCCCGTTCATGGCGCCATAGCCCAGCACAAACCCGGCCGCACACCACACAAACAGAGCGCTGCTCAACCCCAGAAGAAAGCAGAGCGGCATGGCGAGCGCGGTAAAAAGCGTGAGTTTGAAGGGGGTTAAACGGGCACCCGCCAGCACTTCCAGCGAGCGAGCAGCCGTCTGGCCGATCCCCCACAGCATGCCGATGGCGACCGGCAGGCCGAAGTGGGCAATAAACTCCGGCAGATGGGTGGAGGTGCCGTTAGAGACAAAGGTGATGAGGGCAATGAAGGCGGCATAAAGCCAGCCGTTGCGCCGCTCGTTGTTCAGGGGCGGCGCGGCGACCTGTGTCGTTACCGTCAGCCGCTGATGGGGGAGCGTTCTTATCAGCGCTGCGCTCAGCAGGCCGAAGAGAGCATAGACGCGCAGCGCCTCCTGCCAGCTCATCACATGAAGCAGAGCATCGCCCAGCGGCCAGAAGACGGCGGAAGCCAGCCCGCCCGCCAGCGTGACGCGGGAGATTGTTCTGCGCGCCTGCTGCCCGTAAAGATTCACCAGCGCGGCGAATAGCGCATCGTACAGCGACAGGCGCATCCCTACACCGATGACCAGCCAGGCGCAGTACCAGCCAAATAGCGTCTGGGTATACGCCATACAGGCGCAGCTTGCGGCGATCAGCAGCGTGCCGCTCATCACCACCGTCTGACCGCCAAAGCGTGCCAGCAGGTGGGCCACAAAGGGCGAAACCGCCGCCATCACCAGCATCGCCAGCGTCAGGCCGAGGTAAATCTGCGGTGACGACCATCCCCGGTCGGCTGCAATGGCCAGCGCAAAGGTGCCGGGCATATAAAACGAGATCCCCCAGTTGATGAGTTGATTACATCCCGCCATGAGGGCGAGGCGGCGTGGCAGGGCAGGTGTTTCCATTATTTTTCATTCCGCTATGCAGTTGTCCTGAGCATAACGGGCGCGGTATTGTGCTGGCAGGGCCGTAACCTTATGCGCGGTATAAGAGAAACTTTGAATGACGACGCTTAATCTGGGCTATCTCGCCACCTTCCGTCTGGTGATCCAGCGCGGCAGCTTTTCAGCGGCAGCGGACGTGCTGGGCATTTCACAGCCCGCCGTCAGCCTGCAAATACGCCAGCTGGAGCAGTTTCTGCAAACGCGGCTGGTAGAGCGTACCGGGCGGGGGATTAAGGCGACGGCTGCCGGGCAGGCTTTGCTGACGCATGGGGAGCGTATTCAGCAGGCGGTGGATGACGCCATCCGGTCCGTGAGTGCGTTCAGTCACGACGTGAGCGGCACCATTACGCTTGGCACGGGGGCAACGGCCTGCATCCATCTTCTCCCGCCCCTGCTGGAGCAGCTGCGCCGCGACTATCCGCTCCTGAGCGTGGGGGTGACAACGGGCAACACCCTCGACATCGTCAGGGCCATCGAAGAGAACCGTCTCGATGTGGGTCTGGTCACGCTGCCGGTGAGCGGCAGAGCGCTGGACGTCATGCCGGTGATGGACGAAGAGTTTATGTTTATCGCCTCGCGGGAGCAGCAGGATGTTTTCCGGGATTTCACGCCGGAGGCGCTGCACGCTCATCCGCTGATTGCCTTTGAATCAGGCAGCGGGACCCGGGCGCTGATCGACGGCTGGTTTGCAGCCAGTGGATTAGCAATCGCGCCGGTGATGCAGCTTGGCAGCATCGAGGCGATCAAACGCATGGTTCGCGCGGGGCTGGGCTACAGTATTGTGCCGCGCATGGCGGTCGAACAGGATGTCGATCGTGAAGGGCTATGCGTGATGTCGCTGACGCCCATGCTGCAGCGGCAGCTGGCGGTGGTGATGCGGCAGGACAAAATCCTCAGCAAAGGGATCGCGGCCCTTATTCGGCTCGTGCAACATCCTTCGGCGGTTTAGTGGTCAGCGGTGTCGACGGTCAGGCTGGACTGCTGCGACTGGGTTTTATCCTGATGGTGGTACCAGGCGCCAATCGAAGAGTAAACGAAGCGGCCAAAGAAAAACAGGAAGCTGATGAGCAGTATGATGCGGGTCATTCGGGTGTTAAATCGATGTCGTTTGCGCATACGCGTGACCTGACTCACTCTGTTTTTCCTGGGTAAGCCCTTTTGGGCGATAAGGATATTAAGGCACAGCGGGAAGATGGGGTCAATTCTGTGATGTGTAAATAACCGTCAATGTTTACATTAATTAATGTTATTGAGATTAATTAATACATTTACCATATTGATAATATGAAGAAAATAATTGTAGAAAAACGTCGCAAAACGTTATTTGCGTAAAGTAGTTTGATTTATGTCAACGGATTCCTGGCCCTGATATTTAAAATCCTTCCTCCACACTGTTCGCCCGGCACGCTGCCGGGCGGGACGTACGTCAGGTCGGATGCCTGTCTTTATTTCCCTCTGGAGCGATAGGGGTTTAACCGGGCATCTATGAACATTCTCGCTTTCCTGAAAAAAAATGAAAACCGCTGGTGGGCATTGCCGCTTATTTTACCGGTGGTTTTACTTCCCGTGCTGAGCATTGCGAATACGCTCACGCAGCTTGGCGACGGCATTGTGGCACTCTATTATTTACCTCTCTCATTTTTGCTTTCGCTGATGATGTTCTTTGGCCTGGAAGCGCTGCCCGGGATCGTATTGTCACTGTTTATCCGCTATTACCCCTCGGTCGGGATGTTTGAAACCGTCGCCGGCGTGCTCCATTTTATCGTCCCTTTAGTGCTCAGCTGGGGCGGCTACCGGGTGTTTGCGCCCAGACGGAACATGACCGCGTACGGCGACATCCGGCTGATGGCGCAGCGCATCTTCTGGCAGGCCTTCTGCCCCGCGACGCTGTTTCTGTTGCTGTTTCAGTTTGCGGTGTATTTAGGCGTGTATGAGAGCCGCCAGAGCCTGGCGGGATTAAACCCTCTTAATATTCGTACGCTCATTAACTACCAGGCGCTGCTGGTCAGCGGGCTGACGGGCGTGCCGCTGAGCTATCTGCTGATCCGCCTGATTCGTCATCCGCGCTATCTTAAAAGCCTTATCTCGCAGGTCCGTTCCCAGATAGACAAAAAGGTGACGATCGTTGAGTTTCTGGTGTGGGCAATCGCGCTTGGCGGGCTGCTTTCGCTGCTGCTGCTCCCGATGAATGAAAACAGCTCCATTTTTACCACCAACTACACCCTGTCGCTGCTGATGCCGGTGATGCTCTGGGGCGCGATGCGTTTTGGCTATAAGCTGGTGTCGCTGATCTGGATACCGGTGCTGCTGGTGTCTATTCACTATTTTTACCACTATATCCCGGTGAACCAGGGGTATGACATTCAGCTGGCGATCACCTCTTCCAGTTACCTGGTCTTCTCGTTTGTGGTGATTTATATGTCGATGCTGGCGACCCGGCAGCGCGCGGTGAACAAACGCTCCCGCAGGCTGGCGCTACTTGACCCGGTCGTCCATATGCCTAACCTGCGGGCGCTGTCGCGCGAACTGGCGAAAAACCCGTGGTCGGCGCTCTGCCTGCTGCGCATTCCGGAGCTGGAAATTCTGGGCCGAAATTACGGCGTGTTGCTGCGCATTCAGTACAAACAGCAGCTGGCGCAGTGGGTGAATGGCACGCTCCAGCCCAACGAGCAGGTGTATCACCTCACCGGGTATGACATGGCGGTACGGCTCAATGCGGAATCACACCAGCAGCGGATTGAAGCCCTGGACGAGCATATCAAACAGTTTCGCTTTGTCTGGGACGGGATGCCGCTGCAGCCGCAGGTGGGCGTGAGCTATTGCTATGTCCGGTCCCCGGTTAACCACCTTTATCTGGTGCTGGGCGAACTGGGCGTGGTTGCCGATCTGTCGCTCTCCTCCAACCATCCGGAAAATCTTCAGCAGCGTGGGGCCATCCATTTGCAGCGCAGCCTGAAGGATAAAGTCGCGATGATGAGCCGCCTGCAAAAGGCACTCGATAACGACGAATTCGCCCTGCTGGTTCAACCCGTTCGCGGCCTGCGTGGCGATCGCTATCACGAAGTTCTGCTGCGGATGCCGGATATCAACGGGCTATTGATCTCCCCCGACCAATTCCTGCCCGTCGCGCAGGAGTTTGGTCTCTCCTCGCGGGTGGATTTGTGGGTGCTGGAGCATACCCTGCGCTTCCTTGCAGCGCATCGCGAAACACTTCCCGGTCAGCGCTTTGCCATTAATCTGGCCCCGTCGACCGTGTGTCGGGTACAGTTCCCGCTTGAGGTAAGTCGCCTGCTGGCGAAATACGCCATTGAGCCGTGGCAGCTGATTTTTGAAGTGACGGAGTGCAGCACCTTCGGCAGCGGGGAGCAGGCGCTACACATCCTCCAGCAGTTGCAGAAAATGGGGGTACGCATTGCGATTGATGATTTTGGTACCGGGTATGCGAGCTATGCGCGGCTGAAAAGCGTGGATGCCGACATTCTCAAGATTGACGGCAGCTTTATCCGCAATATCGTCAATAACAGCCTGGATTATCAGATCGTAGCGTCTATCTGCCATCTGGCGCGCATGAAGAAGATGCTGGTGGTGGCTGAGTATGTCGAGACGGAAGAGATACGTAGCGCGGTTCACGCGCTAGGTATCGATTATGTGCAGGGCTATCTGATTGGCAGGCCAGCGCCGCTTGAATCACTGCTGGAAACGGAGGCGTCCTGCGCGGACGCCTGAACCGTTACGCGGCGACGTCAGCGCTCTCTTCTTCAATTTTGAGCAGCCAGCCGGTGACCGCTTCCCAGTACTGTTGTTCTTTTTCCAGGTCCAGCAGGACCAGCGCGTTCTGGCTGAACCAGTCGTGCGGGAAGCTCAGCGTCCAGTGATGGTCGTCGGTTTTAAGCTTCAGCGTGGGCGGCGTGGTGGTCGCCTGACGCTGGTTATTGAGCAGCACGCCAAGACGCAGCAGCTGAATGAGCGGCAGGAACTGCTTTTTCTTGAACAGCGTGAAGCGCGGCAGGTCGTCGAGCTTGATGGCTTTGCGGTGATACCGCACCAGGGTCGCCATCATGGTTTGCTGCTCCTGGTTGAAGCCAGGCAGATCGCTGTTTTGCAGAATATAGGCCGAATGGCGGTGCATGCCGCTATGGTTGATGTTCAGCCCCACCTCATGGAGCATCGCGGCCCATTTTAACAGCGCGGCAAGCTGCGGGTGTGCGAGCTTCGGATTCTGTTCTTCCCACTGTTCGTACATCTGCACCGTGGTGTCCAGCACGCGCTTCGCCTGTTCGCGGTCGATGTTGTACTGGTTGGCCAGGCTTTGCGCGGTACGGCTGCGAATATCCTGATGGCGGAAGCGGCCTTCCATTTCGTACAGCACGCCTTCGCGCAGCGCGCCGTCGGAGAGACGCAGTTCCTTAATCGCCAGCGCATCAAACACGCCGCACAGGATCGCAAGCCCCGGTACGAAGACTGATTTACGCTCATCGGACAGGCCCGGCAGGCTCAGGGCGTCGAAGCTTTTATGCTTCAGCACCTCTTCGGTGAGCAGAGCCAGGCGTTCAGGGGTAATAATCCCGTCTTTTTCACCCATCGCCAGCAGCACCTCATGCGCCGCTTTGATGGTGCCTGACGCGCCCAGCGCCACGTTCCAGCCCTGAATTCGGTACTGCCAGGCCAGGTTTTCCAGCTTCTGGACGGCCGCCATACGCGCACGCTGGAAGTTCTCGCGGGTGATGGTGCCGCCCGGGAAATACATCTGCGCGAAGCTGACGCAGCCCATACGGCGGCTTTCCACCAGGCGAGGCTCAAAGTCTTCACCGATCACCAGCTCCGTTGAGCCGCCGCCGATATCGATAACCAGCTTGCGCCCTTTTTCCGGCTGGGTGTGCTCAACGCCCATGAAAATCAGACGCGCTTCCTCGTTGCCGGAGATGATCTCAATCGGGTAGGGGATCACTTTTTCAGCTCGCTTGAGGAACTCCGGCGCGTTCAGCGCCTGGCGCAGGGTGTGGGTGCCCACGATGCACACGCTGGAGGGCGAGAAGCCCTGCAGGCGTTCAGCAAACAGCGACAGGCAGTTTAACCCACGCTCCATTGCCTCTTCGCTGAGCATGCTGCGTTCATCAAGGCCATCCGCCAGGTGTACCCGCTGCTTCAGACGACCGATGATCTGCAGTGCGCCATCCACCTCACGGGCGATGACCATGTGGAAACTGTTAGAGCCAAGATCGACCGCGGCGAATTCCTGCGGGCGTGGGGTCTTATCATTTATCGGCATAGGTTAATCGGGTTGCTCGAGTGATTTGATATAGTCGTAAATCGCCAGTTGCGACCGCACTTTGCGGCGGTTGCCACGCGGTACATAGCGGTTACTGAGTTCTTTGTCGATATAGCGTGCTTTCACGGTATCGCTGAACAGAATCTCGATGATGTCGAGGATCTGCTGCTTCAGGCGCGGATCCAGCAGCGGTGCCGCGACTTCAATTCGGTAGTCAATGTTGCGCGTCATCCAGTCTGCCGAAGAGAGATAGACCTGTTTATCACCCGCATTATCGAAAATATAGACGCGATCGTGTTCCAGGTAGCGGTCAACAATGCTGATCACGCGAATATTGTCGCTGATGCCTTCCAGTTCCGGGATCAGCGAGCACATGCCGCGGATCAGCAGATTAACCGGCACGCCGGAGCTGGACGCCGCGTACAGCCTGTCCACCAGCCCTTTATCAACCAGGTTGTTAAGCTTCAGCGTGATGCCGGATGACAGCCCTTTCTGGGCATTGGCGATCTCTTTATCGATCATATCGTACAGCAGACGGCGCGAGTTCTGCGGCGAGACCAGCAGATAGTCAAAGTTCACCGGACGGTACGGGTTCTCAATAAAGTTAAAGACCCGGCGCACCTCGTTGGTGATGCGGGCATCGGCGGTCAGCAGCGAATAGTCGGTATAGATTCGCGCCGTTTTCTCGTTAAAGTTCCCGGTACCGATGTGGGCGTAGCGCACTACCTCGTCGCCCTCTTTACGGGAGATGAGGAACAGCTTGGCGTGAATTTTCAGCCCCGGCGCGGAGAAGATGACGTGCACACCGGCTTCCGTCAGACGACGCGCCCAGTGAATGTTCGCCTCTTCGTCGAAGCGCGCCTGCAGCTCAACCACCACGGTCACTTTTTTGGCGTTGTGCGCCGCATGGATCATCGCGTCGATGATGCGGGAATCTTTTGCCACGCGGTAGATGTTGATTTTGATCGCCAGCACGCTCGGGTCGAACGAGGCCTGACGCAGCAGTTCCAGCACGTGCTCAAAGGTGTGATACGGATAGTAGAGCAGGACATCGCGTTCGCGGATGGCGTCGAATCCGTTGCGGAATTTATCGA
This sequence comes from Enterobacter sp. NFIX59, assembly GCF_900113755.1. Lineage (NCBI taxonomy): Bacteria > Pseudomonadati > Pseudomonadota > Gammaproteobacteria > Enterobacterales > Enterobacteriaceae > Enterobacter > Enterobacter sp. NFIX59. The sequence continues at coordinate 256,998 of NZ_FOQN01000005.1, read as the reverse complement.
ACCACAGATGGCGCAGGCGCGGCAGCGGCTTGTTCACCAGATTCGCTTTGCCGACGTTCGGGAAGCCAATAAAGTCTTTAAAGTTGTGGTAACGACCACCCGGTACGATGGAGTCATAGCGCGAAATGGTCAGTTTCTCGCGCAGCATTTCCACCATGGCGTCCGGCATATCGCGCTGATAGACAAAGCGTACCGGCTCGGCCGTCAGGCGCTGTTTCAGGCTGGACGACATCAGCTCCATCAGGCTGGCTTCCATCTCGTGCACCAGGTCATATTCGGCGTCACGGGTCATCTTCATCGAGTAGGCGTTTAACGCATCGTAATCGAAGAAGCCTTTGAAGATATCGTCCAGACAGTAGCGCAGGATGTTATCGAGCAGGATCATCGGCTTGCGTCTGCGCGGGGTTTCCGGCGGCAGGTTCACAAAGCGCGGCACCTTGTCGGACGGGATCTCCAGCAGCGCGTAACGGATGGATTCACCGCGAATAATTTCCACGGCCAGATAGGTGTAGTCATCTTTCAGGAACTGCACCAGATCGGTTTCGCGGTTGATGAGAATCGGGGTAATGTGCTGGCGCAGGTACTGTTTAAAATAGTGGCGCAGCCAGTTTTGTTGGTTAACGGAAAGCTGACGTTCGTTAATCAGGAAGATTTGATTACGCGCCATCTCCAGCAGCAGTTCGTTATACAGGCCGTCAAATTCCTGATCGGCTTTCAACACGCGGGACTGGATTTTGCCCAGCAGGTGCCGCGAGTGCGAGTTTAGGCCCTGTTCTTCGCTGATGATGATGCGTCTTTTCAGCTCGGCAAAGCGAACCTTGTAGAACTCATCCAGGTTGTTGGAATAGATGCCCAAAAAACGCATGCGCTCGATCAGCGGGTTACTTTTGTCTGCCGCTTCCTGGAGTACACGTTCGTTAAATGCTAACCAGCTTAGCTCTTTCTCGATATATAACTTTTCCTGACCCATTACAGCTCACACTCCAGTTCAATCACAGGACGTGGTAAATCCGTCTCGTCCTTATTATGGCGAGCATTTCCACGATATGTCCAACAGTGCCAGAAAAGTATGACAGTTATTTTTTTTGTTGGGGATTTTAGAGGGTTGGAGAAGGGGATATCGGGTAATGCAATGAACAGGTCGGGTAAGCGCAGCTGCGCTACCCGACATAACAAACTACTCTTCCGCCGCATGACCCTGCGGGGGTAACTTCACGCCGTCCAGCCAGGCTGCGCCGTCGCGCATTTCGAGACGCCCGTCGACAAACCAGCTTACCACCAGCGGGTAGATGGCATGCTCCTGGGTCTGCACGCGTTCGGTCACGTCTTCTTCGCTATCGCCGTCAAAGACCGGGACTTTTGCCTGCAGGATCACCGGACCGCCGTCCAGCTCGTCGGTAACGAAATGCACGGAGGTGCCGTGCTCCTCATCGCCGTTTTCCAGAACCTGACGATGGGTGTGCAGGCCGGGATATTTCGGCAGCAGGGAAGGGTGGATATTCAGCAGACGTCCGGCGAAGTGTTCTACAAAAGCCGGGCTCAGAATACGCATATAGCCCGCCAGTACGACCACGTCCGGCGCGTAGGCATCAATCTCATGCACCAGCTCGCGGTCAAAGGCTTCACGCCCGGCGAACTGGCTGGCTTCCAGCGCGTGCGCAGGGATGTTCGCTTCCCGCGCGCGCTCAAGGCCGAACGCGTCGGCCTTGTTGCTGAAAACTGCCCGAATGGTGCCATTGATTTTCTTCTGTTTGCAGGCGTCAATTATCGCCTGCAAATTGCTTCCGTTGCCGGAAATGAGCACCACGATGTTTTTCATTCAATGACCACACGCTGTTCGGAATCGGAGGCTTTAATCGTACCGATTTTCCACGCGTTTTCACCTTTTTCAGTCAGCAGCTTGACCGCTTTATCCGCTTCGCTTGCCGGCAGGGCGATAACCATGCCCACGCCGCAGTTAAAGGTGCGGTACATTTCGTGGGAGCTCACGTTGCCTGCGGTCTGCAGCCAGTTAAACACGGCTGGCCACTGCCATGAGGATTCGTCGATCACCGCCTGGGTGTTGTCCGGCAGGACGCGCGGGATGTTTTCCCAGAAGCCGCCGCCGGTCAGGTGAGCGATAGCGTGAACGTCGACGTTCTCGATAAGCTCAAGCACGTTTTTCACGTAGATGCGGGTCGGGGCCAGCAGATGGTCAGCCAGCGGTTTACCGTCAAGTTCGGTCGTCAGCGGGTCACAGCCGCTCACTTCGATGATTTTACGCACCAGGGAGTAGCCGTTGGAGTGCGGGCCGCTGGAGGCCAGCGCGATCAGCACATCGCCATCGGCCACTTTGCTGCCGTCGATAATTTCTGATTTTTCTACTACACCGACGCAGAAGCCCGCGACGTCATAATCTTCGCCGTGATACATGCCCGGCATTTCCGCGGTTTCACCGCCAACCAGCGCACAGCCAGACTGCAGGCACCCTTCGGCGATACCGTTGATCACGCTTGCCGCGGTATCTACGTCCAGTTTGCCGGTCGCGTAGTAATCGAGGAAGAACAGCGGCTCTGCGCCCTGAACCACCAGGTCATTCACGCACATCGCGACCAGATCGATACCGATTGTGTCGTGACGCTTTAAATCCATCGCCAGGCGCAGTTTAGTGCCTACACCGTCAGTTCCCGAGACCAGAACAGGTTCACGATATTTTTGCGGCAGCGCGCACAGTGCGCCGAATCCACCCAGACCACCCATCACTTCCGGGCGGCGGGTTTTTTTCACCACACCTTTGATTCGGTCAACCAGCGCATTACCTGCGTCAATATCAACACCGGCATCTTTGTAGCTGAGAGAAGTTTTGTTGGTCACGGCTTAAATCCCCACGCGATTGCATAGCTAGTAAGAAAAATCGGCGCAATTCTAACAGTCCAGGCAAACGTTTGCGAGCCTATTCTGGACGTAGGGATCTTTTTTTACGCGCAGCCTGCCAGTGCGCCCAAACTTGCGTCTGTTCACGAAAATGAAACCGGTTTCGGTATTCTCCTTGCAACCCGAAACGGCTTTGCACATCATTCAACTGAAACCGGTTTCTGTAATTGTTTTTGCAGAAAATAACGCAGAATGAGGGAAAGTGAATGTCAGGATTTAAAGCAGATTTTCTGTGGGGCGGTGCGGTTGCGGCGCACCAGCTCGAAGGCGGCTGGAAAGAGGGCGGCAAGGGGGTGAGTGTGGCCGATGTGATGACCGCAGGCGCGCACGGCGTGCCGCGTGAAATCACCAACGGCGTGCTGGACGGGAAAAACTACCCTAACCATGAAGCCATCGATTTCTATCACCGCTATAAAGAAGACATCAAACTCTTTGCCGAGATGGGGTTCAAATGCTTCCGCACCTCTATTGCCTGGACGCGGATCTTCCCGAAAGGCGACGAGCTTGAGCCGAACGAGGCAGGCCTGAAATTCTATGACGACCTGTTCGACGAGTGTCTGAAGCACGGCATCGAACCGGTTATTACCCTGTCTCACTTCGAGATGCCGTTTCATCTGGTCACGGAATACGGCGGCTGGCGCAACCGTAAGCTGATCGACTTCTTCGTTCGTTTTGCAAAAGTGGTTTTCCAGCGCTATCAGCACAAGGTGAAGTACTGGATGACCTTTAACGAGATCAACAACCAGGCCAACTTCCACGAAGACTTTGCCCCATTCACCAACTCGGGGCTGAAGTACGCGCCGGGCGAAGATCGCGAGCCGGTAATGTTCCAGGCCGCGCACTATGAGCTGGTGGCCAGCGCGCTGGCGGTGAAGGCGGGGCGCGAGATTAACCCGTCCCTGCAGATCGGCTGCATGATTGCCATGTGTCCTATCTATCCACTGACCTGCGCGCCGGACGATATGATGATGGCGATGAACGCCATGCACCGCCGCTACTGGTTCACCGACGTGCACGTGCGCGGCAAGTACCCGCAGCATCTGCTCAACTACTTCGAACGTCGCGGCTTCGCGCTGGATATTACCGAAGAAGATAAAGCGGCGCTGACGCAGGGCTGCGTGGACTACATCGGGTTTAGCTATTATATGTCCTTCGCCACCAAGGCGACGGCGGACAACCCGCAGCTGGATTACGACGAGAGCAAGAGCCTGGTCTCTAACCCGTACGTGCAGAAATCCGACTGGGGCTGGCAGATTGACCCGGTGGGGCTGCGCTACTCCCTCAACTGGTTCTGGGATCACTACCAGCTGCCGCTGTTTATCGTTGAGAACGGCTTTGGCGCAATCGACGTGCAGGAGAGCGACGGCACGGTGAACGACCAGTACCGAATTGACTACCTGGCCGCCCACATCCGCGAGATGAAAAAAGCGGTGGTGGAAGATGGCGTAGACCTGATGGGCTATACCCCGTGGGGCTGTATCGACCTGGTGTCTGCCGGTACCGGTGAAATGAAAAAACGCTACGGCTTTATCTTTGTCGATAAAGACAATGAAGGCAACGGCACGCTGAACCGCAGCAAGAAGAAGTCGTTCGACTGGTATAAGCAGGTGATTGCGAGCAACGGGGATAACCTGTAATTGTCGGGTGGCGCTAACGCTTACCCGACCTACAATACACGTAGGCCCGCGTAAGCGCAGCGCCACCGGGCAGAACCCGCACCCAAGCCGGAACTCAGTCTCCGGCTTTTTTGTCTTTGCTTGATCCCTGTCAAGCAACATGGGTATGGCCTAATCCGAAAAAAGCGGTATAATCCCGCGATTTTTTTGCGGATGCCATTCAGAGGAGAAAGAGAATGAAGATTGTGGAAGTGAAACACCCACTCGTTAAACACAAGTTGGGCCTGATGCGTGAGCATGACATCAGCACGAAGCGTTTTCGCGAACTGGCCTCTGAAGTCGGCAGCCTGCTGACCTACGAAGCGACCTCCGATCTGGAAACGGAAAAAGTCACCATCGAAGGCTGGAACGGCCCGGTGCAGGTTGAGCAGATCAAAGGTAAGAAAATTACCGTTGTGCCAATCCTGCGTGCCGGTCTCGGCATGATGGAAGGCGTGCTGGAGCACGTGCCAAGCGCGCGCATTAGCGTGGTCGGGATCTACCGTAACGAAGAAACCCTCGAGCCGGTTCCTTACTTCCAGAAGCTGGTGTCCAACATCGACGAGCGTATGGCGCTGGTGGTTGACCCGATGCTGGCAACCGGCGGTTCAATGATTGCCACCATCGACCTGCTGAAAAAAGCGGGCTGCAGCAGCATTAAAGTGCTGGTGCTGGTTGCGGCACCGGAAGGGATCGCGGCGCTGGAAAAAGCGCACCCGGACGTTGAGCTGTATACCGCCTCTATCGACCAGGGCCTGAACGAGCACGGGTACATCATCCCGGGGCTCGGCGATGCCGGCGATAAGATCTTTGGTACGAAATAATCGAATAACGATAAATAAGCCGACTTTGATAGTCGGCTTTTTTTTGAATAAAACACCAACAACGATACTACTCAGAGGAAAACACTATGACGCGCCGTGCTATCGGGGTGAGTGAAAGACCGCCGCTTTTACAGACTATCCCGCTTAGTTTGCAGCACCTGTTCGCCATGTTTGGCGCAACCGTGCTGGTGCCAATCCTGTTCCACATTAACCCGGCTACCGTGCTGCTGTTCAACGGCATCGGTACGCTGCTGTACCTCTTCATCTGTAAAGGCAAAATTCCGGCGTATCTCGGGTCGAGCTTCGCCTTTATCTCTCCGGTGTTATTGTTGCTGCCGCTGGGTTATGAGGTCGCGCTGGGCGGCTTTATCATGTGTGGCGTGCTGTTCTGCCTGGTCTCCTTCATTGTGAAGAAAGCCGGTACCGGCTGGCTGGACGTGATGTTCCCACCTGCGGCGATGGGCGCCATCGTGGCCGTCATCGGTCTTGAGCTGGCGGGCGTCGCGGCGAATATGGCCGGCCTGCTGCCTGCTGACGGCCAGTCACCGGATTCCAAAACCATTATCATCTCGCTGGTGACCCTGGGCGTAACGGTGTTTGGTTCCGTGCTGTTCCGCGGCTTTATGGCGATTATCCCGATCCTGATCGGCGTGCTGGCGGGCTACGCGCTCTCCTTCGTGATGGGCGTGGTGGATACTACCCCGATTGCCGAGGCGCACTGGTTCGCGCTGCCAACCTTCTACACGCCGCGCTTCGAATGGTTTGCGATTTTCACCATTCTGCCTGCGGCGCTGGTGGTGATTGCGGAGCACGTCGGCCACCTGGTGGTAACGGCGAACATCGTTAAGCGCGATTTAATCCGCGACCCGGGTCTGCACCGCTCCATGTTTGCGAACGGTTTTTCCACCATCATCTCCGGTTTCTTTGGTTCTACGCCAAACACCACCTACGGTGAAAACATCGGCGTGATGGCGATTACCCGCGTCTACAGCACCTGGGTTATCGGCGGCGCGGCGATCATCGCCATTCTGCTCTCCTGCGTCGGTAAGCTGGCGGCAGCGATTCAGATCATCCCGGTTCCGGTGATGGGCGGCGTTTCTCTGCTGCTGTACGGCGTGATCGGTGCCTCCGGTATTCGCGTGCTGATTGAATCCAAAGTGGATTACAGCAAGGCGCAGAACCTGATCCTGACCTCGGTGATCCTGATTATCGGCGTCAGCGGCGCGAAGGTGCACATTGGTGCGGCCGAGCTGAAAGGCATGGCGCTGGCGACCATCGTCGGCGTGGGCCTGAGCCTGATCTTCAAGCTGATCTCGGTAATTCGCCCGGAAGAACAAATTCTGGACGCGGACGACAGCGAAAAAGCACCACATTGATCCTTTAACCGGGTGGACGATCCGCCCGGTTCTCTCCTCGCAGGTTCCGTGCTAAACTCCGTTCCGATTTTATGTAAGATCTGGTTGAGGTACTTCTGAACGGACCGGCACAGCTCTCTCTGCCACTCTATCTCCCTGACGACGAAACTTTCGCGAGTTTCTGGCCGGGTGATAACCCCTCTTTACTGGCTGCACTGCAAAACGTGCTGCGCCAGGAACACAGCGGATACATCTATATCTGGTCACGCGAAGGCGCGGGGCGCAGCCACCTGCTGCATGCCGCCTGCGCGGAGCTTTCGGCGCGCGGCGATGCGGTAGGCTACGTGCCGCTGGATAAACGTACCTGGTTCGTGCCTGAGGTGCTTGAGGGAATGGAACATCTCTCGCTGGTGTGCATTGATAATATCGAATGCGTGGCGGGGGATGAGCCGTGGGAAATGGCGATCTTTAACCTCTACAACCGCATTCTGGAATCGGGGAAAACCCGGCTGCTGATCACCGGCGATCGTCCGCCTCGCCAGCTGAATCTGGGACTGCCGGATCTGGCGTCTCGCCTGGACTGGGGGCAAATCTACAAGCTTCAGCCGCTGTCGGATGAAGATAAGCTTCAGGCGTTACAGCTGCGTGCGAAGCAGCGCGGGTTTGAGCTGCCGGAAGACGTAGGGCGCTTCCTGCTGAAGCGTCTGGATCGCGAAATGCGCACGCTGTTTGACACGCTCGATCAGCTCGATCGCGCCTCCATTACCGCCCAGCGCAAGCTGACCATCCCGTTTGTGAAAGATATTCTCAAGCTTTGAATTTGCTCGCCCGGTGTCGGCTTCGCCTTACCGGGCCTAGGAAAACCTGCCGCACTTTGTAGGCCGGGTAAGGCGCAGCCGCCACCCGGCTAAAGATCCCCCATTAGATGCTCAACCAGCAGTGGAATCGGTCTTCCCGATGCCACGCTTCGCCCACTTTCACGCCACAGCGCCGTACCGCTGATGTCCAGATGGACCCACGGAATTGTCGGCGGGCAGAAGTGATGCAGCAGCCACGCCGCCGAGGCGCTGATCGCCGCATTGTTGGTCGGCGTGTTGCACAGATCGGCAATCGCGCTGTCGGTCTGCTTTTTCAGCCGCGCATCCAGCGGCAGGGACCACACTTCATCACCGCTCTGCTTACCCGCCAGCGTAAGCGCCGCGCGCAGCGGTTCATCCTGCGTCATCAGCCCGCTCAGCTCATACCCCAGCGCCTTCACGACCGCACCGGTTAAGGTGGCCATATCAATGATATAGCGCGCCTGCGGATGGCGCTGGCTGGCCCAGGCGATGGCGTCCGCCAGCACCAGTCGGCCTTCGGCATCGGTGTTGTTGATTTCAACGGTGATCCCGTTGCAGGCCGTTGCTACCGTGCCGGGCTGCATGGCGTCCGGGCCGATGGCGTTTTCCGCCAGCGCCAGCACGCCCATAATGCGTACGGGCAGCGCCAGCTCTGCGACGGTCAGCATCAGGCCCAGCACGTTAGCCGCACCGCACATGTCGTATTTCATGGTGTACATGCCCGCGCCTTCCTTCAGCCACAGGCCGCCGGTATCAAAGGTAATGCCTTTACCCACATAGCAGCGCACCGGGCCGTCGTTGACACCGTCATAATGAATCGCCAGCAGGCGCGGCGGACAGGTCGCCCCTTTGCCGACGGCGTGCAGCAGCCCCAGACCGTCCTCAACGATTTGCTTTTCATTCAGCACTTCGCACCGCAGGGCAGGGAAGGCGGCACACCGTTTTTGCGCCTCTTCCACCACAAACTGCGGCGTGCAGCGGTCGGACGGGGTATCCGCCAGACGTCGCGCCGCGACCATGCCGTGGGCGATGGCCTGCTGCTGGCGGAAAATAACCGCCAGTCGCTCCTGCTGTTCGGGTAAGCAGAGCGCGGCGATGCGCTCAAGACGGATGCTGTCGCTGGTTTCCTTCAACTGCAAATCGCTAAGCCTGTGCGCCTGATTAAAGAGAAAACGCAGCACCTGCGCCAGCACCACATCGTCGATATCAGTCACGTCCAGTATCAGCTCGGGACTGACGGGCGAGGCCAGCAGCGGGCGCAGCGCCGTCAGTAATCCTTCGGTCAGGCTATCCTGCCAGAGCGCATCGGGCAGCAGGGTGATCCGGGCAAACGGGGCGCAGCCAAAGCGGGTGTCAGCGATGCTGGCAGACTCGCGCATTTCCGCGACAAGCGCCGTTTCGGGCAAAAGCGTACAGGAGGCGGAGGCAATCAAATGGCTCTGCGGCTTCGCGTCGGAAAGCGCGGTGGTAAACTGATACGTAATCATCATGACTCCTCAATCGGCGCGCGGATCCGCGCTGCATAGGCCTGCATCCACTCATCGTCTACCGCGTGATAATGCGTTTTCTCCCGCAGGCGTTCGGTACGAAAAACGGTGAGGGGCTGGCGAGCCGTCGCCACCACGAACGAAAAGGTTTTGATGTTGGTAGCGGCACCAAATTCGCCCCTGTTATTCATGCACACCACGGAGAGATCGCCCACGCGGCCAAAGCGCGACATCAGCTTGTCCTCCAGTTCGAACACCACCGAATCCGCCGCCTGCTGCGGCGTCATACCCTGCGCCATGCGGCGAACGATTTCGTAACTGGTGCAGCCTTTCATCAGATCTTCACCGACGCCCGTGGCGGTTGCGGCGCCGGTTTCGCTGTCACAGTAAAAGCCGGAGCCGATGATCGGCGAATCGCCGAGTCGACCGCGTTTTTTCATGAACAGGCCGCTGGTGGAGGTAGCGACGCTCATTGAGCCCTGTTTATCGAGGCCGATAATGCCGACGGTGTCATGTCCGTCGTAAGGGCTTAAGCCCTTATCCAGCGTTTCGCGGCAGCGTTTGCGGTAGTGCTGCATGGCGCGGTCGGTGAGCATGGTTTTGTCGGCAAAGCCCTGGCTCAGCGCCCATTCCCGCGCGCCCTGGCCGACCAGCAGGCTGTTGTAGCGCTGGCGGCTTAACGCATGCGCCACGCGCACCGGGTTGGCGATATCCACCAGGTTGCCCACGGCACCAAACGCCAGCGTGTCGCCGTCCATATAGGCGGCGTCCAGCTCCACCTCGCCATTTTCGGTGGGCAGCCCGCCGTAGCCGACGGATTTATAAAACGGAAAGTCTTCGACGGCGGCGACGGCATCCACCACCGCTGCCGAGACCGGTTTCCCCGCAGCCAGCGCAGATGCAGACTCGGTGACGCCTTCAAGCGCCATTCGCCAGGTCGCGATAATTCCCCACATGCGTTACTCCTGTTTTGCAAGGGTGGTGTCGGTTTGCGTAACGGTGGCCATTTCCGCCGCGCGGTACTGTTTGTCCACGATACGCATAAAAGGCAGATACAGCATGGCGCCAATCAGCAGGTTGATAAGCTGCATCACGCTGCCGCTCAGGTGCCCGGTGACGATAAAACCGCTGATGACCGGCGGCAGCGTCCAGGGAATAAACACCCCGGTGGTAACGGCAACCGCGCCAATCTTCATCGCCGCATACTGCACGGTGACCAGCACCAGCGGCACCAGGTTGAACGGGATAAGCATGATCGGGTTCATGATCACCGGCAGGCCAAACAGGATCGGTTCGTTGATGTTAAATACCGATGCCCCGGCGCCGAGGCGCGCCACTTCACGCATGTTTTTGCTGCGGGCGAAAATCAGCATTGCAATCACCAGCGACAGCGTGGCCCCCGCGCCGCCCATCCAGATCATGTCAAAAAACTGTTCGGTGATAATGTGCGGCGGCGTCGTGCCTGCCTGAATCGCGGCGATGTTGTCGGTCTGGTTCTCCATCCACAGCGGTCGAATGATGCCGTTGATCATTGAGCCGGAGTTAATGCCTACTGACCACAGAATGGTGATGCTGAACACCGTCATCAGCGCGCCAAAGTATGAGGTGCCATAGTGGCGCACCGGCGTGGCAACCACTTCGTAAATAAACTGGTGGATGGTGTTGTAGTGGGTGTTTTCAAACACGATGCGGATACCCAGCACCAGAATCATCACCAGCAGGGCCGGGATCAGCGCGGCGAACGACTCCTGCACCGCCGGAGGCACGCCGTCCGGCATTTTGATCACCAGTTTTTTGCGCTTGAGCCAGCAGAACAGCTCCGTCCAGAGCAGGGAACCAATCATCGCTACGAACAGCCCTTTGCTGCCAATCCACTCCACCGGAATGACGGTAATACCGCCGTTCTCCGCCACTTTGATAAAGGGCGTCAGGATGAGAAAGGCGACCAGCGCCAGGATGCCGCAGGAGATGCGATCCTCGCCATAGTGTTCCGCCAGGCGGAAGGCGACCAGGAAGCTGATGAACAGCGACATAGTGGAGAACACCGCGTTGAACGGGATTTCGATAATGGCGCTCCAGCTCTCACCAAAGGCCTGAGACATAAACTGCTGATAGGCTTGATTCGGGAACGACGAGATCACCAGCAGAATAGAGCCGACGATGATAAACGGCATGAAGGAGACGTAGGCGCCGCGAATGGCCCCGAGATGCCGCTGCTGGGCCGTTTTGGCCGCCAGCGGCATCAGTTTTGCTTCAAGAAATCCCAGAACATTGTTCATTGTGAACTCCGTACAAGATTGAGGGGTGTTGTTTGTGTTATGTCTGAGGATTATCAGTGAAGCGTGGCGAGCGAAAGGTGAAATCGGTCACAAAGCAATCGCTGGTATAGTATAAATCTCACAAGATTGGTTCTGAGGATCCTGCGATGGAAATTAAACTGCATGCTAATGCCACCACGACGCCGCGCATCCGTCGCTATCTTCAGCAATCAGATAAAAGCGACAGGGAGCTCGCCGTTGAGCTGGGGATATCGGTCACTACAGTCAGGCGCTGGCGTAACCGCGACCAGGTTTCGGATAACCACACGACGCCAAAAGTGATACACAAAGCATTGAGACAGGAGCAGGTTGCGCTGGTCAATGCCCTGCGGGATATCACGGGTGCCCCGCTGGACGAACTGCTGCAGATGGTCAATAACGGACTCGGGATCGCCGTATCCCGCGCGACCCTGAACCGCTACCTCAAACCGGCTTCGGTAAAGCAGAAGGGCGCGACGTTGCAGGGGAAAAAGGCGCTGAGGGCAGGTATCGTGCCGCAAAAACTCCTGTTACATCATCAGCCTCTGTCTCTGCATATGGACGATGGCGGTGAACAGCATCTGCTCTGGGCGCGTGAACCCGTGAGCGGCTGGTGCTCCGCCCGGCTGTACGCGGGCATTTCTCCGCAGCTGCTGGTCCACTGGGTGAACGACGTGCTGGAAGCCTGTCCGGCTGATATTCAATCTATTGAGACTTTTGGTTTCGAGGTGAAGCTTGAGAAACGCAATACCACCGTGACAGTGCATCCACAGCAATACCCCGCCGTTCAGGTTGCTCTGCCGCTATGCGACATCATTCCACGTCTGAACAGTGAACCGGCAGGCGAGCTGTTGATCCAGCTGTGCGAACTTTACAACCGGGAGAAAGCCCAGAAAAAGTTGGGAGAGAGTACGCCGCAGGCCTTTCTGGAAGCGCTGCGGCATAAGGACTAAAGGATCTCGAGCACGTCTTCCGGCGGGCGTCCAATGCGCGCCTGGCCGTTCGCCACCACAATCGGGCGCTCAATCAGCTTTGGATTTTCAACCATCGCCTGGACCAGTTCAGCCTCGGTGAGGCGGTTGTCATCCAGGTTAAGCGACTTATACAGATCTTCTTTCTGGCGCATCAGTTCTCTTGCACTGCCCATTCCCAGCATGTGCAGCAGCTGGCGGAGGGTTTGCGCGTCAGGTGGGGTGTCAAGATACAGCACCACCTCCGGCTCCACGCCGTTAGACTTTAACAGGCTCAGGGTATCGCGGCTCTTGGAGCAGCGAGGGTTATGATAGATTTTTACGGCGTCTGTCATGACGTGAATTCTCCTTTATTACATCTTCTCGTACGGCTTAAAGCGCTGCTGCAGGCCACGTAGCTGATCGATACGCGCGTCGTAGCGAGCCTGCTGGAGGCTGCCGAGTTTGACCTGCGAGCTGGCGCTGCTGAGCGCGGAAATCGCCTGATCGAGGCGGCCCACCAGGGCAAAACCTTCGGCACGCGCCGCCAGCTCCTGATCGCGGTTGCCGAGCTGGGCTTCCGCCTGAGCGAGCAGATCCCAGCCGTTTTGATCGTCTTTATTATTAAAGGTGTAGCGGTTGAGGATGGTCGCCGCCTCGCCGGGCTGGCCGCCCTGCAAGTAAGCGTTCGCCAGGTTAAGCTGCAGCACCGGGTTGGTACGGACATCTTTCGCCCCTTTCAGGCGGTTAATCGCATCGGCAGGCTTCTTCTGCCCCAGATCGATATCCGTCGACAGATCGAGGTACCACGGGTTGTTCGGATCGGCTGCCAGAAGCGGCTGCAGCGCTTTACGCGCCTCGTCGTATTTGCTGGCTTCCATTGCCAGGAGCGCATGACCATACTGCGCGGCGTTCTTCTCACGCACGTTGCCTTTTGCCAGGGTATCCAGCAGGTCGCTGGTGAGCTGGTTACGCCCGGAATTGTACATCCCCAGGGTTCTCACCTTCGCCATGTAGAAATCCTGCGAAGACTGGACCACGACCGGACGCATCTGGTTGGCACGGTTACGCGCGTCCGACAGACGGCTTTCCGGCAACGGGTGGGTCAAAAGAATTTCCGGCGGACGGGAAGAATAACGCGCCTGATCGAGCAGTTTTTCGAGGAAGCTCGGCATGGCCTGCGGGTCAAAGCCCGAACGCTGCAGCACCTGAATCCCGATGCGGTCCGCTTCCTGCTCGTTTTGTTGGGTGAAGCTGATCATCCCCTGGCGCGTTCCCGCCAGCGTACCGGTCAGTGCTGCCATCCCGGCCTGCGGGCTGGCCATCGCCAGCAGAATAGAGCCCAGTGCACCCACCCAGGTGAGGGGGGCGTTACGTTTCTGGTCTTCCATCGCACGCGCCAGATGGCGCTGGGTGACGTGCGAAATTTCGTGCGCCATTACCGAGGCCAGCTGGCTTTCGTTGTCAGAGTAACGGAATAACGCCGAATGCAGCACCACGTTACCGCCAAAGAAGGCGAAGGCGTTGATTTCGTCGTTATTGATTAAATAGAAATGGAAGGGGGTTTTTACCGAGTCGGCGTGCGAAACCAGACGCATCCCCAGCCCGTTAATGTACTGTACCAGCAAAGGGTCGTTAATCAGCGGGGCGCTGCCGCGCAGCTGGCGAACATAGTAATCCCCCATTTGCATCTCTTGCCCAATAGAGAGCGTGCTTCCTGCTGTGGTGCCCATGTCCGGCAATGTATCGGACGAGTCAGCAAAAGCGGGCAACACCTGACCGACCGTCACCGCGGCAATCAGTGTCGCAACCAGTGTTTTTCTCAACTGCCTGAACATAACCACTGTCCTGTATGTTGGATGTGCTAATTTGACCGATGAACCGGTATATCGTTCATCTCTGCTGCTTTGGGAGTGTAGCCGTGTTGTAGCATGAAGAAAATCCCATTCATCAGGCTTTTGCGGATTGTGATCGGGATACAAAAAGCGAAAGTCTTTTTTGTGACAGTTAGATACAATTCATCGTCTCACTCCCGCCATTCGATTCAGGGAAGGGTTGTATGCTAGAAATGTTAATGCAGTGGTACCGGCGTCGGTTCAGCGACCCGGAAGCCATTGCTTTGTTGGTTATTCTGGTTGCCGGGTTCGGTATTCTGTTCTTCTTCAGCGGCCTGCTCGCGCCCCTGCTGGTGGCGATTGTGCTGGCGTACCTGCTGGAGTGGCCAACGGTGCGCCTGGAGCACATCGGCTGTTCCCGTCGCTGGGCGACCAGCATCGTGCTGGTGCTGTTTGTCGGCATCCTGCTGTTAATGGCCTTTGTAGTGATGCCGGTTGCCTGGCAGCAGGGGATCTACCTTATTCGCGATATGCCCGGCATGCTGAACAAGCTTTCTGATTTTGCCGCCACGCTGCCGCGCCGTTACCCAGCCCTGATGGATGCCGGGATTATCGACGCGATGGCGGAAAATATGCGCGCCCGCATCATGACGATGGGCGATTCGGTGGTGAAATACTCTCTGGCCTCGCTGGTCGGACTGCTGACGCTGGCGGTTTACCTTGTGCTCGTGCCGCTGATGGTCTTCTTCCTGGTGAAAGATAAAGACCAGATGCTCAACGCCGTTCGCCGTATTCTGCCGCGCAACCGCGGGCTGGCGGGGCAGGTCTGGGAAGAGATGAACCAGCAGATCACCAACTACATTCGCGGCAAGGTGCTGGAGATGATTGTCGTGGGGGTCGCCACCTGGATTGGCTTCCTGATTTTCGGCCTGAACTACTCGCTGCTGCTGGCGGTGCTGGTGGGGCTGTCTGTCCTGATTCCGTATATCGGCGCGTTTGTGGTGACCATTCCGGTGGTTGGCGTGGCGCTGTTCCAGTTTGGGCTGGGGACTGAGTTCTGGAGCTGCTTCGCGGTGTATCTGATTATTCAGGGGCTGGACGGTAACCTGCTGGTACCGGTACTGTTCTCCGAAGCGGTGAACCTGCATCCGCTGGTGATTATCTTATCGGTGGTGATTTTCGGCGGGCTGTGGGGATTCTGGGGCGTGTTCTTCGCCATTCCGCTGGCGACGCTGATTAAAGCCGTGGTCCACGCGTGGCCGGATGTGCCGGCGGTGGAAGAGAAGTAGTTTTGAGCGGCCTGATGCCCTCCCCCCGACCCTCTCCCACGGGAAGAGGGGGAAAACACGAAAAACGGCAACCTGGGTTGCCGTTTTGCTGTTTATCAGGCGCTTTCTTTCAGCCAGTTCAACACCACGTCGTGGTGGTTGCTGGTTTTGAAGTCGTCAAACACGTGTTCAACTTTTCCGTCAGCGTCAATCAGGAAGCTGATGCGGTGAATACCGTCGTAGGTTTTACCCATAAACGTCTTCTCGCCCCAGACGCCGAACTGCTCGCACACCTGATGGTCTTCATCAGAAAGCAGCGTGAAGTTCAGCAGCTCTTTTTCAGCAAATCGTGACAGCTTTTCTGGTTTATCCGTGCTGATACCCAGCACTTCCACGCCGACTTTTTTCAACTCGTCCATGTTGTCGCGTAAGCCGCAGGCCTGTACGGTGCAGCCGGGGGTCATGGCTTTCGGGTAGAAATAGACCAGAACACGCTGTCCCTGGAAGTCGGTCAAATTTACTTGCTCGCCGTCTTGATCCGGTAAGCTAAATTTCGGTGCGATGTCACCGGCTTTCAGTGGGTTCATTACTCAACTCCATCCTGTTCGTGCTGCGAATAATTGACGACGCTTATACTGCCCTGCGCGTTTAATTCTGTACAGAGGGCTTTGAACGCTTGCTCGATATTTGACGCATCCTGTGATGCAGGACTGTGCGCGGTAATTTGAATAAAGAGCGTGGGAACCGTACTTGCGTCGCCCGGCTGTGTGCGGGAAACGAGCTCGGCAATGTTCATCTGATGGCTGTCAAACAGCGCGGTGAAGCGCTCTATCAGATGGGGAGAATCAGGCACTTCAACCTGCACCCAGACGGTAGAAGGCATAGCCGGACGCGGCCGCGCCGTGGTGCGCTTCATGACAATCAGCAAATCCAGCTCGGCGCCCTTCAGCGGCAGGGTCGATTCAATCAACGTAATGGCGTTCCATGTCCCGGAAAGCAACATAATAAATGTGAACTCTTCGCCAAGCATGGCCAGACGGCTGTCTTCGATATTACAGCCGCAGCTGCTTACGTGGCGGGTGATGGTGTTCACGATACCCGGCCTGTCGGCACCCAGCGCAGTGATAACCAGGTAATGTTGTGATGAGGTTGTCAAACCTGTTCTTCCTTTGCATGGTTAAGTCTTCCTAAGGAAAGCATAAAAAAAACATGCATACAACCGCCTGAGAGCCTCAGGTCGCTTGCTTTTATTACAGTTCCAAACGTAACATTGAGACTCTTGTTCGCACAGAGGATGGCTCATGTTCACGGGAAGTATTGTCGCGCTTGTTACACCGATGGATGAAAAAGGTAATGTCTGCCGGTCAAGCATGAAGAAGCTCATTGATTACCATGTCGCCAATGGAACCTCGGCGATCGTTTCGGTAGGGACTACCGGTGAATCCGCAACGCTGAGCCACGACGAGCACGGCGATGTAGTGATGCTGACCCTGGAACTGGCTGACGGACGTATTCCGGTCATCGCGGGAACTGGTGCTAATGCAACCGCAGAAGCTATCAGCCTGACCAAACGTTTTAACGACAGCGGCATCGTTGGCTGTCTGACGGTGACCCCTTATTACAACCGTCCTACTCAGGAAGGTTTGTTCCAGCACTTCAAAGCCATCGCTGAACATACTGACTTGCCACAAATTCTGTATAATGTGCCGTCCCGTACCGGTTGCGATATGCTGCCGGAAACCGTTGGTCGTCTCTCGGAAGTAAAAAATATTATCGGTATTAAAGAGGCGACAGGGAACTTAAGCCGCGTTCATCAGATCAAAGAGCTGGTTTCAGACGACTTTATCCTGTTGAGTGGTGATGATGCGACCGCGCTGGACTTTATGCAGCTCGGTGGCCATGGCGTGATTTCCGTAACGGCAAACGTTGCGGCGCGCGATATGGCTGAAATGTGCAAACTGGCCGCAGCCGGTCACTTTGATGAAGCCCGTGTCATTAATCAGCGTCTGATGCCGCTGCACAATAAATTATTTGTCGAACCCAATCCGATCCCAGTGAAATGGGCATGTAAGGAGTTGGGGCTTGTAGCAACCGATACGCTGCGTCTGCCAATGACACCGATTACCGACCAAGGTCGTGACATCGTCAGGGCGGCGCTGAAGCATGCCGGTTTGCTGTAGAGTTTAGGGAGATTTGATGGCTTATTCAGTACAGAAGTCGCGCCTGGCGAAGGTTGCGAGTGTTTCGCTTGTTATGCTGCTCGCTGCCTGTAGTTCAGACTCGCGCTACAAGCGCCAGGTGAGCGGTGATGAATCCTATCTGGATGCGACCCCGCTTGCTGAACTTCACGCACCGGCTGGTATGATCCTGCCGATTCAGAACGGCGATTATAATATTCCCGTGACCAACGGCAGCGGCCCGGTCGGTAAAGCGCTTGATATTCGTCCGCCAGCACAGCCTCTGGCGCTGGTTAACGGGGCGCGTACCCAGTTCACCGGTGATACGGCGTCTCTGATGGTTGAGAGCGCGCGCGGTAGCACGCTGTGGCCGCAGGTTGTCAGCGTCATTCAGTCGAAGAACTACACCATCGATAAACGCGATGACGCCAGCCAGACGTTAACCACCGACTGGATCGAGTGGAACCGTCTGGATGAAGACCAGCAATACCGCGGTCGTTATCAAGTCTCCGTAAAACCACAGGGTTACCAGCAGGCGGTCAACGTTAAGCTGTTGAACCTGGAGCAGGCGGGTAAACCGGTTGCGGATGCCGCGTCCCTGCAGCGTTACAGCACCGAAATGCTGAACGTGATTGCTGCGGGTCTGGATAAAACCGCGACCGATGCCGCCAACGCCGCGCAGAGCCGCAACGGTGTGACCTTCGATGTGCAAAGCGGTGCGGATGATACCGGCCTGCCAATGCTGGTGGTTCGTGCACCGTTTAACCAGACCTGGCAGCGTTTGCCAGCGACGCTGGAAAAAGTGGGCATGAAAGTGACCGACAGCACCCGCTCAACCGGTAGCATGACGGCAACCTATAAGCCGCTCTCCGACAGCGCATGGCAGGAACTGGGCGCGAAAGATCCTCAGCTTGCCTCCGGTGACTACAAAATTCAGGTCGGTGACCTTGATAACCGCAGTAGCCTGCAGTTTATCGATCCAAAAGGTCACACGCTGACCCAGTCGCAGAACGATGCGCTGGTCGCTGTCTTCCAGGCAGCATTCAGCAAATAAATACGAGGGCTGGTGAATCCAGCCCTTTTTATTTTCGTGCCACGCAAACGTGTGCGTGGCATAATATGCCCAGTTTTGAACACAAATCATCACACCAGGAGTAATGAAGATGCAGAAGCAAGCTGAGTTGTATCGTGGCAAAGCGAAGACCGTATACAGCACGGAAAACCCGGATCTGTTGGTGCTCGAGTTCCGCAATGATACGTCAGCAGGGGATGGCGCACGCATTGAGCAGTTCGATCGTAAAGGCATGGTGAACAACAAGTTCAACCACTTCATTATGACCAAACTGGCCGAAGCGGGTATCCCGACTCAGATGGAAGCGTTGCTGTCCGATACGGAATGTCTGGTGAAGAAACTGGATATGGTTCCGGTTGAGTGCGTTATTCGTAACCGTGCGGCGGGCTCCCTGGTGAAGCGTCTCGGCATTGAAGAAGGTATCGAACTGAACCCACCGCTGTTCGACCTGTTCCTGAAAAACGATGCCATGCACGACCCGATGGTCAACGAATCCTACTGCGAAACCTTCGGCTGGGTGAGCAAAGAGAACCTGGCGCGTATGCAGGAGCTGACCTATAAAGCCAACGACGTGCTGAAAAAACTGTTTGATGACGCGGGCCTGATTCTCGTCGACTTCAAGCTGGAGTTTGGTCTGTTCAAAGGCGAAGTGGTGCTGGGCGATGAGTTCTCACCAGACGGTAGCCGCCTGTGGGACAAAGAAACCCTGGATAAAATGGACAAAGACCGTTTCCGTCAGAGCCTGGGGGGCCTGATTGAAGCGTACGAAGCGGTTGCTCACCGTTTAGGCGTTAAGCTCGACTAACTCCCTCACCTGCCAAAGGATGTTCGCATCCTTTGGCGTCTTACCTTTGTTTCCTATGGTAATCTTGCCGTTAACCGCCTACGATCATAGCTATTATAAATGGAATAGTTCGAGGTGGTTATGCGCTGGCAAGGGCGTCGTGAAAGTGACAATGTAGAAGACAGACGCAGTGATGGTGGCGGCGGTCCTTCAATGGGGGGGCCCGGCTTCCGGTTACCCAGCGGCAAGGGCGGCATCATCCTGCTGATTGTGGTGTTAGTCGCGGGTTACTACGGCGTTGACCTCACCGGGTTGATGACCGGTCAGCCGCTGCAACAGCAGCAGCATTCTCAGCGCTCCATCAGCCCGAATGAAGATGAAGCGGCCAAATTTACCTCCGTTATTCTCGCCACAACAGAAGACACCTGGAGTCAGCTGTTTGAGAAAATGGGGCGTACCTACCAGCAGCCGAAGCTGGTGATGTACCGGGGGGCAACCCGCACCGGATGCGGCACCGGACAATCCGTGATGGGGCCGTTCTACTGCCCGGCAGACGGTACCGTCTATATCGATCTCTCTTTTTACGATGACATGAAACGCAAGCTTGGTGCCGACGGTGATTTTGCTCAGGGCTACGTGATCGCACATGAGGTTGGCCATCACGTGCAAAAGCTGCTGGGGATTGAGCCAAAGGTACGCCAGCTGCAGCAAAATGCGTCGCAGGCTGAAGTGAACCGCCTGTCCGTCAAAATGGAGCTGCAGGCGGACTGCTTCGCGGGCGTCTGGGGTCACAGCATGCAGCAGCAGGGCGTGCTGGAATCCGGCGATCTTGAGGAGGCGCTGAATGCCGCTCAGGCTATCGGTGACGACCGTCTTCAGCAGCAGAGCCAGGGGCGCGTCGTACCGGACAGCTTCACTCACGGTACCTCACAGCAGCGCTACAGCTGGTTTAAACGCGGTTTCGACAGCGGCGACCCGGCGCAGTGTAATACCTTCGGCAAAGCGATGTAATGCTGGCGTTTGATCAGCTGATACGCGAGCTTGAGCGCACCGGCCATCGTCGGCTGGTGGTGCTCAGCGGTGAGGCGCAGTGGACGTTAAGCCAGGCGGTTGCCCTGCGTGACGCCTTGCCCGGAGACTGGGTAAGGCTTGACGAACATCCTTCAAAAGCCATCAGCGGCCTGCTGGGACGCGAGTTCCGGCATGCCGTTTTTGACGCCAGCACCGGGTTTGATGTCGCCGCCTTTGCCGCCCTGAGCGGAACGCTGAGCGCCGGAAGCCTTCTGGTGCTGCGGGTTCCGCCGCTTGCTGACTGGGCCAACAGGCCTGACAGCGATTCGTTGCGCTGGAGCGACAGCGCGGAGCCGATCGCCACTCCACACTTTGTGCACCACTTCTGCCGGACGCTTGCCGCCGATTCGGATGCGATTGTCTGGCATCAGTACCGTCCCTTGTCCGTTCCCGTTGCGCCGGATTTACCCGCCTGGCAGCCTGCCAGCGGCGCACCGCAGCGCGAGCAGGCGGAGATCCTCGATGTGCTTCTGACCATGCCTGCGGGCATTGCAGCGGTAACGGCACCGCGCGGACGCGGAAAGTCAGCGCTGGCGGGGATGCTGCTCAGTCGCATTCAGGGGAGTGCGTTGGTCACGGCACCGGCTAAAGGGGCAACGGATGTCATTGCGCGCTTTGCGGGCGAGCATTTCCACTTTATGGCTCCGGACGCGCTGCTGGCCTCTTCACATCAGGCTGACTGGCTGATTGTCGATGAAGCGGCTGCGATCCCTGGTCCGCTGCTGGAGAAGCTGGTGACGCGTTTTCCGCGCGTAGTGTTAACCACCACGGTCCAGGGCTATGAGGGGACGGGCAGGGGATTCCTGCTGAAGTTCTGCGCTCGTTTCAGTGGATTGCGGCATTATGCCTTATCGACCCCCATTCGCTGGGCTGCCGGATGCCCGCTTGAGCGATTCGTGGCGAATGCACTGTTATTTGATGATGCGCTTATCGATCGCAAACCGGAAGGCGACGTGCGTATAACGCCGCTGGCGCCGCGGACGTGGGAGAGTGACCCGGCACGCGTGGCAAGCGTTTATGAACTGCTGTGTGCTGCACATTACCGTACTTCACCGCTCGATTTACGCCGGATGATGGACGCGCCCGGCCAGCACTTTGCTGTTGCCGGGACGGAGGCAGAGATCGCCGGCGCGCTCTGGCTGGTGGAAGAGGGCGGGTTGTCCCCTGAGCTTAGCCGCGCCGTGTGGGCGGGATTCCGGCGTCCACGCGGGAATCTCGTGGCGCAGTCGCTGGCGGCGCACGGCGGATCGCCACTCGCGGCGACGCTGAAAGGGCGACGGGTTAGCCGCATTGCGGTTCACCCCCTGCGCCAGCGGGAAGGCATCGGGCAACGGCTTATCCGTAGCGCCAGCGGGGAAGACTATCTGTCGGTGAGTTTTGGTTATACCGACGAGCTGTGGCATTTCTGGCATCAATGTGGGTTTGTGCTGGTGCGGATGGGGAGCCATCGGGAAGCCAGCAGCGGCTGCTACACGGCGATGGCGCTGCTGCCGCTGAACGAAGCCGGGCGTCAGCTGTGCGCGCAGGAACATCAGCGTTTGTGCCGGGATATGCGCGTCCTGTCGGCCTGGAACGGTGAAAAGATCCCGGTGGAAGACGGCTGGGAAGCTACCCTTAATAGTGACGACTGGCGGGAGCTGGCGGGGTTTGCGTTTGCCCATCGGGCGTTTTCAACCTCGGTTGCCGCGCTGACGCGGTTGTTGCTCACCGTTGATATGCCGCTTCCGGCCCTGCGGGGGAAAATGGCAGGGAAAGCGGATGAGGTCGGGCGAAAAGCGTTGCTGGCAAAGCTGCGCAGTGAAACCGCGCAAGCGCTTGAAAGCCTTGATTATCCGCGCTGCCAGCGGTTGAAGGAAGCCATTTTGCAATGGCAATTTTTTCAATGACTTCTTCAGTAAAGTGGCATGGTCATTCCCGCCGGGAGGCGTAGAATCCAGGTCATCTATTAAGGAGACCACCATGAAACACGACCATTTTGTTGTTCAAAGCCCTGACAAACCGGCTAAACAGTTACTGCTTCTGTTTCATGGTGTTGGCGATAATGCCGTCAATATGGGTCAGATTGGCAGCTGGTTTGCGCCCGTTTTCCCCGAAGCGCTGATTGTCAGCATCGGTGGCGTTGAGCCATGCGGCCCGAACGGGCGCCAGTGGTTCTCGGTTCAGGGCGTGACGGAAGAGAACCGTCAGGCGCGCATCGATGCCATCATGCCGACCTTTATCGATATCGTCCGCTACTGGCAACAGCAGAGCGGCGTGGGTGCCGACGCGACCGCGTTGATTGGCTTCTCACAGGGGTCAATCATGTCGCTGGAAAGCGTTAAAGCGCAGCCGGGTCTGGTTTCACGGGTAATCGCGTTTAACGGCCGTTTTGCGACGTTACCGACAAGCGCAACCACGCAGACCACGATCCACCTGATCCACGGCGGCGAAGACCGGGTGATCGAGCTCTCGCATGCGGTTGCTGCCCAGGAAGCGTTGATTCGCGAAGGTGGGGATGTGACGCTGGATATCGTTGACGATCTGGGCCACGCCATCGACGACCGCAGCATGCAGTTCGCGCTCGATCGTTTGCGCTATACCGTACCGAAGCACTACTTTGATGAAGCGCTCAGCGGCGGTAAGCCTGATAATGATGATATTGTTGAGTTTATGTGAGGTTATCCCCTCTCCACAGGAGAGGGGATACAGACCGATTACTTCTTCTGGTCTTTCTTCGGCCAGTCGTCGTCATCGTCCCACTTGTCGTTGAAATCACGGTGCGGGGGAAGGTCCGGTTTGTTGGCGAGAAATTTTTTATGGTCAACGCGCTTAAGGTCTTTAATCACGTTCAGCAATACGCCAACCAGAAAAACCAACACCAGAATCCACCAGTACTTTGAAAGCCAATCCATTCGCTATTCCTCTCAGAGCGTTCGTCAGGCGACGAGTTGCTCCATAATACGTTGATACATACGGGCCAGCAGTTGCAAATCTGCCGCATTGACACACTCATTTATTTTATGAATGGTTGCGTTTACTGGCCCCAGTTCGACAACCTGGGCGCCCATACGGGCGATAAAGCGTCCGTCTGAAGTGCCACCCGTTGTCAGCAGCTGTGGCTTAATTTCATTATAGTGCTCGATGGCGTTCACCACCGCATCCACCAGCTTACCGCGCTGCGTCAGGAACGGCTGGCCGGAAAGCCACCACTCCACGGTGTAGCGCAGCTGATATTTTTCCAGCAGGGCGATAACGCGCGCCTTGATCATCTCATCGGTTAGTTCGGTGCTGAAGCGGAAGTTAAACTGGACGAAGTAATCACCCGGGATCACGTTGTTGCTGCCGGTCCCGGCCTTGACGTTCGCAATCTGCATGCTGGTTGGTGGGAAGAATTCGTTGCCTTTATCCCACTCGATGCCCACCAGCTCGTTCAGCATCGGCGCAGCGCGATGTACCGGGTTATCGGCCAGATGCGGATACGCGACGTGCCCCTGAACGCCGTGAATGGTCAGGTTACAGGTCAGCGAGCCACGGCGCCCGTTTTTGACGACATCACCCACCACTTCGGTGCTGGACGGCTCACCGACCAGGCAGTAGTCGAGACGCTCGTTGCGCGCCATCAGCGCTTCAACGACCTTCACGGTACCGTTGTGCGCGCTGGCTTCTTCGTCGGAGGTGACCAAAAACGCGAGACGGTTTTTGTGGTTCGGATGCTGCGCCACAAAGCGTTCTGCCGCCACGACCATCGCCGCCAGAGAGCCTTTCATGTCTGCCGCGCCGCGACCAAACAGCATGCCATCG
Source organism: Enterobacter sp. NFIX59 (assembly GCF_900113755.1). NCBI lineage: Bacteria > Pseudomonadati > Pseudomonadota > Gammaproteobacteria > Enterobacterales > Enterobacteriaceae > Enterobacter > Enterobacter sp. NFIX59. Next base: position 232,691 of record NZ_FOQN01000005.1, on the reverse strand, counting down.
CGAATGGTCGGCTCAAACGGCGGGTTAATCCAGCGATCCGCATCACCTGCAGGAACGACGTCAGTATGCCCGGCAAAGGCCAGCGTTTCGCCCTGGCCGCGCCACGCCCAGAAGTTCTGGGTATCGCCAAAATCCATGTGTTCAACGGTAAAACCGATGGCACGCAGGCGTTCAATCATAAGAGCCTGACAACCTGCGTCGTCCGGGCTAAGGGAAGGACGGCGAATAAGCTGCTGAGTCAGCTCAATGACCGGGCATGACATAAACTACACCTCAACGAAAAAAGTCGGAATAAAGGGTTTCACTGAAACCCAGCAGCATAGGCTGCCCTGGCGCGCAGAGCAATGGGCGTTTGATAATTGCCGGCATCTCGAGCATCAGTTTTGCCGCGCTGTCGGCATCTTTGATGCTGGCGCGCAGAGAGTCGTCCAGTTTACGCCAGGTGGTACCGCGGGTGTTCAGCAGGGCTTCCCAGCCCAGTTCGCGAATAGCGCTATGCAGAAATTCTGCATCGAGCCCATCGGCACGGTAATCGTGGAAGCGGTACTCCACGCCGTTTGCTTCCAGCCAGCGGCGGGCTTTTTTGATGGTGTCGCAATTTTTAATGCCGTACATCACAACCATGGTGAATCCTTTTGATGTTCTGATAATTAAATGTTCAGTAAATTCGAAGATATATCCTTAAGTGGAATATAACACATTCAGGAATCGTCTGGATTAATGTGTCTTCTTAATTCGACTCACAACTGTACGCTGAATATTCTTTCATCATTTAAGCATAGATGTCCATAAACTTTAAAAACCCAATAAAGTCAGCCAATAAAATAAAACTCACCCGTCCGTAGGGTTATTTCAAAATATTGCTGGCCGTCACAAAAAATTGAGGGCTCTCCGTTCATATTTATCATAAATCCCCGCAGGACGTGGGGTACAATCACAGCAATTGGTTAAATAGTCTTCACAATGATGGTACGTTTTTGTAGAATGCGCATAATAATAAGAGAGGTTGTTATGATTGAACGTGAACTGGGGAACTGGAAAGATTTTATCGAAGGCATGCTTCGTAAATGACATTCAGTAAGAATTGCAAGAGCACTAAAATAAGTAAAATAACCATAGTGTGAATTAATCACACAATAAAAAGGCGGCCGATAAAGCCGCCTTTTTTTATTTCAACCACTTACTCAGGACGTTCCTTCAGCGGGAAGCGGCGACGCACCAGCACAAAGAACAGCGGAACGAAGTAAATGGCCAGAATGGTGGCCGAAATCATGCCGCCCATCACCCCGGTCCCGACCGCATGCTGGCTGCTGGAGCCTGCACCCGTACTGGTTGCCATTGGCAGAACACCAAAGACAAACGCCAGCGACGTCATCAGAATCGGACGCAGGCGCTGACGGCAGGCGTGCAGCGTAGCGGCCATCAGCTCGTGGCCTTTGGCATTCATCTCGTTGGCAAACTCAACGATCAGAATGGCGTTTTTCGCCGACAGCCCAATAACGGTGAGCAGGCCCACCTGGAAGTAGACATCGTTCTCCAGGCCGCGCATCCAGGTCGCCAGCAGCGCACCGATAACCCCAAGGGGCACCACCAGCATGACCGAGAACGGGACCGACCAGCTCTCATACAGTGCGGCAAGGCAGAGGAAGACCACCAGCAGCGAGAGCGCGTAAAGCGCAGGGGCCTGCGCCCCGGAGAGACGCTCCTGGTAAGACATGGCCGTCCACTCGAGACCAAAACCGGCGGGCAACTGCTGCACCAGTTTTTCCATGGTGTCCATGGCAGTACCGGTACTGACGCCCGGCGCGGCTTCCCCGACGATTTCAACTGCAGAATAGCCGTTATAGCGCTCCAGGCGCGGCGAGCCGCTCTCCCAGTGCGAATTAGCAAAGGCGGAGAACGGCACCATGCCGCCAGCATTATTTCTGACAAACCAGCGGTTTATATCGTCCGGCAGCATGCGGAACGGCGCGGCGGACTGGACATACACTTTTTTCACGCGTCCGCGGTCCATAAAGTCATTCACATAGCTCGAGCCCCACGCCGTCTGCAGGGTGTCATTGATATCGTTGATCGAGACGCCCAGCGCCTGCGCCTTACGCTGATCGATATCCACCTGGAGCTGCGGACTATCATCAAGGCCGTTATGGCGAACGCGGGTCAGGCCCGGATCGTTGCCCGCCAGCGCTAGCAGCTTATCGCGTGCCGCCATCAGCGCCGTGTGGCCCGCCCCTGCGTGATCCTGCAGCTCCATATCGAAACCGGCAGAACTGCCCAGCCCGCTTATCGCCGGTGGACTGCTGGCAAAGACGCGCGCCTCTTTGATGCGCGCAAAGGCTTTGGTCGCACGTTCAATGATGGCAAATGACGTTCCCGTTCTGGTATCGCGCTCGTCCCAGTCCTTCAGACGGACGAACATGCGGGCGACGTTCTGCCCGTTCCCGCCCGGACCGGAGCCGACGGTAGAGAAGACCGACACCACGTTATCTTTCTCTTTGGTGAAGAAGTACTGTTCCACTTTCTGGACCACTTTCAGCGTCTGCTGCTGCGTTGCGCCGCTCGGAAGCTGCACCGAGGTGGTGAACATTCCCCGGTCTTCCATCGGCAGGAACGAGGTGGGCAGGTGCAGGAACAGCCAGACCATGCCGCCCAGTAGCACAACGTAAATCATCATCCAGCGCAGGCTGCGGTGCAGTACGCGACCGACGGCAGATTCATACCGCGCGGCGTTGCGGTTGAACATCCGGTTAAACCAGCCGAAGAAGCCTTTCTGACCGTGATGCTCCCCTTTGTGCAGCGGTTTCAGAATGGTGGCGCACAGCGCGGGGGTGAGGATCAGCGCCACCAGCACGGAGAGCACCATCGCCGAGACGATGGTGATCGAGAACTGACGGTAAATCGCCCCGGTAGTGCCGCCAAAGAAGGCCATCGGGATAAAGACGGCCGACAGCACCATCGCAATCCCGACTAACGCCCCCTGAATTTGCCCCATGGATTTGCGCGTCGCCTGGCGCGGAGTGAGTCCTTCTTCGCTCATGATGCGCTCGACGTTTTCAACCACCACGATGGCATCATCCACCAGAAGGCCAATCGCCAGCACCATGGCAAACATCGTCAGGGTATTAATGCTGTACCCGAACGCGTACAGCACCGCAAAGGTCCCCAGCAGCACCACCGGGACGGCAATGGTGGGGATCAGCGTCGCGCGGAAGTTTTGCAGGAACAGGTACATGACCAGGAACACCAGCGCGATGGCTTCCAGCAGGGTCTTCACCACGTCCTCAATCGACGCTTTAACGAAGGAGGTGGTTTCATAGGCGACTTTATACTCCAGCCCGTGCGGGAAATACTGCGACAGCTCGTCCAGACGATCTAACACCAGTTTCGCCGTCGCCATTTCGTTCGCGCCGGAGGCCAGTTTAATCCCCAGGCCGGAGGCCTGATTGCCGTTAAAGCGGCTCAGGTAGTCGTATTTCTCCGCCCCCATTTCCACCGTGGCGACATCGCCCAGACGCACTTCCGACCCGTCCTGATTCACGCGCAGGGTGATATTGCGGAACTGGTCCGGCGTCTGCAGCAGGGATTGCGAATTAATGGTGGCGTTCAGGGCTTGCTTATCAACGGAAGGCGTTCCCCCCAGTTGCCCCACTGCAATCTGGGCGTTCTGGGCTTTAATGGCATCCGTCACGTCGGTTGCCGTCATCTGATAGCTGTTCAGCTTGTTGGGATCGAGCCAGATACGCATGGAGTATTGTGAGCCGTAGGCGTCGATATCCCCGACGCCGTTGATACGGCTGATGGGATCCTGAATATTACTGGCGACGTAGTCCGCGATGTCCTGTTTATCCATCGAGCCATCTGTCGAGACAAACGCGATGGTCAATATGTTGGTATCGCCAGTTTTACGCACGGTCACGCCCTGGTTCTGCACCGCCTGGGGCAGCTTGCGCATGGCCGACTGCAGCTGGTTTTGGACCTGCTGCACCGCTTCGTCCGGGTCGGTGCCCGCCTTAAAGCTCAGGGTCACCGTCGCCTGACCCGTGGCGCTACTTTGCGAGGACATGTACATCAGGTTATCCAGACCCGTCATGTTCTGCTCGATAACCTGCGTCACGGTATTTTCCAGCGTTTGCGCGGACGCGCCGGGGTAGTTGGCGGTGACGCGCACGTTAGGCGGTGCCAGGTCGGGGTATTGCTCAACAGGAAGTGAAGTAATCGCCAGGACACCTGTCAGACACAACAGGATGGCAAGCACCCAGGCAAAAATGGGGCGATCGATGAAGAAATTCGCCATGAAAGTGTGACCTCGTTTTGCTGCACGTCATTATTGTTTATTGCCCGCATAACTTTAGCGGTAAGGGCCAGGTCAAACGTGGAGAAATAAAGGAGATAATGTAAATTATCATGCGCTTTTCCCTGCGCTTGCCCCTTTACCGTTATTTACCTGTTAACGGTGTGGGCACCGGGAACGTCACGCTGACCAGCGTGCCGCCGTTTTGCGGCTGTGAAAAGTGTAGTGTTCCCCCAAGCCGTTGCGCGCGTTCACGCATAATGTTCAGCCCGTAGTGTCCCGGCGGCTCGCTGGCCTCGCCAATTCCGATCCCGTTGTCACGAATGCTGACGCAGTGCGTACCGTCCGCTGCCGTCACGCAGTTCACCGCGATTTCGCTGGCCTGCGCGTGCTTAATGGCGTTCAGCACGGCCTCACGCACGATCTGTAAAAGATGCACCTGCTTTTGCGCGTCCAGCGCCAGCGAGGAGAGGCGACAGTCGAGATGCAGCTTAGCCTGCGTCTGGCTCTGCAGGATGTCCAGGGACTCCTGTAGCGCCGCGGGTAAATTCGCGTGGTTCAGCGTCAGGCGGAAGGTAGTGAGCAGTTCGCGCAGCTGCTGCCAGGCGTTGTTCAGCTCGCGGGAGAAGTCGGAGATGATGGTCTGCGCCGGAGTATTTTCCTCCGGCACGGCGCGTTTGAGCAGCGCAAGCTGAATGCGCAGATACGACAGCACCTGCGCCAGCGAATCGTGCAGCTCGCGGGCGATGGTGGCGCGCTCTTCCATCAGCAGCAGCTGCTGGTAATGTTTTTGCGCCTGGTTAAAGTACAGCCCGCGCCCGAGCATGGTCGCCACGCTTCTCATCAGCGGAAGGGGGACGCTGTCCGTTTCGCTTTGCCAGCGCAGCTCGCCGTAAAGGGTGTCCTGCATCAGTACCGGCAGGTTTTGTAGAGGGATCCCCCTGGACTCCTTCCCTTCACACAGCCGCCAGTCGTCGCTGGTGCGCAGCTCCAGATAATTCATCTGCGTATAGTCATGGACAATCTGCAGGATATGCCGGAAACAGTGGCTGTCTATCTGGCCGGTATTCAGCGCCTGCGAGCACTTGAACAGCATGTCGAGCTGCTGGTGGGCTTCGTGCAGGTGCCGCGTTTTTTCCGCGACCGAAGCCTCAAGCGAACGGTAGAGCGTATCTAATTCGGCGGACATGTGGTTGAAGGCGCGGGAGAGCTGGCCCAGCTCATTCGGCAGGGCGGAATCCGGCGCCGGGGTTGCAAATTCCCCGCGCTCAACCCGTTCGCTGGCCGCCACCAGATTGTTAAGCGGCAGCACCACCTGGCGACGGATGCGTCGCAGGGTAAACAGCGTCAGCAGCAGGATCCCGAGAGCGCCTGCCAGGGAAAGCAGGGTCACCGTCTGAATTTTATGTTCGGTGTAGTGCTGAAGGGCGAGGACAAAGGCATCAATGCGGCCGACAAAATCTTCAATATTGTGTTGATACCACGCGCTGTCGCCGCGGGCGATGTGAGCATCCATCTCCTGCCAGGCCACGTGCAGCTGCTGGTAGCGTGCTTTAACATTGTCCGGAACGTACCAGCGGTTCAGCTTCTGCAGCGCAGGCGCGCCGAGCGTCTGTTGCCAGCTCTCGCGATGTGCAGCAAGGGAAGGGCTGTTGCGCTGCATCTCGTAGCCCAGACGATAGCTCTGCATGCGCAGCGAGCCGGCGATATTAATGGCTTCGGCATCACGCTGGCTGCTGGCCAGCGTCAGCAGCGCGACGGTGCTGGTCAGCACGGATAAAACAATGATCGAAAAGAAAGCCCAGGCAAGGCTTCCGGAAACGGGTCGTTTAACGGTCACAGAACGGCTCTCTGAATAAAATTGATCTGCCACAGGTTCACTGGAAATAATTGGGCATTCCGGGCATTTGAACATTGCCCGATCGCGCCGTGATGCGTAAATACCATACTCTTATAAAGAGAAAGGTTATTGAACCAAAAACAGGTGTGGTTATGAATCGTTTTATTATGGCTAACAGCCAGCAGTGCATCGGGTGTCGCGCCTGCGAAGTGGCCTGCGTGATGGCGCACAACGATGAGCAGCATGTCCTGAGCGAGCGCCATTTTCATCCCCGTATTACGGTCCTGAGATCCGGTGAGAAGAGCAGCCCCGTGACCTGTCATCATTGTGAAAATGCACCCTGCGCGCAAAGCTGCCCGAACGGTGCCATCAGCAAATGCGATGACAGCGTACAGGTGAATCAACAAAAATGCATCGGCTGTAAGGCCTGCGTGGTGGCCTGCCCGTTTGGCACGATGGAGATTATCGTCACCCCGCTCGACAACGGCAGCGTGAAGGCCTCGGCAAATAAATGCGATCTCTGTCTGACGCGGCCACACGGCCCGGCCTGTATCGAAAATTGCCCGGCAGATGTCCTCTCACTGGCGACGCCTGCTGTCCTTGATCATCTGGCGAAATCGCGCCGACAGCGCACGGCCTGCCTGGAGGCGCGGCCCTGGCATGCGGAGGCCGTCGGAGAAGATGCTCCGCGCACCAAACTGCAGCAGATGCAGGGGACGGCGCCACGCGGCGAGCCCGATAAACTGGCTGCCGCAGAGCGCGTAAGCCATTTTAACGAAATTTACCTGCCGTTCCGGGACGGGCAGGCCGCCCGCGAGGCGTCGCGCTGCCTGAAATGCGGAGAGCACAGCATTTGCGAATGGACCTGCCCGCTGCATAACCACATCCCACAGTGGATTGAGCGCCTCAACGCGGGGGATATCGCCGGCGCGGTCGAGCTTTCTCATCAGACCAACTGTTTACCTGAAATTACCGGCCGCGTCTGCCCGCAGGACCGATTATGCGAAGGGGCCTGCGCAATACGTGAAGAGGCGGGATCCGTGACCATCGGTAACATCGAGCGCTATATCTCCGATCGGGCGCTGGCGATGGGCTGGCGGCCGGATATGTCCGCCGTCACGCCGACAGATAAACGTGTCGCGATTGTCGGCGCGGGGCCTGCCGGGCTGGCGTGCGCCGACGTGCTGGCGCGTCGCGGCGTGAGCGTGACGGTCTATGACCGGCATCCGGAAATCGGTGGATTGCTGACCTTTGGCATCCCGGCATTCAAGCTGGACAAATCGCTGCTCGCGCGGCGCAGAGAGATATTTACTGCGATGGGGATCCGCTTCGAGCTGAACTGCGAGGTGGGCCAGGACGTGTCGATGTCGCAGTTAAAGCACGATTACGACGCCCTGTTTATTGGCGTGGGAACCTATCGTTCGATGAAGGCGGGTATCCCGCATGAAGACGCGCCAGGGGTCTATGACGCGCTGCCTTTCCTGGTGGGCAACACGCGGCATGTTATGGGGCTGGAGGCGACGGCCAGCGAACCGTTCATCGACACCCATGGCTTAAACGTGGTGGTGCTTGGCGGGGGCGATACCGCCATGGACTGCGTCCGCACCGCGTTACGCCACGGTGCGGCGAAGGTGACCTGCGCCTATCGTCGGGATGAGGCCAACATGCCGGGCTCGAAGAAAGAGGTGAAGAACGCCAGAGAAGAGGGCGCGGCGTTTGAATTTAACGTCCAGCCGGTTGAGCTGACGCTGGATCCGAACGGTAGAGTCAACGGTATCCGGATGCTGCGTACCGAACTCGGAGAGCCGGATGCGCAGGGACGGCGGCGACCGGTTCCCGTGGCGGGCAGTGAGTTCGTGATGGCCGCGGATGCAGTCATCATGGCGTTTGGTTTTAACCCGCACGCGATGCCGTGGCTGCAGGCGCAGGGTGTCGAAACGGATGACTGGGGGCGGATCGTAGCCTCCGTCGAGAGCCGTTACCGTTACCAGACGACTAACCCGCAGATCTTCGCCGGGGGCGATGCGGTACGCGGCGCGGATCTGGTGGTGACCGCCATGGCGGAAGGGCGTCATGCGGCGCAAGGGATACTCGACTGGCTTGGGGTTAACGCGCCAAAACATCATTAAACCGGCGGGCGACAAAGCGGGATTCACGGCGTAGTATAGGACGACTCATTGTGTCGTGGAGCCCGTATGACCCTGAAAATTGACGTTATCAAAGACAAAATTCTCTCTGAAAACTACTTTGTCCTGCGTAACATCACCTATGACCTTACGCGTAACAACGGTGAAGTGATCCGCCACAAACGCGAGGTCTACGACCGTGGCAATGGAGCAACTATTCTGCTCTATAACCGTGAAAAGCGGAGCGTGGTGCTGATCCGCCAGTTCAGGGTGGCGACATGGGTCAATGGCAACCCTGACGGACGTCTGATTGAAACCTGCGCGGGCCTGCTCGATGATGATGAGCCGGAAGTCTGCATCCGCAAAGAGGCCGTTGAAGAAACCGGCTTCGAAGTGGGCGAGGTCAAAAAGGTCTTCGAGCTGTTTATGTCGCCCGGCGGCGTGACGGAAATCGTCCATTTCTTCATCGCGGAATACAGCGACGCGCAGCGCACTCACCGGGGCGGTGGGGTCGAGGATGAAGATATCGAAGTGCTGGAGCTTCCTTTTTCCCGAGCGCTGGAGATGGTGCGATCAGGGGAAATCAGGGATGGTAAGGCAGTGATATTACTGCAGTATTTACAGACTACCGGGCTGATGAATACCCCTTTCGAACGGATATAGCCTGTTTTTCGGGTATATCTGATAAATCCGATTGAGCAACCCCGGCGGGAACACGAAGATACTGCCCAGTTATGCGTTTTCGTTCCGGGATTGTGTCATTCATGCGCTACAGCGTCTTTTTATTTTCCCTGTTTTGGGTGCTCCTCGCGCCGCAGGTGCGGGCTGCACCCGCGCAGCAAGCCTTTTCTGACTGGCAGGTGACCTGCAATAACCAGAACTTTTGCCTTGCCCGCAACACGGGCGAACATCGTGGTCTGGTCATGACGCTCACCCGAAGCGCCGGGGCGAAAACGGATGCCACGCTGCGTATCGATCTCGGCGGTCTTGATACGCCCTCCGTTAAAGAGCCTGAGATTGCTCCCCGTCTGCTGCTGGATAACGTTCCTCTGAAGCTCGACAAACAGCGCTGGCAGCTCACGCCCTGGCATCTGAAAACGGACGATGCGGCCACCATCACCGCCTTTCTGAAAAACATCCAGGAAGGGAAGGCCCTGACCCTGCGCGGCGGTAAGCAGGTCATTTCACTGAGCGGTCTGAAAGCCGCGCTGCTGTTCATTGATGCGCAGCAAAAGCGCGTCGGCAGCGAAACCGCGTGGATCAAGAAAGGTGACGATCCGCCGTTAAGCGTTCCGCCTGCACCCGCCTTAAAAAAGGTGGCGGTCGTCAATCCGACCCCGACGCCACTCTCCCACGCCGAACTGAACGACCTGCTGGACTATGGTACCGGACGGATGAACAGCAGCCAGTGCTCGCTGGATCCTAACCGCCGGGAAGTGCGCGTCACCGCGTTAACCGATGACAAAGCGCTGCTGATCGTCAGCTGCGAGGCGGGGGCCTATAACACGGTCGATCTGGCGTGGCTGGTATCACGTAAAAAACCGTTCACCGCCCGCAGCGTCAGGCTGCGTCTGCCGTTTACGCCGTCAAGCGACGGCAGTGAGATGGAGTTGATGAACGCCAGCTTCGATGAGAAGACGCGCGAGCTGACAACGCTCGCGCTGGGACGCGGTATGGGCGATTGCGGGATCCAGACGCGCTGGCGTTTCGACGGCCAGCGTTTCCGCCTGGTGCGCTACGCCGAGGAGCCCAGCTGCGACAACTGGAATGGGCCAGATGCCTGGCCCACGCTGTGGATCACGCGGTAGCTTTTCTGCCGGGTAAGCGCCACCCGGCAAAGCAGACCGCACCCTCGTTACTGTTTACGGAAAAAGTCGTTATACAGCATGTAAAGATGCGCCGCGCTCCAGGAAAAGTTAGGCGCGCCCTGCTGCGCGCCGGTCAGCGGGTTGTAGTTTTCCTGAATCGGGCCGTCGGACGTTAACCCCTTCGCGTGCTTAAAGAAGTTTTCTGCCAGCGTTTGAGCCTGCTCCCGGTAGCCATAGCGTTCCATCCCTTTCAGCCCAAACCAGAACTGGTCGACCCACACCCGGCCTCGCCAGTAGATATCCGGACCAAAGGCCGGGTTGGTTAGCGCGGCAGTCCCGAGCGGCACATACGTGTTGAACTCTTTCGGATCCAGCATCACCTTCACCACGGCATCCGCATGCGCCTGCGTTGCCGCACCGTTAAACAGCGGCGACCAGCCTTCCGGTCCTTTACCGCGCTCGACGATAGGCTTGCCCGCACAGCCGTTCGCCAGCGGTTTATCCTCGATACGGATGTCATAGTAAAAACCGCTTTTCGCGTCGAACATACAGGTATTGATGTAGGTCGCGAGCTTATCCGCCAGCTGGCGGTAGCGGCTGGCCTCCTGCTCTTTACCCAGCAGGCTCGCCATCTGCGCCAGATAGTGATTATCGCTGTACATGTAGCTCGCCTGGTCGACGGACTCCTGCAGCAGCGAATAGCCCAGCAGCTTGCCCTTGTTATCGCGATTTTCAGCAAACTTCACCGTCCAGTCGCTGCGCTTGCCGCCGTTTTCGACGTAGTTATCCAGCTGGGCTTTATCGATAAAACCGAATACGGCGGCGTCATCGCGACCTGATTCCCACGAGGCCGCAACCTGCGCCGGGATCTCCAGACTGTCGTAATGGCCCTTGTCGATCACCCGGGCATAGTTGTTCAGGCCGGAAAGCGATTCCTCTTTATCGCCTTTTTTGACCGTAAAGAGCATCTCCCCGCTGGCGGTGTTATGGGCTTTGTCACGCGTCGCGCCGTACTCCGGCACGCCGTTGCCGTTATGGTCGCGGTTGCGCAGCCACCAGTCGTGGTAGGCCACCAGTTTAGGGTACATTTCTGCCAGCCAGGCTTTATCCTGCGTGGTGTGATATACCTCCATCACCGACCACGCTGCCAGGCTCGGTTTAGTATTGCGCTCATTCCAGTTGCCGCCGTCGCCGCCGCGTTCCGGGCTCAGGTTCCAGGCGATGAGATCCGGCACAAAGCCGGCATCCTGCGGGCGTACCGGATCGTCGGGTTTGATTTGCCAGGAGAAGACCGCGCGAATGTTCTCTTTGGCGATATCCGGGTTGAAATGCGACATGGCAAACGCCTGTTTCCAGGTATCCCACGGCCAGGTCTGGTTGCCGGAGAACCACCGTCCGGTGACGGATGGCGTCACCGTGTTATAGCGTACCGCGCCGCCCGGCGAGCGCCAGTTGCCGTTCAGCGTTTCGATGGCCTTCACCGCCACGCGGGTTTGCTCTGGCGTGGCGTTAGGGTTAGTTAACCCTTTCTGCAAATAGCCCTCCCAGCGCTGCTGCGAGGCCGTCATATAAGCGGCCGGGCGCGCCAGAATATCGCGGATCTGCACCTGCTCGCGCTTCACCTCATCGGCATTCAGCAGATGGGAGTAGGTGGTATACAGCGTGGTGCTGCCGGTAATGTGTGCCCGGCTGGTAAAGCGATGCCCGTCGACGGTGGTCTCGACGGGGAGGGATTTATGCACCTGATATTCGGAACTGCCGGAGGTCAGAAGATCCCAGGTGGAGCGCACTTTGCCAAAGGTCACTTTCAGGCCGTCACGGGTGGGGACCAGCCTGCGCTGATAGTCCGGATACGCGCCGTCGATGGTCTTATCCGACAGCGGTTTGCCCTCTTTGGCCTCCAGCTTTTCCAGCAGTTCGCCGTCCCACACCAGTTCCAGCGGTGCCTTGCTGGTGATGCGGGTCTCCAGCAGCGAGGTGCGCGCGGTGGCAAAGCGCAGCGTCATTACGATCTGCACATCTTTCGCGCTCAGCTTTTGCACCAGCGAGCCGGGAAGGCTGTAAGCCTCAAGGGTAAAATCGACTTTTTTGCCGTTCTGATACACATTCAGGCGATCGAAATTGGTCGCCATAAAGTTAATGTACTCTTCGGTGAGCAGCGCTACGCCGGGAAATCCTCCCTGGGTCTGCGGCCCGTTCGGCAGCAAATGACCATGCCAGGCACCCAAATCGAAAAAGGGATTAAACCGCTGGTGGTCGTCAGCGTCGAAATCGTGCATGTATTCCGGCGCACCGGTACGGTTGATGACGTTTTTAAAATCAGCAGGAGCGGTGGCGTGAGCCGAAAAGCTGAGCGCCAGCGCGCAGGCCAGCGGTGTAAGGCTGAGTTTCATATCGGAAGATCCTTTTACCAGTAGACGTATTGCATCAGGAAGACCTGGTCGCTCGGGTCGCCGGAGGCATTTTTCATGTAAAAGCGGCTGTCGGCTGCGGTGGCAAAGCGTCCACCGCCGTACTCATACCAGATGCCGAACTGCATAAACGAGGTCGTTTCATCGGCGGCATGGTCCGGGCGATGCTTTGCGTAGCTGTAAGCGGTGGAGAGATAGACGCCTTTTAACGCTTCAACCATGGCGCTGACCATATAGCCGGTTTCAGTCCCGGAGACGTCCTTGCCGCTGGCGCGTCCGGTGTGATGCCAGGCGCGCGCCGCCAGGTTGGGGGACAGAATGCCGGTCAGAAACAGTTGTCCCGTGCCGTCGGTGACCTCAAGTCCGTTCATCCAGGTGACATCTTTGACGATGTCATACTGGATATAGCCATTCGCCATCGCCGGATAGGTATACTTATCGTCATAGCGATCGTATTTACCAAAATGCAGCCAGGCTTTGCTCTCGTCATGGTGCCCCGCAGGCGTGGCGGTGACGCTGTAGCGCAGGTTCCCGGAGCGGTTTTGTACCTTGAGCGCGTACATAATGTCGCGGGTGTTGGGGATCACGTAGCCCAGATCGGGCGTGAAATCTCCCCACCACTGCAGGTCATCAAGGGAGGAGTCCTGACGCAGGCTGAGCATGATCTCGGTGTTGCCGTCGGTTTTGTAGCCGCCGTAAAAGCGGTTAAGCCCACCTTCGAATCCGCCCCAGCTGTGGTCAGGCACCCAGGCGTTCCCCTGATGGTCAGCCTGTACGGTCCAGCCCTCGCCGTAAATCAGGCCGAACCAGTGCCCGTATTTCATTTCCAGACCGCTCTCAATGTAGGTGCCGTCACTGTATTTATGTTTATTCTGACCTTCTAAATCCATATATCCGCCAACCCCCAGCTCGCCATAAAAACGAAACGACGGAGAGGTAATTTCCGGGGTTCGGGTATCGTCATGTTCAGCGGGTCGGGCTTCTTCTGCGGCAAATGCCGGGCAGCAGAAAGAGAGGGCAGCGAGTGCCCCAATTGTTTTCTCTTTAATTTTCATGCACTCATCCCAGTGAAAAAATATCCATGCCTTCAGCGTTAGTGAAGATTTGAGGCAGGTGACGCTTCTGTTTGTTGTTGTTCTTTTGATAATCCCTTGACGTATTTGCTGTATTTCCACCAGGCAAATCCGAGGAATAACACAATGCCACCGACGTTATAGAAAATAATCGTCAGAATATTGGCACCGGTGGGGAAAGTTGAGGCCACAAAGCCGATGGCAAAAATCACAATCAGCATCGACACCACCACCATGCCCATGGTGCGTGAGCCCATTTTGAAGTCGCGCGGGAGATGATCGAGCTTACGGCGCAGGTTCAGGTAGGCCAGCATAATGAACAGCGGCGGTAACATTGACGCGGCGGCGGTCATATTAATGACGGTATTCATCAGCTCCTGCGCGGTATTCGACCCCATGGTTGGGATAATCATGAGCGGAATGACGATCAGATACTGGATCCACGCCGCCCGCGCCGGTACGCCGTTCTCGTTCAGCGCCACGGTTTTTGGCCCAAAGATGCCGCTTGGGATCTCAGAGAAGAAGATTTTGACCGGGGTTGCCGTCCACATCAGCAGGGAGCCGAACATTGCGGTAAAGGAGACCAGGCCGACGAAGCGGTTCATCAGCACTTCCGGCAGGCCAAACCATACCGCCAGGCCGTGGAACACCTGTACCGAACCACCGGTGAATTTCAGCTCTTTGCTGCTGATAAAGACGTTAATCAGCACCGAGGAGATGGAGTAGAGCACGCCGATGAAAATCCCCGCCAGAATGATCACCCTGACGAAGGATTTTGACCCGCCCTTCACGTCGTTAACGTATACCGCAACGGACTCTGCGCCCCCGGCGGCCATAAATATCCAGGTGGTGATGCCGAGGAAGGCCCAGTTGAAGTTGGGGATCATCGCGTCAACGGTAATCGGGTCGGCTGGCTGCACGCCGCCCACCAGCGCCGCGCCGGCCAGAAGAATATAGGAGAGGGTCAACAGCAGCATGAGCGTTGAGGTCACCGACGTGATCGGCCCCAGCATCTTCGCCCCGTTGGTGGACACCCAGGTCGAGAAGGCGAACAGCACCATGCTCAGTACCGTGGTGGCAAACGGCGTAAGAATGTACTCATAGCCCAAAAAGGCGTAAGAGGCGTAGGCGATGACGCGCGGTAATAACGAGGTGAAGAAAAACAGGTTCACGAACCAGTAGGTGTAGGCGGTAATAAACGCCCAGCGCCCGCCCAGCGAGCTTTTCACCCAGGCGTACACGCCCGCTTCGGAGTTTTTATTCAGGGAGACAAACTCCGCGATGATTAAGCAGAAAGGAATAAAGTAGAACAGGGTGGCTAAAAAGAACATCGGCGCGGAGGCCAGCCCCAGCTCGATGTTGTTATTAATCACGTTGTTAAAACTGAATACGGCGGCAAACGTCAGCGACAGCAGGCCGAATTTGCCGATGGTATTACGCTTGGTAGTTTCAGACATAACCTATCTCCGGGTACGAGGAGGATAGCGGTGCTTCATTGGCACCGCTGGATTTTTTATTTGTTATGGAAATAACCGTCTTCGATGGTCACATAGAGGACGACTTTTTTGGCTGGCGTTTCGCTGATAAAGCGATACGCCTCGTGGTTTTCACATATCACGATCTGTCCCTCCCGCACCTGTTCGGTATGGCCCACGCCTTTCAGGTATTCGCGGTCGGTTTCATCCCGGTAGCACTCCACAAGCTGAAGGGCGTCTTTTGCGGCGTACTCAATTTTCTGCGCGCCCTGCAGGTAGTAATGGACCTCGAAATAGCGGCGATGGCCGACGAACAGCGCGTCGGTGCTGGCATCATGGGTCACGCGGTAGGCCAGAGAGTCGCCAATCGAGTGGGCAACGCCGGGCTGGATGTGGTCGATGTTATTAATGGCCTCTGTGCAGCGCTGCCATTTGCGGCCCGTGCGATAACGCTGCTGGAACTGTTCCAGGCTGTCGAGAACGATCATTTTTCTGCCTCGCTATGCGAATTCATGGAGAAGAAACCGCTGCCGAACCGATGGCGCGCCAGCGTCTGCGCGGCGGTGTGTCCGCCTTCCAGCGGGAGCAGGGTGAAGCCGTAGCGGAACGGCCGGAACCAGACGCGCCAGGTATCCAGCACTTCGCTTCCCCAGGAGTTAGAGCCTAAGCCCAGTACCTGATGGTCGAGATTGAGGGTGATGTCCTCGCTGCGACGCAGTTCGTTGCAGTGCTGCGCGGCGTGGATGTTCTCTGCCGTGTAGTGCCAGGCGCTGAAATGGATGGGCTGCTCAGGCATCACCAGCAGGCCGCTGCCGTGACGGCTGGCGAGCGTTGCCCAGCGCACCTGCTGACGGTTGCCGTTGTTCTGCGGGAACGGGTAGTTTTCGAACATTTCGTCCACCGTGGTGTGCCACAGGTCTATGGTGCTGGCCTGCTGGCTGTCCGGGTAGTTCTCTCCAGGGCCGCGTCCGTAGTAGCTTACCTGGTCGAATTCGCCGTTGATGCCGAGGGTAAAGCCGATGCACGGGATAATGTGCGGATAATCACCGTAGCGTTCACCGCTCAGCTCAACGTTAATTTGCCCGTCGGCGGCAATGCGCCAGCGATAGGTGCAGCGCATACCAAAATCAAACACCGGCGGGGCAATCAGCGTGCGGGTGGTAATGACGATCGCATCGTCCTGCTGCTCGACCTCAAAACCGCGCAGGTGCTCCTGCATAATCTGCAGATGGTTGGGTTGCCACAGCCCCTCATACTCCTGCTTGTGGTTATCAATCATCGGTTTGAAAAAGTTAATCTTTGGTTCACGGGTGATGTTTTCCTCACCGTTAACCAGCCAGGAGCAGAGTTTCCCCGTCACTTTTGAGAAGCGTGCGCGGAAGTTATGCCCGATCACGGTACAGTTCAGACGGTCTTCTGCCAGCCGCAGCGGTGTGGCGTTAGCGTTACTAAACGGCGTGGCGTGAGCCGTGCACGCTTTTAGCGGGAACTGATACACCGCAATCTCGTGCCCCGCTTCGCTGTAGCGCGTGCGGCTGTTTTTGCTGATGCGCACGGTCAGGAACGCTTCGCGCTCGTCGAGTTCGGGCAGGTTCAGGCTCACGCTGCGGGTGCTGTTGGGGGCCAGCCCGGAAATTGTCAGCGGCTGGCTGTGCAGGGTTTCACCTTCGGCACGCACCTCAACGAGCAGGGTGTAATCATCCAGGCTGGTGAACCAGAAGCGGTTTTCAACGTGCAGCTCGCCGTTCTGCCAGCGAAGTTTGACCGGGGCAATCACCTGCTTATATTCACGCAGGCCCGGACCCGGCGTTTGATCGGAGTAGATCAGCCCGTCGAGGCAGAAGTTGTAGTTATTCGGATAGTCACCAAAGTCGCCGCCGTAGGCGTAATACGTATTGCCGCTGGCATCTGCCGCCTGAATACCGTGGTCGCACCACTCCCAGACGTAGTGGCCCTGAATGCAGTCGTGGCGATCGAAGACGTTTTGATACTCGCTCAGACCGCCGGGGCCGTTGCCCATCGCGTGGGCGTATTCGCAGATAACGCGCGGTTTGGCGTGGGGATACTCGCCGAACAGGTTCATCAGCGGCACGCGGGTGTACATGGTGGAGATGATATCCACCACCTCGGCGTCGCGATCTTCTTCGTAATGCAGCAGGCGCGTGTCGTCCAGCGCCTTTGCAGCCCGGGCCATGGCGCGGATATTACAGCCGTAGCCGGACTCGTTTCCAAGCGACCAGATGATGATGGAAGGGTGGTTTTTCTGGGCGTGAATATGGCGCTCGATGCGCTCAACGTAGACATGTTCCCACACCGGATCGTCCGTGATGCGGCTCAGGTCGCCGACGTTGGCAAAGCCGTGGGATTCCACATCCGTCTCCGCCATCACGAACAGGCCGTAGAGGTCGCACAGCTCGTAGAAGCGCGGATCGTTGGGGTAGTGGGCGGTGCGCACCGAATTGATATTGTGCTGCTTCATCAGGATCAGGTCGCGCTCGACGCGATCCATGCCCACGGCGCGGCCTTTCTGGTGATCGTTGTCGTGACGGTTTACGCCGTGCAGCTTCAGGTAGCGGTTGTTCACGTAGAACAGGCCGTCTCGCACCTTGATGTCGCGGAACCCAATGCGCTGAGGGATAACCTCCAGCGTCTGTCCGTGCTCATCTTTAAGCGTTACGACCAGATGGTAGAGGTAGGGCGATTCCGCAGACCACTGCTGAGGCTGTTTGACCTCAATGCTAAAGGCGGTTTCCACGCTGCGGGTCACGGTCAGGCTGTCGGTAGTGCCCTGATGGATCGCTGCTTCGCCATCATACAGGGCATAC
The DNA here is from genome assembly GCF_900113755.1 of Enterobacter sp. NFIX59. Classification (NCBI taxonomy): domain Bacteria; kingdom Pseudomonadati; phylum Pseudomonadota; class Gammaproteobacteria; order Enterobacterales; family Enterobacteriaceae; genus Enterobacter; species Enterobacter sp. NFIX59. The sequence continues at coordinate 214,842 of NZ_FOQN01000005.1, read as the reverse complement.
TCCAGCGACACGGCGGATGCGTGCGGGGCCAGGTTTTCCAGCTCAAGCTGACAGAAGAGGGTGGCGTCTTTCCATGCCTCGTCAAAGGTGGTTTTGATCGTGACGTCGCGCACGTGAGTGGGATTTTTGCCGATCAGATAGACGTCGCGGAAAATGCCGGCCGTCCACCACATGTCCTGATCCTCAATGTAGGTCGAATCCGCCCACTGCAGCACCCGCACGCACAGCAGGTTTTGCCCGCCGTGCACCGCGTGGCTGATATCAAACTCGGCGGTCAGCCGGCTGCCCTTGCTAAAGCCAATGTAGTGACCATTCACGTAGACTTCGAAATACGTTTCGACGCCGTCAAACTTGATGAGGGTCTGCTTCCCCTGCCAGCCGTCCGATAGCGTGAAGTGGCGCTGATACGCCCCGGTCGGATTGTCTGTAGGCACCCACGGCACGTCGACCGGGAAGGGGAAGCCTTCGTCGGTGTACTGCAGCTGGCCGTGGCCTTCCATCTGCCACATGGCGGGTACGGTAATGTCGCCCCAGTCGGCCAGGTACTCAGAGGTGAAGTTTTCCGGTACCAGAAGGGGGTGGGTGAAAAAGCGAAAGTTCCACTTACCGCTCAGAGACAGAAAGTGGCTGCTGGCCTCGCGGGCAAAGGTGCGAGCCTGCGCGACGGTGTCGTATGAGAAGAAGTACGCTCGCGGCGGCAGCCGGTTCTCATGCGTGAGTTGAATATTTTCCCAGCGATTCATGCGATCTCCCTGTAGGGGGTAAACATCATTGCTGGAGATTTTAGTAAATATTTTACTAAATAAAATCAGTAATATTGATTTGCTTTAACTCGATCACGAAATAAAAAAATGCCGGGCATGCCCGGCAGTGTGTTAATCGAGGGGAATTAGCGGGTGGTGCCGCGCAGTTTCAGTACGCTCGGCACGAAAACCTGCAGCGGCAGCGTCCGGCCATCGCGGGCTTTTTCCAGCAGCAGGTTAACCCCCTGGCTGCCCATCATTTCCGAGTGGATGCGTACGGTAGAGAGCGGCGGGAAGGTGAAGCGGGCGGTCGGGATATCGTTCACGCTGATGAGCGAAATGTCCTCCGGGATCGCCAGCCCTTTTTCATGGATAGCGCGCAAGACGCCGATGGCTATCGAATCAGAGGCCACAAACAGGGCGGTAGGCCAGCTTGTCTGAGCCAGCATGGTTTTTGCCAGTTCGTATCCGGATGAGCTGGAAAAACCGCCGCGCCAGATATCCTGTTCTGACACCACCCCTTTCAGGCGACCATACTCGACAAAAGCGGCTTCGCGGATATCGGCTTTGCCGGGCTCATCTTCCCCACCGATAAAGCCAATACGCTTAACGCCCTGATCAATGAAGAAATCAACGATCTGCTTGCTGATGCGCGAGAGGTCAATATCGACGGAATCGAACGCGCTGCCGGGCTCGTGAAAATCGATAAAGCAGACGTTGTCCGTCAGGGCCATTGCGCTACGGCAGGTTGCTGAAGAAGGTTTGCCCACAATCAGTACGCCGGTAAGTTTTTTACTCTCTGGCAGGGTGGCATTGGCGTAACAGTTGCTCAGCTCGACGCCCAGTTTTTCACACTGTGTCTCAATACCGTGGCGGATGGCAAGGTAGTAAGGGTCGTTAATCTCCAGCTCTTGCTGGTAGCTGTAGAGCGCCAGAATGTGCTGCTGACCCACCGCGGCAGACTGCATTTTGCGGGACGTTGTGCTTTTGTATTCCAGCTTTTCCGCAATCTCCAGAATGCGGTGCTTGGTCTCTTCTTTTACGTTCAACGTTGGGTCATCGTTTAAAACCCGGGATACCGTCGCCAGCGAAACGCCAGCCTCCGTCGCGATGTCTTTGAGCGTAGCCATGTTTGTCCTTATTCCCCCACGTGATGACCCATTGTAAAGGATGAATCAGGACATGCATCCGTTTTTACTAAATATCCTGCCCATTGCTTCCGGCAAATAGCGTGCTAGTATTTAGTAAAACTTTACCAAGGAGAGAGCATGGACACGATAGCTTACGATGACTTTGCAAAGCTGGAGATCCGCGTGGGGACGATTGTGGACGTTAAGCGCCACGCCAACGCAGACAAACTCTATATCGCGCAGATTGATGTGGGCGGAAAAACGCTGCAAACCGTCACCAGCCTGGTGCCGTATTACCGGGAAGAAGAGCTTATGGGAAAAACGGTGGTGGTGCTGTGTAATCTGGCGAAAGCGAAGATGCGCGGCGAAACGTCTGAATGCATGCTGCTCTGCGCGGAAACCGATGACGCCAGCGAAAGCGTGTTGTTAACGCCGGAGCGGGCGATGGCGGCGGGTGTCCGGGTAGTATAAAAAAGGGTGGCAAAGCCACCCGATTTTCCAGGCCGGGTAAGCGACAGCGCCACCCGGCAACGCAGACCGCACTACAGCACGCTCAGCGCCTTCTCCACCACGTTCTCAACGGTAAAGCCGAAGTACGGGAACAGCTTATCGGCAGGGGCGGACTCACCGTAGCCCCGCATGCCCACAATCGCCCCTTTGAGCCCGACATACTTGTACCAGTAGTCGGCGATACCGGCCTCCACCGCCACGCGCGCCGCGACGTTAGAGGGCAGCACCGACTCCCGGTACGCCTCGTCCTGAGCGTCAAAAATATCCGTAGAAGGCAGGGATACCACGCGCACCGCGTGGCCTTCGGCGGTCAGTTTTTCCGCCGCTTTCACCGTGATTTCCACCTCGGAACCGGTCGCAATCAGGATCACGTCCGGCTTGCCGCCGCTGTCCTTCAGAATGTAGCCGCCGCGGGCGATGTTTTTCACCTGTTCCGGCGTGCGTTCAATCTGCGCCAGATTCTGGCGGGACAGAATTAATGCCGTTGGGCCGTTATGGCGTTCTACCGCCAGCTTCCAGCCCACTGCCGCTTCGACCTGATCGCACGGACGCCAGGTGCTGAAGTTTGGCGTCAGGCGCAGGCTAGCCAGCTGTTCAACCGCCTGGTGGGTGGGGCCGTCTTCTCCCAGACCGATGGAGTCGTGGGTATAGACCATAATCTGCCGCGCCTTCATCAGCGCCGCCATGCGCGCCGCGTTACGGGCGTACTCGACAAACATCAGGAAGGTGGCGGTGTACGGCACAAACCCACCGTGATGGGCGATGCCGTTGGCAATGGCGGTCATCCCGAACTCGCGCACGCCGTAGTGGATATAGTTCCCGGCAATGTCCTCTTTCAGCGATTTCGAGCCGGACCAGATCGTCAGGTTGCTTGGCGCCAGGTCCGCCGAGCCGCCGAGCAGTTCGGGCAGAATAGGGCCGATTGCGTTCAGGGTATTTTGCGACGCCTTACGGGTGGCGATTTTCGCCGGGTTGGACTGCAGGTTTTCAATCAGCGCCTGGGTTTTATCGTCCCAGTCTTCCGGCAGACCGCCGCTCATGCGGCGGGAGAACTCGGCGGCCAGCTCCGGGTGCGCTTTTTTATAAGCGGCAAATTTCTCGTTCCAGGCGTGCTGGGCCTTCTCGCCGTCTTCACGGGCATCCCAGGCTCTGTAGATCTCTTTTGGGATCTCAAACGGCGGGTATTTCCAGCCCAGCTTCTGCCGGGTCAGCGCCACTTCCTCCTCGCCCAGCGCCGCGCCGTGCGCCTCCTCTTTGCCCGCCTTGTTCGGCGAGCCGAAGCCGATGACCGTGCGGCAGATAATCAGGGACGGTTTGTCCTTCACGCTCTGCGCTTCCTGAATCGCTTTTTTCACCGCCTCAGGGTCGTGACCGTCAATCTCATGCACCACGTGCCAGTGGTAGGCCTCGAAGCGTTTTGCCGTGTCGTCGGTAAACCAGCCCTCGGTCTCCCCGTCGATGGAGATGCCGTTGTGATCGTAGAACCCGATCAGCTTGCCGAGCCCCAGCGTGCCCGCCAGGGAGCAGACCTCGTGGGATATCCCCTCCATCAGGCAGCCGTCACCCATAAACACGTAGGTGTAGTGATCGACAATCTCGTGGTCCGGCTGGTTAAACTGTGCCGCCAGCGTACGCTCGGCAATCGCCAGCCCGACCGCATTGGCCAGCCCCTGACCGAGCGGCCCGGTGGTGGTCTCTACGCCCGGCGTATAGCCAATCTCCGGGTGCCCAGGGGTTTTGGAGTGCAGCTGGCGGAAGTTTTTCAGCTCCTCAAGCGGCAGATCGTAGCCGGAAAGGTGCAGCAGGCTGTAGAGCAGCATTGAGGCGTGACCGTTGGAGAGAATAAAGCGGTCGCGATCGTACCAGGTGGGGTCATTCGGGTTGTGCTTCAGGAAGTCGTTCCACAGCACTTCGGCAATATCGGCCATGCCCATCGGTGCGCCGGGGTGGCCGGAATTGGCTTTCTGCACGGCATCCATGCTGAGGGCGCGGATGGCATTGGCGAGCTCTTTACGGGACATAGTTCACTCCGTGGCAAGGTTAAAGTTTGGCGGCGAGAAGGTCTTCAAGTTTGCGCTGGTCGACGGCGAACAGGCGGATACCTTCCGCCAGTTTTTCCACAGCCATCGCGTCCTGGTTGTGTTCCCAGCGGAACTCCGCTTCGGTCATGGTTTTCGGTTTTGGCAGAACGGTGGAGGTGGGCACCAGCTTACGGATCACCGTCTCTTCTTTGTCCTGTAGCTCCTGGAGCAGGTTAGGGGAGATGGTCAGACGGTCACAGCCTGCCAGGGCGAGGATCTGCTCGGTACGGCGGAAGCTGGCCCCCATCACGATGGTTTCGTAGCGGTGCTGTTTGTAGTAATCGTAGATGTTACGGACCGATTTCACGCCCGGATCCTCATCCACCACGTACGGATCCATCGGCTGTTTTGCCTGATACCAGTCGTAGATGCGCCCGACAAACGGTGAGACGAGGAACACGCCCGCTTCCGCGCAGGCGCGCGCCTGGGCAAACGAGAACAGCAGCGTCAGGTTGCAGTGGATACCCTCTTTTTCCAGCACCTCTGCCGCGCGGATGCCTTCCCAGGTGGAGGCGAGCTTGATCAGAATGCGTGATTTATCGATGCCCTGATCCTGGTAGAGCTCCACCAGACGACGCGCCTTATTAATGCTTTTTTCTTTATCAAATGAGAGGCGGGCATCGACTTCGGTCGAGACGCGTCCCGGAATGCTTTTCAGAATTTCTGTACCAAAATTAACCGCCAGCTTGTCGCTGGCTTCGGCGACCTGCTGCTCCTGCGTTTTCCCGCGCTGTTTACCGTAGGCAATGGCGTCATCAATCAGATGGCTAAAATGGGCAAGCCCGGCCGCTTTGAGCAGCAGCGAAGGGTTGGTGGTCGCATCCTCCGGCTGATAGTGGCGAATCGACTCGATATCGCCGCTGTCTGCAACCACGGTGGTGAATTTTTTGATGCCGTCTAGCTGGTTCATAAATGATTACTCCTTGGAAATAAAAGCGTTAGCTGAGTGCGTTAGTTCACACTTCTGGAAAAATCATGATGGACTTAACAAAAAAGCATAGCAGACGGGGGAGGCATTGCTTTTGAGACGGGTAACATGGCTGTTATAAATTGATAACAATTTTTAATGTGTGATGGTGAGAGTTTGGCAGCCTTCAAAGTTTATGCGCTGTCCTGCGGCGATACTATCTGACCGATACGTAAAAGGAATAACAAGATGGACGATCAGTTAAAACAGAGTGCCCTCGATTTTCACGAGTTTCCTGTCCCGGGGAAAATCCAGGTCTCCCCAACCAAGCCGCTGGCAACCCAGCGCGATCTGGCGCTGGCCTATTCGCCGGGCGTAGCTGCCCCGTGTCTGGAAATTGAAAAAGACCCGCTGGCGGCCTACAAATACACCGCGCGTGGCAACCTTGTCGCCGTGATCTCTAACGGCACGGCGGTGCTGGGGCTGGGCAACATCGGTGCGCTGGCCGGTAAACCGGTGATGGAAGGGAAGGGGGTACTGTTCAAGAAATTCGCCGGTATCGACGTGTTCGATATCGAGGTGGATGAGCTCGACCCTGACAAATTCATCAACGTGGTGGCCGCGCTGGAGCCGACCTTCGGTGGGATTAACCTGGAAGACATCAAAGCGCCGGAATGTTTCTATATCGAGCAGAAGCTGCGCGAGCGTATGAACATTCCCGTGTTCCATGATGACCAACACGGGACCGCGATTATCAGCACCGCCGCGATTCTGAACGGCCTGCGCGTGGTAGAGAAAAATCTCTCCGACGTGCGCATGGTGGTTTCTGGCGCAGGCGCCGCGGCCATCGCCTGTATGAACCTGCTGGTGGCGCTGGGTATGCAGAAACACAACATTGTGGTCTGCGATTCCAAAGGCGTTATCTATAAAGACCGCGAGCCGAACATGGCGGAAACCAAAGCGGCCTATGCGGTGGAAGACGACGGTAAACGCACCCTGGACGACGTGATCGACGGCGCGGATATCTTCCTCGGCTGCTCGGGTCCGAAGGTGCTGACCCAGGAGATGGTGAAGAAGATGGCGCGTGCGCCAATGATCCTGGCCCTGGCGAACCCGGAGCCGGAAATCCTGCCACCGCTGGCGAAAGCGGTGCGTGAAGACGCCATTATCTGTACCGGTCGTTCTGACTACCCGAACCAGGTCAACAACGTGCTCTGCTTCCCGTTCATCTTCCGCGGTGCGCTGGACGTCGGCGCAACGGCGATCAACGAAGAGATGAAGCTTGCCGCCGTTCACGCCATCGCGGAGCTGGCGCACGCCGAGCAGAGCGAAGTGGTCGCGTCTGCGTATGGCGACCAGGATCTGAGCTTCGGTCCGGACTACATCATTCCAAAACCGTTCGACCCGCGTCTGATTGTCAAAATTGCTCCCGCGGTGGCCAAAGCGGCGATGGACTCCGGCGTGGCGACGCGTCCGATTCACGATTTCGACGCTTACGTCGATAAGCTCACCGAGTTTGTCTATAAAACCAACCTGTTCATGAAGCCAATCTTCTCCCAGGCGCGCGCCGACGCGAAGCGCGTGGTGCTGGCGGAAGGGGAAGAGGCGCGCGTGCTGCACGCCACCCAGGAGCTGATCACCTTAGGCCTGGCGAAACCGATCCTGATTGGTCGTCCGAGCGTGATTGAGATGCGTATCCAGAAGCTGGGCCTGCAGATTAAGCCGGGCGTCGACTTCGAGATCGTTAACAACGAATCCGATCCGCGCTTCAAAGAGTACTGGAGCGAATACTACGCGATCATGAAGCGTCGGGGGATCACTCAGGAGCAGGCGCAGAAAGCGGTGATCAGCAACACGACGGTGATCGGCGCGATCATGGTCCATCGCGGCGAGGCGGATGCGTTGATCTGCGGCACCATCGGCGATTACCACGAGCACTTTAGCGTGGTGCAGGAGATCTTTGGCTATCGCGACGGCGTCCATACCGCCGGGGCGATGAACGCGCTGCTGCTGCCAAGCGGCAACACCTTTATTGCTGATACCTACGTTAACGACGATCCTACCCCGGACGAGCTGGCGGAGATCACCGTGATGGCCGCCGAGACCGTGCGTCGCTTTGGTATCGAGCCGAAGGTGGCGCTGCTGTCGCACTCTAACTTTGGTTCGTCTAAATCCGCGGCGGCCTGCAAAATGCGTGAGACGCTGGCGCTGGTGCGCGAGCGCGCGCCGGAGCTGATGATTGACGGGGAAATGCATGGCGATGCGGCGCTGGTAGAGAGCATCCGTAACGAACGTATGCCGGACAGCCCGCTGAAGGGATCGGCTAACATCCTGATTATGCCGAACGTGGAAGCGGCACGTATCAGCTATAACCTGCTGCGCGTCTCCAGCTCTGAAGGGGTGACCGTAGGACCGGTACTGATGGGCGTGGCGAAACCGGTGCATGTGTTAACGCCGATTGCCTCCGTGCGTCGTATCGTGAACATGGTGGCGCTGGCGGTGGTTGAGGCGCAGACGCAGCCGCTGTAATATCACTTTAATTTATTTCCGGCGCGGGTTTCTCCCGCGTCTTTTTATTTTCCCTTTCTTAGTGATCCACTTCACCTTTTAAACCTGGTTGCCGAATTTTGTTATTTGCTCTGACAAAAAATTGCCACGATGAGGGCAGTTTTAGAGGAGGCGGTGAGCAATGGAAAAAGAACGCATTATCCAGGAATTTGTGCCGGGGAAACAGGTCACGCTGGCGCATCTCATTGCGCACCCCGGAGAGGAACTGGCGAAAAAGATCGGCGTTCCCGAAGCCGGTGCCATCGGCATCATGACGCTGACGCCAGGGGAAACGGCGATGATTGCCGGTGACTTAGCCCTGAAGGCGGCAGATGTACATATCGGTTTTCTCGATCGATTCAGCGGTGCGCTGGTTATCTACGGCTCGGTAGGCGCGGTAGAAGAAGCGTTATTACAGACGGTAAGTGGTCTGGGCCGGTTATTAAATTTCACATTGTGCAATCTGACAAAAAGTTAATCTGAGGCGGCGATGAAACGTATTGCGTTTGTCGGTACGGTGGGGGCGGGGAAAACGACGCTCTTTAATGCGCTACAGGGAAATTATTCCCTCGCCAGAAAAACACAGGCCGTGGAGTTTAATGAGAATGGCGATATCGATACGCCAGGGGAATATTTTAGCCATCCTCGCTGGTATCACGCCTTAATTACTACGCTGCAGGATGTCGATACGTTGATTTATATACATGCGGCAAATGATAAAGAAAGTCGCTTACCTGCCGGACTGCTGGATATTGGCGCAAGTAAACGACAAATCGCCGTTATCAGCAAAACGGACCTGCCGGATGCCGACGTCGCCGCAACGCAACAACTTCTTTGCGGGATGGGGTTTCAGGAGCCGATTTTTGAGCTCAATAGCCATGACCCGCGCAGCGTGCAGCATCTGGTGGATTATCTGACTGAGCTCAGCCAAAAGGAGGAAAGGGCAGGTGAAAAAACTCATCACAGCTAACGATATTCGTGCGGCCCACGCACGCGGTGAACAGGAAATGTCAGTTGTTCTGCGCGCCAGCATCATCACCCCGGAGGCGCGCGAAGTTGCGGAGCTGCTGGGCGTCACCATCAGCGAATGCGATGAATCCACGCCATGCGCAGCCGCTGCTAAACCGGCTGCGGTGATTGATGGCAAAACGGAAAACCAACGCATTCGCGAAACCATCATTGCACAGTTACCGGAAGGACAGTTTACCGAAAGCCTGGTTGCCCAACTGATGGACAAAGTCATGAAGGAGAAACAGTCGCTGGAGCAGGGCGGAATGCAGCCGAGCTTTAACTCGGTGACTGGCAAAGGCGGCGTCAAAGTCATCGACGGCAGTAGCGTGAAGTTTGGTCGTTTTGACGGCGCACAGCCGCACTGTGTGGGGTTAACCGATCTGGTGACCGACCAGGACGGCAGCAGTATGGCCGCCGGGTTCATGCAGTGGGATAACGCCTTTTTCCCATGGACGCTGAACTACGACGAAATCGACATGATTCTGGAAGGTGAGCTGCACGTTCGTCACGAAGGTGAAACCATGATTGCTAAAGCCGGGGACGTGATGTTTATCCCGAAAGGCTCCAGCATCGAATTTGGTACGCCCTCGACGGTGAAGTTTCTGTATGTGGCCTGGCCTGCGAACTGGCAGTCCTGCTAAGGCGGATGTATGAAGGATTTCATTACCGAAGCATGGCTCAGAGCGAATCATACGCTCAGCGAAGGGGCTGAAATTCATCTCCCCGCTGATGCTCGCCTGACGCCTTCTGCCCGGGAATTACTGGAAAGCCGACATCTGCGCATTAAGTTTATCGACGAGCAGGGCAGCCTGTTTATTGCTGACGAAGACCAGCAGCCGCAGCCGGTGCATGGGTTAACCAGCAGCGATACGCATCCACAGGCCAGCTGCGAACTGTGTCATCAACCGGTGGCGAAGAAACCTGACACGCTGACGCATCTGACGGCGAACAAGATGGTTGCCAAAAGTGATCCGCGCCTGGGATTTCGCGCCGCGCTGGACAGCACCATCGCGCTGGCCGTGTGGTTGCAGATAGAGCTTGGGCAACCGTGGCAGCCGTGGCTTTCGGATATCCGTTCGCGCCTGGGCAACATTATGCGCGCCGATGCGATGGGCGAGTTGCTGGGAGCACAAGCTATCGTCGGCTTAAGTGACGACGATTTACACCGCCTTTCGCATCAGCCGCTGCGCTATCTGGACCACGACCATCTGGTGCCTGAAGCCAGTCACGGACATGATTGCGCGCTGCTTAATCTGCTGCGTACCAAAGTCCGTGAAACGGAGACGGTGGCGGCCCAGGTTTTCATCACCCGTAGTTTTGAAGTCATGCGACCGGACATCATGCAGGCGCTCAACCGCCTTTCCAGTACGGTCTACGTCATGATGATTCTGAGCGTTGCGAAGCACCCGCTGACGGTTAGCCAAATTCAACAGCGACTGGGGGAGAAACCATGATCATTGAACGTGCTCGTCAACTCTCCCACCGCTCACCTGCACGGGTGGTGTTTCCGGATGCGTTGGATGTTCGGGTACTGAAGGCGGCAAATTATCTGCATCAGCACCGTCTGGCGCGTCCCATTCTCGTCGCCAGTCCGTTTGCGCTGCGCCAGTTTGCTCTCAGCCACCGGGTGGGGATGGATGGCATTCAGGTTATCGATCCGCAAAGCAACCTGCCAATGCGTGAAGAGTTTGCGCTGCGCTGGTTGGCCCGCGCGGGAGATAAAACGCCTGCGGATGCCCGGGAAAAACTCAACGATCCGCTGATGTTCGCCGCGGCAATGGTCAGCGCGGGTAAAGCTGACGTCTGTATTGCGGGCAATCTATCGTCGACGGCAAACGTGCTGCGCGCCGGTTTGCGCATTATTGGGCTACAGCCAGGCTGTAAAACGCTGTCGTCAATTTTCCTGATGCTGCCACAGTATCTCGGGCCGTCATTAGGGTTTGCCGATTGCAGCGTCGTGCCGCAGCCCACCGCCGCACAGCTGGCGGATATTGCGATTGCCAGCGCGCAGACATGGCAGGGGATCACGGGGGAAGAGCCGCGCGTGGCCATGCTGTCGTTTTCAAGTAATGGCAGCGCTCGCCATCCCAACGTCGCTAACGTGCAGCAGGCGACGGAGATTGTTCGTGAGCGTGCCCCGCAGCTTATCGTGGATGGCGAACTGCAATTTGATGCCGCTTTTGTTCCGGAAGTCGCCGCGCAAAAAGCGCCCGCCAGTCCGTTAAAGGGCAATGCCAACGTGATGGTTTTCCCGTCGCTGGAGGCAGGCAATATTGGCTACAAAATTGCCCAGCGTTTGGGAGGGTATCGCGCCGTTGGCCCCTTGATTCAGGGGCTTGCCGCACCGCTTCACGACCTCTCTCGCGGCTGTAGCGTACAGGAAATTATCGAACTGGCGTTGGTGGCCGCTGTGCCGCGCCAGACTGACGTGAGTCGTGAAAACGCCTCGCACACACTGGTTGTATAAGGTCCCGTTCTGGACCCCTTTGACTTAAGAGGAAAGCAAAATGGAAGCATTAGGAATGATTGAAACCCGGGGCCTGGTTGCACTGATTGAGGCTTCTGACGCAATGGTTAAAGCGGCACGTGTGAAACTGGTTGGCGTGAAGCAGATCGGTGGCGGTCTGGTCACTGCTATGGTCCGCGGTGACGTAGCGGCATGTAAAGCGGCAACAGACGCAGGTGCTGCGGCTGCACAGCGTATTGGCGAGCTGGTTTCCGTACACGTGATCCCGCGTCCACATGGCGATCTGGAAGAAGTGTTCCCGATTAGCTTTAAAGGCGACAGCAACGACATGTAAGTCGTCCATGTGACGCCACAAATTTCATTGCTGGCGTCACCCTCTCTCCTTTTCACATTACCTTCTGCGGAGGGTAGGGGGAGGTTTTACCTGAAATATGCCACGGAGGCGCGTATGAAACTGGCAATCGTCACAGGACAAATTGTTTGTACCGTACGCCATCAGGGGCTCGCGCACGACAAGTTGCTGATGGTGGAAATGATTGATGCCCAGGGTAATCCCGACGGCCAGTGCTCTGTTGCTATCGACAGCATCGGAGCGGGAACCGGGGAGTGGGTGCTGCTGGTCAGCGGCAGCTCAGCCCGTCAGGCGCACCGTCACGAATCATCACCTGTCGATCTGTGCGTGATTGGCATCGTCGATGAAGTGGTGGCTGGTGGCCAGGTGATCTTCCATAAATAAGGCAGAAAATCATGAATCAACAGGATATTGAACAGGTCGTGAAAGCGGTGCTGCTGAAAATGAAAGACAGCAGCCAGCCCGTCAGTGCCGTTCAAGAAATGGGCGTTTTTGCCTCCCTGGATGACGCAGTGACGGCAGCAAAACTGGCCCAGCAGGGGTTGAAAAGCGTCGCCATGCGTCAGTTGGCTATCGCGGCTCTTCGCGAGGCGGGCGAAAAGCACGCCAGAGAATTAGCGGAACTTGCCGTCACAGAAACCGGCATGGGACGCGTTGACGATAAATTTGCCAAAAACGTGGCGCAGGCACGCGGTACGCCGGGGGTGGAATGCTTGTCTCCACAGGTCCTGACCGGCGATAACGGTCTGACGCTGATTGAAAATGCGCCGTGGGGCGTGGTGGCCTCGGTGACGCCGTCTACCAACCCTGCCGCAACTGTTATCAACAACGCCATCAGCCTGATTGCCGCTGGCAACAGCGTGGTCTTCGCCCCGCATCCTGCGGCAAAAAAAGTCTCTCAGCGCGCCATTACGCTGCTTAACCAGGCGATTGTTGCCGCAGGCGGCCCGGCAAACCTGCTGGTGACCGTTGCCAATCCGGATATCGAAACCGCCCAGCGCCTGTTCAAGTACCCAGGCATCGGCCTGCTGGTGGTGACCGGCGGTGAAGCCGTAGTGGATGCTGCGCGTAAGCACACCAACAAGCGTCTGATTGCCGCCGGTGCGGGTAACCCGCCGGTGGTGGTGGATGAAACGGCCGACCTGGCCCGCGCGGCGCAGTCGATCGTCAAAGGCGCATCGTTTGATAACAACATCATCTGCGCCGATGAAAAAGTCCTGATCGTCGTGGATAGCGTTGCCGACGAACTGATGCGCCTGATGGAAAGCCAGCATGCGGTGAAACTGACAGCGGCTCAGGCCGAACAGCTGCAACCTGTGCTGCTGAAAAATATCGATGAGCGCGGTAAAGGCACGGTCAGTCGTGACTGGGTAGGCCGCGATGCAGGAAAAATCGCGGCGACGATTGGTCTGACCGTACCAGAGCAAACGCGGCTGTTATTCGTCGAAACCTCAGCGACGCATCCGTTTGCCGTCACCGAATTGATGATGCCGGTGCTGCCTGTCGTGCGGGTCGCCAGCGTCGATGAGGCCATTGAACTGGCGGTCAAGCTTGAAGGCGGCTGTCACCATACGGCGGCGATGCATTCGCGCAATATCGACAACATGAACCGCATGGCAAACGCCATTGATACCAGCATTTTCGTCAAGAACGGACCGTGTATTGCGGGGCTTGGGCTCGGCGGCGAAGGCTGGACCACGATGACCATTACCACACCAACCGGGGAAGGGGTGACCAGCGCGCGCACGTTTGTGCGTCTGCGTCGCTGTGTGTTGGTGGACGCCTTCAGAATTGTATAAGGAGTAAAAGGGATGGCGCACGACGAACAGCGTTGGCTGACACCCAGGCTGCTAAAAGCGGCAGCGCTATGTAACCAGACGCCTGCTGCGAGCGATTCGCCGCTGTGGCTGGGCGTTGATTTGGGAACGTGTGATGTGGTGTCGATGGTTGTCGACAGTGACGGACTGCCGGTTGCGGTTTACCTGGACTGGGCCGATGTCGTGCGCGATGGCATCGTCTGGGATTTCTTCGGCGCGGTGACCCTCGTTCGTCGCCATCTCGATACGCTCGAACAACAGCTGGGTTGCCGCTTTACCCATGCAGCAACCTCGTTTCCACCGGGAACGGACCGGCGCATTTCGATCAACGTGCTGGAGTCTGCCGGACTTGAAGTGAGTCATGTGCTCGACGAACCGACCGCGGTGGCGGACCTGTTGCAGCTCGATAACGCTGGCGTGGTGGATATCGGGGGCGGTACCACCGGGATTGCCATTGTTAAACAGGGCAAAGTGATCTATTCCGCCGATGAAGCGACCGGCGGGCACCATATTTCTCTGACGCTCGCCGGGAACCGTCGCATCCATTTGGAGGAAGCCGAGCAGTACAAGCGCAGCAATGGCAAAGAAATCTGGCCAGTGGTTAAGCCGGTCTACGAAAAGATGGCGGAAATCGTGGCTCACCATATAGCCGGACAGGGCGTCGCTGACTTGTGGCTGGCCGGTGGCTCCTGTATGCAGCCGGGCGTTGATGAACTGTTCCGTAAGCGTTTCCCGAAGCTGCAGGTGCATTTACCCCAGCACAGCCTGTTTATGACTCCGCTGGCGATTGCAAATAGCGGAAAAGAAAAAGCGGAAGGAATCTATGCAAGCTGAATTGCAGACCGCGCTCTTTCAGGCATTCGATACCCTGAATCTGCAACGCGTAAAAACGTTTAGCGTTCCACCGGTTACGTTATGTGGACTGGGAGCGCTGAGTACCTGTGGGCAGGAAGCAAAAGCGCGCGGACTGACGCATATGTTCGTCATGGTTGATCGTTTCCTGCATCAGGCGGGGATGACCGCTGCACTGGAGCGCAGCCTGGCGATGAAAGGCGTGGCGATGACGCTGTGGCCATGTCCGGCGGGCGAACCGTGCATTACGGACGTCTGCGCGGCGGTCGCGCAATTGCGTGAATCTAAGTGCGATAGCGTTGTGGCCTTCGGCGGCGGTTCCGTACTGGATGCCGCAAAGGCAGTCGCGTTGCTGGTGACCAACCCCACGCAGACGCTGGCTGACATGACGGAGCACAGCGTGTTGCGTGCGCGTCTGCCGCTGATTGCGGTGCCAACTACCGCCGGAACAGGCTCAGAAACCACTAACGTCACGGTGATTATCGACGCCGCGACAGGACTTAAACAAGTGCTGGCCCACGCACTGCTGATGCCGGATGTGGCGATCCTTGACGCCGCGCTGACGGAAGGTGTGCCCGCACACGTCACGGCGATGACCGGGATCGATGCGCTGACGCACGCCGTTGAAGCATATAGCGCGCTGAACGCGACGCCGTTTACCGACAGCCTGGCGATTGGCGCGATTGCGATGATCGGTAAATCGCTGCCAAAGGCCGTCGGCTACGGTCAGGATCTGGCGGCGCGGGAAAGCATGCTGCTGGCGTCCTGCATGGCGGGAATGGCGTTTTCCAGCGCGGGACTGGGCTTGTGTCATGCGATGGCGCACCAGCCAGGCGCTGCGCTGCATATCCCGCACGGACAGGCTAATGCCATGCTGCTGCCCACGGTAATGGGGTTCAACCGCATGGTGTGTCGTGAGCGCTTCAGCCATATCGGACGGGCGTTAACCAACAAAAAGTCGGACGATCGCGATGCCATCAACGCCGTCAGCGAGCTGATTAGTGAAGTGGGCCAGACAAAACGACTCTCTGACGTTGGGGCAAAGCCCGAGCATTACAGCGCATGGGCGCATGCCGCGCTGGAGGATATTTGTATTCGCAGTAACCCACGCACCGCCACGCAGGCCGACATTATCGCGTTGTATGCGACGGCACAATAAATACACATATGACAGGGAGTGAAGGTTATGGGAATTAACGAAATCATCATGTACATCATGATGTTCTTTATGCTGATTGCCGCCGTGGACAGGATCCTGTCGCAGTTCGGCGGTTCGGCGCGCTTCCTCGGTAAGTTCGGTAAGAGTATTGAGGGTTCTGGCGGCCAGTTTGAAGAAGGTTTCATGGCGATGGGCGCGCTGGGCCTGGCAATGGTCGGTATGACCGCGCTGGCACCCGTACTGGCGCATGTGCTTGGGCCGGTGATTATTCCGCTGTACGAAATGCTGGGCGCAAACCCGTCGATGTTTGCCGGAACGCTGCTGGCGTGCGATATGGGCGGCTTCTTCCTGGCGAAAGAACTGGCGGGCGGCGACGTTGCGGCGTGGCTGTACTCTGGCCTGATCCTCGGAGCGATGATGGGGCCGACGCTGGTCTTCTCCATTCCGGTTGCGCTGGGAATTATTGAACCGTCCGATCGTCGTTATCTGGCGCTGGGCGTGCTGGCCGGTATTGTCACCATTCCAGTTGGCTGTATTGCGGGTGGTTTGGTCGCGATGTACTCCGGCGTCGAAATCAATGGTCAGCCGGTGGAGTTCACCTTTGCGCTGATCCTGATGAACATGATCCCGGTGCTGATCGTGGCCGTGCTGGTGGCGCTGGGATTGAAATTCATCCCGGAAAAAATGATCAACGGCTTCCAGATCTTCGCGAAATTCCTCGTGGCGCTGATCACCCTCGGCCTGGCGGCTGCGGTGATCAAATTCCTGCTCGGCTGGGAGCTGATTCCGGGTCTTGATCCTATCTTCATGGCACCGGGAGACAGGCCGGGTGAAGTGATGCGCGCCATCGAAGTTATCGGTTCTATCTCCTGTGTGCTGCTGGGCGCCTACCCGATGGTGCTGCTGTTGACCCGCTGGTTTGAAAAACCGCTGATGAGCGTCGGCAACCTGTTAAACGTTAATAACATTGCGGCTGCGGGGATGGTCGCGACGCTGGCGAACAACATCCCGATGTTCGGCATGATGAAGAATATGGATACCCGCGGCAAAGTGATCAACTGCGCCTTTGCGGTCTCTGCGGCCTTTGCTCTGGGGGACCACTTAGGCTTCGCCGCTGCCAACATGAACGCGATGATCTTCCCAATGATTGTCGGCAAGTTGATCGGCGGTGTGACGGCGATTGGCGTGGCTATGCTGTTAGTACCGAAAGACGAAGATGTTCCGGCACCAGCAGACACTCATCCGGAGGCGCAATCGTGAATATTCGCCAGCTACTCAGCATCGGTATCGATATCGGCACCACCACCACTCAGGTGATCTTCTCGCGCCTTGAGCTGGTCAACCGTGCGGCAGTGTCGCAGGTGCCGCGCTACGAATTCATCAAACGCGAAATTAGCTGGCAAAGCCCGGTGTTTTTTACCCCGGTTGATAAGCAGGGCGGGTTGAAAGAGGCCGAACTTAAGGCGCTGATCCTCGCCCAGTATCAGGCGGCGGGCATCAAGCCTGAGGCCGTCGATTCCGGTGCGATCATCATTACCGGAGAAAGCGCCAAAACCCGCAACGCACGACCCGCAGTGATGGCGCTCTCCCAGTCGCTGGGGGACTTTGTGGTTGCCAGCGCCGGTCCGCATCTGGAATCGGTGATTGCCGGTCAAGGCGCGGGAGTGCAAACCCTGTCCGAGCAAAAAATGTGCCGGGTACTGAATATCGACATCGGCGGCGGGACGTCGAACTACGTCCTGTTCGATGCCGGAAAGGTCAGCGGTTCGGCCTGCCTGAACGTTGGTGGAAGGCTTCTGGAAACGGACGGGCAGGGGCGAGTGGTGCACGCGCATCAACCGGGGCAGATGATTGTTGATGACGTATTTGGTCCTGGCTTTGACGCCCGAGCCCTCAATGCGGGGCAGCTTGTTCAGGTGGCCAGACGGATGGCGGCGCTGATTGTGGAGGTGATTGACGGCACGCTTTCACCGCTGGCGCAGGCGATGATGCAAACCGGTTTACTGCCTGCGGGTGTGAAACCGGATGTGATTACGCTTTCAGGGGGAGTGGGCGAATGCTACCGCAACCAACCTGCCGATCCGTTCTGTTTTTCCGATATCGGGCCGCTTCTTGCTACGGCGCTGCATGAACATCCGCGTCTGCGTGAGATGAACGTGCAGTTCCCGGCGCAGACCGTGCGTGCCACGGTGATTGGTGCCGGTGCGCATACGCTGTCGCTTTCGGGCAGCACTATCTGGCTGGAAGGCGTGGCGCTTCCGCTGCGCAATCTGCCGGTGGCGATTCCGGTTGATGAGGCTGATCTGGTTGCCGCCTGGCAGCAAGCGCTGATGCAACTCGATCTGGATCCGCAAACGGACGCCTACGTGCTGGCGCTGCCCGGTTCGCTGCCGGTGCGCTACGCCGCGCTATTAACGGTGATTGATGCGCTGCTGGCCTTTGTCGCGCGCTATCCGAATCCGCATCCCCTGCTGGTGGTAGCCGAGCAGGATTTTGGTAAAGCCCTGGGCATGCTGTTACGCCCACAGTTACAGCAACACCCGCTGGCGGTCATCGATGAGGTGGTTGTCCGGGCGGGGGACTATATCGACATTGGTACGCCTCTTTTTGGCGGATCGGTTGTGCCGATGACGGTGAAATCACTCGCATTTCCTTCCTGAGGGAACGACTTATGAAACTAAAGACCACATTGTTCGGCAATGTTTATCAGTTTAAGGATGTGAAAGAGGTGCTGGCAAAAGCCAACGAACTGCGTTCGGGGGATGTGCTGGCAGGGGTAGCTGCAACCAGTTCGCAGGAGCGCGTGGCGGCCAAGCAGGTGCTGTCAGAAATGACGGTGGCGGATATCCGCAATAACCCGGTGATTTCCTATGAAGAGGACTGCGTCACGCGTCTGATTCAGGATGACGTCAACGAAACGGCCTATAACCGCATCAAAAACTGGAGCATCAGCGAACTGCGCGAGTACGTGCTGAGCGATGAAACCTCCGTTGATGACATTGCGTTTACGCGTAAAGGGTTAACGTCGGAAGTGGTCGCCGCGGTAGCAAAAATCTGCTCTAACGCGGACCTGATCTACGGCGGTAAGAAAATGCCGGTGATCAAAAAGGCCAACACCACTATTGGTCTGCCTGGCACTTTCAGCTGTCGTTTACAGCCGAACGACACCCGTGATGACGTGCAGAGTATTGCGGCACAAATCTACGAGGGACTCTCCTTCGGTGCGGGCGATGCGGTAATTGGCGTAAACCCGGTGACGGATGATGTGGAAAACTTAAGCCGCGTACTGGATACCGTGTACGGCGTTATCGATAAATTCAACATCCCGACCCAGGGCTGCGTACTGGCACACGTTACCACCCAGATCGAAGCGATCCGTCGCGGCGCGCCGGGCGGGCTGATTTTCCAGAGTATCTGCGGCAGCGAGAAAGGCTTAAAAGAGTTCGGCGTTGAGCTGGCGATGCTGGATGAAGCACGCGCAGTGGGCGCGGAGTTTAACCGCATCGCCGGTGAAAACTGCCTGTACTTCGAAACCGGACAAGGGTCTGCGCTCTCCGCAGGCGCTAACTTCGGTGCCGATCAGGTGACGATGGAAGCGCGTAACTACGGGCTGGCGCGTCACTACGATCCGTTTCTGGTGAACACCGTGGTGGGCTTTATCGGGCCGGAGTATCTGTACAACGATCGTCAGATTATTCGCGCGGGTCTGGAAGATCACTTTATGGGCAAGCTGAGTGGCATCTCAATGGGCTGCGACTGCTGCTACACCAACCATGCTGATGCTGACCAGAACCTCAACGAAAACCTGATGATTCTGCTCGCCACCGCTGGCTGCAACTACATCATGGGCATGCCGCTCGGTGACGACATCATGCTCAACTATCAGACCACCGCCTTTCACGATACCGCCACCGTCCGTCAGTTGCTGAATTTACGGCCGTCGCCGGAGTTTGAACGCTGGCTGGAAACCATGGGCATTATGGCAAACGGTCGCCTGACCAAACGGGCGGGCGATCCGTCACTGTTCTTCTGATGACGCGGGGATGACACACGATGGATCAAAAACAGATTGAAGAAATTGTACGCAGCGTTATGGCGTCAATGGGAGAGTCGCAGCCGCAGGCGCAAGCGTCGTCACCTGAAGAGAAATGTAGCACCGCGCAGTGTGCTGCACCAACGGGTGAAAGCTGTGCAATGGATTTAGGCTCAGCCGAGGCCAAAGCGTGGATTGGCGTTGAGAACCCGCATCGCGCAGAGGTGTTGACCGAGCTGCGTCGCAGCACCGCCGCGCGTGTATGTACCGGCCGTGCCGGTCCACGCCCGCGCACTCAGGCGCTGCTGCGTTTCCTGGCCGATCACTCGCGTTCAAAAGACACGGTGTTGAAAGAAGTGCCCGAAGAGTGGGTAAAAGCCCAGGGGCTGCTGGAAGTACGCTCGGAAATCAGTGACAAAAACCTGTACCTGACGCGCCCGGATCTGGGGCGTCGTCTGAGTGCGGAAGCCATTGAAGCGCTGAAATCACAGTGTGTAATGAACCCGGATGTGCAGGTGATTATCTCTGATGGCCTGTCTACCGACGCCATCACCGCCAACTACGAAGAGATCCTGCCGCCGCTGTTGTCGGGCTTAAAACAGGCTGGATTGAAGGTTGGGACACCGTTCTTTGTTCGCTATGGTCGCGTGAAAATCGAAGATCAGATCGGCGAACTGCTTGGTGCGAAAGCGGTGATCCTGCTGGTTGGGGAACGTCCGGGCCTTGGCCAGTCTGAAAGCCTTTCCTGCTATGCCGTCTATTCGCCGCGCGTGGCGACGACCGTTGAAGCTGACCGTACCTGTATCTCGAATATTCACCAGGGCGGTACGCCACCGGTTGAAGCGGCGGCGGTGATTGTGGATTTGGCCAGGCGCATGCTGGAGCAAAAAGCATCCGGCATCAATATGACCCGTTAAGGAGGCATCATGCCAGCATTAGATTTGATTAGACCTTCAGTCACCGCAATGCGCGTGATTGCCTCGGTAAATGACGGTTTTGCCCGTGAACTTAAATTACCGCCACATATACGTAGCCTTGGACTCATCACAGCAGATTCTGATGACGTGGCGTATATTGCCGCAGACGAAGCGACAAAACAGGCAATGGTCGAAGTGGTTTATGGCCGCTCGCTGTATGCCGGCGCGGCGCACAGCCCCTCTCCAACCTCGGGCGAAGTGCTGATTATGCTCGGAGGGCCAAACCCGGCCGAAGTTCGCGCAGGTCTGGACGCGATGGTGGCCAATATTGAAAGCGGTGCGGCTTTCCAGTGGGCAAATGACGCAGAAGATACCGCTTTCCTGGCGCATGTGGTTTCGCGTACCGGGTCGTATCTCTCGGCGACCGCAGGATGCCGACCTGGCGATCCGATGGCGTATCTGGTGGCGCCGCCGCTGGAGGCGACGTTGGGTATTGATGCTGCGCTGAAATCTGCCGATGTGCAGATTGTCACCTATGTGCCGCCACCGTCAGAAACCAACTATTCGGCCGCGTTTTTGACCGGTAGCCAGGCCGCCTGTAAAGCCGCCTGTAACGCCTTTGCTGATGCCGTGCTGGATATTGCCCGTAATCCAGTCCAGCGCGCGTAAGAGAGGTAGTGATGATCAATGCACTGGGATTACTGGAAGTGGATGGCATGGTGGCTGCCGTCGACGCGGCAGATGCCATGTTGAAAGCCGCTAACGTGCGTCTGCTGAGCCACGAAGTGCTCGATCCTGGCCGGCTGACGCTGGTGGTGGAAGGCGATCTGGCTGCGTGCCGCGCAGCGCTGGATGCCGGCAGCGCTGCCGCAGCGCGTACAGGCCGTGTTATCAGCCGTAAGGAAATAGGCCGGCCGGACGATGACACCCAGTGGCTGATCGGCGGTTTTACGCGCCAGCCGAAGAAACCAGAACAGAAGCCAGAAGTGAAAACAGAGGTAAATCCGCAGAAGACGCAGGATGCCCCGTTGACGTCTGAATCCTCTGAGCAACTTCTGACGCTGTTGGCATCGGTCCGTCAAGGAATGACGGCAGGGGAAGTGGCTGCCCACTTTGGCTGGTCACTGGATGAAGCCAGAAAGGCGCTGGAACAGCTCTTTTCTCACGGAGCGTTGCGTAAACGCAGTAGTCGCTATCGCTTAAAAAATTAACCTGTCGGAGGGCCGGGGGCTTCGTGGAGGCTTCCGGCTTAAAAGATCATGAAAAAGACCCGAACTGCAAACCTGCACCATCTTTATCATGAAGCATTACCCGAAGACGTTAAACTTACGCCGAAAGTGGAGGTGGACAACGTTCATCAGCGGCGCACAACGGATGTGTATGAGCATGCGCTGACGATTACCGCCTGGCAGCAAATCTACGACCAGCTGCATCCGGGAAAATTTCATGGCGAGTTCACGGAAATCCTGCTCGACGATATTCAGGTTTTCCGTGAATACACCGGACTGGCGCTGCGTCAGTCATGTCTTGTCTGGCCGAACTCGTTCTGGTTTGGTATTCCGGCCACGCGCGGCGAACAGGGATTTATCGGCACCCAGTGTCTGGGTAACGCTGAAATTGCCACCCGCCCGGGCGGGACGGAGTTTGAACTGAGTACGCCAGATGATTACACCATTCTGGGCGTCGTTATTTCGGAAGAGGCGATTGCCCGTCAGGCCAACTTCCTGCATAACCCGGAAAGGGTGATGCATATGCTGCGTAACCAGTCGGCGCTGGAAGTGAAAGAACAACACAAAGCTGCTCTATGGGGCTTTGTGCAGCAGGCGCTGGCGACATTTAGCGAGAATCCGGTAAACCTCCATCAACCTGCGGTACGCAAAGTGCTGGGCGATAACCTGCTGCTGGCGATGGGCACAATGCTGGAAGAAGCGCAGCCGATAATCACGGCCGAGAGTATCAGCCATCAGAGCTATCGTCGCCTGCTGTCGCGTGCGCGCGAATATGTGCTGGAAAATATGTCAGAGCCGCTGACCGTACTTGACCTGTGTAATCAGTTGCACGTCAGCCGTCGGACGCTGCAAAACGCCTTTCATACGATACTCGGAATTGGTCCGAATGCCTGGTTAAAACGTATTCGTCTGAACGCCGTGCGTCGCGAGCTGATAAGCCCGTGGTCGCAAAGCGTGACGGTAAAAGACGCCGCCATGCAGTGGGGATTCTGGCATCTGGGGCAGTTTGCCACTGACTATCAGCAATTGTTTGCGGAGAAACCGTCGTTGACGCTGCATCAGCGTATGCGCCAGTGGGCGTGATGACATTATTGTGCCGGATACGACGCTTTGCGCCTTATCCAGCCTGCGGGGCGGTGCCTCAGTCGTTGCAGGCCTGATAAGGCGCTAGCCGTCATCAGGTCAGGTAAACTACACCCAGTCGCGGATCTGAATAAACTCGCTAAGGGCAGCTTCCGGGCTGTTCGCTTCCGGCTGCCAGTCATATTCCCAGCGCACCAGCGGCGGCATCGACATTAAAATCGACTCCGTGCGCCCGCCGGTCTGCAGGCCGAACAGCGTCCCACGATCCCACACCAGATTAAATTCCACGTAGCGCCCCCGACGGTAGAGCTGGAACTCACGTTCGCGCACGCCATAGTTGGTGTTTTTACGGCGTTCGACAATCGGCAGGTACGCGTCGGTATAGCCTTCACCCACCGCGCGCATAAAGCTGAACGCGGTATCAAAATCCGGCGTGTTGAGATCGTCAAAGAACAGCCCGCCGATGCCGCGCTGCTCGTCGCGGTGCTTCAGGTAAAAGTAGTCGTCGCACCACTTTTTAAATTTCGGATAGACGTCTTCGCCAAACGGCAGGCAAAGATCCCGCGCGGTGGTGTGCCAGTGCACGGCATCCTCTTCGAAGCCGTAATAGGGCGTTAAGTCGAAACCGCCGCCGAACCACCAGACCGGGTCGGCGCCCGGTTTTTCCGCAATGAAAAAGCGCACGTTGGCGTGGCTGGTCGGCACAAACGGGTTGTGCGGATGCACCACCAGCGAGACGCCCATCGCCTCGAAGCTGCGGCCTGCGAGCTCGGGACGATGTGCCGTCGCAGACGCAGGCATGGCGTCGCCGTGAACGTGGGAAAAATTCACGCCCGCCTGTTCGAAGATGCCGCCGTTTCGCAGCACGCGGCTGCGCCCACCGCCTCCGGCCTCGCGCTGCCAGGTATCTTCCTGAAATTCACCGCCGTCTGCGGCGGCCAGTTTCTGGCAGATTTCATCCTGCAGCTGCAGCAGGAAGGTTTTGACCAGTTGAGCATCGGGTTTCATTAACGTTTCCTGGAGTGCGCTTTTTGGTTATCGAACCAGTTGAAGTAACTGATAATGCCGGAGGCGATGGCGTTGGCGATCTTCTGACGAAACGCCGTGGTGCCGAGGAGTCGCTCCTCTTCCGGGTTGGTAATGAAGGAGGTTTCCACCAGCACGGACGGGATGGACGGTGATTTCAGGACCACGAACGCCGCCTGCTCGGTGCCTTTACTGTGCAGACGATGCACTGGCTTAATCTTCTTCAGAATATGCGAGCCGAGCGTCAGGCTGTTTTTGATCGTATCCGTCTGCACGAGGTCGAACAGCACCTGCTGTAGCAGGTGGTCTTTGTCAGTGGCTTTCTTCCCGGCGACTTCATCCGCCCGGTTTTCGCGGTCGGAGAGGTATTTCGCCATGGCGCTACTGGCGCCACGGTTGGAAAGTGCAAACACCGAGGCACCAGCCGCAGAAGGGTTGGTAAAGCCGTCGGCGTGGATCGACATAAACAGATCCGCACCGTGCTGGTGGGCGATCTCTACGCGGTCATACAGCGGAATAAAGGTATCGCCAGAGCGCGTCAGACGGGCGTCAATGCCGTTACTGCGTAAAATTGCGCGCACATTTTTTGCAATTGCCAGCACGACGTGTTTTTCTTTCGACCCGTTTTTGCCGATGGCGCCGGTATCAATACCGCCGTGCCCTGGGTCGAGCATCACCAGACGCTTCGCGCCCGGCTTTTTGGCTTTCGGTTTGCTGTGTCCGTTACTGGTTTTGAGCGTGCTCTCGTCTTTCGCCTGAGCCTGCTTTGCGATGCCCGTTAACGTTAAGGCCGCCAGCCCCGCTTTGAGAACCTGACGACGCGATGTGAGTGCTTTTAATGGTTTGAATGTGCTCATGCGGCCTGAATACTAAAAAATGGGGTCCTGGTGTTATATCGTATCGTGTTTCCCGTTACGACAGTCCATATTGAGAATTGTTTTACTTTTCATTTCAATACGTGACAAAGTGACATTATGCCAAATTTTGGCGAGATTTTCCCCGGTTATTGGCTAAAGGCGTGCTTCGCGCCATAATCACTGTTTTTAAACCCGAAAAGGCGGTTAATACCATGGAGATACGCGTTTTTCGCCAGGAAGATTTCGAAGAGGTGATCACCCTTTGGGAGCGCTGCGATCTGCTGCGTCCGTGGAACGATCCGGAAATGGATATCGAACGTAAGGTGAATCACGACGTCAGTCTGTTTCTGGTCGCGGAAGTTAATGGCGAGGTTGTGGGGACGGTAATGGGCGGTTACGACGGCCACCGCGGCTCGGCCTATTATCTGGGCGTTCACCCGGAATACCGTGGCCGCGGCATTGCCAATGCGCTGCTGAACCGACTCGAGAAGAAGCTGATCGCCCGCGGCTGCCCAAAGATCCAGATCATGGTGCGGGAAGATAACGACGTCGTGCTGGGCATGTATGAGCGTCTGGGCTACGAGCACGCTGACGTGCTGACTCTGGGCAAGCGTCTGATCGAAGATGAAGAGTACTGAGATCCATCCGGCAGACTATGACGCGCAGGGTCGTGTCAGGCTGCCCTTTTTATTCTGGTGCGTTCTGCTGCTACAGGCCCGGACCTGGGTGCTGTTTGTGATGGCCGCCGCGTCGCGTGGGCAGGGCGACACGCTGCTGAATCTCTTTTATCCCGATCACGACGCCTTCTGGCTCGGACTACTGCCGGGCGTACCGGCGGTGGTGGCGTTTTTGTGTAGCGGCCGGCGGCAGGCGATCCCGCGTTTGTGGCGCGCGCTTCGCGGGCTGCTGATCCTTGCCCAGATTGCGCTGCTCTTCTGGCAGCCGGTACTCTGGTGGTACGGTGAGCCGCTGACGGGCACCGGCGTTGCGCTGGTGGTTGCCGATATTGTGGCGCTGCTGTGGCTGCTGACAAACCCGCGTCTTCGCGCCTGTTTTGCGCCTCAGGATGATTAATCCGGCACTTTTTGCCGATGTCGCACTCCAACAAGCGTTGATTTAATTAGAAAGGACGTTTCAATGAAATCGCTGCGTTTACTTTTATGCGCTCTCCCGCTGGCGTTGACCGGCTGTTCGACGCTCTCCTCCATTAACTGGTCCGCCGCGTATCCGTGGAACTGGTTTGGCTCATCAACGGAAGTGACCGAGCAGGGCGTGGGGAAAATTACCGCCGCGACGGCGCTGGATCAGAATGCTATTCAGGATGCGCTCAGCAGCGATTACCGTCTGCGCAGCGGCATGAAAACGGAGAATGGCAATATTGTTCGCTATTACGAAGCGCTGAAGGGCGACAAGCTGGCGCTGGTGATCAACGGTGACAAAGGCACGGTAAACCGAATTGCGGTGATGGATGAAGATATTCCGACCGCTAGCGGCGTGAAAGTAGGGACCCCGTTTAGCGATCTTTATAAGCAGGCTTTTGGCAATTGCACCAGCGTGCCGTCTGACGACAAGGTCGCGGTGGAATGTAAGGCGGAAGGCAGCCAGCACATCAGCTATGTCTTCACCGGAACCTGGAGCGGACCGGAAGGACTGATGCCGTCTGACGACACGCTCAAGAGCTGGAAAGTGAGCAAAATACTCTGGAAGCAGTAATTTGCGCCTGAACAAACCGCCTCGCTGAAATCCGGGTATAATACCCGCCATCAATGCCACGCTGACGTGGCATCTTTATTTCAGGAGGAGCGATGTCTCAGGTTCAGAGTGGCATTTTGCCAGAACATTGCCGCGCGGCGATTTGGATTGAAGCCAATGTTAAAGGGGACGTGGATGCCCTGCGTGCGGCCAGTAAAGCGTTTGTTGATAAGCTGGCCACCTTCCAGGCCAAATTCCCGGAAGCCCACCTCGGCGCCGTTGTTGCCTTTGGCAATAACGTCTGGCGTCAGCTGAGCGGTGGCGAAGGGGCGGAAGAGCTGAAGGACTTCATCCCTTACGGCAAAGGTCTGGCACCTGCGACCCAATATGATGTGCTGATCCACATTCTCTCCCTGCGTCACGACGTGAACTTTTCCGTTGCCCAGGCCGCTGTGGCGGCCTTTGGCGACAGCATTGAGGTGCAGGAAGAGGTTCACGGCTTCCGCTGGGTGGAAGAGCGCGATCTGAGCGGCTTCGTCGACGGGACGGAAAACCCGGCGGGTGAAGAGGTTCGTCGCGACGTGGCGGTGATTAAAGACGGCGTGGACGCGGGCGGCAGCTACGTGTTCGTGCAGCGCTGGGAGCACAACCTCAAGCAGCTTAACCGTATGAGCGTGCACGACCAGGAGATGATGATTGGTCGTACTAAAGAAGCCAACGAAGAGATCGACGGCGACGACCGTCCCGTTACCTCTCACCTGACCCGCGTTGACCTCAAGGAAGACGGCAAAGGGCTGAAGATTGTTCGCCAGAGCCTGCCGTACGGTACCGCAAGCGGCACGCACGGCCTCTACTTCTGCGCCTACTGCGCGCGCCTGTATAACATTGAGCAGCAGCTGCTGAGCATGTTCGGCGATACCGACGGTAAGCGCGACGCCATGCTGCGCTTCACCAAACCGGTGACCGGCGGCTACTACTTTGCACCGTCCGTTGAGCGTCTGCTGGCGCTGTAATAGCCTTACTCCCTCTCCCTGTGGGAGAGGGCTGGGGTGAGGGCATCAGGCCGCACCCCTTATTCCCTTTTCTGCTTCTAAATCACCAAACGGTATATAAAACCGTTACTCCTTTCATCCCCGTTATAAATATTATGACTATAAGATAGTCATCACATTTATAAGGGTGCGCAATGGCCGTTACTGTACTAAAAAAAGGAACTCTGGCGCTGGCAGGTTTACTGCTGGTGGCACAGGCGCAGGCGACTGAACTGTTAAACAGTTCGTATGACGTCTCCCGCGAGCTGTTTGCCGCCCTTAACCCACCGTTCGAACAGCAGTGGGCGAAAGACAATAACGGCGATAAGCTGACCATCAAGCAGTCCCACGCCGGGTCGTCCAAGCAGGCGCTGGCGATTTTGCAGGGCCTGAAAGCGGATGTGGTGACCTACAATCAGGTCACTGACGTGCAGATCCTGCACGACAAAGGCAAGCTGCTTCCGGCGGACTGGCAGAGTCGTCTGCCGAACAACAGCTCGCCGTTCTACTCCACCATGGGCTTCCTGGTGCGTAAGGGCAACCCGAAGAATATCCACGACTGGAGCGACCTGGTCCGTTCCGACGTGAAGCTGATTTTCCCAAACCCAAAAACCTCCGGTAACGCGCGTTATACCTATTTAGCCGCGTGGGGCGCGGCGGACAAGGCTGACGGTAACGATAAAGCCAAAACCGAGCAGTTCATGACCCAGTTCCTGAAAAATGTCGAAGTGTTTGATACCGGCGGCCGCGGGGCGACCACGACCTTCGCAGAGCGCGGTCTCGGCGATGTGCTGATCAGCTTCGAGTCGGAAGTGAACAACATCCGCAAACAGTACGAAGCGCAGGGCTTCGAGGTCGTTATCCCGAAAACTAACATCCTGGCCGAGTTCCCGGTGGCGTGGGTGGATAAAAACGTGCAGGCAAACGGCACCGAGAAAGCGGCAAAAGCCTATCTCAACTACCTGTACAGCCCGCAGGCGCAGACCATCATTACCGATTACTACTACCGCGTGAACAACCCGGACGTGATGAACAAGCTGAAAGACAAATTCCCGCAGACCGCGCTGTTCCGCGTGGAAGATCATTTCGGCTCCTGGCCAGACGTGATGAAAACGCATTTTGCCAGCGGCGGTGAGTTAGACAAACTGCTGGCTGCGGGGCATAAGTAATGTTTGCAGTTTCGACAAAACGCGTGCTGCCGGGCTTTACCTTAAGCCTCGGGACCAGCCTGCTGTTCGTCTGCCTGATCCTGCTGTTGCCGCTCAGCGCGCTGGTGATGCAGCTTGCTCAGATGAGCTGGGCGCAGTACTGGGACGTGGTCACCAACCCGCAGGTGGTGGCGGCCTATAAGGTGACCCTGCTATCGGCGTTTGTCGCCTCCATTTTTAACGGCGTGTTTGGCCTGCTGATGGCGTGGATCTTAACCCGCTATCGCTTCCCGGGCCGCACGCTGCTTGACGCCCTGATGGATCTGCCGTTTGCGCTGCCGACGGCGGTGGCGGGCTTAACCCTCGCGTCGCTCTTCTCCGTGAACGGGCTGTACGGCGAGTGGCTGGCGAAATTTGACATCAAGGTGACCTATACCTGGCTCGGTATCGCGGTGGCGATGGCCTTTACCAGCATCCCATTTGTGGTCCGTACCGTGCAGCCGGTGCTGGAAGAACTGGGTCCGGAATACGAAGAAGCGGCGGAAACGCTGGGCGCCACGCGCTGGCAGAGCTTCCGCAAGGTGGTGCTGCCGGAGCTCTCTCCGGCGCTGATGGCGGGCGTCGCGCTGTCGTTTACCCGCAGCCTCGGCGAGTTCGGCGCCGTGATTTTTATCGCCGGGAACATCGCCTGGAAAACGGAAGTCACTTCGCTGATGATTTTCATCCGTTTGCAGGAGTTTGATTATCCGGCGGCGAGCGCAATTGCCTCGGTGATCCTGGCGGCCTCGCTGCTGCTGCTGTACTCGATTAACACTCTGCAAAGTCGCTTTGGTCGACGTGTGGTAGGTCACTGATGGCGGAAGTTACGCAATTGAAGCGATACGATGCACCCCGCATCAACTGGGGTAAATGGTTTCTGATTGGGGCGGGCGTACTGGTGTCCGCCCTCATTCTCGTCGTGCCGACGATTTATATCTTCGTTCAGGCGTTCAGCAAGGGTCTGATGCCCGCGCTGGAAAACCTGGCGAACCCGGATATGCTGCACGCCATCTGGCTGACCGTGCTGATTGCCCTGATTACCGTTCCGGTGAACCTGGTGTTCGGTACCCTGCTGGCGTGGCTGGTAACGCGCTTTAACTTCCCGGGACGTCAGCTGCTGCTTACCCTGCTGGATATTCCGTTTGCCGTGTCGCCGGTGGTGGCGGGCCTGGTATACCTGCTCTTTTACGGCTCCAACGGCCCGCTGGGCGGCTGGCTGGATGCGAATAACCTGCAGATCATGTTCGCCTGGCCAGGCATGGTGCTGGTTACCATCTTCGTGACCTGTCCATTTGTGGTGCGCGAGCTGGTGCCGGTGATGTTAAGCCAGGGGAGCAACGAAGACGAAGCGGCGGTGCTGCTGGGGGCTTCGGGCTGGCAGATGTTCCGCCGCGTGACGCTGCCGAACATTCGCTGGGCGCTGCTTTACGGCGTGGTGCTGACCAACGCCCGCGCGATTGGTGAGTTCGGTGCCGTTTCCGTTGTTTCCGGTTCCATTCGCGGTGAAACCCTGTCGCTACCGCTACAGATTGAACTGCTGCAGCAGGACTACAACACCATCGGCGCGTTTACTGCCGCAGCGTTGCTGACGCTGATGGCCATTTTGACCCTGTTTTTGAAGAGTGTGGTGCAGTGGCGTTTAGAAAATCAGGAAAAACGTCAGCATCAGGAGGGAAATCATGAGCATTGAGATTGCCAATATTAAGAAGTCTTTTGGTCGCACCCAGGTGCTGAATGATATCTCGCTGGATATCCCTTCCGGACAAATGGTGGCGCTGCTGGGGCCGTCTGGCTCGGGTAAAACTACGCTGCTGCGTATTATCGCCGGGCTTGAGCATCAGACCAGCGGGCATATCCGCTTTCACGGCACCGACGTGAGCCGCCTGCATGCCCGCGATCGTAAAGTAGGTTTTGTGTTCCAGCATTACGCGCTGTTCCGCCACATGACCGTGTTCGACAACATCGCGTTTGGCCTGACCGTGCTGCCGCGTCGCGAGCGCCCGGATGCAGCAACCATTAAGGCGAAGGTGACCAAACTGCTGGAGATGGTGCAGCTGGCTCATCTGGCGGATCGTTTCCCGGCCCAGCTGTCCGGCGGGCAGAAACAGCGCGTGGCGCTGGCGCGTGCGCTGGCCGTTGAGCCGCAAATTCTGCTGCTGGATGAACCTTTCGGCGCGCTGGATGCACAGGTGCGTAAAGAGCTGCGCCGCTGGCTGCGTCAGCTCCATGAAGAGCTGAAATTCACCAGCGTCTTCGTGACCCATGACCAGGAAGAGGCGATGGAAGTCGCGGATCGCGTGGTGGTCATGAGCCAGGGCAACATTGAGCAGGTTGACGAGCCGGAGCAGCTCTGGCGCGAACCGGCGACCCGCTTCGTGCTGGAGTTTATGGGCGAGGTAAACCGTCTTCAGGGTACTATTCGCGGTGGGCAGTTCCACGTGGGCGCGCACCGCTGGCCGCTGGGCTATACCTCCGCGCATCAGGGACCGGTCGATCTGTTCCTGCGTCCGTGGGAAGTGGACGTGAGCCGCCGAACCAGCCTGGATTCACCGCTGCCGGTGCAGGTGCTGGAAGCTAGCCCTAAAGGTCACTACACCCAATTGGTGGTACAGCCCCTGGGCTGGTATACCGAGCCGCTGACCGTGGTCATGCGCGACGACGTGCCGCCGCACCGGGGAGAGCGCCTGTTTGTCGGTCTGCAGCACGCCCGTATCTATCACGGCAAGGAGCGCATCGAGACGCGCGAGGATATTGCTCTCGCGGAGTCAGCCTGATAGGTTATTAGGATGTTTATCGCCCGGTGGCACTGCGCTTACCGGGCCTACAGTTATCACTGCGTCTTGTAGGCCGGGATCGCTGCGCGCGCCCGGCTTTTTTATTGAGTAAAAAACGTGAATACACTCGAAAACACCATCGGCAACACGCCTCTGGTCAAGCTTCAGCGCATGGGGCCAGACAACGGCAGCGAAATCTGGGTCAAACTCGAAGGCAATAACCCGGCGGGGTCGGTGAAAGACCGCGCGGCGCTGTCGATGATTGTCCAGGCCGAAAAGCGCGGCGAGATTAAGCCGGGCGACGTGCTGATTGAAGCCACCAGCGGCAACACCGGTATCGCGCTGGCGATGATTGCGGCGCTGAAAGGCTATCGCATGAAGCTGCTGATGCCGGACAACATGAGCCAGGAGCGCCGCGCCGCGATGCGTGCCTACGGAGCCGAGCTGATTCTGGTGACCAAAGAGCAGGGGATGGAAGGCGCGCGCGACCTGGCGTTAGAAATGGCCGAGCGCGGCGAAGGTAAACTGCTCGATCAGTTTAATAACCCGGACAACCCGTACGCGCACTACACCACCACCGGCCCGGAAATCTGGCAGCAAACCGACGGGCGTATCACCCATTTTGTCTCCAGCATGGGTACCACCGGCACTATTACCGGGGTATCGCGCTTTCTGCGCGAGCAGGATAAAGCCGTCACCATTGTCGGCCTGCAGCCGGAAGAGGGGAGCAGCATTCCGGGCATTCGCCGCTGGCCTGCGGAGTATATGCCCGGCATCTTTAATGCGCAGCTTGTGGACCTGGTGCTGGATCTTCACCAGCGCGAGGCGGAAAATACCATGCGTGAGCTGGCCGTGCGCGAAGGCATCTTCTGCGGCGTCAGCTCGGGCGGCGCGGTAGCGGGTGCGATTCGGGTAGCAAAGGCAAATCCGGGCGCGGTGGTGGTGGCGATTATTTGCGATCGCGGCGATCGCTATCTGTCTACCGGCGTCTTTGGTGAAGAGAGTTATTCGCAGGGGGCGGGGATTTAAGCGTCATGGAGATGATTCTATTCCGGGATAATACCCGGGCGCAGCAAACCGATATTGTCGCCGTGCAGTCGCAGGTGGTTTACGGCAGCGTGGGGAACAGCATTGCGGTACCGAATATTCGAACCCACAGGCTGAACGTCACCGCCGTGCCGACGGTACTGTTTAGCAACACGCCGCACTACGACACATTTTATGGTGGAGTGATCCCCGACGAGTGGTTCAGCGGTTACCTGAAGGCGCTGGAAGAGCGCGAGATCCTGCGCGAGCTTAAGGCGGTCACTACCGGCTATATGGGAAATGCCAGCCAGATCGTCCTGCTGGCGCAGTGGCTGAAGGCGGTCAAAGCGCAGCATCCCGACCTGCTGGTGCTGGTCGACCCGGTTATCGGCGATATCGACAGCGGAATGTACGTGAAGCCCGAGATCCCCGAAGCGTATCGGGAGCATCTGCTGCCGCTGGCGCAGGGGATCACGCCAAACGTCTTTGAACTGGAAGTGTTAAGCGGCAAACCGTGCCGTACGCCGGAAAGCGCCATCGCGGCGGCACAGGGACTGCTCTCTGACAGCCTGAAGTGGGTGGCGATCACCAGCGCGCCGGTCGCTGACGACCCGCAAAACATCCACGTGGTGCTGGTGACGAATGAAGGCGTGACCGTCAGCGCGCATCCGCGGGTAGAAACCAATCTGAAAGGGACGGGAGACCTGTTCTGTTCAGAGCTGGTGAGCGGCATTGTTGAGGGGAAAACCGTTGCCGATGCCATTCGCATGGCCGGCGATCGGGTGACGGACGTGATGCTTTATACCCAGTCGAAAGGCTACGACGAGCTCATTCTTCCCGCATAAACAAAAATGGCGCCCGAAGGCGCCATTTTTCTGTGCGGCAAGAATTACTTCTTGATGCGGATAACCGGGGTTTCACCCACGGTGACGCTGCCAGACAGTTTGATCAGTTCTTTGATTTCGTCCATGTTGGAGATAACAACCGGCGTCAGGGTAGACTTGGCTTTTTCTTCCAGCAGTGGCAGATCGAATTCAATCACCGGGTCGCCAACTTTCACACGCTGGCCTTCTTCCGCGATACGTTTGAAGCCTTCGCCTTTCAGTTCAACGGTGTCGATACCGAAGTGAACGAACAGTTCGATACCGCTATCAGATTCGATAGAGAACGCATGGTTGGTTTCAAAAATTTTACCGATGGTGCCGTCAACTGGAGCAACCATTTTGTTGCCAGTTGGTTTGATAGCAATGCCATCACCAACGATTTTCTCAGCAAACACTACATCCGGCACGTCTTCGATGTTGACGATCTCGCCGGAGAGCGGAGCAACAATCTCAATAGTTCCGGAGTCTTTTTTATCATCAGAAACCAGAGATTTCAGTTTATCGAACAAACCCATGATCTTCTCCTAAGCAGTAAATTGGGCCGCATCTCGTGGATTAGCAGATTGTTTTTTCTTCAATGAACTTGTTAACCAGCGTCATTAACTCGTCCGTTGTCGGTTGAGCAAGAGCCTGCTCTGCTAATACCTTCGCATCTTCGAAGTTCGTGTTACGGATAATCTTCTTAATGCGCGGGATGGAAATGGCGCTCATAGAGAATTCGTCCAGACCCATACCCAGCAACAGAAGTGTAGCACGTTCGTCGCCTGCAAGCTCACCACACATGCCAGTCCATTTACCTTCTGCATGAGAAGCATCAATAACTTGCTTGATCAAGTTCAGTACGGACGGTGACATTGGCTGGTAGAGATGTGAAATCATATCATTACCACGGTCAACTGCCAGGGTGTACTGCGTTAAATCATTGGTACCGATACTAAAGAAATCAACTTCTTTGGCTAAATGACGCGCAATGGTCGCCGCCGCAGGTGTTTCCACCATCACGCCGATCTCGATTGACTCGTCAAACGCTTTACCTTCGTCACGCAGTTCCTGTTTGTAGATTTCGATCTCTTTCTTCAGTGCACGCACTTCTTCAACAGAGATGATCATCGGGAACATGATGCGCAGTTTACCGAAAGCAGAGGCGCGCAGGATCGCACGAACCTGGTCACGCAGGATCTCTTTACGATCCATCGCGATACGCACGGCACGCCAGCCCAGGAACGGGTTCTCTTCTTTCGGGAAGTTCATGTACGGCAACTCTTTGTCGCCACCGATGTCCATGGTACGGACGATAACCGCCTGAGAGCCACACGCTTCAGCCACGGCTTTGTAAGCAGCAAACTGCTCTTCTTCCGTTGGCAGCGCGTCGCGGTCCATGAACAGGAATTCTGTACGATAGAGACCGACACCTTCCGCACCGTTGCGCTCAGCGCCATCAACGTCGCGGACGGTACCGATGTTTGCGCACACTTCAACCTGATGGCCGTCCAGGGTGATGGCTGGCAGGTCTTTCAGCTTAGCGAGTTCCGCTTTTTCAGTCGCAACCTGCTCCTGAACCGCGCGCAGTTTATCGATCTCTTCATTGGTTGGGTTGACGTAAACCAGATTGTTTACGGCATCCAGAATCAGATAGTCGCCATTTTTCACCTGAGAGGTGACGCTACCGGTACCCACGATGGCAGGCAGTTCCAGAGAACGCGCCATGATAGAGGTGTGGGAGGTACGGCCACCCGCGTCGGTGATGAAACCGAGGACCTTTTTCAGGTTCAGCTGTGCGGTTTCAGACGGGGTGAGGTCAGCGGCAACCAGGATCACTTCATCCTGAATCGCGCTCAGGTCGATGATGGCCAGGCCCAGGATGTTGCGCAGCAGGCGCTTACCGATGTCACGTACGTCAGCCGCACGCTCTTTCAGGTATTCATCATCCAGTTCTTCCAGGGCAGTTGCCTGACCTTCGATAACTTCATGCGCAGCCGCGTCGGCCGTCATGCCTTTATCTTTAATCAGGGCTATGATTTCCTGCTCCAGCTCCTCATCTTCGAGCAGCATGATGTGCCCTTCGAAGATGGCTTCTTTTTCTTCACCGAAAGTTTCGCCAGCTTTAGTTTTGATTGCTTCCAGTTGCGCAGATGCCTTGGCACGACCGCTCAGAAAACGTTCAACTTCCTGATCAACCTTGTCGGCAGAAATTTTTTTCCGGTCGATGACGATCTCGTCTTCTTTCAGCAGCAGTGCCTTGCCGAAAGCGATACCCGGGGATGCTAAAATGCCTGAAATCATAACCCTACCTTACTTGTGACTGATATTTAAAAGAACCCGGAAACTTACTCGAGCTCAGCCATCAGTTTAACCAGATGCTCAACTGCTTTCTGCTCGTCTTCACCTTCTGCAGAGATGGTGACAACGGTGCCCTGAGTCAGGCCCAGAGTCTGCAGTTTGAACAGGCTTTTTGCGCTCGCGCTTTTGCCGTTGGAAGTCACAGTGATTTCAGAAGTGAAGCCTTTTGCTTCTTTAACAAACTGAGCAGCAGGGCGGGTGTGCAGACCGTTCGGAGCGGTAATGGTAACTTCTTGCTGGAACATTGTATTTCCCCAACTTATAGGTTTAGTGTTGTGGAACTAAAGTCTAGCCTGGCGACTGAACTTTAGCCTGTATTGTTAGCGCTGACGTTTCGATCGTCATTAAACATTATGCAGCGAAAGCAAGACTTGAACCAAATCATAAAATCGATTCAGCAAGGCTATTTCGTTTGCCGATTAATTTCACGCATCAAAATAATTGCTGGTTTAAATACCAGACCCTTCGGGGTGAAGCAATGCCAGGAGGGGTAAAAGTTTGAAGCAGGCCACAAAAAAGCACCTGAAAAGGTGCTTTTTTACGCGTTATTAACATGCTGGCACTACTGTTGCAGCTCTTTTTCGGTAAACAGATCGGCAAACAGTGCGGTGCTCAAGTAACGCTCACCCGAGGACGGAAGGATAACCACAATATTCTTATTGGTAAAGGCTTCATCTTCCTGAAGCTTGAGCGCTGCCGCAACGGCCGCACCGGAAGAGATACCCGCCAGAATGCCTTCTTCGTCCATCAGGCGACGCGCGGTAGAGATGGCTTCTTCGTTAGTGATGGTAACCACTTTATCGATCAGCTTCAGATCCAGGTTGCCCGGAATGAAGCCTGCGCCAATACCCTGAATTTTGTGTGGGCCGGGTTTGAGCTCTTCACCCGCCAGTGCCTGGGTGATAACCGGTGAGTCGGTTGGCTCAACGGCAACGGTGATCAGGTCTTTTTTACCCTTTGTGCCTTTAATATAGCGCGACACGCCGGTCAGCGTACCGCCGGTACCCACGCCGGAGATAAAGACGTCAACCTGGCCGTCGGTATCTTCCCAGATTTCCGGACCGGTGGTCTTCTCGTGAATTTCCGGGTTAGCCGGGTTGCTGAACTGCTGCAGCAGCAGATATTTCGCCGGATCGCTGGCCACAATCTCTTCGGCTTTCTGAATGGCGCCCTTCATGCCCTTCGCGCCTTCGGTCAGCACCAGGTTCGCGCCCAGCGCTTTGAGCAGCTTACGACGCTCGATGCTCATGGTTTCTGGCATGGTCAGCGTCAGCTTGTAGCCGCGCGCGGCAGCCACATAGGCCAGAGCGATACCGGTATTGCCGCTGGTCGGTTCCACCAGCTCAACGCCTGGCTTCAGTACGCCACGTTTTTCAGCATCCCAAATCATGTTTGCACCGATACGGCATTTTACGCTGAAGCTCGGGTTACGTGATTCGACCTTCGCCAGAATGCGTCCATTACCGATACGGTTCAGTCGAACCAGGGGCGTATGACCGATAGTCAGCGAGTTGTCTTCATAAATCTTACTCATGGCCTGTCCTTAACTGTATGAAATTGGGATACCGACCCAGCATACCTGCTAAGCAGGTAGGGGGAAGTAAGGAATTCGCATATCTATATACTGCAAGGAAATAATGGGGATCAGTATGGAATAAGGGGCGGCATAAGCCACCCCTGCTTTACACATTTTTGCATTATTTCCATAACGCGTGCTTAGCACGGTAGCAGTCGACCCACATCGCCGTCGCGCCGCAGACGGCGACGGGCATGATGAACAGATTCAGGAAGGGAATCATGGTGAACAGGCTGGTCAGCGCGCCAAACTGCATATTGGCGACCTTCTGGCTGCGCAGGGCGGTGCGCATCGTTTTAAATGGCACCTTGTGGTTATCGAACGGATAATCACAGTACTGGATGGCCAGCATCCAGGCGCTGAACAGGAACCACAGCACGGGTGCCACCGTCTGGCCAATGCCTGGCACAAAGTAGAGGATAAGCAGCACAACCGCGCGGGGCAGGTACCAGGCAAACTTTTGCCATTCACGCTTCATAATGCGAGGGAGGTCTTTCATGATCCCCCATATGCCCGTGTCCGGCGGCGTCGCGCCGGTAAGCCGCGCTTCCAGCTGTTCCGCCAGCAGACCGTTAAACGGTGCGGCTATCCAGTTCGCAATCGTCGAGAAGAAATAGCCAAACACCAGCAGCACGGAAATCACCGCCACCGGCCAGAGCAGGTAGTTCAGCCACTGCAGCCAGTCCGGCACATGGCTCATCAGCGACGGGATCCAGCTCTCCAGCTTGGTGAACAGCCACCAGAACGCGCCGCCCATCAGAATAATATTGATCAACAGTGGGAGAATGACGAAGCGTCGAATCCCCGGCAGGGAGACCAGTTTCCAGCCCTGAGAAAAATACCAGACGCCGCTGCGCGGGGGAGAAGAAGATGTTGAAACCATAGCCAGGCTGTACTCCTTTTTACACAACCAGTGGAATTGCCCGCCTATATTATCCACTTACGGAGCAATGACCAGTTCGGAAATGTTCGAAAAACCAGCAAAAAGCACGATTTCCTTCATCTTTATGCTGTGAATGCTCTGCACACACTTGCACTTGACGTAAACGGCAAATACTCTTAGTGAGTAAATGTTTGCCGTGGTGGCAAGGTGTTAGAACAACAGAGAATATAATGATGCAGGATTTGCGTCTGATATTAATCATTGTTGGCGCGATCGCCATAATCGCTTTACTGGTACATGGTTTCTGGACCAGCCGTAAAGAGCGTTCCTCGATGTTTCGCGATCGCCCACTGAAGCGCATGAAGTCCAGTCGTGATGACGATGACAGTGAAGATGACATCGACGGCAGCGACGACGACGGCGTGGGTGAAGTTCGTGTTCATCGGGTCAATACTGCGCCCGGCGCAGGCCATGGGGAGCAAGAAGCACCTCGTCCTTCGCAGCACCAGTATCAACCGCCGTATGCTTCCGCACAGCCGCGCCAGCCAGCGCAGCAGCCTGTGGAAGAGCCGGTGCGCCAGCCGCCGCAACAGCCTGTCTATCAGCAGCCTGCCCAGCCGGTTCAACAGCAACCGGTGCAGCAGCCCGTGCAACAACAGCCTGCTCAGCCGGTACAACAGCCTGCTCAGCCGGTACAACAACCGCAGCAGCCTGTTCATGTCCAGCCTGCGCCTCAACCTGCTCCGGCACCGCACGTTGAGCCTGAGCCCGTTGTAGAGCCAGAGCCGGTTGTTGAAAAACCGCAGCGTAAAGAAGCGGTGATCATTATGAACGTGGCCGCGCATCACGGTAGCCATCTTAACGGTGACGTGCTGCTTAACAGTATTCAACAGGCAGGCTTCAAGTTTGGCGATATGAACATTTTCCATCGCCACCTGAGTCCTGACGGTAGCGGTCCGGCGCTGTTCAGCCTGGCCAACATGGTTAACCCTGGCACCTTTGATCCGGAAATGACCGGTGATTTTATGACCCCGGGTGTGACTATCTTTATGCAGGTGCCGTCCTACGGCGATGAACTGCAAAACTTTAAGCTGATGCTGCAGTCTGCCCAGCATATCGCTGACGAAGTCGGCGGTGTGGTGCTCGACGATCAGCGTCGAATGATGACCCCGCAGAAACTGCGCGAGTATCAGGACCGCATCCGCGAAGTTAAGGAAGCCAACGCGTAATCGCCGCGTTGACTTCAACTCCTCCTCAACCCCCGCCTGTCGGGGGTTTTTTCTCATTGATGGTGCGATATGGACTCAATCGAACAACAACTCACTGAACTGCGAACCACGCTTCGCCATCATGAATACCTCTATCATGTTATGGACGCACCGGAAGTTCCGGACGCGGAGTATGACCGCCTGATGCGCGAGCTGCGCGAATTAGAGGCGCAGCATCCTGACCTCATCACACCGGATTCCCCCACCCAGCGCGTCGGCGCTGAGCCGCTGGGGGCTTTTAGCCAGGTGCGTCATGAAGTGCCGATGCTGTCGCTGGATAACGTCTTCGATGAAGAGAGCTTCCTCGCGTTTAACAAGCGCGTGCAGGATCGCCTGAAAAGCAGCGACTCCCTCACCTGGTGCTGCGAGCTGAAGCTGGATGGCCTGGCAGTCAGCCTTCTCTACGAAAACGGCGTGCTGGTGCGTGCCGCGACGCGTGGCGACGGCACGACGGGTGAAGACATCACCACCAACGTGCGTACCATCCGAGCGATCCCGCTGAAGCTGCAGGGCGACAACATTCCTGCGCGTCTGGAAGTGCGCGGCGAAGTGTTCCTGCCCCAGGCGGGCTTCGAGAAAATTAACGAAGAGGCGCGTCGCACCGGTGGGAAGGTGTTTGCTAACCCGCGTAATGCGGCGGCGGGCTCTCTGCGCCAGCTTGACCCGCGTATCACCGCGAAGCGACCGCTTACTTTCTTCTGCTACGGCGTCGGTATTCTGGAGGGCGGCGAGCTGCCGGATACCCATCTCGGGCGTCTGCTGCAGTTTAAAGCGTGGGGCCTGCCGGTGAGCAACCGCGTTCAGCTCTGCGACTCGCCGGAAGCGGTACTGGCGTTCTACCACAAAGTGGAAGAGGACCGTCCGACGCTCGGGTTTGATATTGATGGCGTGGTCATCAAGGTGAACTCACTGGCGCTGCAGGAGCAGCTGGGCTTTGTGGCGCGCGCGCCGCGCTGGGCGGTGGCGTTTAAGTTCCCGGCTCAGGAGCAGATGACCTTCGTTCGCGACGTAGAGTTCCAGGTCGGCCGTACGGGCGCCATTACCCCGGTTGCCCGTCTGGAGCCTGTGCAGGTTGCGGGCGTGCTGGTGAGTAACGCCACGCTGCATAACGCCGATGAAATCGAACGCCTGGGCCTGCGCATTGGTGACAAAGTGGTGATTCGCCGCGCGGGGGACGTGATCCCGCAGGTGGTTAACGTTGTGGAGTCAGAACGTCCTGATGATACGCGCGAGATTGTCTTCCCGACCCATTGCCCGGTGTGTGGATCTGACGTAGAGCGTGTGGAAGGTGAAGCGGTGACGCGCTGCACGGGGGGCTTAATCTGTGGCGCACAGCGTAAAGAGTCACTGAAGCACTTCGTCTCCCGTCGGGCGATGGACGTCGACGGCATGGGTGATAAAATTATCGATCAGCTGGTTGAGAAAGAGTATGTCCACACGCCAGCGGATCTCTTCAAACTGACGGCGGGCAAACTGACCGGTCTGGACCGCATGGGGCCGAAGTCAGCCCAGAACGTGGTTAACGCGCTGGAAACGGCAAAAGAGACCACCTTCGCCCGTTTCCTGTACGCGCTGGGCATTCGTGAAGTGGGTGAAGCAACCGCAGCAGGTCTGGCAGCATACTTTGGTACGCTGGACGCGCTGGAAAAGGCGAGCATCGAGGAGCTGCAGAAAGTTCCGGATGTCGGCATCGTTGTCGCCACGCACGTCTTTAACTTCTTCGCCGAAGAGAGCAACCGCGAAGTCATCGGCAAACTGCTGGAAGAGGGCATCAGGTGGCCTGCACCGGTAGTGGTCAACGCCGAAGAGATCGACAGCCCATTCGCCGGTAAAACGGTGGTGCTGACCGGCAGCCTGAGCCAGCTTTCACGCGACGATGCAAAAGCGCGTCTGGTGGCGCTGGGGGCAAAAGTGGCGGGCAGCGTGTCGAAGAAAACCGACCTGGTGATCGCCGGGGAAGCGGCGGGTTCGAAGCTGGCGAAAGCCCAGGAGCTCGGCATTGAGGTTATCGACGAAGCGGAAATGATGCGTCTGTTAGGAGAGTAACGTGCAGAAAGAGCAGCTCGTTGAGATCGCCAATACCGAGATGCCGTTCGGTAAATACAAGGGCCGCAGGCTGATCGATTTGCCGGAGGAGTATCTGCTGTGGTTTGCCCGCAAGGATGAATTCCCGGCAGGGCGACTGGGCGAGCTGATGGCTATCACGTTACTGATCAAAACCGAGGGGCTGACCCAGCTGGTGCAGCCCCTGAAACGTCCTTAAGCCTTCGCGGCGCGGGTCTCTTCCTGCGCCAGCTTTTCGGTCTGGCGTTTGTAGCGACGCGCCAGCACCGCGCAGACCATCAGCTGGATCTGATGGAAAATCATCAGCGGCAGCACCATCATTCCAATCACCGAGGTCGGGAACAGAATGTTGGCCATCGGGATACCGTTAGCCAGACTCTTCTTCGAACCGCAGAACACAATCGTAATTTCATCCGCTTTGTTGAAGCCGCACTTGCGTGCCACAAAGACGTTTACCGCTATTACAATCGCCAGCAGGACAATGCTGACCACCACGATAAACAGCAGCGAGCCTGCCCCCACCTTGTGCCAGATCCCGTTCACGACCGCTTCGCTGAAGGCGGAGTAAACCACCAGCAGAATCGAGGTTTGGTCGGTTTTTGAGATCCACTTTTTATGCTTCGCCACAAATGCGCCGGTCCACGGACGGGAGAGATGGCCCAGGACAAACGGCAGCAGCAGCTGCAGACAGATTTTACCCACCTGCTCAAGGTTACCTTCCGCACCGTGCATGTTCATCAGCAGGCCCACCAGCAGCGGAGAGACGAAAATCCCTAACAGGCTGGATGCGGATGCCGAGCAGACCGCGGCCGCCACGTTCCCTCCCGCGAGAGAGGTAAAGGCAATGGCGGACTGCACCGTGGCCGGCAGAATACAGAGATACAGGAAGCCGGTGTAGAGTGCCGGGTCAACATTAACCGGTGCCCACCAGGCAAACAGCACCCCGAGGATCGGGAACAGAATAAAGGTGCTACACATCACCCACAGATGCAGTCGCCAGTGTCCGCCGCCTGCGATAATGGCTTCGCGGGAGAGTTTGGCGCCGTGCATAAAGAACAGCAGGGCGATGGCCGCCGTGGTCAAGCCTTCAAAGAATGGGACGAAACCGCCGCGAGCCGGGAAAAACGAGGCCAGTAAAACGGTAACCACCAGGGTAAGCGTGAACGGATCAAGGATACGAAAAAGTTTCATAATCTCTCCTGAAAACAGATGTCGCTATTGTGCTTTCTTCCGTT
Organism: Enterobacter sp. NFIX59; assembly: GCF_900113755.1. NCBI lineage: Bacteria > Pseudomonadati > Pseudomonadota > Gammaproteobacteria > Enterobacterales > Enterobacteriaceae > Enterobacter > Enterobacter sp. NFIX59. The sequence goes on along the minus strand of NZ_FOQN01000005.1, from coordinate 172,161 downwards.
TGAGAAATAAAATTGATTTATTGCATCCATTCATGAATTAAATAGATGAATTATTCATTACGTCAGCTTCGTGTTTTTGTCACCGTGGCGCAGGCTCGTAGTTTTAGCCGGGCAGGGGAGATGATTGGCCTGAGCCAGTCGGCGGTCAGCCACAGCGTGAAAGAGCTGGAGAATCAGACCGGGGTGAAGTTGCTTGACCGCACCACGCGCGAAGTGGTGTTGACCGAAGCAGGTCAGCAGCTGGCCCTGCGCCTCGAGCGGCTGCTGGATGAGCTGAACAGCACGCTCAGAGACGTGGGGAGGCTGGGGCAGCAGCTTTCGGGTACCGTGCGGGTCGCGGCCAGCCAGACGATCTCTGCGCACCTTATTCCGCAGTGTATAGCCGAGGGCAGTCATCGCTACCCGGACATTGATTTTGTCCTGCATGACAGGCCGCAACAGTGGGTGCTGGAGAGCATCCGTCAGGGAGATGTGGATTTTGGTATTGTTATCGATCCCGGTCAGGTGAGCGATCTGGCGTGCGAAAGCATACTTTCGGAGCCCTTTTTGCTGCTCTGTCGTGACGACGATCCGCTGGCCACATTGCCGGAAGTCAGCTGGCAGTCCCTGCAGGGCGCGAACCTGGTTTTACAGGATTATGCCTCGGGCAGCCGTCCGCTGATTGATTCCGCGCTGGTGAATCAGGGCGTAAAGGCAACGATTGTCCAGGAGATTGGTCACCCGGCGACGCTGTTTCCGATGGTGGAAGCCGGGATTGGCATCAGCGTGTTGCCAGCCCTGGCGCTTCCCCTGCCGCAGGGAAGCCGGCTGGCCGTCAAGCGATTAACGCCCGTTGTCGAGCGAAAGCTGATGCTGGTGCGGCGAAAAAATCGTTCACTCTCGGGGGCGGCGCAGGCTATCTGGGAAGTGGTGCGTATCCAGGCACAACGATTAACCGAAGCCCGCATACGCGACCCACTGTTTAACGCATCAGAAGATTAGATGTAGATATCGATCTGATTATTGTCTGACGGGCTGTTCACCCCTTCCACTTTGCCCAGTTTTTGATCCTGCTTCTTCTGGGCCTCTTCAGCCTGCTGGCGCTGCAGTGCGGCGAGCTGCGCCTGCAGCACTTTGATCTGGGTCTGAATAAGTTCCTGCTGCTTCTTCTTCTCATCCGTGCTGACGGGGCTGTTCGCCAGCTCTTTTAACTGCTGGGTCAGCTTTTTGATCTTGTCGAGAATGCGGGTGATTTGCGCAGAGATATCGTTACTGCTCGAAGTGCCACTCGCGCCGCTGGTTTGAATCTGTTGGGTTGAAGCCTGAATGGTCGTCATACTTTTTCCTCGCGTTATAAAACAGAGGTATCGGCACCGACGGGATTAGCTTGAGCAAAACTGCCATATCTGGCAGGGAGTTGCATCGATACACAATCAGTATTGATGGTGCGGTGAAAGTGTATTGGAGGTCACCGGCAGGCTGCGGATATAAGACGTAAGTCATGCGATCCCCGCTATCGCGATTTTCATCCTTAAGGAGCCTCTATGACCCTCTCGAATAACCCGTGGTACTGCGCCGATATCATTCGCGCCGCTAAGCCGAACTTCACGCCTCGCGTGGCGTTTATTCTCGGCTCTGGCCTGGGCGCACTTGCCGACCAGATTGATGACGCCGTTTCCCTGAGCTACGAAAAGCTGCCGGGCTTCCCGGTGAGCACCGTGCATGGCCATGCCGGCGAGCTGGTGCTCGGGCATCTGGCCGGGGTGCCGGTTGCCTGCATGAAGGGGCGCGGCCATTTCTATGAAGGGCGCGGGATGACCATCATGACCGATGCGATCCGCACCTTTACGCTGCTGGGGTGCGAGCTGCTGTTTAGCACCAATGCGGCGGGTTCGCTGCGCCCGGAGGTTCAGCCAGGAAGCCTGGTTGCCCTGAGCGACCATATCAACACCATGCCGGGCACGCCGATGGTGGGGCTGAACGATGAGCGCTTTGGCGATCGTTTCTTCTCTCTGGCCAATGCTTACGACGCGGATTACCGTGCCGTTCTGCAAACTGTGGCAACGAAAGAAGGCTTCCCGCTCCATGAAGGGGTGTTTGTCTCTTATCCCGGCCCGAACTTTGAGACGGCGGCTGAGATCCGCATGATGCAAATTATCGGCGGCGATGTGGTGGGGATGTCCGTGGTGCCGGAAGTGATTGCCGCGCGCCACTGCGGCCTGAAGGTCGCGGCCGTTTCTGCAATTACCAATCTCGCCGAAGGGCTGGGGGAGGTCAAACTCTCGCATGAACAAACCCTTGCCGCCGCCGAGCTCTCCCGCCAGAACTTTATCAATCTTATCTGCGGTTTTCTTCGCCATATTGCCTGAGTAAAACAATAAAGTGGCCCGCCAGGGCCACACTGCTATAAGGAATGGGTTATGAACATCACGACTCGCTTAAAGCTGATGTCCTTTATGCAATATTTTATCTGGGGGAGCTGGCTGGTAACTCTCGGCGCTTACATGATTAACACCCTACACTTTACCGGCTCCGACGTGGGCATGGTGTACAGCTCCAAAGGACTTGCCGCGATTGTTATGCCCTCGCTGGTGGGAATTATTGCCGACAAATGGCTGCGGGCAGACCGTGCTTACGTGATTTGCCACCTCGTCTGCGCCGTCGCGCTCTGCTATGCCGCACAGGTCAATGAGCCCGGCCTGATGTTCTGGGTCATGCTGGTGAATGCGATGGCCTTCATGCCCACGATTGCGCTGTCGAATACGATTTCTTACTCCTGTCTTGAACAGGCAGGGCTGGATACGGTGAGCCATTTTCCGCGAGTACGGGTGTATGGCACCGTGGGCTTTATTGCCGCGATGTGGGCCATAAGCCTGATGGGGGCGGAGCTGAGCAACGTGCAGCTCTATATTGCGGCTGCCGCTTCCCTGCTGCTGGCGCTCTATTCTCTGACATTGCCAGCCATTCCAGTTGCACAGGCGAAAACCTCTCAGTCGCTGGCAAGCAAGCTGGGCCTCAATGCGTTTATCCTGTTTAAACAGCCCCGCATGGCGGTGTTCTTTTTATTCGCGATGCTGCTGGGCGCCGTGCTGCAGATAACCAACACGTTTGGCAGCCCCTTTCTGCATGATTTTGCGCGTAATCCGGCGTATGCAGATAGCTTTATTGTCAAATACCCGTCCATCCTGCTCTCCGTTTCGCAAATGTCTGAGGTGTTCTTCATTCTGACCATTCCGTACTTCCTCGGACGCTTTGGCATTAAAGCCGTTATGCTGATGAGCATGGTGGCCTGGATGCTGCGGTTCGGTCTATTCGCCTTTGGCGATCCGTCCGCGACGGGCTTCGTGCTGCTCATGCTCTCAATGATTGTCTACGGCTGCGCGTTCGACTTCTTCAATATTTCCGGCTCGGTATTTGTTGAACAGGAGGTCAGCGCCGATATCCGCGCCAGCGCGCAAGGGCTGTTTATGACGACCGTTAACGGTATCGGGGCGTATTTCGGATCGGTATTGAGCGGTATGGCCGTTGATTATTTCTCGCTGGACGGGGTGAAGGACTGGCAGACGATCTGGCTGGTATTTGCGGCCTATGCCCTGGCGCTCGCGGTAGTCTTTTACTTCAGCTTTAACTATCGCCACACCAGCAAAAACAGCGGGATGCGCACAGTTGCGCACTAAATTTCCCCTCCGGACGCGGAAAGGCTTTAAGGTAGGCGCATAAGTGTTATCGCCAGGATATGTTTTGATGGAACGCGTCTATCGGACCGATCTCAAGCTGCTGCGCTATTTTCTGGCCGTGGCGGAGGAACTGCATTTTGGACGGGCTGCGGCCCGTCTCAATATGTCTCAGCCGCCGTTAAGCCTGCATATTAAAGAGCTGGAAAGCCAGCTGGGCACGTTATTGTTTATTCGCCACTCGCGGAGCGTCGCGTTGACGCATGCCGGTAAAGTGCTGATGGAAGAGTCACGACGGCTGCTCGCCAGCGCAAACCAGGCTCTGGCTCGCGTCGAGCAAATTGGCCGGGGGGAAGCAGGGCGCATTGAGCTGGGGATTGTGGGCACCGCCATGTGGAGTGAGGTGCGCACGGTTATGCGCGCTTTTTTGAAAGAACATCCGAATGTTGATGTCGTTTTTCGCGAGAAATCCCCGGTCATGCAGATGGCGCTGCTTGAGCGCCGGGAGCTGGATGTCGGGATCTGGCGAATGGCAACGGAACCTACCGCGGGGTTTACCAGCGTGCGGTTACGTGAGGCGGCTTTTCTGGTGGCGATGCCGGAAGATCACCGGCTGGTCAGGGAACCTTCTATTGCGCTCGCAGAATTGCAGGACGAGTATTTTGTCACGATGCCGTCGGCTCACTCTGACTGGGCGTTTTTACATCGCGTCTGCCAGCAGGCCGGTTTTTCGCCGATGATTGTGCGCGAAGCCGTTGAACCGCAAACGGTGCTGGCGATGATCAGCATGGGCATGGGAATTACGCTCGCCGCAGACAGCTACGCGCAAATGCAGTGGCCGGGCGTGGTGTTCCGTCCGCTGAAAGAGCGGATACCGGCAGATTTATATGTGGTGTATGACGAGAAGCAGGCGACGCCAGCGGTGAAGACGTTAATTGCGACGTTGACGGCTGGGAAGTAGACAAATCGCAGATAGCAAAAAAGCGCCTTTAGGGCGCTTTTTTACATTGGTGGGTCGTGCAGGATTCGAACCTGCGACCAATTGATTAAAAGTCAACTGCTCTACCAACTGAGCTAACGACCC
>NZ_FOQN01000005.1:0-167214 GCF_900113755.1 Enterobacter sp. NFIX59 | reverse complement strand
GATGACGGGCTCGAACCGCCGACCCCCTCCGTGTAAAGGAGATGCTCTACCAACTGAGCTAATCACCCCCGCTGTGTGGAGTCGCATTATAGGGAGAGTTGAAAATGAGTCAACGCATTTTCTAAAGTTTTTATTCGTTCGTCGTAAAATTAAACAAAACGATCGCGAAACGGGCTGTGGCGCATGATTTCTAAACAAAAATCGCAAACCCGGTCATGATAAAGGGATCAACATTGAGGATTCCCCCCACAGTGATAGAATATTGCCCATCGTTTTTTCCCCAGGATTTGCCGATTGCCGGCATCTTTATAACGTAAGGCCATTTCATGAAAATCAAAACTCGCTTCGCGCCGAGCCCGACAGGCTATCTGCACGTCGGTGGTGCACGTACCGCTCTCTATTCCTGGCTTTTCGCACGCCACAACAAAGGTGAGTTCGTGCTGCGTATTGAAGACACCGATCTTGAGCGCTCCACGCCGGAAGCAATTGAAGCCATTATGGATGGGATGAACTGGCTGAATCTGGAATGGGACGAAGGCCCGTATTTCCAGACCAAACGCTTTGACCGTTATAACGCCGTCATTGATGAGATGCTGGTCGCGGGCACGGCGTATAAGTGCTACTGCTCAAAAGAGCGTCTGGATGAGCTGCGCGAAGAGCAGATGGCGAACGGTGAGAAGCCGCGTTATGACGGCCGCTGCCGCCACGACCACAGCGAGCATGCTGCTGATGAGCCTTGCGTCGTGCGTTTTGCTAACCCGCAGGATGGCTCGGTGATCTTTGACGACCAGATCCGTGGCCCGATCGAATTCAGCAACCAGGAGCTGGACGATCTGATCATCCGTCGCACCGATGGTTCCCCAACCTACAACTTCTGTGTTGTGGTTGACGACTGGGATATGGAAATTACCCACGTTGTGCGCGGTGAAGACCACATCAACAACACGCCACGTCAGATCAACATCCTGAAGGCGCTGAACGCGCCGGTGCCTGTTTATGCGCACGTCTCCATGATCAACGGTGATGACGGCAAAAAACTGTCTAAACGTCACGGTGCGGTGAGCGTCATGCAGTATCGTGACGACGGTTATCTGCCGGAAGCGCTGCTGAACTATCTGGTGCGCCTGGGCTGGGCCCACGGTGATCAGGAGATCTTCAGCCGCGAAGAGATGATCGAACTGTTCTCTCTGAGCTCTGTGAGCAAATCAGCGAGCGCATTTAATACCGACAAGCTCCTGTGGCTGAACCATCACTACATCAATACCATGCCGCCAGAATATGTGGCGACGTATCTGCAGTGGCACATTGAGCAGGCAAATATTGATACCCGCACTGGCCCTGAGCTGGCGGATCTGGTGAAACTGCTCGGCGAGCGCTGCAAAACCCTGAAAGAGATTGCCGAAAGCTGCCGCTACTTCTATGAAGAGTTTGATGCGTTCGACGCGGACGCCGCGAAGAAACACCTCCGTCCGGTTGCGCGTCAGCCGCTGGAAGTGGTGCGTGATAAGCTGGCTGCACTCACCGAGTGGACCGCTGAGAATGTGCATCACGCCATTCAGGCAACGGCAGACGAGCTGGAAGTCGGCATGGGTAAAGTCGGTATGCCACTGCGCGTTGCGGTGACCGGTGCGGGTCAGTCTCCGGCGCTGGACGTAACGGTTCATGCCATCGGCAAATCACGCAGCGTGGCGCGCATTAACAAGGCGCTGGACTTCATCGCTGAACGTGAAAATCAGCAGTAATCACGTCTACAAAAACGGCAGGGTAACCTGCCGTTTTTTTATGCCTCTTTTTCCGCGATACCCAGACGTGTAAGAAAACCGTGTATACCCTCGCGTTTCAATAAAGCGTCCAGACGCTTCTGCTCTGACGGAGTCATACTCTCCAGCGTCTCAATAATGCCCGGAGACAGGTTTGAAGAGGGTCCATTATAGGCAGACGTTGCCTCCGCGAGATGGTAAACCGCCTGACGGTTACGGATCGCCGGGAGGCTTATAATATGTTCCTTCACGCGCGCATCAACATGAATGAGCCGAGCCCGACCCCCCTTTACGCCGTTGAGTCCTTCCGTTTTCCACCCCTGCTGGCGTATCCAGCGATTAACCGTTTGTCTGGCCACGCCTAAACACTCCGCCAGCTCTTCCGTGGTCATTTTGCTACGTAATTTTTTCATATCAGTTCTGATCGCGAATCCCTAAACGTTGCAACAATCCGGTAATCCCTTCCCGCATTAACAGCGATGTCATCTGCTTCTGCTCTTCCGGCGTCATTTCATTGGCCAGCGTCAGGAGTAGGGTGTGAAGCGAACCGTCATGGCTGGTGCCTTCCGGCAGTTCGGACGTTTCACTTGCCCGACGTGCGCTGCGGATAAAGTCACGGACTTTTTCGTTCACATGCACCAGGCGCGCTTTCCCGCCCTGGACGCCTGGCTTTGGTGATGTAATCCAACCCTCTTTGCGTACCCATTTATTGATGGTCTGGCGGCTATAGCCAGTGAGGAGGGCTAACTCTTCTGGCGTCATTCGTTCCTTGATCATGCAATTTCCTGAATATCTGTGGGGTTAATTAACGGCTCATTTTATAGCACCGTTTTACGTGAAAACGTGACAGGCTTAACTCCTGACTGCGAGCAGGCTCGCAAAGTGATTCATTTGCATGATTTTTCGGCGATTGAATGGCTTGAATTGATTTTGCCGTTGACACTCCGCAGCGGAATTCATATTATGCCGCCCGTCAACATGACAGCTTTACGATGGGGCTATAGCTCAGCTGGGAGAGCGCTTGCATGGCATGCAAGAGGTCAGCGGTTCGATCCCGCTTAGCTCCACCAAACTCTGAACCCAACAGAGTGCGGTTAGTAAAGTAACATGTGGGGCTATAGCTCAGCTGGGAGAGCGCTTGCATGGCATGCAAGAGGTCAGCGGTTCGATCCCGCTTAGCTCCACCAAAATTGTAAACCCTCGTCAAAAGACGAGGGTTTTTTTTATGTGTTTGTAACACACTCTCCCGTATTTTGTTATCAAAAAGAAGGTATTCTCGTACCTCACTTCAATCGACATCAATAAAGCAGTCTATAAATAGACTTGAACTTGATTCGTGCAATTAATAAACCTATTATCCACCCGGTCAATGATTCGAACGGATAATATACTCATCAGCTTAATGAATAGAAAAACGTACAATAATGTAAAGATATTTATAATTGCCCTGACACTTTGTCTGATTGCGGTACCTGTCTCCCGTTATCTCTCCCCCCGCGCAATGGTTAATGGTCACGACGTTTATTTAGCATGGCTACCGCTAAGCGTTATGCTGGCAGTAATTCTGCTATTTGGGCGCAGGGCAATTCTTCCCATTGTGTTAGGTTTTACTGTCACTAATTTATTTTATGTTAATTTAGCACCGCTACAATATTCAGTTTTACTGTTCTGTCAGACCTTTGCGCTGTTTGCGGCGTGCGGCCTGCTGCGCCTCATGCTGGGCAAGCGCTGGCGTCACAGCATCCCTAACAAGCACATCGGGCTACGTATATTCTGGCTCGGTTTTATTGTGCCATTAGGTATTAAACTGTCGATGTATATGGCAGGCTATTTGTTTGATTTTCCGGTGACTATTTCCACCTTTTTCGGCGAAGGAACGGTAATTTATAACGTTGTGGATATACAAAGCCTGATATGTGCGGCATTGATTTTTACCATGATGTTCTATTACCCATTAAGAATGATAATTAATCCTCGTTATGCCATGACCTTCTGGCGGCGAAGCGTGAAGCCCGTGTTTAATCACAAGAATCTATTATTTATTTTTGTCTGGCTGATGCTTTTAGGCTTCATTCTCGTCATTTTATGTGGTCCTTTTGAATCACCGGTCATTGCGGGCTACTTGATGCCGCTGATTTTTATTCTTTTTACCTTAGCGATAAGCCGCCTGAGCTATGCGCTTATCTCTCTGCTGTGGGCTGCATCCGCGCTCCTGCTGTTGACCTACAACTACAACTTCCTTAACGGGGTGGAATCGGGCCATTCGCTCTCTTTTATCCTGTCCGTGCTTATCTCTTTTGCTATCTGTCTGCTTTACATGTCACGAATTTACCAGCGCAGCGAGTGGCTGAAACGGGGCTGGCAGGGCAGGGCGCTGACCGATCCGCTGACCGGTTTGCCCAATATTCGTGCGCTGGAGGATTACCTCGAGATTCATCCGGAAGCCAAAGTGTGCATTCTGCGTATGGATAACCTGGAGTTTTTGAGCCGCCACTACGGGATTATCATGCGGGTCCACTGCAAACGTACGATCGCCACGTCGCTACAGCCGCTTTTGCAGAAAGATGAGACGCTCTTCCAGCTTCCGGGAAGCGAACTGGTGCTGGTATTACTGGGACCGGGAACCGCCGAGCGTCTCCAGCACATGGTCGATCGGCTGAACAGCCGTAAGATTTTCTGGAACAACACCGGGCTGGATATTGAATTTGGCGCGTCCTGGGGAATGGTCGAAAACGGCGAAAAGCTGCATCACACGCTGGGACAGTTGAGCTGGCTGGCAGAGCAGGCCTGCGGAGAGCAAAACGTTCTCGCGCTCACAAATAGCCTTGAGGCGGCATCAGGCCAAACGACAGAGCGTGTCCTGATGCTGGCGCGAATTAAGCATGCCCTTGAGGCGGGGCAGTTCCATTTATACGCGCAACCGATCCAGAAGGCGGACGGGAGCGGGTATTACGAAATCCTGGCGCGTATGGAGAGCGAGGGCGAGATCTTCACCCCTGACCGCTTTATTCCGCTGATTGCCCAGTTCAACCTCAGCCATCGGTTTGATATGTGCGTCATGGAAAAATTACTGGTATGGCTGCGCGATCACCCTGCAACGCAGGCCGGTGCCCGTTTCTCTGTCAATTTGATGCCGCTCACGCTGATGCAAAAAGAGGTGGCGAACGAGATTTGCGCGCTCTTTGAACGCTACGGCGTTGCGCCGCAGGCCGTCGTGATTGAGATCACCGAAGAGCAGGCCTTCTCAAACTCTGGCTGCAGCATCCACAATATTCAGCAACTGCGGGATTACGGTTTCCGGATTGCCATTGATGATTTTGGTACTGGCTACGCCAACTACGAGCGTCTCAGACGCCTGCAGGCAGATATCATTAAAATTGACGGCTGTTTTGTTAAAGACATTTGTACAGACGATATGGATGCGATGATCGTCCAGTCGATGTGTAATCTGGCGAAGACGAAATCGCTGTGCGTTGTAGCGGAATATGTAGAAACACCTGAGCAGCGGGAGATGCTGCTTCGCTTCGGCGTGGATTACCTGCAGGGCTACCTGATAGGTAAACCCAAACCGCTGGAAGAGTTGCGGGCATAAAAAAACCGGGAGCCAGGCTCCCGGTTTTTTGTTTAACGGTAAACGTTACAGTACCAGTGCCGCGATGGAAGCAGACAGGACGCTCACCAGCGTAGAGCCGTAAACCAGCTTCAGGCCAAAGCGAGAAACCACGTTACCCTGTTCTTCGTTCAGACCTTTAATCGCGCCCGCGATAATCCCGATGGACGAGAAGTTAGCGAAGGAGACCAGGAACACGGAGAGAATGCCTTCCGCGCGCGGAGAAAGCGTGCTGGCAATTTTCTGCAGATCCATCATCGCAACGAATTCGTTAGATACCAGCTTGGTTGCCATGATACTGCCCACCTGCAGCGCTTCGTGCGCAGGAACACCCATCACCCATGCAACAGGGTAGAAGATGTAGCCCAGAATCCCCTGGAAGGAGATACCCAGCACCGCGGCGAACAGGGCGTTCAGGCCAGAAATCAGCGCAATGAAGCCGATCAGCATGGCGGCAACGATAATCGCAACTTTGAAACCAGCCAGAATGTATTCACCCAGCATTTCGAAGAAGCTCTGGCCTTCGTGCAGGTTTGACATCTGGATGTTCTCTTCGCTGGCGTCAACGCGGTACGGGTTGATCAGCGACAGAACGATAAAGGTGCTGAACATGTTCAGAACCAGCGCCGCAACAACATACTTCGGCTCCAGCATGGTCATATACGCACCCACGATAGACATGGAAACGGTAGACATTGCGGTTGCCGCCATGGTGTACATGCGGTTGCGGGACATTTTGCCGAGAATATCTTTATACGCGATGAAGTTCTCAGACTGACCGAGGATCAGGGAACTGACGGCGTTAAAGGATTCCAGCTTGCCCATGCCGTTCACTTTGGATAACAGGAAGCCAATTCCACGAATAATGAACGGCAGAACGCGGATGTGCTGCAGAATACCGATCAGTGCGGAGATGAAGACGATTGGGCAGAGAACCTTCAGGAAGAAGAACGCCAGACCTTCGTCGTTCATTTTACCGAAGACAAAGTTGGTCCCTTCATTGGCGAATCCGAGCAGTTTTTCGAACATTTCGGAGAAGCCTTTTACGAAGCCGAGGCCTACGTTGGAGTTCAGGAAGAACCACGCAAGTAAAACTTCAATGACCAGCAGCTGGACAACATAACGGATACGAATTTTTTTGCGGTCTGTGCTGACCAGCAATGCGAGTGCAGTAACGACAACAAGTGCCAGGACAAAATGAAGGACGCGGTCCATATTTGCTCCAAATATGAGGCAGGTTTAATTTTCGTGCACATTCTATGTAACAAGGGAAAAGAAAACGAGATCGAGGACACACTATAGTTACATCCTGTGACGAGTCTCAAAAATAGTGATCCACAATACATTTTTGTTATGTTAGGTAAATGAGTGAAAAGTTAAGTTTGTGTGCTAGTCTTCACAAAAGCGCGCGCGATTTCAGTTTCTGTTAGATCGCCCCACTTACCCGCCCGTCTATCGTTCAAAGCTATTAGAGAAATCACTGTAAACTTCACAAATGAACTTGATAATCATTCTCATTTTGATAGCATTAAACATAGCAAAGGCTATATTTCAGAGGCAGAAATGACAAACAGTCGCGTAGAGGGTAGCAGTGGCAGAGCCGCGCGCAAGTTGCGGTTCGCATTAATGGGACCTGCGTTCATCGCTGCCATTGGCTATATCGATCCAGGTAACTTTGCGACCAATATTCAGGCCGGGGCCAGCTTCGGCTATAAGCTGCTGTGGGTGGTCGTCTGGGCTAACCTGATGGCGATGCTGATTCAGATGCTCTCTGCAAAGCTGGGGATTGCCACGGGCAAAAACCTGGCGGAGCAAATTCGCGACCATTATCCGCGTCCGGCCGTCTGGCTCTACTGGATTCAGGCGGAAATCATCGCTATGGCCACTGACCTCGCTGAGTTTATCGGCGCAGCGATCGGCTTTAAGCTGATTCTGGGCGTGTCGCTGTTGCAGGGGGCGGTACTCACCGGGATTGCCACGTTCCTGATCCTGATGCTACAGCGTCGGGGTCAAAAGCCGCTGGAGAAGGTCATTGGCGGTCTGCTGCTGTTTGTCGCGGCGGCCTATATCGTCGAGCTGATTTTCTCACAGCCGAATCTGGCGCAGCTCGCTAAAGGGATGGCGATCCCAAGCCTGCCAACCTCGGAAGCGGTGTTCCTGGCCGCCGGGGTATTGGGGGCGACCATCATGCCGCATGTGATTTACCTGCACTCCTCGCTGACGCAGCATCTCCACGGTGGGACGCGCAAAGAGCGTTACTCCGCCACCAAATGGGACGTGGCGATCGCCATGACCATCGCCGGGTTTGTCAATCTGGCGATGATGGCTACCGCAGCTGCCGCTTTCCACTTTAACGGTCACACCGGTATTGCCGATCTCGACCAGGCGTATCTCACGCTGGAGCCGCTACTGAGCCATGCTGCCGCCACGATATTTGGTCTTAGCCTGGTGGCTGCCGGTCTTTCTTCCACGGTGGTGGGCACGCTGGCAGGCCAGGTGGTGATGCAGGGGTTTGTCCGGTTCCATATTCCGCTGTGGGTGCGTCGCTCCGTCACCATGCTGCCGTCATTTGTGGTGATTCTGATGGGGCTCGACCCAACGCGAATTCTGGTCATGAGCCAGGTGCTGCTAAGCTTTGGCATCGCACTGGCGCTGGTGCCGCTGCTGATCTTTACCAGCGACAAAAACCTGATGGGTGAACTGGTCAACTCAACGCTGGTGAAACGGACCGGGTGGGCCATCGTAGTGGTGGTGGTGGCGCTGAACCTGTGGCTGCTGATTGGGACAGCGTTGGGACTCTAAAAGAAAAAGGAGCCGTGAGGCTCCTTTTTGCTGTTAATCGTCATGACCGTGGTGGCCATGTCCGTGACCTTTGCCGCGACCCCAGCCGCCGCGACGGTCATCACGATCGTTCCACCCTTCACGGTAGCCGCGCTCGTAGGCGCTGTCTTTATACCAGCCGCGGTGTCTGCCGTTATCATGTTTCCACCAGCGGTCTCCGCGCCACTCATAGTGACGGTTCCAGTAGTCACGGTCGCGCCAGTAGCCACCGTCCCAGTATCTGCCGTAGTCATCACGATCGCCAATTTGTAATTTTACTGATGGCAACAGGGTGATTTCGCCCGCAGTGGCGATCAGCGGGGCTGAAGCCAGTAATACCGCTGCAAGAATCAGTGACCTGAACATACTCTTTCTCCTTCACGATCGGGGCCTTTGTGGGGCCTGTTAACGCAATTTTACGAGTTGGTAAAGCCTCGTTTCATCGCCTCAACTCCGAATTCCTGAGGGAGAGCACTTTTTGCTAAAAGTGGTTCTATTTTGAGCTGTTCAGAATGCCTTCTATACGGGACAGTTCTTCCGCAGAGAAATGGCGGTTTGCCAGCATGCCCACGGCGTCATCAATCTGCGCCGCTTTACTTGCCCCAATCAGTACTGACGTCACATTCTCATGGCGTAATACCCAGGCCAGCGCCATCTGGGACAGCTTCTGGCCGCGACTTTCTGCCAGGGCATTCAGCTTCCTGACTTTTTCCAGCTTCTCTTCGGTGAGCTGATCGGGTTTAAGGAACTGACTGCCGCTTGCCGCGCGTGAGTCTGCAGGAATGCCGTTCAGATAGCGATTGGTCAGTTGTCCGCCAGCCAGCGGCGAGAAGGGAATACAGCCGACCCCTTTTTCCTGCAACACGTCCAGCAGTCCCGCTTCCGGCGCACGTTCAAAGAGGGAGTATTTCGGCTGGTGGATCAGGCAGGGTGTCCCGAGGTCATTAAGGATATCAATCGCCTGGCGAGCCAGAACAGCCGGGTAGTTGGATAATCCGACATACAGAGCCTTCCCCTGACGCACCACATGGTCAAGCGCTTTCATGGTTTCCTGCAGCGGCGTTTCCGGATCTGGCCGGTGATGATAGAAGATATCCACATACTCCAGCCCCATGCGCTTCAGGCTTTGATCGAGGCTTGCCAGCAGATATTTGCGTGATCCCCAGTCGCCGTAAGGCCCCTCCCACATGGTATAACCCGCTTTGGTAGAGACGATCAGCTCGTCGCGCCAGGGCAGGAAATCCTCCTGCAAAATACGGCCGAAATTACGTTCCGCGGATCCGGGCGGCGGGCCATAGTTGTTGGCAAGGTCGAAATGCGTAATGCCCAGATCGAACGCACGCTGTAAAAGTTGACGGCTGTTTTCGATAAGGGTGGTGTCACCAAAGTTATGCCACAGCCCAAGCGAGATGGCGGGCAACCTGAGCCCGCTTTGCCCGCAGCGGCGATACTCCATTGTCCCGTAACGATTTTTATCCGGCTGATAACCCATTTTCGTAACCTCTGGCGCTGAAGTAAAAAATCAGTGTATGCGTTTACATTTACGTGAAAAAAAGCAGCATAGCGCAGCCTTTTTTGTAAAGCATTCTTTCCATGGTCTTCTTATCGCCAATTCTGGACAGCCATCACGCTTATTTAATACTCAAGGTGAGGTCAAAACATTAGAAGGATACCTGTTTATGCGTACCCCATACTGCGTCGCCGATTACCTGCTGGACCGTCTTACAGATTGTGGAGCCGATCATCTGTTTGGCGTGCCGGGCGACTATAACCTGCAGTTTCTCGACCATGTGATAGACAGCCCGGAAATCTGTTGGGTAGGCTGTGCCAACGAGTTAAACGCCTCTTACGCCGCTGACGGATATGCCCGATGTAAGGGCTTCGCCGCGCTGCTGACGACATTTGGCGTAGGAGAGTTAAGCGCCATGAACGGCATTGCGGGCAGCTACGCCGAGCACGTTCCGGTCTTGCATATTGTGGGCGCGCCGGGTACGGCGTCACAGCAAAGAGGTGAGCTGCTGCACCATACGCTGGGCGACGGTGAGTTTCGTCATTTTTACCATATGAGCGAACCGATCACCGCTGCACAGGCGATCCTGACCGAACAAAACGCCTGTTATGAAATCGACCGGGTATTAACGACCATGCTCCGGGAACGTCGTCCCGGCTATCTGATGCTGCCCGCCGACGTGGCTAAAAAGGCCGCCACACCGCCTGTAAACGCTCTCACGCTCCGGCACGCGCATGCCGATAGCGCCTGCCTGAAAGCGTTCCGGGATGCCGCAGAGAACAGGCTTGCCAGGAGCAAGCGTACTGCGCTGCTGGCCGATTTCCTTGTCCTGCGCCATGGCCTGAAGCATGCGCTACAGAAATGGGTCAAGGACGTGCCGATGGCGCACGCCACCATGCTGATGGGTAAAGGCATATTTGACGAGCGTCACGCCGGTTTTTACGGCACGTACAGCGGTTCGGCGAGCGCTGGCGCGGTAAAAGAGGCGATTGAAGGGGCGGATACCGTGCTGTGCATCGGCACGCGATTTACCGATACCCTGACCGCCGGCTTCACGCATCAGCTTACCCCGGCTCAAACGATAGAAGTTCAGCCTCACGCCTCACGCGTCGGTGATATCTGGTTTACCGGCATCCCCATGCTCCAGGCAATCGAAACGCTGGTGGAGCTGTGTAAACAGCACGTACACGATACGCCGGTACCGGCCTCTCAAAGCGCGATGGCCTACCCGCAGCCGGATGGCTCGCTGACGCAGGCAAATTTCTGGCAAACGTTGCAGACGTTTATCCGCCCGGGGGACATCATTCTTGCGGATCAGGGCACCTCGGCCTTCGGCGCGATCGACCTTCGTCTGCCGGCTGACGTGAATTTTATCGTCCAGCCGCTGTGGGGATCGATCGGCTATACGCTGGCGGCGGCATTTGGCGCACAAACGGCCTGCCCGAACCGGCGCGTAATTGTGCTGACGGGGGATGGCGCGGCACAGCTCACCATTCAGGAGCTAGGCTCGATGCTGCGGGATAAACAGCACCCCATCATTCTGGTCCTTAACAACGAAGGGTACACGGTAGAAAGGGCGATCCACGGGCCTGAGCAGCGGTATAACGACATTGCGCTATGGAACTGGACGCAAATCCCGCAGGCACTGAGCCTTGATCCTCAGGCCCAGTGCTGGCGGGTCAGTGAAGCGGAGCAGCTGGCGGACGTCCTTGAAAAAGTAGCGCACCACGAGCGGCTCTCGCTGATTGAGGTGATGCTGCCGAAAGCAGATATCCCACCGCTGCTGGGGGCGCTTACCAAAGCGCTGGAAGCGCGCAATAACGCCTGACTACTTGTCGTTTCGCCAGGCCATCATCATCGGTTTGCCCGCCAGCAGGAGCCAGGCGGGCAACATCACGATACAAAGCAGAGGGAAAAGCGTCGAATCCGGTACGACTACCGCCGCCATGAACAGGCTGAGCCACGCGTCGCGCGTGACCACCAGAACCAGTCCCAGAATAGAGCATGAGACGGTAATCGCCGCCGGCACCGCATCGACATGTTCGTGCAGCATCAGCCCCAGCGCGACGCCAACAAAGACCGCCGGGAAGATGCGTCCACCGCGGAAACCGCAGGCGGCCGCCACCACCAGCGCTGCCAGCTTGATTACGGCAAACAGCAGATAGTCGGAGACGCTAAATACCTGGCTGAAGGCCAGCTGCTGCATCTCGTCCAGACCTTTAAACAGCGTCACCGGCCCACCGATTGCCCCTAAAATACCGAGGATCAAACCGCCAGCCCCCAGAATTAACACCGGGTGTTTGAGTCTATGCATTAGCCGGTGCAGACGTGGAAGGCACCATACCGCCACCATCCCCAGCGCGATGGCGATAGCAACGACGATGGCGCCGCTGAAAATATCGGCGATTTGCATCTGGCCGTAGTGGGGGAGTGAGAGGGAAAAATGAGGATGGAAAAACAGGCTGGTGGTCAACGCCCCGGCGGCGGCGGCCATCAGCGGCGCAAAGAGTTTATCCCAGAGGGGGACGTCGTTATTGCTGCTGAGCGTCTGCGAAAAGATCAGTGCGGCAGCGACGGGTGTACCGAAAAGCGCTCCGATGGTGCCTGCGGAGGCGAGAATGGTCCAGTCCAGCGCGCCGACGCGGGGCAAAATGCGTGAACCGAGGAAAACCGCCAGGCCAATGTTGACCGCCATAATCGGATGCTCTGGTCCCAGGCTGACGCCACCGGCCAGACCGAGAATCAACGCGATAATCAGCCCCGGCAGTGCCGAAGGAGAAACCGGGGCACCAATCAGCGGTTCCTGTGCCGGGTCTGGTCCAGCATGGCCAGGACTGAAACGGATCACCAGGCCCACCGCAATACCGGTCAACGTTAGCATCACAACGATCCAGGCAGGGGAGTCAGCGGTGACGCCCAGTCCTGCAGGAAGTGCGTTCCATAATAGTGTTTGCAGCACCGACGCGACTTTCATCACGACAATGAGCACCAGGCTTGAAACCACGCCAATGATTAGCGCCGGAATGGCCAGCAACAGCATGGTTCTGGCTCGCGGGTGGAGCATGATGATTTCCTTGTACAAAACGGTATTACGTTACTTTGCACATTAAGCTTTATGGCAATAGTGCAAAAGGTGCTGAAACGGTAAAGTTATTCTGTGACGAAGATCGATAATCCATGGGCATTCACCTTACGGCCGTTGTTGTTATCACGCCTTGAATTTACAGTGTCCCAAAGATTTATTCTGACTTTAGCGGAGCAGTAGAAGAATGACAAAGTATGCTTTGGTAGGTGATGTGGGCGGCACGAACGCGCGCCTCGCATTATGCGATGTAAGTAGCGGTGAAATTTCCCGGGCGAAAACCTACTCAGGGCTGGATTATCCAAGCCTTGAGGCCGTTGTCCGCGTCTATCTGGACGAGCATCAGGTTAGCGTTGAAGATGGCTGCATCGCTATTGCCTGCCCGATAACCGGCGACTGGGTCGCAATGACCAACCATACCTGGGCATTCTCCATCGCCGAGATGAAAAAAAACCTCGGCTTTGCGCATCTTGAAATCATCAATGACTTCACCGCGGTGTCCATGGCGATCCCGATGCTGAAGCCGGAGCATCTGATCCAGTTTGGCGGCGCTGAACCTGTCGAAGGTAAGCCGATTGCGGTTTACGGGGCCGGTACCGGCCTGGGCGTTTCACATCTGGTGCACGTTGCTCAGCGCTGGGTGAGCCTTCCGGGTGAAGGCGGCCACGTAGACTTTGCGCCAAACAGCGAAGAAGAGGGCATTATCCTTGAAGAATTACGCGCTGAGATCGGCCACGTCTCCGCCGAGCGTGTCCTTTCGGGTCCGGGGCTGGTGAACCTGTACCGTGCGATTGTGAAATCTGACGGTCGTCTGCCGGAAAACCTGCAGCCGAAAGACGTCACCGAACGCGCGCTGGCGGACAGTTGCATTGATTGCCGTCGTGCCCTGTCGCTGTTTTGCGTGATTATGGGACGCTTCGGCGGCAACCTGGCGCTGACGCTGGGCACCTTCGGGGGCGTTTATATCGCAGGCGGAATTGTGCCGCGCTTCCTCGACTTCTTCAAAGCCTCCGGCTTCCGCGGCGGGTTTGAGGATAAAGGGCGTTTCAGAAGCTACGTGCAGGACATTCCGGTTTATCTGATCGTGCATGATAATCCAGGCCTGCTGGGGTCGGGTGCCCACCTGCGTCAGGTTCTCGGTCAAATTCTCTGATGCATGGCCCTCTCCCGCGGGAGAGGGCTTTTTCTTTACAGGTGCATCAGTTGGCGGAACTCTTTCACCTTGCTGCGGCTCACCGGCACCTGAAAATCCAGATCCTTCAGGCGCAAAATGTAGGTGTTGTTAAACCAGGGTTCGATCTCGCGGATCTTGTTTAAATTCACGCAGAACGACCGGTGGCAACGGAAAAAGTGCGACGCAGGCAGCTTGCTGCAAAACTCGGTGATGTTCATCGCCATCACGTAAGATTCCCGCCGCGTATAAACAAACGTCATCTTTTCATGGGCTTCGGCATAGTAGATATCATTGACCGGCGTCACGATGATGCGCTCATCTTTGACCAGATTAATGGTGTCGTTTTCCCGTACCGTTGGGGTGGCGCTAGCGGGGGCGGTCTGCTGCTGCCATGCGGCCTCCAGCTTTTGCAGCATGCTGACAATCCGCGACTCCTGGTAAGGCTTAAGGATATAGTCAAACGCCTCCAGCTCGAAGGCCTCAACGGCGTGCTCTTTCCAGGCGGTAACGAAAACGATAAACGGCTTATGGGCAAACTGATTGATGTTTTGCGCCAGCAATACGCCATCCAGCGACGGAATGTTGATATCCAGGAAGATGGCGTCGACCCGGTTATGCTGCAAAAACTTCAGCACGTCCAGACCATCATCAAACGTACCCACAATCTCCATCTGGCTGTGGGTGTTGATAAGCCAGGTGAGTTCCTGTTGAGCCAGGAATTCATCTTCTACGATGATAACTTTCATGGGTTACTCCACCTGGGGCAACAGTGATGTTGTCGAATGAACGGGAGAACGCTCATTCGGGACGTAAAAAGCAATTTCGGTGCCCGGCTCAAGACGCTGAATATGCAGTCCGTCGCCGTAAAGCAGCTTGACCCGGTGGTGCACGTTCAGCAGGCCGATTTTATTTCCGGGCATCTCGTTAGACTCCACGCGCTCAATGACTTTTGGGTCAATCCCGTGGCCGGTATCGCGCACGGCAATGCGTACCCGGTTACCGCTTTCGGTGATGCTGATGGTGACCACCCCTTTGCCTTTACAGGGCTGAATTCCGTGAACAATCGCGTTTTCGACCAGCGGCTGGATAAGCAGGCTCGGGATCACGCAGTTGACCTCTTCATCAATATCGTAAATGACCGTGAGCTTGTCACCAAAGCGCGCCTGTTCAATGGCGATGTAATCCTTGATCTGATACAGCTCTTTTTTGATGTCGATCTGCTCGTCATCTTTCAGCTCGATGTTGTAGCGCAGATAGCGGGACAGGTTAAAAATCAGCTGGCGCGCGGTGTCCGGATTAAGACGAATGGACGAGGAGATCGCGTTCAGCGCGTTAAACAGGAAATGGGGATTGATTTTGCTCTGCAGCGCGCGCAGCTCTGCCTTATTTGCCATCTCACGCAGCTGTTCTGCACGGGAGACTTCCAGCTGAGTGGAGATAATCTGCGACAGGCCAATCGCCATCTCCTGCAGGGAGGAGGTGATCTGATGCGCGTGACAGTAATAAATTTTCAGCGTGCCCGTCACGACGCCTTTCTCCCACAGCGGAATAACCAGCATGGAGTGGATTTCCGGCGTTCTGTGGGCTTCGTCATTGTTTTTAATAATGATTTTACCGTAATTGATCGCCTGTCTGGTGGTCGGGCTGATGGTGTCATCATTATCGCGATAGTTGTGTTCCCCGACGCCAACATAGGCCAGCACGTGGTCAATATTGGTGATGGCGACGGCGTCTGCGTGGATGTCGTGGCGGATAATCTCGCAGACCTGACGCAACGATTCCGCATTAACGTGGCGGAAAAGCGGCAGCGTTTTGTTGGCGATATCCAGCGCCAGCTTGGCCTGACGGGCGGCGCTGGCTTCTTTTTCCCCTTCAACGCTTTGCACCAGCAGCACGATAAAACCGATGCACACGCTGCCCAGGATCATCGGAATCCCGATTTTCGAGACGATATCCAGCCCCAGCGCGGTGGTGGGGGCCCAGACGACGACCAGGATCATAGTCAGCGTTTCGCACACCATGCCTGCGACGATCCCGGCGCGCCAGCGCTGTTTTTTCGGGATTTTGCGGCTGATCCAGCCGGAGAGCACCCCGGCGATAATGCTGGTAATAAAGCAGGGCACCGCCGTTACGCCGCCGATATCAATCAGGTAGCGATGGGTTCCGGCAATCACGCCGGTGATAACGCCCACCCACGGGCCAAACAAAATTCCGCCGGACATCACGGCGATAATGCGCACGTTAACCAGCGAGCCCTCTACCGGCACGCCTGACCAGGTGCTGAACAGGGCGAACAGCGAAAAGATGGCGGTAACGGCCAGCAGCTCTTTTGGCGAGTGGGCGGATTTGTGCAACAGCTCGCGAAACAGGCGAATGCGGATGAGGAAGAACAGGCAAATCAGCATTAATGCCGCACGGTCAAAAACCGCCAGCAGCATAGTGAATATTTCGTGCACGAGTAGACCTGGGAAAACGGGAAAGAACCATGATAAAAAACCTGGCGCGTATTGACCAGCTATCCGTCAGGTTTATCAAATGAGGAAAAACCATAAATCTTAAAGGGGATTGTCCGGCGGTAACGGACACGGCCTGATTTTTTATAACCAGCGCATCGTCAGGTAACTGTTTTGATATCATCCTGTTAAATAACGGCTATCAGAAAGCCAACCCTGAAACAGGGGCTTCCGCTTTTTGGCACTGCCGGGTTCCGGTTTTCAGGCGATCGCTTTTTTTTCATTTCCCTCTCGACAGCATGATTTTTTTCAGGTTATTTTCTAAGCATGCCACATCGGTGGCAGCGTCGCTCGGACGGTCCGGGCGCTAACGTTAATCTGAGGAATCTATGGCTGAATTCAGTCCTGAACGCCGTTTTACGCGTATCGATCGTCTCCCCCCTTATGTTTTCAATATCACTGCTGAACTGAAAATGGCTGCGCGTCGGCGCGGCGAAGATATTATTGATTTCAGCATGGGTAACCCTGACGGCCCAACGCCGCCGCATATCGTTGAAAAGCTCTGCACGGTTGCCCAGCGTCCGGATACGCACGGCTACTCAACCTCTCGCGGTATTCCCAGATTACGTCGCGCGATCTCGCGCTGGTATCAGGATCGCTATCAGGTTGATATCGATCCGGAAAGTGAAGCGATTGTCACCATCGGCTCGAAAGAGGGGCTGGCACACCTGATGCTGGCCACGCTGGATCATGGCGATACGGTGCTGGTGCCTAATCCAAGCTACCCGATCCATATCTACGGCGCGGTGATTGCCGGGGCGCAGGTCCGTTCCGTTCCGCTGGTGGAAGGTGTCGATTTCTTTAACGAACTGGAGCGTGCGATTCGCGAAAGTTATCCGAAACCGAAGATGATGATCCTCGGTTTCCCGTCGAACCCAACGGCCCAGTGCGTGGAGCTCGATTTCTTCGAGAAAGTCGTCGCCCTGGCTAAACGTTATGACGTGCTGGTGGTTCATGATTTAGCCTACGCTGACATCGTCTATGACGGCTGGAAAGCCCCTTCCATTATGCAGGTCCCGGGGGCGCGTGACGTGGCGGTAGAGTTCTTTACGCTGTCAAAAAGCTACAACATGGCAGGCTGGCGTATTGGCTTTATGGTGGGTAACAAAACGCTGGTGAGCGCACTGGCGCGCATTAAGAGTTACCACGACTACGGTACCTTCACGCCGCTACAGGTCGCGGCTATCGCTGCCCTGGAAGGCGACCAGCAGTGCGTTCACGAGATTGCCGCCCAGTATAAGCGCCGCCGTGACGTGCTGGTAAAGGGCTTGCATGAAGCAGGCTGGATGGTGGAAATGCCGAAGGCGTCCATGTACGTCTGGGCGAAAATTCCGGAGCCGTACGCGGCGATGGGATCGCTGGAGTTTGCCAAAAAGCTGCTGCAGGATGCGAAGGTGTGTGTGTCACCGGGCATTGGCTTTGGTGATTACGGCGACACCCATGTGCGATTTGCCCTGATTGAAAACAGCGATCGTATCCGTCAGGCGGTGAGGGGCATCAAGAGTATGTTCCGGGCCGACGGTCTTCTCACTTCAAAGAGCGCCGCTGAACATCCCGCGTCGTCATGACATAAAAAAACAGGAGCCGATGGCTCCTGTTTTTTTGACTGCATATTCTTCACTAGATCATCAGGGCAAAGGTTCCGGCCCAGACTAAAACAATCACCGAAATGCCCATAAAGAAATATTTCACGTTTCATCGCTCCGCGTATCTTGTGGTACGCATTTAAAAACAGAGTCCACCTGATTATAGAGAACTGAAATCCGGTCAAAACGGAAATGAGAATTTTCCCGTTACGCCGCTCACTCCAGCTCAGAATTCTGTGCTTTCCTGTTGCCAGACGGCGCTAATGTACGCCTAAAAATGAGGGGTGACAAGAGGCATTTTTTTAAATAATTTCCGTTACTTACGAGTGTCGTGGAACGGCGACAGTTTGATTTCGCATCGCAATAAATTCACTTTGGGCGACGCAACGAAAGAGGGCTTCTCAACGGGATGACAGGTGATTGAAAAGGTTAGTTTCTTAGCGAAACTAACCTTCCTGAAAGACTTAAATATAGAGAGAGGCTTCGCCAAGAGGGCGGGTTTTGAAACGGCGATGCATCCACAGATACTGCTCTGGCGCACGCATGATTTCAGTTTCGATGACTTTATTGATAAACGCTGCGGCTTCGCACTCGTTTTCCGGATAGTTAGCCATTTCAGGGGAGATGTGCAGACGATAGCCTGACTTATCTGCTTTTCTCACCATCGTTACGGTCAGCATGGAAGCGCCCGACAGACGCGAAATGACAAAGGTGCCGTTAGTCGTCGCAACGTCTTTCACCGCAAAGAAGGGCGCAAAGCTGCTGCCTTTACGTCCATAATCCTGATCGGGTGCAAACCAGACGGCTTCACCTTTCTTCAGAGCACCGACCATACCGCGCAGGTTATTACGGCTGATCATCGCCTTATTGGAACGCATGCGGCCACGCGTCTGGACCCACTCCATCAGCGCACTGTTGTGGGGTCTGTAGGTTGCCATCATTGGCTGACAAAGCCCCATCACGCGGCCGCCCAGCTCCAGCGACATAAAGTGAACGCCAACGACCATCACGCCGCGTTTTTGCATCTGCGCGCGTTTAAGGTTATCCAGTCCTTCTACATCAAACCACTTACGGACACGCTCATCCGGCCAGAACCAGGCCATGCCGGTTTCAAGCAGCGCCATGCCGATAGACTTAAAGTTTTCAGCGATGAGCTTCTCGCGCTCTTCGGCATTGTACTGCGGAAAGCAAAGCTCAATATTTTTACGCGCGATGGATTCGCGACGTTTCAGGAAGAAGCGGGAAGCGCTGCCCAGTTTCGACCCCAGCAAACGCAGTACAGGGTACGGAAGTTGAACCAGCAGCCAGAGAACGCCAAGACCAAACCATGTAAACCAGTAACGCGGGTGTAAAAACGCGCGTTGAAATTTGGATTGAGACAAAATAGTAAAACCTATGTGAAGCCTGTAAAGGTAGCGCAGAGTTTGCGATACGACGTGCCGATAAGACCGTTCTTCAAGGTGATGGTTGCAGGCTTTACCGAACTTTACGGCGTTGCCTGGCCACTGCTGATTTGGGCGGGCGGCGTAATGTAGCACCGTTATACGATATGTGCTATTACTCGTTTTTGATTAAAAAAGCGGCAGTTTGGAAGGTGCTTGATTTTACAGATTTTATAATCACTCGCATGCAAGAGTATGCCGTCTGCCCTATCCGGGAAGAGAGAGCATCTTCTGATGAGGGTGTGTGGATAAAAGAGCTGCGTACTTATTCGTGACCGATTACGCACTTGTGAAGTTTATTTATCGCTTCAACATTCGCGAATAGGAAAATTCCATGTGAAAATTCTCATGTATTATTTATGCAACCAATAATTCAGTTTGTATCCATTATTGAAAAGTATTCTGTTTTTATCGTGCTGCAATAATACATTGCCCTCAATTCATGATTTTTGGTCTCAACATTTTGATGCAAATCAATATAACGTATTTTTCCTGCCGTCTATCTGTATGCGATCATTTTTTCGATACAAATATTCGGTTTGCATACCAAAAGCAGTGTCTTTTTCTGAGATGGCAGAGTAATTCGCCATAATGTTTTAGTGGAAAATTCTTAAGAAATTTCTTATCTCAGATAAAAGATCTGTGTATTTGATTTTGATTCGATCATTATTCTAATATTGCGCATCAAGAACGATACCGTGAAGTTGGCATACCAAAACAAAAAGGGGTGATGAGATGGCTGATAGTTTTCAGAATGAGGTGCCTAAGGCACGTATTAACCTGAAGCTTGACCTGCATACTGGCGGGGCAAGCAAGAAAATGGAATTGCCATTGAAATTACTGGTTACAGGTGATTTCAGTAATGGGCGGGAGTCTTCTTCAATATCTGAGCGTGAAAAAGTTAACATCACGAAAAATAATTTTGATAGCGTTCTTTCCGAATATTCCCCAAAAGTTAATCTGGCCGTTAAAAATACGCTGTCTGACGATGGTGGTGAGGACAACATTCAGCTGACTTTCCAGAGCATGAAAGATTTCACGCCAGAGCAGGTGGCAGCCCAAATTCCACAGCTGAAGGCGATGCTGGCGATGCGCAACTTGCTCCGCGATCTGAAAGCCAACCTGCTGGATAACCAGACTTTCCGAAAAGAGCTGGAGAAAATCGTTCTTGACCAGTCACTTAGTGCTGAGTTGCGAAATGAACTATCCGCACTGGCTTCAAAAAAACCTTAACCATCATGCTGTTTTAACGGATTAATCAAGGAATGCTCATGTCTGTACAAAATAATACTGCTGGCGGGGAAAGCGTGGTGCTGGAACGCCCTGCTGTGGGTGGGGTATACGCCTCACTGTTTGAGAAAATCAATCTGAACCCTGTCTCCGAGCTGAGCGCGCTGGATATCTGGCAAGATGCGCAGGCAATGTCGGATGCGACCGCTGACGAGCGTCTCACCGCAGGTATGCAGGTCTTTCTGGAATGCCTGACCAAGGCAGGCTCGAAGGTCGAAAAACTGGATAAAAGCCTGATCGATCACCACATCGCTGAGCTCGATTACCAGATAAGCCGCCAGCTCGACGCCGTTATGCACCATGAAGAGTTTCAGGCGGTTGAGAGCCTGTGGCGCGGCGTGAAGTCGCTGGTTGATAAAACGGATTTTCGCCAGAACGTGAAAATTGAGCTTCTGAGCATGTCTAAAGAAGACCTGCGCCAGGACTTTGAAGACAGCCCGGAAATCATCCAGAGTGGTCTGTATAAACACGCCTATATTGATGAATATGATACCCCGGGCGGCGAGCCGATTGCGGCGCTGATTTCCGCTTATGAGTTCGATGCTTCAGCTCAGGATGTCGCTCTGCTGCGCAACATCTCTAAAGTATCCGCAGCTGCACATATGCCGTTTATCGGCTCGGCAGGCCCAAAATTCTTCCTCAAGGAGTCAATGGAAGACGTCGCGGCGATTAAAGATATTGGTAACTATTTTGACCGCGCAGAGTACATCAAGTGGAAATCGTTCCGCGATACGGACGACGCTCGCTACATCGGTCTGGTGATGCCCCGCGTACTGGGACGTTTGCCGTATGGCCCGGATACTGTTCCGGTTCGCAGCTTCAACTATGTTGAAGAAGTCAAAGGTCCGGATCACGACAAATACCTGTGGACGAATGCGTCGTTTGCCTTCGCGTCCAACATGGTGCGTAGCTTTATCAATAATGGCTGGTGTGTACAAATCCGTGGCCCGCAGGCTGGCGGTGCGGTTCAGGATCTGCCTATCCATCTTTATGACCTGGGTACCGGCAATCAGGTAAAAATCCCGTCTGAGGTCATGATCCCTGAAACACGTGAGTTCGAGTTCGCGAATCTGGGCTTTATTCCTTTGTCCTACTATAAAAACCGCGACTACGCCTGCTTCTTTTCAGCCAACTCCGCCCAGAAACCGGCGCTGTATGATACCGCAGATGCAACGGCCAACAGCCGCATCAACGCCCGCCTGCCGTACATCTTCTTGCTGTCGCGTATTGCCCACTACCTGAAGCTGATTCAGCGCGAGAACATCGGTACCACCAAGGATCGCCGACTTCTGGAGCTGGAGCTGAACACCTGGGTCCGCAGTCTGGTGACCGAAATGACCGATCCGGGCGACGAACTGCAGGCATCTCATCCGCTGCGTGATGCAAAAGTGGTGGTGGAAGATATTGAGGATAACCCGGGCTTCTTCCGCGTGAAGTTGTATGCGATCCCGCACTTCCAGGTGGAAGGGATGGACGTAAACCTGTCGCTGGTTTCCCAGATGCCGAAAGCGAAATCGTAAGGCGAGGGGTGATCAGGGATGAAAATTTACCGCCCACTTTGGGAGGATGGGGCCGCTCTGGCCCCGCAACAGTTCCAGCAGCAGGTCCGCTGGAGTGAGCACGTTGCCAGCATGGTCGCCCGGATGGGTATTTCTCATCCCTGGGGCGTGGTTGCGGCAGAATTTGATGATGCTGCACTTGCGCTCTCGCGTCTGAATGCCATCCGTCTGGTCGTAAGTTTCCAGGATGGCACGATTGTTGATACGGATCTGGCGGATAATATTCCGCCGGTCTGTGATTTGTCTGCCGCAAACGGCTCAGAGGCTGTTGAGGTGGTTGCCGCATTGCCGCTGCTGAGCGCCAGTGGTGGCAACCTCGATAACGGACAGGACAGTGAACGCCCGCGTCGCTGGAAAGCCGAACGTGTGGTGGTGCAGGAACTGGCTGGTCATGAAAGCGGGGAGTTGGCCATTTTGCGTCATGCGCTGACCCTGCGTTTGTCCAGCCAGGAAAATACGGCATACCTGACCTGTCCGGTGACCCGCCTGGTGCGTAATGCTCAGGGGCAGTGGAGCCGGGACCCGGCTTTCATTCCGCCGATGCTTTCCCTTTCTGCAAGCCCGTCGCTGGCCACCGAACTGGGTGACCTGCTGGTTCGTCTGCAGGCCCGCCGCCGTCGCCTGATGGCTATGCGCCGTGAAAGCAATGAGCGGATGGCAGACTTTGCTGTCGCGGATGTCTCCCTGTTCTGGCTGCTGAATGCGCTGAACAGCGCCGAGCCGGTGTTAACGGAACTTCTGCAGACGCCCGATCGTCACCCGGAACTCCTGTACCGCGAACTGACTCGTCTTGCCGGCAGCCTGCTGACATTCTCCCTGGAACATGACGCCGGGGACATTCCTGCTTATCAGCACGATGCACCGGAACGGGTATTCCCGCCTTTGCTGGCATTGCTGGACAAGCTCTTTGAAGCGAGCCTGCCGTCGCGGGTCGTAAGAATCCACCTCGAGCATCAGGACCAGATCTGGAAAGGTGCCCTGCACGACGCGCGTCTGCGCGAAGGGGCGGACTTCTACCTCTCAGTACGTTCTTCCATGCCGAACCATGAGCTTCAGACAAAATTCCCGCAGTTGTGTAAAGCGGGCAGCTTTGATGATGTTTCGGATGTGGTGAATGTAGCGCTGAGTGGGATGCTGATTAAGCCTTTGACGCATGTTCCGGCCGCTATCCCGTTGCGCCTTGAGAATCAGTATTTCTCGCTGGATCTGAGCAGTGAGGCGGCTCGCGCCATGCTTGAGATGGGCTGTTGCACCTTCTATACCCCGCGCTCGCTGGGGGATGTTGATCTCGAACTCTTTGCGGTGCTGCGTACATGAATAAATCTGAACTCAGCCAGATAGAACGTATTTTCTACCCGGGCTGGCTGATGGCCAGCCAGATACGGGGCGGTCAGGAAGTCCGTGACGGGGAAGGGCTATACCGGAGGGCCTGCCGTCTGGTGCAAGAGGCGAAAGCGGCGCTCACTGAGGCTGGTTACAGCGACATCAGCCGTGACCATATGGTGTATACCCTGTGTGCACTGCTTGATGAGAGCGTGATGAACCGGGGAACCACCGATGCTGGCTACCTGACCTGGCGCCGTGACCCGCTGCAGGCACACTTCTTTGGTACCCTCAACGCAGGTGAAGAGCTGTGGGAAAGGATCCGTAACCTGCTGAAAGAAACAGCCCCTGATACCGCCGTCCTGACCTGTATGTACCGGGCTCTGCAACTGGGGTTCGTGGGACAGTATCGCGCTCAGGATGATGAGCGTAGGGAAGATATTGTTCGCGCTCTCGCAGAGCGGGTGCCCGCCTTCACATTGGCACAAGATGCCCCCATTGTTGCCCGCGCATCGCGTCTGCGCAGCGGCCGTCGCTGGTACTGGCTGAGCTGGGTTGTGGCCGCTGTCGCCCTGGCAGCGCTCTGGTTCTTCCTTTCGTCTTCGCTTACCGAACTGGTAAGCCAGATCGTCAGGCCGGGGTAAGCGATGCGGGATATGTACCGAAGTCTGTTAACTGCCCTGGGTGCCATTCTGGCGCTGTGGCTCGTTCTGGGATTCTGGCCACTGTCCACGGGCAGCCGTGTAGCACTCGGTCTTCTGGTTGCTCTGGCGGCCGGAGTTATTTTCTGGTGCCAGCGTCGGGGTTCTCTGGCGAGGGCAACCGCTGTTCGTGAGATCGTGGATGAAAGCCTGCCGCCGGAAGATTTTCAGGGGGCGGTTATCTTTGTCTGTGGTGATAACGCTCCACTCTTTGTGTCCGGAACCCGTTACCGGGAAACCCGGCAGGGCTGGTATCTGTGGGTAAAGGATGCAGAGCAACTACCGCTCTTAGCACAGCACCTGAGTTTGGTGCGCCCGGCTCTGGTGTCGCAAATCTCGGTCATGCTGGCGGTTGTGCCTGAGCAGCACATATCCAGCGATGATTTTACCCAGTCTCTTCGGGGCTGGCAGCGTGCTGTCGTCCAGTGTCGCGCGGCATTCGGCACGCTCCCTCCATTATGGACCGTAACCTGGGTGTCACCACCGGCGGCGTATGGGGAAGCCGAGCCTGTCTGGTTTACCACGGTAAGCCAGCGGAGCGGTATTCAGGTCTATCAGCCTGGTCAGGGCAATGTGTCACTGACGGAGTGGGCCCGGGATACTGGGTCAGACGGACGTTTTTCCCGTCTGAGTCAGATCCTGTGGCTGGACAGTCTGCTTGCCTGGCAGAAGAGCGCGGTGAATGACTTGTTGTCGGTACGGCGGGGTGAGTTACCCGTGATGAAGCCCTGTGTGCAGGGCATGTGCATGGTGCGAGTGAACGGTATCGCGGGCAATCTCTGGCAACAGCACATTACCTCTGTGACGGCGCTGCCGCCGGATGCGGCCGTGACCACAGAGCCACTGCCGCTACCTGAACTGCTTCTGCCGGCGTTACCACGCCGACATGGTATTAGCCGTCGGAAGGTATTCTGGGGTTATGCCGGGCTACTCGGGGGCATTTTCCTTGCGTTGGCGATGCTGGCGTCCTGGATGAACAACCAGCGCCTCATCCGTAACGTTGGCGATCATCTTGCACTGTATCACCAACTGAGCGGTAAGCCTGTTGAACCGAAACTGCATGCGCAGCAGCGTCTGCGGGCTGATGGTGCGTTGCTCGACGACTGGCTGCGTCGTGGGGAACCACTACGTTATCGCCTGGGACTATATCAGGGGCTGCGCCTGGTTCCGCTCGTTGAGGCCGCTCTCAGCGACTGGGCACCTCCGCCACCGCCTCCACCGGTCATTAAGAAAATCATCCAGGGACCGAGAACCATTCGCCTCGACAGCATGTCGCTGTTCGATTCCGGCAAGTCCGTGCTGAATGCGGGTTCCACCAGGATGCTGGTGAATTCACTGGTTGGCATCAAAGCGAAACCAGGCTGGCTGATTGTCGTGTCTGGGCATACCGATAACACCGGCAATCCGCAGCTGAACCAGACGCTGTCTCTGAAACGCGCCGAAGCGGTGCGCAACTGGATGCGGGACACGGGCGACGTGCCCGAAAGCTGTTTTGCGGTGCAGGGCTATGGCGAAAGCCGTCCTGTCGCAACCAACGACACCCTGGAAGGGCGAGCGCTCAACCGCCGTGTCGAAATCAGTCTGGTACCGCAGGCCAACGCCTGTCAGATACCCGGCAAACACCCGGCGCCATCGCAGGATGATGGCGTCTCAGAAAATAAAACGGAGTAATTAACATGGCAATTCCTGTTTATCTTTGGCTGAAGGACGACGGCGGCGCGGACATCAAAGGGTCTGTTGACGTTCAGGATCG
This sequence comes from Enterobacter sp. NFIX59, assembly GCF_900113755.1. Lineage (NCBI taxonomy): Bacteria > Pseudomonadati > Pseudomonadota > Gammaproteobacteria > Enterobacterales > Enterobacteriaceae > Enterobacter > Enterobacter sp. NFIX59. Next base: position 141,091 of record NZ_FOQN01000005.1, on the reverse strand, counting down.
TGAAGGCAGCATCGAAGTGGTTGCACAGGAGCATAACCTGTACATCCCAACCGACAACAACACCGGCAAGCTGACCGGCACCCGTATCCACACGCCGTTCCAGTTCACGAAGGAAATCGATTCCTCCAGCCCGTACCTGTACAAGGCGGTGACCACCGGTCAGACCCTGAAATCCGCTGAATTCAAGTGGTACAAAATCAACGACGCGGGCCAGGAAGTGGAGTACTTCAACACCAAACTGGAAAACGTGAAGGTAGTGAAAGTGAATCCTGAAATGTATGACATCAAGGATTCTTCTAAAGAGAAGCACAACCACCTTGAACGCGTTGAACTGCGTTACGAAAAAATCACCTGGACCTACAAAGACGGCAACATCATTCATTCCGATTCCTGGAACGAACGCGCCACGGCGTAATCCTGATGCGGGCAGGTTTTCCTGTCCGCAGTTTTTTGCTGAGTGCCTGAGATGCGGGCACTCAGCAAAGAAAAAACAATCTGCCTGCCTGACCTTATGCGCTTTGGTGAACAGCGAGGGGCGGTAGCGTGTCCAGGAACCGACAAAGAGAGAATCTCATGGAAAATCCAGCCATCCTGTTACGTCGTCTGAACCCTTACTGTGCCCGAGCGATGGAAGGCGCAGCTTCGCTCTGTCAGACCCGTGCCCATGCCGAAATTCTGCCGGAGCACTGGCTGCTGAAGCTGCTGGAGCAGGGGGAAGGTGACCTGACGGTGTTGGCGCGTCGCTATGAATGGGATATGGATGGCATCTGGCAGGATTTGCTTGGCTGGCTCGACAGACAACCTCGCTCCGTGCGCCATCGGCCCCAGCTCTCTGATGACATCCAGACTCTGATGCAGCAAGCCTGGCTACTGGCCTCGCTCAATGGCGAAGAGCACATTCGCAGCGTCCATCTGCTGATGGCGCTGGTGGAAAAACCAAAACTGGCACGTTGTGACGGCCTTTGGCCGTTGTTAACGCTTGCTCAGAGCCAGCTGGAACGTCTGCGACCTTTGCTGGATGCGCAATCGGATGAGCGTCCGGAAATGCAGCGCGAAGCCGAGCTGGCACAGAATCATGGTGGTGAGGTGGAGTTTGTCGGGCGTCCGGCTGGTGCGGAAATGAAAGAGGGGGAACTGAGTCCTGCGCTGCAGAACGCGCTGGATAAATTCACCCTCGACGTCACCGCCAAAGCGAAGGAAGGGAAGATCGATCCGGTGTTTGGCCGTGACACAGAAATCCGCCAGATGGTGGATATCCTCTCTCGTCGCCGCAAAAACAACCCGATTCTGGTCGGTGAGCCGGGCGTGGGGAAAACCGCACTGGTTGAAGGTCTGGCGTTGCGTATTGCCGAGGGTAATGTGCCTGAATCACTGAAAACGGTCACTCTGCGTACCCTTGACCTGGGCCTGCTGCAGGCCGGTGCAGGCGTGAAAGGCGAGTTCGAACAGCGGCTGAAAAACGTTATCGATGCGGTGCAGCAATCCCCGTCCCCGGTCATGCTATTTATTGATGAAGCGCATACCATCATCGGCGCGGGCAACCAGGCAGGGGGCGCCGATGCAGCGAACCTGCTAAAACCGGCGCTGGCGCGTGGCGAACTGCGTACCATTGCGGCCACTACCTGGAGCGAGTACAAGCAGTACTTCGAACGCGACGCGGCCCTGGAGCGTCGTTTCCAGATGGTAAAAGTCGATGAGCCTGACGACGACACCGCCTGCCTGATGCTCCGTGGTTTGAAATCTCGTTACGCCGAGCACCATCACGTGCACATTACCGACGATGCGGTGCGCGCTGCTGTTACGCTTTCCCGCCGCTATCTGACGGGCCGCCAGTTGCCGGACAAGGCGGTTGATCTGCTCGACACCGCCGCAGCGCGCGTCCGCATGAGCCTCGACACGGTGCCGGAACAGCTGACCTGCATTCGCTCGCAGATTACCTCACTTGAAATAGAGAAGCAGGCGCTGCTGGAAGATATTGCTGTCGGCAATCAGAGCCATGGTGAACGCCTGACCGTCATTGAGCAGGAAGAGAACGCTCTCATCGTTGCTCTCGACGAGCTTGAAACGCAGTACGGGCAGGAATTGAAACTCTCCGAACAACTGCTGGAAAGCCGCCAGGACATCTCCCGTCAAAGCGAGACGCACGCGCTGCAGCAGGAACTGAACGGCATGCAGCACAGCAACCCGCTGCTCTCTCTGGATGTGGATGTACGCACCGTTGCCAACGTGATTGCTGACTGGACAGGCGTTCCGCTGTCATCGCTGATGAAAGATGACCAGACCGAACTGCTGATCCTGGAAAATGAAATGGGTAAACGTGTCGTCGGGCAGGATGTAGCGCTCGCGGCCATCGCCCGGCGTTTGCGTGCGGCAAAAGCGGGTCTCATCTCCGAGAATGGCCCGCAGGGCGTATTCCTGCTGGTGGGGCCGAGCGGCGTGGGGAAAACTGAAACCGTGCTTGCGCTGGCCGATGTCATGTACGGCGGCGAGAAGTCACTTATTACGATTAACCTCTCTGAATACCAGGAACCACATACGGTTTCCCAGCTAAAGGGCTCGCCGCCGGGCTACGTCGGTTATGGCCAGGGGGGGATCCTGACCGAAGCCGTGCGCAAGCGACCGTACAGTGTGGTTTTGCTCGATGAAGTCGAAAAAGCCCACCGCGACGTGATGAACCTGTTTTACCAGGTCTTTGACCGCGGCTTTATGCGCGACGGTGAAGGGCGTGAAATCGACTTCCGTAACACCGTTATTCTGATGACCTCTAATCTTGGCAGCGACCACCTGATGCAGCTGCTCGACGAACAGCCGGAGGCCAGCGAAGGCGATCTTCACGAGCTGCTGCGTCCGATACTGCGCGATCACTTCCAGCCCGCGTTGCTGGCCCGCTTCCAGATCGTCATTTACCGTCCGCTGGCGGAAGCGGCTATGCGTACCATCGTGGAAATGAAGCTGTTACAGGTTAGCAAGCGCCTGCATCGACACTACGGCCTGACCACGCACATTGATGAGAGCCTGTATGACGTCCTGACTGCCGCCTGCCTGCAGCCGGACACCGGCGCACGCAACGTCGACAGCCTGCTCAATCAGCAAATTCTGCCGGTGCTGAGCCAGCAGCTGCTCACGCACATGGCCGCGAAGCAGAAGCCACACAGCCTGACGCTGGGCTGGGATGACGAAGAAGGGATTGTGCTGGCGTTTGATTAACTGGTTTATCTAAAGGGTAGCAATTATGGACAGCGCAAAAGAGATTGCCAGAGATATGCTTGAGGCCATTCATATCGATGGGGCTGGGTTTATCGGTGCTGTGGCGAAAGGTGTTATTTCCTTACCCGTCAGCCTTGCCTATCTTGGCTATGATTTTATAGATACGGAACACCGCAGAGAGAATCAGGATGATAAATTTCGGTTAGCAGCACTGGTTAAAAAAGTAACTTTTAACGATGAGGTTATTTATAAGGTTATTAAACCATTTATAGATGATTTTGTTTCTCATGTAGACACGCAGAAAATTTCATATTTTTCAAGAAATATATCTGGAAGTGTTATAGGTAAAATGATGTTCTCGCAGTTTACGGGGGTTAACCTCGGAAGGGCGATTATATCTCAAGGAGTTGGTGCCTTTTTTTCTGGTTCTGTTGCTGGTGGTGTATTGGGAGTTGGTGCTGAGGCATCAAGATCTATTTATACATCGCGGTACTTGCGTGAAAGAAACCCCATAATGTATGAGAAATTAAACAGTATGGGTGATTTTGATCTTTTTTATTATCTTGTTGAGGACATTGTTAGGCCTTATGAGACGGCTTGTGAAATTGAAAAGATAAATCCTGAAGAGTTTAATAATGTCTGCGAATACTTCTTTGGAGGTTTATGAATATAAAGGATTTTATACTTATCATTATTTCACGGATCGTAGCCAGTATCGGGATGACGCTAGGAACTATCAGTATGGTTTACTCTTTCTACTGTTTCTTTTTTTCAGCCGATCCTTACCGCTTTATTCTGGGTGGGGCAGGTATAGTAGCCTTTCTCATAGGTTATGGACTTTATAAATTCGCCTTGAAATATATTTATGATGAATGGGGGCATTATAGGTAATATTTATAATGTTTGTTGAGTTTGGTTCTATTTAATATCATTCTAACCCAGGACAGGAATTATAGAAATGGAAAATACATTTAAAATGACAGAGGGTATCCTTAATCGCTATAAACTGGATATTCCTTCCTGCCCTTATCCATTGGATGTGGAACGTTTTGATGGTTTAGAACAAATGAGTGCTCTCTATCATTACACCATTCGTTTTACCAGTTCACATCCGGATCTTACGGCTGAAATGATGTTAAGTAAAACCGCTACGCTGAGCATGGGGGTGGGGAAACTATTAGATTCTGTTGTCGGTAAAATTGTTCATGGTGTGGTGACAAATTTCCGACGCCTGGCCGGTTCACGCGATCAGGTTACGTATGAAATTATTCTGGAACCTTTTATATCCTTACTGGATAAGCAGTTTCGTACTCACCGTTTCTTCGTCAACAAATCAGTGCCTGAAGTGGTAGAGCAAATTCTTGGTGAGCATGGTTTGAAGGGGTGGGAATATGAATTCAAGCTTAAACAAACCTACCCAAAACGGGAACAGATAAATCAGTACCAGGAAAGTGACCTCGCGTTTATCGAACGTCTGCTGGCTGAGGTGGGGATTTTTTACTTCTTCACCCTTCAACCGGATACCCAGACTGAAGTGGTGCACTTTGCGGATAAGCAGAGCGCCTGGACATTCGATAAAAAACTGCCACTTAACAGCCCTTCGGGCACCAATGACAATGCCGTTGACTCGGTGTGGGATATCCACGTCTGGCACAACGTGGTGGAACGTTCGGTCACCGCCAGCGACTATAACCATCGCGAAGCGCAGAATATTCTGACGTCCGTCCCGGCAGACATGACCCGGGGCGACGGTGACGGTATCACTTATGGTGATGTGTATCACTATCGTCCGCGTCACCTCGAGCGGGGTGACAAAATTACCCCTGCAACCGAAACCGGTAACTTCTGGGCTCGTCTGGAGCATGAACGTTTTTTGTCCGCCCAGACTACAGTGACCGGCAGCAGTACGGACCACACCCTGGGCCCGGCGCAGGTTCTTACCATTACCGAAACCGCTATCTCGCCGACACTACCCCGTGAAACGGAGAATGGTGTTGTTATTATCCGCACTGGCTACTACGGCAGCCGTAAGAATGCCTTGAAAGTGACATGGGTAGCGATGCCGTACTACGAGAACCGATGCTGGCGTCCAGCCGCGAAAAAGCGTCCGGTGGTCAGCGGCACCCTGATGGCGCGTGTGACCAGTGCCAAAGATAACGACATCTACGCCTGGCAGGATGCATCCGGCATGTACCGGGTGAAGTTTGATGCCGACCGTGATGATAAAAAGCAGGGCATGGAAAGCATGCCAGTGCGCTTTGCCAAGCCTTATGGTGGGGACAAATACGGATTCCACTTCCCGTTGATCCAGGGTACTGAAGTCGCCATTGCCTTCCATGAAGGCGATCCGGATCGGCCGTATATTGCCCATGCCATGCACGACTCCCGCCACGTCGACCACGTCACTGAGGCCAACAGCACGCGCAATGTTATCCGCACAGCCGGCCTGAACAAGCTGAGGATGGAGGACAAGCGGGGTGAGGAGCATATCAAGCTCAGCACGGAGTACGGGGGTAAGACGCAGCTTAATTTAGGACACCTGGTTAATGCAGAAAGGGCATTGCGCGGTGAAGGCGCTGAGTTGCGAACGGATGACTGGGTGAGTATCCGGGGTGGAAAAGGAATTTTCATAAGCGCCGATGATCAACCCAAAGCGCAGGGAAAAATGTTGGATATGAATGCAGCTGTTGCACAGTTACAGGACGCGCTACAGCTGGTGACCTCCCTGGCAGAAAGCGCCAAAGCATCCGGAGCAATGGAAGCCGATACGGGGTCTCAACAACAGCTTGGTAAGGTTCTTGCGCAATTAAAAGGGGCTGGACTACTGGCTTCAGCGCCTGCCGGTATTGGTTTTGTGACACCAAAAAATATCCAGATTTCTGCAGGTCATACGCTGACTGCAACTGCAGGTGAGAATGTGGATATGGGCATAATGAAAAAACTCACTGTAGCTGCGGGTGAAGCCATAAGCTTATTTGCCCAAAAGATGGGGATGAAGATATTCGCCGCAAGAGGCAAAGTGGATATTCAGGCGCAAACCGATGCCATGCGACTTCAGTCTGACAAAGCAATGAACCTCAACAGCGTCAGCAGTGAGATTGTGTTGAACGCGGCTCAGGGAATAACCCTGACTAGTAAAGGTGGTGCCTATATAAAAATCAAAGACGGCGCAGTGGAAATCGGAGCTCCCGGTAAAATAGATCTCAAAAGCGGGTCTATCTTATGGGGGGGAAGTGCGTCGCTTGAACAGGCTCTTTCTCCTGTGACGGTGAGTGATCCCGAGTTTCATAATCCTATGAATGGTGGATTCCAAATAAAAGATCAGGCTAATAATCAGCCTAAACCGTACATTCCTTATCGGATCGAGACAGAGGATGGACAGGTTATTCGTGGCGTCACGGATGAGAATGGATATACACAGGCCCATTATGGTGTGGATCCTAAAGCAATCAAATTATTTTTTGAATAATCAGGGGGGGATAGTGAACAAACAAGGAACACCCGTTGCGGAACATTCTTTAAGTAAAGTCGAAAAAAATGTTAAAGTTGTTCTGCACAAGTCATGTCAGTGTTATTTTCGCATAGAGACGCTTGAGTTAATTTTTATTGATGAGGGCGATGCCGCGGAGCTTGAAAAACTGATGAGCAAGCTTAGCGAGGTAATAGATAAACAACATAAGGCCAAGATCAATTATTCTCAGGCAATAGAGGATTATGGTAATAATCTGAAAGATATTGCGAATAAAGATAAATTGCCTGGATATGAGGATAAGATCACTACGGCTGAAGCTGCTCTCGACAAAGCAACGAAAAATCTTCAGGCTGAACTAGGTGAATTTGATGAGAGTACGGGTTATAAACCCGTGATTGAGATGATTCCTGTTCAACCCTTAAATAAAGGAATGTTTGGACGTTGCTACTCTTATATAAAACAGTCTGATTATGACGCGCTTAAAAGCAAATTTACTATTCTTTCGGTTGATACATTCAGCGGTGATGCGATCTTTACTAAGGATGATAAAGGCAATATTACCGGAATCAATATCGGTGCGTTAAAAACTAAGCTAGTTGCTGCACAAAATGCCATCAAGCAGATGATGGATAACACCATGACGGTCAGTGGAGATATTAGCTATGAAGCTACGCTGACTGAATGGGCTAATGCATGGAATAATCAATATAAAGAATATAGTAAAGACGGTAATTATATTGATGTTTCTGCTGGCGCGCAATTCTTGAGGCTTACGGCTAATGCCTCAACGTTGAATACCTGGAACCCGGATACGGGGAATGTACATATTAAAGGCGAGGCGAAAGCGGCTTTGACCGTCTTTTGCGGCAAAGTGAATTCAACTATTTATGTTCCAGATCGGGTCGGCTGGGAACTAAAATTTATGGTAAGTGATACCAAGGAAGCGAAAATTGGGATTTTGAGAGCAAAGATTGAGGGGGAGTTGAGGGGGTATGTAGGCGCCTCGGCGCAGGCGGAAGGCAACCTGCAGTTTGTTACGTTTGGTAATAAGCAGTTGCTGATGGGAAACCGAACGCCTGGTTCGCGTTTCGCTACCCGAAAAAAAGAAGGCGTAACAATTAAAGACAGCAAAGAGAACCCAAAAGGGTTGGAACTTAAAGGGGAAGCCTTTGGTGGCGCAAAAGTCGGTGGTAGCATGGGGGGGGCTTTGCAATGGTTAAAGCCTTTCGATTCGCTGGTTGACGAACTCCCGAATATGTTGCATACCTTTGGGCTGGATTCTCCGGCGCTAAAAGAAATTCTTCCTCCCATTAGTCAGTCAGAGAAGAAAAAAGGAGCGTATCTGGGGGAATTTCAGGATTTCGCTTCGCTAACTCTTGGGGGCGATGCGGAGTTAGGCATAGGTTTGAGTGGTGAATTTAAAGTCCGTTTCGTAAAAGGTAAGTTCAGATTCCATATTAAAGGTAGCCTCTGTCTGGGCGCAGGTGCGAAAGGCGAGGTAGAAGGTGAAATTACGCCTGAACTGTTTCCTGAGTTTGCTATCTGGGTTATTTATCAGTTATATGGCATTGATTATAAGCATTTGACTATAATTACTAAAGAAGCGTTTATGGCGTTATCTTATGTTTTGATTATGGGGGGGCGAGCTATTTATGAGGAATATTATAAGAGTATTTCTGCTGAATTTGAAGATATAAAGTCGGATTTTAATGATTTTATTGATAAAATATCAACGCAGCTAACTGATGCCAAGCGTAGATCAACAGAGCGTAATGATTTTGCGAACGTGATTAATGCTAAGCCTGGCAGTGTGTATCTATTTTCTCCTGAGGCAAAGGGTATTGCTCTATATATCCTTATGGGTGACGGTGCATATGACCGTATAGATATCAATAATCAGGGGGATGGTTTTTTACCTGACCCCAATAAAAATAGAAAGAAAGCTGTATTACATATTTTGTCCAGCATTCAGACGAAGCGGGAATGGAAGAAGGTGTTGACACGCATAACAAAAGATGGAAGCGTCCGCCCTGGCAAGGAAGAGGCAATCGTCAAGCTAGCTCAGGAAGATTTAGCAATATTCTTACAGATAGGATTCAACCGGGATAAAGAACTCGAGGCTATTATTGATAAGTTAAACCTGAGGGATTTTGATGAAGTCATGAGTCGCCTGAAAAATAGCCCTGCCTACGGATATGCATTCTCACCGAACTGTTCGAAACAGTATTTTTTACACTGTGACGAAAACCCGTTTTATTCCTCGTTATGTCATTTTGTGCCTGTAGATACCCAGTATAACCAAAAATGGGAGAGAAATGAATAATGTCAAAAAATCGTCTGGGTAAATATAGTCTCATTTTAATGGTTTTTGTCAGTGGTTGTGATAATTCAGCGAGTGCAATAAAGCATACACCGCAAGAGAAAGCAGAGATTCAGCGCTATCTAAGCCGTGTTAAAGCGGATTTAGTCTATGTCCATGGGGGTACCTTCTGGATGGGCGATTTCTGCAAGAAAATGAGGGATGGTGGTCCCTACTGCTCACCAGAGAAAGACACAAAACCACTTCATGAAGTAGAACTCAGTAGTTATTCGATAGGTAAATTTAAAATCACACATGAAGACTATAATTTTTATCTAAAAATGGCAGGTTTGCCAGAGAAGCGTTTCGAAAAAAAATGGAGGAATGATATATTAGCTGAAATGACGCACTTTAATAATAGTCCTGCTATAGTAACCTGGAATGAAGCAAATAACTACTGTAATTGGTTGAAATATGAAACTGGATTACCCTTTTCCCTCCCCACTGAAGCCCAATGGGAATATGCCGCACGTAGCCGTGGAAGGAATATTTTAGTGGCAACGGATGATGGGGTTTGGCGAGAAAATGAGAAAAATGGAGAAGGAGAAAACTATGCAACTGATGAAGACCGAAATAAAGTTGAAGAACGGTTTGGGGTAAATGGTTTGCTTGTGTTTTTTCCAGTTGATAAGTATCCACCAACTTCATTCGGTTTATATGGCATGGCAGATAATGGTTATGAATGGGTTAAGGATTGGTATGACCCTGAATATTATCAACACTCCCCAAGGAAAGATCCTCTGGGGCCAGAAAAACCTGTTGTTAAAGATGAGGATACCGGGCAGTACTGGAAGGTGCGGCGCGGAGGAGATCATCCGGATCCTACTGGCGATGTTGGTCTGACTTTTTTCCGCGGTTATAATATTCCAGATAGTGATTACCCTGATGGCACAACAGTCCGATGCGTGGTTAATAATGCGGAGCCTGTAAATTGAAAAATATAAAAAAGCAATGGAGTATTTTATTGGTTCTTATTATTTGCGGTTGTGATGATTCAACGAACTCAATAAAACATACCCCGCAAGAACAAGCAGAGATTCAGCGCTATCTAAGCCGTGTTAAAGCGGATTTAGTCTATGTAAAAGGAGGGACTTTCTGGATGGGCGATTTCTGCAAGAAAATGAGGGGAGACGGCCCATACTGCTCTTCAGAAAAAGATACTAAACCACTTCATGAAATTGAATTGAGCAGTTTTTCCATAAGTAAATTTAAAGTTACCCATGAGGACTATAAGTTCTACCTCAAAATTAATAATCTGCCTGCCCAAATATTCGACAAAAAATGGAAGAATGCTACATTGGCAGAAATGAATCATTTCAAAAATAGTCCAGCCATAGTGAATTGGACTGAAGCCAATAATTACTGTGTTTGGTTGGGAAGGGTAACTGGTTTACCCTTTTCACTCCCGACTGAAGCTCAGTGGGAATATTCTGCTCGTAGCCGTGGTCAGTATATTCTTGTAGCAACTGATGATGGTGTGTGGCGAGAAAATAAAAAAAATGGGAAGGGAGTAAATTATGCTACGGATGTGGATCGCCAGGCTGTAGAGGATATGGTCGGGATTAATAGCACATCCGTTCATTTTCCCGTCAATGCATATCCTCCATCGCCTCTTGGACTTTATGGCATGGCCGATAACGGTTATGAGTGGGTGAAGGATTGGTATGATCCTAATTATTATAATGTAGCCGACAAAAAAAATCCGCAAGGGCCTGAGAAACCTGTTATTAAGGATGAGCGAACAGGCCAATACCGAAAAGTATTGCGTGGCGGTAATAACCCAGACCCCACCGGTGATGTAGGATTAACATTTTACCGTGGTTTCAGAATTACAGATAACCCTTATCCTGTTAGCACTACGGTTCGATGTGTAGTTAATGCACCTGACCCAATAAAAGAATGACTGACTCACTTTTACTAATGTTCATTTATAAACACTTCAGGTATTTATAACGATAATAACAGGAGGTGATATGAATAGTGATCGAGTTATTCCTCTTTCGGAATTAAAATGTCGACTTATGGAATTGAATCAGGATGGCGGTATTCCGTTTTCTGTAATTGAGCAAGGAGATAAGCTAGTTGCTTCATGGAAGATTGTGGATGCGAAATGGATCGAGTTATTCGGCGTTGATGGCCTGAAGAAGCAATACAAATTGACATTGATTTTTAATGAAGCAAAGAACAGAGTGAGTTACAGAGAAAAATCAACCGATATCGAAACTGAACTAAGCATTGAGGCAGTGGGTTTAAAAAAACAAGTTCAATGGGGTAGTCGCAAAGAATTTAGTTTTGAAAAATCCTGGGGGATAAAAAAGATGGGGCGATTGGAGAACAGTATTCTTATAAATTTAGTTCATCAGATATAAAGAGTCCTGTATTTAGTATTGTCAATGGCTCAGGTTGGGAACTCAAAAAAAGCTTGGTGGATAAATATCGCTCCATATTTCTCTGGCTTATCTTTATCGCGATGGTGTTACTCGGGGCTATGTATTATCTGGTTTAAAGGAATAATTATGCAGGGTGTAATTCGAATTAATGATAAAACGACTCACGGTGGCACTGTAATTGAAGGAAGTTCCGGTGTGAAATTTATGGGGTTAGAGGTTGCTTGTCTGATGGATAAAGTAACCTGCCCTATGCATGGTCAAACGTTTATTGCAGAGGGCGATGAAGGTTCAAAAATTAATGGCAGACCTGTTGCATTACATGGCCATCGCTGCGGCTGTGGTTGTACGCTCATTTCTTCATTACTTGTTGCCGGAAAACGTTAATTATGCCAGTTGATCTTAAACAGATCCCGAAGGCAGAGCCATTACCCGTTCCTCCGAGTAAGTCTCGCTGGGTTCTAGCGATTGTTATTATCCTGATTGCGGGAGCCTTATTGGTGCTTTCTTTTTGGCCAAAAGGGTTGAGTACGCATTCCGCCTGGTTCTGGTTTTGTTCGCTTCTTATTCCTTTCTCGGTGGGAATGGCCGGTTATATTGCCAGATTAAGGCACTATGAGAACGAACGAGATCGCGTGATGTGGTGGAATCATTTACACCAAAAGCAGCATAATGAACAAGTTTTATTGGGGCAGCAAGCCGTTGGAGTGCTTGGGATGAGCTATACCACGCCTGTTGCCAGTAACAAACTTGCTGCAGCACTTTTGCAGGGATCAAATGCACTTCAGACAAACTATTATCCATCTCTTCAGTCCACGCTGACTTCGGCCTCACTCCATACGGCATCGAAAGTACGTAATGAAGCCGAGTATCTGTCCTTCCTGGATGTGGTACTGACCCGCGTTAGCCAGCAGTTACACGGAGAGATAGCAAAATTCACCGGTAACTTCGTTGTTCGCCTTCATCATGATGGCGTGTTGAAAGATGAGCAAATTTTCACTACCTGGCGAAGAGCTTTTCCTGAATTACATGCTGTTAACGACATTACCATCAGTACCGAAAACAATGGATTGATGTGGGTAGATGAGTGGCTCGACAAACAGGATGATACGCTGCTCCTTTCCGTTGAAATCAATTTATTTCTACTGGCCCGCGATCGACAGGCGGAATCGGTATCCGCTTTATTGCTGGCTTCTCCTTTGTGCATGGAGCGGCTGCATATTAAACCGCAAGCGTGGATACACCGCCCAGTTGTTGTGGGAGATGCCGAAAATAGTGTTGCGGATACTGCAAATTGGGGAAAAGTAACTTCTGGATTACCCTGGTATTTCTGGCGGGCCCAGGTGAAAAACGATGCACTGTCCGTTGTTCTTCAGATGATGGACAAGTGGGGATTTTTAACTGCTAAAAAAGGGGAGCAGGTTCTGGATGATGCCTTTGGCAGGCCAGCTGCTGCAGTGGGCAATATAACGCTGATTTGCGCTTGCGAACATGCTGTTACTTCGGGTTTGCCTCAGTGGTTACTTGTTGGCGCTCGAACTACCCAAATGGCTATTGTCCGCCCTGCATAATGCTACGCAAAGGATAGTGATGTGAAAAAGAAAAAACGCCTCAGTACCTGGCTAGTCGTACTGCTCATTGCGGCTATAGGCGGTGGACTGATATGGACTGAAAATCCCTTTGTTTATCTTCGTTCTCCAGAGAAAAAAATGGCGGCTTCCCTGGCTGTCTCGGGCTTATGTTTGTTCATTTTACTCTGTGATGATTTATTTGTCCGATTGTGGCAATGGTTTATTTCTTTAAGTTTTATGAAACAGCTTCGTGAATTAACCGGGAAAAGTCATCAAACGGAACACATATCGCGTGCGGAGCAAGGAAAATGCAGTGAAACGATTAATATTCTCCACCTTGCTATGCGCAACCTCTATGGCCGTCGCTGGGGACGCAAAACGCGCATCCTCCTGATAACCGGTACGGCGGCTGAAGTTGAGCAACTGAATCCCGGCCTCACCACCCAGCTCTGGCAGGAAGATCGCGGCACGTTGCTGTTGTGGGGCGGTGACCTCAACACCCCAGCCGACAGTGTCTGGCTGACCGCACTGCGTAAGCTGCGCCGCCGTCCGGTGGATGGCATGGTGTGGGTCACCTCAGCATTTGATAGGCTTTTAGCGCCGGGGTTGGAGCAACCGTTACCGGTTCCCTCTGAAAGCATCATGGATTCCCTGTCTCATGCCATCAGTAACCGCATGGATGCGCTTGGCTGGAAACTCCCCCTGTACGTCTGGTCCCTACATCCGCGCGCCGGTAAGCCGGAAGGCCGCATCGTGCAGGCGACAGGTTGTCTGCTGCCCGCCGGATGCAGTCTGGAAGCGCTGGCTGACCAACTCGCGGCACTGACGCCGGCATTGACCTCACAGGGTGTGCAGCAGACCTGTGACAAGGTAAGGCATAACTTCCTGCTGTCCCTTGCCGATCAGCTCATTCGTGAGCCGGAAAGCGTGACCGCACCGCTGTCGGTGATGCTCAATCCGTATCGCCCGCTGCCGCTGGCCGGTGTGGTGTTCAGTCAGCCTTCAGCCGGTGCAGAACGCACTGTGCCGCACCACTGGGGCATGGATAAGCGCTGGAATGTTCTGCCTGAATCAGTCCGGACGCTTCCTGACGGGCTGCGTCCTCGCAAGCCCGGTATTCCATGGCGCAAGGTAATGGCATCTGCTGCTGCGCTCACGATGGTGAGCTGGGTTATGTGGATGGGCATCGCGTATGTCACCAACCGCAGCCAGATTGCAGGTGCGAATGCCCAGACCGCACTTGCCGCCCTACAGAATCAGCCGCTGGAGCAGCGCCTGCACGCGCTGTCTGAACTTCAGAAAACCATGGCCCGTCTGCAGTACCGCTCTGAGCATGGCGTGCCGTGGTATGAAAAGGCCGGGCTGAGCCAGAATAACGCCCTGCTGGCCGCACTCTGGCCACGCTATCAGGACAGCGCGTTGCCGCTGTTGCGGGATGCGGCTGCAGACCATCTGCAGAAGCAGGTCAGTGCCTTTAACGCGCTGCCTCCGGATAGCCCGCTGCGCGAGCAGAGGGCAAAAGCGACCTATGACCAGCTGAAACTTTACCTGATGCTGGCGCGTCCTGAGCATATGGATGGTGCCTGGTTTAGCACGGTGCTGCTTCAGGACTGGCTGAAGCGTGACGGTGTGAAGGACGGTATCTGGCTAGGCGTGGCCCCGTCGCTGCTGTCGTTTTATGGTGCACAACTGGTCACACATGCTGAGTGGAAACTGCGAGCTGATGAAAACATGGTCAGCCAGGCGCGTTCCCTGCTGGTTCGCCTGATGGGGGTGCGTAATAGCGAATCGACTCTGTACCAGAAAATGCTTTCACAGGTGGCACATCTGTATGTGGATATGCGTCTTGAAGATATGACAGGTGATACCGATGCTGCCCGCCTGTTCAGCACCACCGAAATTGTACCTGGCATGTTTACCCGTCAGGCCTGGGAGCAGGCCGTTCAGCCCGCCATCGAGAAGGTGGTGAAGGCGCGCCGGGACGAGCTCGACTGGGTGCTGACTGACAGCAAACGTCCGGTCAATAAGCAGGATGAAATCTCCCCGGAAGCACTTAAAAATCGCCTGACGGAGCGTTATTTTGCCGATTTTGGCGGCGCCTGGCTGGAATTCCTCAACAGCCTGCGCTGGAACCAGGCCACCACGCTGTCGGACTCCATTGACCAGTTGACCCTGATGGCCGACGTGCGTCAGTCGCCTCTGGTGGCGCTGATGAACACTCTGAATGTTCAGGGGCGTACCGGACAGACAGGCGAAGCGATATCAGATTCACTGGTGAAATCAGCCAAAAATCTGCTGGGTGGCGACAACAAAGATGCCATTGACCAAAGTGCCGGTGTTCATGGCCCGCTTGATGCGACCTTTGGCCCGGTCCTGGCACTGATGGATAAAAGCCGCACGGGAGCACAAGAGCAGAGTCTGCAGTCGTATCTGACACGTGTGACGCAGGTGCGTCTGCGTCTGCAGCAGGTGACCAATGCCGCCGACCCGCAGGCGATGACCCAGACCATTGCCCAGACCGTATTTCAGGGTAAAGCTGTGGACCTCACCGAAACCCGCGACTACGGCAGCCTGATTGCCGCCGGTCTGGGGCAGGAGTGGAGCGGCTTTGGCCGAACGGTGTTTGTGAATCCAATGGAGCAGGCCTGGCAGCAGGTGCTGACCCCTGCGGCCAACAGCCTCAATGCCCAGTGGCAGCAGGCGGTAGTGGCTGAGTGGAACAGTGCCTTTGGTAGCCGCTATCCGTTTAACAACTCAAGTAGTGATGTCTCGTTGCCGCTGCTGGCCAAATACCTCAACGCGGATTCCGGGCGTATCGCTCAGTTCCTGCAGACCCGTCTCAAAGGCGTGCTGCACAAAGAAGGAAACCACTGGGTGCCGGACAGCATCAACTCGCAGGGGCTGGCCTTTAACCCAGAGTTCCTCAATGCCATTAACACCCTGAGTCATATCTCCGATGTGGCCTTCACCGAAGGCAATGCAGGGATGAACTTCGAACTACGTCCAGGTACTGCCGATGGCGTGATGCAGACCACCATGATTATCGACAGCCAGAAGCTGATATACGTTAACCAGATGCCAGCCTGGAAGCGCTTCACCTGGCCTGCGGATACTGAGGCTCCTGGTGCGAACCTGAGCTGGATAAGCACCCAGGCAGGCACCCGTCAGTATGCGGATATTCTAGGCGTCTGGGGCTGGATACGACTGCTCGACAAAGCTGCCGTCAGTGCTTATTCGGGCGTGGGTAGCAGCTACAGTCTGAGCTGGACGGCGCAGGACGGTCGAACACTCAATTACACCCTGCGTACCGAAGCGGGAGAGGGTCCTCTGGCGCTGCTGAAACTGCGTAATTTCCGCCTGCCAGAGACCATCTTCAGCACGAAAGGCGTGGCAGCATCAGACCAGGTCGCCAGCGCAAGCAATGATACAGAGGACGTATATTGATGAGCACGCTCAACGCTTTACTCCGCGCCTGCCAGACTGAGCAGGAACCACTCCTTGCGACCACCCGTGAGCGGGTTAGGCTCTGGGATAGCTGGCTGCAGCCGCTGTCCGGTCCATCTCCTCAGGGTGACGACCCGGGTTATGACGATGACTTTCAGCAGATGCGCGAGGAGGTCAACAAACTCTCAGGTGCAGATACCGAACTTATCTGCCAGCTTGCAGAGAAGCTTCTGACCACGACCGCCAAAGATATCCGTGTGGCCACCTACTACTGCTGGGCAAAGCTGCACCGCGAAGGTGAGCAGGGGCTCGCTGAAGGTCTTGAACTGCTGTGCGGCCTGCTGGAGCGCTTTGGTACACAACTGCATCCACAGCGTGAGCGCAGCCGTAAGGCGGCACTGGAATGGCTGGCGGGATCGCGAATGACTGACTCTCTTTCCCTGTACCCCGAAGTGGTCAGGAACGATGCGATACGTACCACCGGGGCACTGCTGTTGATAGAGCAACTGACGGAAAATGAGCCGGATGAAATCCGACCGGAACTCAATACGCTGTATGGTGCTCTTGAAAGCCGCTTGCAGAAAGCGGGTGGTGTGGATGCGGTTGTGCCGCAGAACGCCAGTGCCTGCGAAACCCCTGCGACTGCTAGCCACTACGATGCCCCGGTCATCGGACGTATCACCTCCGGTCAGGATTTGCTGGCACAGGCCCGCACGCTCGCCGAATATCTGCGCGAACAGCCGGACGGGTGGCTGTCCGCACACCATCTGATGAAGAGCCTGCGTCACGATACTCTGCGGGCAATTCCGGCCCCGGATGCGCAGGGCCGTACCCGCATCGAACCGCCAAGAGCAGACCAGCGCGCGTTACTTAAACGTCTCTATCTGCAGCAGAACTGGGTAGAGATGCTTGAAACGGCAGATAGCGCCTTTTCCCGCGGTGCTAATCACCTTTGGCTGGATTTGCAGTGGTACATCCACCAGGCCCTGACGAAATCAGGTCAGGACACTCTGGCTGGCATTATTGCCGCTGACCTGAAAGGGTTGCTCACCCGTCTGTCCGGTCTGGAAACGCTCGCGTTCAGTGACGGAACGCCATTTGCGGATGAAGTAACGCTGAACTGGATCCAGCAAAGCGTGATGGACACAACTGGCGGGTGGGGCAATGACACCCCATCCGCTCAGATGTCTGCCAGCAATGATGACATTCTGGCGCTGGAGCCAGAAGCCGTGGTGCTGGCGGACAGTGAAGGCCCGGATACTG
Organism: Enterobacter sp. NFIX59; assembly: GCF_900113755.1. NCBI lineage: Bacteria > Pseudomonadati > Pseudomonadota > Gammaproteobacteria > Enterobacterales > Enterobacteriaceae > Enterobacter > Enterobacter sp. NFIX59. The sequence goes on along the minus strand of NZ_FOQN01000005.1, from coordinate 123,388 downwards.
CGCTGGCCTGGCTACAGAAGCGCCCGGGTGTGACCACCGATCGCCAGAAGTGGCTGTTACGTCTGCTGATGGGCCGCATTGCTGAGCAGTACGGTAAAAATGAGCTGGCGATGCATCTGTTTGCTGAACTGGGTGATCGCGCCAGAGACGTGACTCTCAGCAACTGGGAGCCTGAGCTGCTGTTCGAGGTACAGGCCCGTCATCTGAAACTCCTGCGCCTGAAAGCCGGCCGCAGTGAGGCTGATAAGGCACGACTTACACCGTTAATGGACAAGTTACTTGCCGGGCTGATCGCTGTCGATCCAGCACGTGGTGCCGTGCTTTGCGGTTAAATGCACAGGAGCAGAAAAAAATGGAAGATTTGACTCTGCGTTATTACGACGCGGAAATGCGCTACCTCCGTGAAGCGGCTAAAGAATTTGCCCAGACCCATCCGGACCGGGCAGCCATGCTGGACCTGGATAAAGCCGGCACACCCGATCCGTATGTAGAGCGCCTGTTTGAAGGCTTTGCTTTCTCTATGGGGCGGCTGCGCGAAAAGATTGACGACGACCTGCCGGAGCTGACTGAAGGACTGGTCAGTATGCTCTGGCCACATTACCTGCGGACCATTCCGTCACTCTCGGTGGTCGCGTTCACGCCTGCGCTTCAGACCGTTAAGATGGCAGAGGTGATGCCCGCGGGGCTGGAAGTGTACTCCCGCCCGGTGGGGCCGAAAAATACGGTCTGCCGTTACCGCACAACCCGCGATGTGATGCTCAACCCGCTGAATATCTCTCGGGTGACCATGACCACTGAGCCGGACGGGCGCTCGTTACTGCGAATGCGCTTTGCCTGCAGCACACAGGCGGACTGGTCCCATGCGGACCTCAGTGACCTGAGCCTCTATCTAGGGGCGGATGCACCGGTCAGCAGCCAGCTACACCTTATGCTGACCAAACGGCAGGCCGCACTCTATATGCGCCTGCCTGGTCAAACTGACCGTATCCGGCTTGACGGATATTTCTCACCGGGCGGCTTTCGTGACGAAGACTGCCTGTGGCCGAAAGGCGATACCGCGTTCAGCGGCTACCAGCTTCTGCTGGAGTATTTCACCTTCCGCGACAAGTTTATGTTTGTCCACCTTAACGGCCTTGAGGGCATAACGCCGCCAGCGGGGGCTGAGTATTTTGATGTTGAAGTGGTGTTCAGTACGCCATGGTCATCTGACCTACCGGTCACTGATGATGCGGTTCGCCTCCACTGCGTGCCGGTGATTAACCTGTTTACGCTGGAGGCTGACCCGCTCACCATCACCGGGCTTGAAAACGAATACCTGCTGCGTCCAAAACGTCTGCAGGACGGACATACCGAGATTTATTCGGTGGATTCAGTCACTGGCTCAAACCGCACCAATGACGCGGAGTATGTTCCGTTTAGCAGCTTCAGGCACAAGGGCGGGATGATGCGCCGTTATGCTCCCCCCCGTTATTACCACACCCGCGTTAAGCGCAGCGTGACTGGGCTCTATGACACCTGGCTTATCCTTGGCGGGCACCAGTGGGAAGATGACCGCCTGTTTGAGCGTGAGGCCGTGTCGCTGCAAATCACCGGCACCAATGGTCAGTTACCACGCCGGGCATTACAGAGCACACTGCTTGACCGCTGTGAGCAGGTGGTGAGTACGCAACTTTCAGTACGTAACCTCTGCAAACCAACGCTGCCAGTCTATCCGCCTTCTGAAGACCGCTTCCACTGGCGGGTTCTGAGCCACCTGGGATCCGGTTTCCTGAACATGATGAGTACCGCCGAAGTGCTGCGCGGCACGCTTGCCCTGTATAACTGGCAGGAAGATGAACTGAACACCCGGCGTCTGGAGGCGATTCAGCATGTAAAGCATCATCGCCTTCAACGCTTTGAACAGGGCTACCTGCTGCGGGGGCTGGATATCGAGGTAACCCTCGACAGCAACGGCTTCACCGGTGAGGGTGATATTCACCTGTTCGGTGAAATGCTCAACCGATTCTTTGCGCTGTATGCCGATATGAACCAGTTCAACCAGCTTACCCTCATTGTTCAGCCAGAAGGAAAATGCATCCGGTGGAAAGAGAATCACAGTCCGCGTCTGCCAGGCTGATAGCGCAACTGGGCGACCGGCTGCCGTACATGAATTTTTACCGTTTCTGTCAGCTACTGGAGCAGGGCCAGCCGGATAAACCGGTCACCGGCAGCACCTGGCAGGTGCGACATGAGCCGGTTCGTTTCCGACCCCATGCGGGGATGGGGTTCCCAGCCTCTGAAATCAAAGGAGCAGAGCTACCGGAACATCCGCACCTTCCACCCACAATCCGTACCACCTTTATGGGGCTCTACGGCGTGGAGTCTCCGCTGCCGACGCACTATATCGATGACATCGCTCAGCGACGGGAAGGGTACGAAGCTAACGCGGACTTCCTCGATATCTTCAACCACCGGCTGATTGCTCAGTACTACCGTATCTGGCGTAAATATTCGTATCCGGCAACGTTTGAAGAAGGCGGTAAGGACAGAACTTCACAGTATCTGCTGGGTTTGGCTGGGCTTGGGATTGACGGCTGCACAGAAAGTATAGCGGCGCCTGCCTCACGCTTTCTGGCGCTGCTGCCGGTGATGTTGTTGCCAGGACGTACTGCGGAAGGCATGGCTTCACTGGTACGTCTTCTGGCACCTAATACGCAGGCGAAAATCTGGCACCACGACAGGCGTCGGGTACCGCTGAAGAAACCTTTGAGAATGAGCGTTAGCCAGCCTGTCACACTGACGCATCGCCCGGTGATGGGCAGTTATGCCACCGATGTGAACAGCCAGGTACTGATGCGTCTGACCACCACAGACCCTGTGGAAGTACCGGGTTGGTTGCCCGGCGGGGTGCTTTACACGGATCTAATGGCGCTATTGCACGTCTATCTTGGCTCTCGCCTGGATGTCCGCCTGCAGTTGTGTGTCGACCGTAGACTGCTGCCGGACGCGATAATGAGCACTCAACCCAAAGCGGGTGCAGTGCAACTGGGCCGCACTGCCGTGATGCGACCGCTGAATGCGGCTAAGACAACATCACACCCAAAAACAATAACCATCAATCTTGGCCGCTACGAGCGCGTACAGGAAAACATTCACCGCAAGGAGACTGATGAAGATGGCGATTACCGCTGGTAAATTTCCTCTGGTTACGCTGGCTGTAGGCATTACGCTGATGCTGGCTGGCTGTGGACTTACTCAGAGTGTTACGGACGGCACTGTCGCCGTGACTAAATCGATTTTTTATAAGCAGGTGAAGATCCTGCATCTCGATATTCGTGCCCGTGAAGCCGTGAACAGCAATGCTGGAGGTGTCGCTCTGTCGACGGTGGTGCGTATTTATCAGCTTAAAGACCGCAAAACCTTTGACAGCACGGACTACCCGTCATTGTTTAAAGACGACAGCCAGGCCGTCAAGGCAGACCTCGTGGCGGAGAAAGATATAAGGCTGCAGCCGGGGGGGGCGGTAACGGTTGATATGCCAATGGAAAACGATGCGCAGTACGTGGCAGTGGCCGGGATGTTTATGTCACCTGACCAGGAGAACAACAGCTGGCGTGTAGTATTGAGCCGCGATGAGCTTGATCCGGAGAAGGCCCGGGTGATTGATGCGGGCAGCAATCGACTGACTCTGCAGGCGCTGAAAGATGAGTGAGTCATCCCGTCCTTCACTGTATGAAACACTTTATGGCAACTTCACCGGCGGCCTCGACCTGCATCAGGTCAGCGAGCAGAACCAGGTCATTTTGTCCGTGCTCGATAACATGCAGCGTATCCTCAACTGTCGTGCCGGCACGCTGGCGCATTTGCCTGACTACGGCCTGCCGGATATGACCAAAATCCTGCAGGGCATGCCGGGAACGGCCCATGAGCTGATGGGCATATTGTCTGCCGTCCTGCTCAAATATGAACCACGCCTGAAAAAAATAACCGTTGTCCTGCTGGAACAGAACGTCCCCGGTGAACTGCGCTATGCCATTGACGCTGAACTTAAAGGGAGTGGCCTGGTGCGCTACGGGACTGAATTTATGCCCGAAGGACGGGTCCTGTTAAGGCATCTCAGGCAACAACAATATCTCGACACCACTCTCCGTATATAAGGTCCGATAACATCATGTCCGTAAAATCACAGTTCCTGCAGAAGTTGCAGGCACGCCAACCTGCACCTGTTCCTGCTATCAGCAAGAGTCAGGCTGATATTGCAGAGTTTCGCCAGCGAATGGCCCAGCTTCAGGATCAAATGGACGCGTGGCTGACGGATACGGGACTGAAAGTGGAACCACTGACCGTATCCGTTCCGGATCTGCTGGTGGAGGGCGGGGCTTTTGAGATTTCCGGTATCGTTTTGCGCTATGACAGCCGGGCGGTCAAATTTATGCCGATCTTTCTGTATGGACAGGGCGTCGCCGGTTGTGTCGAGGTGACTTTCTATTCCGGGGACAAGGTGATTTCTCAAGGACGTCTGTTCATGAGGGTGGGGAAAGCAAATGGCTGGATCTTTACTCCCCCTGATACCTCATCCCGGTCCGGACAACTATTTGATGAAGGTGTATTTTTCGGTCTGATTTTAGCGCTGCTGCCATAGCGATATTTCTGAGTCATTGCACTTTTAAACGCAAAATAGCCCTTCACATCAACTGACGAAATTAACCACACGGATATGCAGGCCCTCCAGGATGACCACAAATATAACGTTAAAAACCGGCGGCGACCCGCGCACGCTGCCAGATTACGCCGCCCTCCGCGATGAGCTCAGCAAGCTGACGCATCCTGCTCGCCCGGATGTGAACTGGCAATATGTCGAAAAACGCTGTCTCTCTCTGTTTGAACAAAACGGTGTGGAGTTGCAGACTGCGGCCTGGTACACCCTTGCCCGGACTCACCTGTCTGGATTGACTGGTCTGAACGAAGGGCTGGCGATTCTGGAGGCCCTTATTAGCCACCAGTGGCACGTTTTCTGGCCGAAGACGCTACACGCTCGTATGGAAATCCTGAGCAGCCTGAGCCAGCGCCTGCAGCAGTGCATGCGTATGCTTCCACTCAACAACAGCCATCTTAGTGAGCTTTATCGTGCTGAAGCGTTGCTTACCCGGCTGAGTGCGGTGCTCCAGCGCCTTGAGCTCAAACACCTTAGCCAGTTCGATACGTTACGAACGTTGATACGTTCAAATGCCGAACGGTTGGAAAACAGTAATGACGCATCAGATTTGAATGCGAGCATAATGCCCGGTCGCGAATTACCTCTGGAGAGGGCAGAGCCGTTTGACGAAGTGAAATGGGTCTATGTTGTGCAGCCGGAAAACCAGCCTAATGCTGAGGGGCTTACGACAGCGCACGGGTCGGTCAGACCATGGAAGCCCTTTGTCGCCGGGATGTGTTCTATGCTGGTGGTCTGCGTCGCCGTGGCGTGGGGAGGGGGCTTTGTGTCCAGACCCGATCCCTTAACGACTCAGGCTGTTGCCTCGCTGGCGCCGTTACCTGGAGTGCTTACTCCTGCTCAGCAAGAGGCGTTAGCACAGCGAGGCACTTTACCGTCCACGTTTATCACAGAAACGCAGCAGCAGCTTGCCCGACTGGAGAAGCTGCCTCCTGACTGGAATATTTCCTACAGCCTTCAGCTGTTAGCACAACTTCAGACATTGCAGCCGGAGGAAGCGAAGCCGCTCGCCGTGCAGTGGCAGCAAAAATTTAACGCGGCAGCGTTGCCTGTTGAAGCCATGAACAGCTGGAATCAGGGAATGATGAAGCTTCAGCAACTGAGCCACCGGCTGAGTAGTCTGGATGAACAGAAAGGAAAATACATCACGGTGAGTGAGCTTAAATCGGTGGTTTTTTCGACTATACAGTCATTTAACCAAACAATACCGGCTGAAGAACAACTCAGACGCCTGTCACAGCATCCCGCAGGAGGTGTGCTTCCTGAAGCCGAAAAGACCCAGCTGGAGTTGCGTCTTAAACAGCTGGCAACGCGTTACGCTCAAATAAAAAGGGATTCTTCGTCGCAGTGAATTCTGCGGTGGACAGGCGAATTTGTTCAACAACGCGTGGAAGTCAAAGTGTCCCCTGCAGGAATCGAACCTGCAACTAGCCCTTAGGAGGGGCTCGTTATATCCATTTAACTAAGGGGACGAGGCGGCACGAGTATAGCCTTATTTACACTGTGCGTTAAGCGCATCGCCGCCTGACTGCTCAAAGAGTCACCATTCAGGTCGGTTTTTTTGTCGATTTATCATCATTTTCCCGTGCCTTAAGCTCGGCTTTGCGTTTGTTCGACATATCGTTACGGATTTGAGCATGGCTTAACAGCGCGAAGATAAACGTTCCGCCGCAGATGTTTCCTGCCAGCGTCGGAAGGGCGAACGGCCAGAAAAAATCGCTCCAGTGAAGCGTACCGTTGAAGACCAGATACAGTATTTCAACGGTACCGACCACGATATGCGTGGTGTCCGCGAGCGCAATCAGCCAGGTCATCAGTATGATCACCACAATTTTGGCGCTCCCCGCTGAAGGAAACATCCAGACCATTGTGGCAATGATCCAGCCGGAGATGATGGCATTCGAGAACATCTCCACCGGCGTGTTTTTCATCACATCCATGCCAATTTTCACAAACGCGTCCCGGGTGGGTTCATCAAAGATCGGCATGTGTTCAAACGCCCAGGCCGCGATGCCCGTGCCGATGATATTACCCAGCAGGACGACGCTCCACAGACGCATCAATAAACCGAAATTGCCGAGGGTGGGGTTTTGCATTACAGGCAGAACGGCGGTCACCGTGTTTTCGGTAAACAGCTGCTGGCGGGCCATGATGACAATAATAAAGCCGAAGGTATAGCCGAGGTTCTCCAGTAAAAATCCGCCGGGTACACCCTCCAGCTGCACATGAAATATCCCTTTCGCAAGCAGAGATGCGCCCATTGAGAGCCCGGCAGCGATGGCTGACCAGAAGAGGGCCATCGCGTCGCGCTCCATCTCCTTTTCACCGTCCTGGCGGATATGTTCGTGGATGGCCATCGCGCGGGAGGGGAGGCGATCTTCATCAATTTCTATCTTCTCGCCGCGCGCTTTCTCCTCGCTTTCAATTTCAAGTTCCTCACTGTTCTCGCCAATTTTTTCTTCGCCCACGTCTTTCATATTTGCTCCCGGAGGTTGATCTTTTTGTTAAGCGTAGCGGCTTTTATCGGAATGCCTGTGGGGATGCTCTTAAATTGGCGGCAATGGCAACAAAGGTGATACATCTCTTTCAAAAGACATTATAAAATTGCCAGCGAAACGAATTCCAAAAGCCAGGCTATGCTGAGATCAGAGTCACGGTGGTTACTGCCCGTAATTGTGCTCATAGACATCGGTAAACGTGCTGTTACAATCGCTTGCACGTTTACAGACGGAGCGTCAACGGCTCCGTTACGGATGGCAATCAACGATAGCCATACTGAACAGGGAGATATTTATGAAACTTCGGCTGTCGGCGCTTGCGCTGGGCGCGACGATGCTTGTGGGCTGCGCCAGCTCCGGTGAGCAAACGGGACGCTCCGATCCTCTCGAAGGATTTAACCGCTCAATGTATAGCTTCAACTACAACGTGCTGGACCCGTATGTGGTTCGCCCGGTGGCAGTAGCATGGCGCGATTATGTTCCACAGCCCGCGCGTAACGGATTAAGTAACTTTACCAGCAACCTCGAAGAGCCTGCGGTAATGGTGAACTATTTCCTGCAGGGCGATCCGTATCAGGGGATGGTGCACTTTACTCGCTTCTTCCTGAACTCCATTCTGGGGATGGGCGGCTTTATTGATGTCGCAGGTATGGCGAACCCGAAACTGCAGCGTGAACAGCCGCACCGTTTTGGTAGTACGCTGGGGCATTATGGCGTTGGTTACGGCCCTTACGTTCATCTGCCGTTCTATGGCAGCTTCACCGTGCGTGATGACGGCGGCGATATGGTCGATACGCTGTATCCGGTTCTGTCGTGGCTGACCTGGCCGCTTTCTGTGGGTAAATGGACGGTGGAAGGGATTGAAACCCGTGCGCAACTGCTCGACTCTGATGGTCTGCTGCGCCAGTCTTCTGACCCGTACATTATGGTGCGTGAAGCGTACTTCCAGAATCATGACTTTATCGCCAACGGCGGTAAGCTGAAGCCGGAAGAGAATCCAAACGCGAAGGCTATCGAAAACGAACTAAAAGATATCGATTCACAGTAAATAAAAAAGGTGAGCAATGCTCACCTTTTTTGATTCCAGTACGATTAGAACGCGTAGTTGAAGTTCGTACCGAAAAGCCAGGCTTTACCTTCAGAGGTAAACTCGTAAGGGCCTTCCTGGAACGTCACTTTCTGACCGTGCATATAAGAAACGCCCGCATCGATGGATGCATTCTCGTTGAACGCATATGTCGCGCCTGCACTTAACCAGAAGCGGTCCTGATCCGGAATCGAAATGGAACGCTTGTCTGCCGGAACCGGGCTGTCGTCAAATGCGATACCGGAGCGGAAAGTCCAGTTTTTATCGTAGTAGTAGGTGGTACCCAGCGCAATACGATAGGCGTCGTGGAAGCTTTCGTCCTTATAGAACAGCGTTTGACCATTGGTTCCGGTCGCTTTCAGCTCCTGGAACTGGCTCCAGCTGGTATAGGCCAGGCTATAGTGAATAGCCCATTGTGGTGCAACGCGGTTGTAACCGGACACTTCCCACATTTCTGGCAAATGCAGCGACAGTGAACCTGGAACGGTCTGGTTTGACGTTCCCCAAGGAATGGTGGTACCTGCACCGGGAACCAGGTTGTTCACAGGCTTCAGGATGCCGCTCTTGTAATCGCCGTCGAAGTCAATTTTCACTTCGGAACGATAGGTCAGACCCCAGCGGTTGTTTTTATCCAGTTCGTACAGGATACCGGCGTTCCAGCCATAGCCCCACTCATCACCTTCAAGGCTGGCAATTTTATTGCTGTTTTTTGGCAGGCGAGCAGTCTGTTCCCCGGAATAACGTTCGATTTTGGCATCGGCGTAGACGGCATCAAAGCCCAGGCCAAAACTCCAGTTATCGTTCAGGCGATACGCACCGCTCAGGTTGAGGTTCAGCGTGGTAAGGTCTGTTTTACCGCCGTATTCACCTGCCGGGTAGTTGTTATTGAACTCGGTAGCAAGGCCGTAGTTAGACGTTACGGATGCACCCCAGCCAAACTGTTCATTGATAGGCGCAACGAAGTGCAGGTTAGGGATCCATGCTGTTGGGGCAATATTGTCCGCTTTAAGACTCGCCCCCGTATAAGGCGACTTACCGGAAATGTTTACATCAGGATCGATATAAACCGCACCAGCAGAGAAGGTCGGACGATCAAACATCATGATCAATGCAGGGTTACGACTCGCGTTACCTGCATCATCAGCAATAGCGCCTTCCCCGGAATATGCGCGGCCAAGGCCAGAGGAAGAAAATTCGTTTAACTGAAAGCCCGCTGACCATGCGGAAGTGGAGACGAGTGCCACTGCGACTGCCAGCGCAGTCTTGTTGAACAGGGTTTTCTGGCTCATGACCATAACCTCATTGAGTTATTTTTATTCAATAATTGTTACATACCGTAACAGGAGCGCGAAGTGTAGGGTCTGAGGTATGACAGACAAATCAGACCAGTGGCCAGAGTATAGGTCTGACCAGCCGGAATGTTGCAAGTTTGTTTATTAATATTTTCAAACATGTTTCGTGAAACGAGATCTGGTTGGCAAAATTGTGACCATCGAGACTCACCCAAAAGGGTGGTTTTTGTTTTAGATCATTTTTTAGTGTGATATTGGTCACTTATCCGATTTTGCGCCATTAACGGCTGGAGAGAGCCCGCGCCGGGGCGTAAAATAGCAGCATCGTGTTTATCTCGCGCGCTGCGCGAATACAGAGGAAATTGAGCTATGAGTAAATGCAGTGCTGATGAAACCCCGGTTTGCTGCTGTATGGATGTTGGAACCATCATGGACAACACCGATTGCACCGCCTCTTACAGCCGCGTATTCACCAACCGTGCCGAAGCGGAAGAGACCCTTACTGCGCTGAGCAAGCGTGCGCGTGACGTTGAATCCGATCCTTGTGAAATCAAGTCTACCTTTACCGAAGTGGAAGGTGGCGTGAAGCTGGACATCGACTTTGTCTTCGCCTGCGAAGCAGAAACGCTGATTTTCCAGCTGGGTCTGCGTTAATTTCTGCGGCCTGATGCCCTCACCCCGACCCTCTCCCACGGGAGAGGGCGCAAACATTAAAAACGGTAACCTACGGGTTACCGTTTTGCTTTTACCTTGCGCACCCGGCAACATACCGCACAAATGCCCCTGCCATGCAGGGGCATTTTCTTTTTCTTCTCTGTGTTTTAGCTCGCACTTTTTCGTTTCCCCGATTGGCTGAATGTAAAAAAATGGTTAAGACTATTATCAGGTCAGACCACTTTGAGTTTGCAAAAATTTTTTACAGGGGAGTGTTATGAGTCAGGCATTACCGCTTATTACCCGTCAGGGCGATCGCATTGCCATCGTCAGTGGATTGCGCACGCCATTTGCGCGTCAGGCAACGGCGTTTCATGGCATACCGGCCGTCGACCTGGGGAAAATGGTAGTGGGGGAGATGCTGGCTCGCAGCGAAATTCCGCCTGAGGTCATCGAACAGCTGGTTTTCGGCCAGGTTGTGCAGATGCCTGAAGCCCCCAACATTGCGCGGGAAATCGTCCTCGGTACCGGGATGAACGTGCATACCGATGCCTATAGCGTCAGCCGCGCCTGCGCAACCAGTTTCCAGGCCGTGGCTAACGTCGCCGAAAGCCTGATGGCGGGGACTATCCGCGCCGGGATTGCGGGCGGGGCGGACTCCTCTTCGGTACTGCCGATTGGGGTCAGTAAAAGGCTGGCGCGTATCCTGGTCGATGCTAACAAAGCCCGTACGACGGGTCAGAAACTCAAACTCTTCTCGCGTTTACGTCTGCGCGATCTGATGCCCGTGCCACCTGCCGTAGCGGAATACTCCACTGGCCTGCGCATGGGCGATACCGCCGAGCAGATGGCGAAAACCTACGGCATTACCCGTGAACAGCAGGATGCGCTGGCGCATCGTTCACATCAGCTTGCGGCAAAAGCCTGGTCGGAAGGCAAGCTGACCGACGAGGTCATGACCGCCTATATTCCCCCCTACCGGGAACCGCTCGCGGAAGATAACAATATTCGCGGCACCTCGACGCTGGCAGATTACGCCAAACTGCGCCCGGCGTTTGACCGCAAGCACGGCACGGTGACGGCGGCGAACAGTACGCCGCTGACGGACGGGGCGGCCGCCGTGATCCTGATGACCGAATCCCGTGCGAAGGAGCTGGGCATTACTCCCCTCGGCTATTTACGCAGCTATGCCTTCACCGCCATTGATGTCTGGCAGGACATGCTGTTAGGTCCGGCATGGTCCACGCCGCTGGCGCTGGATCGCGCGGGGCTGACGCTGGCGGATTTAACCCTGATTGATATGCACGAAGCGTTTGCCGCGCAAACCCTGGCCAACGTCCAGCTGCTGGCAAGCGAGCGTTTCGCACGCGATGTGCTGGGCCGTGCCCATGCTACGGGCGAAGTGGATCAGAGTAAATTCAACGTGCTGGGCGGCTCTATCGCCTATGGTCATCCGTTTGCCGCCACCGGCGCGCGAATGATCACGCAAACATTACATGAACTCCGTCGCCGTGGCGGCGGGTTTGGCCTTGTTACCGCCTGTGCGGCGGGCGGCCTTGGCGCAGCAATGGTTCTGGAGGCTGAATAATGGATATGCCATTTGCATTTAATCTGACGGTTCGCCTCGATAACGTGGCCGTTATCACTATTGATGTGCCGGATGAAAAGATGAATACCCTGAAGGCCGAATTTGGTGTTCAGGTGCGCGCGATGCTAAAGCAGATCCGCGAGAACAAAGCCATTCGCGGCCTGGTGTTTATCTCTGCCAAGCCGGATAACTTTATCGCCGGGGCCGATATCAACATGATCGCCCGGGCGCAAAGCGCGCTGGAAGCCGAAGAGCTGGCGCGTCAGGGCCAGCAGGTGATGGCGGAGATCAACAGCCTGCCGATCCCGGTTATCGCCGCGATCCACGGGGCGTGTCTGGGCGGTGGGCTGGAGCTTGCGCTGGCGTGCCACTGCCGTATATGTACCGACGATCCGAAAACCATTCTGGGTCTGCCGGAAGTGCAGCTGGGCTTGCTGCCAGGCTCCGGCGGAACGCAACGACTGCCGCGCCTGGTGGGCGTCAGCACGGCGCTGGAGATGATCTTAACCGGTAAACAGCTGCGCGCCCGTCAGGCGCTGAAGGCCGGTCTGGTCGATGACGTCGTGCCGCAGTCCATTTTGCTGGAGGCCGCCGTTGAGCTTGCGCTGAAAGGGCGTCAGGTAAGACGTCCTCTGCCGGTTCGCGAGCGCGTGCTGGCAGGGCCACTGGGCAGAACGCTCCTGTTCAACATGGTGGGCAAAAAGACCGAACAAAAGACCAAAGGCAATTATCCGGCGGCAAAGCGGATCCTGGACGTGATCGAAACCGGGCTGTCGCAGGGCAGCAGTAGCGGCTATGCCGCGGAGGCCAAAGCCTTTGGCGAACTGGCGATGACGCCGCAGTCACAGGCGCTGCGCAGCATCTTCTTCGCCAGCACGGACGTGAAAAAAGACCCGGGCAGCGAGGCATCGCCTGCGCCGCTGCGTGCCATTGGCGTACTGGGTGGAGGACTCATGGGCGGCGGTATCGCTTTTGTTACCACCAGCAAAGGCAAATTGCCTGTACGCATCAAAGACATTAATCCTAAGGGGATCAACCACGCGCTGCAGTACAGCTGGCAGAACCTTGATCAAAAGGTCAAACGCCGCCATATCAAGGCAAGCGAGCGCGATAAAACCCTGGCGATGATCTCCGGCACAACGGATTACAGCGGTTTTGCGCACCGCGATCTGGTGATTGAAGCCGTGTTTGAGGATCTTGCGCTTAAGCAGCAGATGGTGGCAGACGTTGAACAGCATTGCGCCGCGCATACCATTTTTGCCTCCAATACGTCGTCATTACCGATTGGCGATATCGCGGCGAAAGCCACGCGTCCGGAGCAGGTTATTGGGCTGCACTTCTTTAGTCCGGTGGAAAAAATGCCGCTGGTGGAAGTTATTCCACACGCAACCACCAGTCCGCAAACCATCGCCACGGTAGTCAAGCTGGCGAAGAAGCAGGGTAAAACGCCGATCGTGGTCGCAGACAAAGCCGGCTTCTACGTCAACCGCATTCTGGCGCCCTACATTAATGAAGCCATGCGACTGCTGACGGAAGGTGAGAAGATCGAGCACGTTGACGAGGCGCTGGTAAAGTTTGGTTTCCCCGTTGGCCCAATCCAACTTTTGGATGAGGTGGGAATAGACACCGGCACTAAAATTATACCTGTACTGGAGGCGGCTTATGGCGATCGTTTTAGCCCGCCTGCAAACATTGTTTCTGCAATTTTGAAGGACGATCGCAAAGGCAGAAAAAATGAACGCGGTTTCTATCTTTACGGCGCGAAAGGGCGTAAAAGCAAGAAACAGGTCGACCCTTCGGTTTATGGGCTTATTTCGACCACCGGTAAGGGAAAACTGTCCGCCGTTCAGTGCGCTGAACGCTGCGTGATGATGATGCTCAATGAAGCGGCGCGCTGCTTTGGTGAACAGGTGATCAAGAGCGCGCGCGATGGCGACATCGGGGCGGTATTTGGCATTGGTTTCCCGCCGTTCCTTGGCGGCCCGTTCCGTTACATGGATACGCTCGGCGCGGGTGAAGTGGTTGCTATCCTGCAACGTCTGGCTTCGCAATATGGTCCACGGTTTACACCGTGTGACGAATTATTGCAGATGGCAGAACGGGGCCAGACATTTTGGCCTGCAAGGGAAACTGTCCTCGTAAGCTGAGGTCAAAGAAGGGTAAATCCTGAAGTGAATGAACCTGTTCTGGCGATTTTGTAAACAGAGATTGACTATACTTACGCCATTGAGGTAAAAAACAGCGTTTCATTCACCGAATGGATCAGGCACAATGCCCGACCATCGGGTTTTCTACCTCGCAGCATTTATCGCGGGTAGTTAACGCCGGTGATTCTGGTTAACAAAAGCGGTGCAATATGCAAGTTTTTATCATGCGTCACGGCGACGCGGCACTCGATGCCGCCAGTGACTCAGTACGTCCTTTGACCGTCTGTGGCTGCGACGAATCTCGTCTGATGGCAAACTGGCTTAACGGTCAAAAAGTGGACATCGAACGCGTTCTGGTGAGTCCGTTCCTGCGTGCAGAACAGACGCTGGACGTGGTAGGGGAGTGTATGAACCTGCCATCCAGTGTGGATGTTCTCCCTGAACTCACCCCGTGTGGCGATGTCGGCCTTGTCAGCGCTTATCTTCAGGCGCTGTGCAATGAAGGTGTCGCTTCCGCGCTGGTCATTTCCCACCTGCCACTGGTTGGCTATCTGGTATCTGAGCTGTGCCCTGGCGAGACCCCGCCGATGTTCACGACATCTGCCATTGCCAATGTTTCTCTCGACGAAACGGGCAAAGGTGTCTTCAACTGGCAAATGAGTCCGTGCAACCTGAAGATGGCAAAAGCCATCTGACGTGACGTGCGATATGGCGGGGTGCAATGTGCTTCCCGCCATTCTGTCAGGGCAACTCTGGCGGCTGCCACTCTTCCACTTCAATCAACACCAGCAATGCGGCATCTCCGCCGTACTCTTTTGGTGCCTGATGAAACGCCATCACGTGTGGATGCTGAGCAAGCCACAGCGGCGTCTGCTGCTTGAGGATATGTTTACCGTGGCCATGCATCACGCAGGCGCAAAAAACATGTTCGCGTCGACAGGCGGCGATCAATGCCCCCAACTCCTTTTTCGCCTGCATCTGCGTTAAACCGTGCAGATCGAGAAACAGCTCCGGCGAATAATCTCCGCGACGTAACTTTTTCAGCTCAAAATGGCTGACGTCTTCGCGTACGTATTTCACCGCACCCTGAGTATTGAGCAGTGGCTGAAATTCATCTGAAAAATAGTGGCTGTTATCCGCCTGCTCCTGCAGCAGACGTTTGACCGGTACTTCGCTGATTTTTTTACGCTGCGGGCGATGGACAATCGTGTCCTGCGTGATTTTCCGCGTCCCGGTCATTAGCTGGCGGAAGAGCGCCTGATCCTCCTCGCTGAGCGATGTTTTCTTTTTCATTCGTCATTCTCATCTCGTATTTCCGACAGTGTACCCGACTAAACGCATTTTTTAACCTCAAGCGAGACGCGTCATTGCTGATTTATCGCCGTCTTCATGGCAAACTAGCCGCCGAAAATTATGCGAGCATGCCCTGGAGGAAAGAGTGGATAAAATATTTGTCGATGAAGCAGTAAACGAGCTGCATACCATACAGGACATGTTGCGCTGGTCGGTTAGCCGCTTCAGCGCCGCCAATATCTGGTACGGTCACGGTACCGACAACCCGTGGGATGAAGCCGTGCAGCTTGTGCTGCCGTCCCTCTACCTGCCGCTGGATATTCCGGAAGACATGCGCACCGCGCGCCTGACCTCCAGCGAAAAACACCGCATCGTTGAGCGCGTGATCCGCCGCGTGAACGAGCGAATTCCGGTCGCCTATCTGACCAACAAAGCCTGGTTCTGCGGCCACGAGTTCTATGTCGATGAACGCGTGCTGGTGCCGCGCTCGCCGATTGGTGAGTTGATTAACAACCACTTTGAAGGCCTGATTGGCCATCAGCCGCAGCACATTCTGGACATGTGTACCGGCAGCGGCTGCATCGCCATCGCCTGCGCTTACGCCTTCCCGGAAGCGGAAGTAGACGCCGTTGATATCTCCACCGACGCGCTGGCCGTGACCGAGCACAACATCGAAGAGCATGGGCTGATCCATCACGTTACGCCAATTCGCTCTGACCTGTTCCGCGATCTCCCAACGCTGCAGTACGATCTGATCGTTACCAACCCGCCGTACGTTGATGCGGAAGACATGTCCGATCTGCCGAACGAATACCGTCACGAGCCGGAGCTGGGTCTGGCGTCAGGATCTGACGGCCTGAAGCTGACCCGCCGCATTCTGGCCTGCGCGCCGGATTATCTGACCGACGACGGCGTTCTGATTTGTGAAGTGGGCAACAGCATGGTACATCTGATAGAGCAGTACCCGGATGTGCCGTTCACCTGGCTTGAGTTCGACAACGGCGGTGACGGCGTCTTTATGCTGACGAAAGCGCAGCTGCTCGACGCGCGTGAACACTTCAGCATCTATAAAGATTAATCCAGCGGGCTTCGGCCCGTTTCACAACGCTCAAACACAAACAACAACATCGGAGCCGTGATGGCAGGAAACAGTATTGGACAGTTATTCCGCGTGACCACCTTTGGCGAGTCGCACGGGCTGGCGCTGGGCTGTATCGTTGATGGCGTACCGCCAGGCATCGAACTGACCGAAGCCGATTTGCAGCACGACCTCGACCGTCGTCGTCCGGGCACCTCTCGCTACACCACGCAGCGTCGCGAGCCGGACCAGGTCAAAATTCTCTCCGGCGTCTTTGAAGGCCGCACTACAGGCACCAGCATTGGTCTGCTGATTGAAAACACCGATCAGCGCTCCCAGGACTACGGCGCCATCAAAGACGTGTTCCGTCCGGGCCATGCCGACTATACCTACGAACAAAAGTACGGCTTCCGCGACTATCGCGGCGGCGGGCGCTCTTCCGCGCGTGAAACCGCGATGCGCGTGGCGGCTGGCGCCATTGCCAAAAAATACCTGCAGCAGAAATTTGGCATCGTTATCCGCGGCTGTCTGACCCAGATGGGCGACATTCCGCTGGCGATCAAAGACTGGGATCTGGTCGAGCAAAACCCGTTCTTCTGTGCCGATGCCGACAAGCTGGAGGCGCTGGACGAACTGATGCGCGGCCTGAAAAAAGAGGGCGACTCCATTGGGGCGAAAGTGACCGTCGTGGCCGACGGCGTCCCGGCTGGCTGGGGCGAGCCGGTATTTGACCGTCTCGATGCAGACATTGCGCACGCGCTGATGAGCATCAACGCGGTGAAGGGCGTTGAGATTGGCGACGGTTTTGACGTGGTATCCCTGCGCGGCAGCCAGAACCGTGACGAGATCACGAAGGCGGGCTTCCAGAGCAACCACGCGGGCGGCATTCTGGGCGGTATCAGCAGCGGGCAGCAGATTATTGCCAACATCGCGCTGAAGCCAACCTCCAGCATTACCGTGCCGGGCCACACGATTAACCGCGATGGCGAAGAAGTTGAGATGATCACCAAAGGACGTCACGATCCGTGCGTGGGGATCCGAGCGGTGCCGATCGCAGAAGCGATGCTGGCGATCGTGCTGATGGATCACTTCCTGCGCCAGCGAGCGCAGAATGCGGACGTGACGACCACCATTCCACGCTGGTAAACATGAAAAAAACCGCAATTGCTCTGCTGGCGCTGCTGGCCAGTGGAGCCAGTCTGGCCGCAACGCCATGGCAAAAAATCACCCACCCGGTGGCGGGGAGCGCGCAGTCCATTGGCGCCTTTTCCAACGGCTGTATCGTCGGTGCCCAGGAGCTTCCTCTCCAGTCAGATACCTATCAGGTGATGCGCACCGATCAGCGGCGTTATTTCGGCCACCCGGATCTGGTGCTGTTCATCCAGCGTCTGGGGAACCAGGTGCATAACCTGGGGCTGGGCACGATGCTGATTGGCGATATGGGGATGCCTGCCGGCGGTCGCTTTAACGGTGGACACGCCAGTCACCAGAGCGGACTGGATGTCGATATCTTCCTGCAGCTGCCGAAAACCCGCTGGACCTCCGCCCAACTGCTGAAACCGCAGGCGCTGGATCTGGTGGCGAGCGATGGCAAGCGCGTTGTGCCATCCCTGTGGACGCGGGACGTATCCAGCATGATCAAGCTGGCCGCGGAAGATAACGACGTCACGCGGATTTTCGTCAACCCGGCCATCAAGCAGCAGCTCTGCCTGGATGCCGGAACCGATCGCGACTGGCTGCGCAAAGTGCGCCCGTGGTTCCAGCATCGTGCGCACATGCACGTTCGTCTGCGCTGCCCGGCGAATAGCCTGGAATGTGAAGATCAGCCGCTACCGCCGCCAGGTGATGGCTGCGGTGCGGAACTGCAAAGCTGGTTTGAACCGGCAAAACCTGGAACCTCTAAGCCTGAGAAGAAGACACCGCCTCCGTTGCCGCCTTCCTGCCAGGCGCTACTGGATGAGCATGTACTTTAATGGATAATTTCGTCGATCTGTTTATGGTGTCACCGCTGCTGCTGGTGGTGCTGTTCTTCGTGGCCATGCTGGCCGGTTTTATTGATGCCCTTGCGGGCGGTGGCGGGTTATTAACCGTACCCGCGCTGCTGGCGGCGGGCATGAGCCCGGCGCAGGCGCTTGCCACGAACAAGCTGCAGGCCTGCGGTGGCTCGCTCTCGGCGTCGCTCTATTTTATCCGCCGCAAGGTGGTGAGCCTGGCCGACCAGAAGCTCAATATCCTGATGACCTTTATCGGCTCCACGTCGGGCGCGCTGCTGGTTCAGCACGTGCAGTCGGATATTTTGCGCCAGATCCTGCCGGTTCTGGTCATCTGCATCGGTCTCTACTTCCTGCTGATGCCAAAGCTCGGCGAGGAAGACCGCCAGCGTCGTCTGCACGGCCTGCCGTTTGCCCTGATTGCCGGGGGCTGCGTCGGCTTTTACGACGGATTCTTCGGCCCGGGGGCAGGCTCGTTTTACGCGCTGGCGTTCGTGACGCTGGCCGGGTTTAACCTCGCCAAATCGACCGCTCATGCCAAAGTGCTCAACGCGACCTCGAACCTCGGCGGTCTGCTGCTGTTTATCATTGGCGGCAAGGTCATCTGGGCAACCGGATTCGTCATGATGGCAGGGCAGTTCCTGGGCGCACGCGCGGGTTCGCGTCTGGTGTTAAGCAAAGGACAAAAACTTATTCGCCCGATGATTGTCATCGTCTCGGCCGTAATGAGCGCCAAACTTCTTTATGACAGCCATGGACAGGAGATCCTCACCTGGTTGGGGATGAATTAATGAACAGTACGCATCACTACGAACAGCTGATTGAGATTTTCGACGGCTGTTTTGCTGACGATTTTAATACCCGTCTGATTAAAGGCGACGACGAACCGATCTATCTTCCTGCTGATGCAGAGGTTCCGTATAACCGTATCGTGTTTGCGCACGGCTTTTACGCCAGCGGTCTTCACGAGATTTCGCACTGGTGCATTGCGGGGAAAGCGCGGCGCGAGCTGGTGGATTTCGGTTACTGGTACTGCCCGGACGGACGTGATGCCGCCACCCAGGGGCAGTTTGAGGATGTGGAAGTGAAGCCGCAGGCGCTGGAATGGCTATTCTGCGTCGCGGCGGGTTTCCCGTTCAACGTGAGCTGTGACAACCTTGAAGGCGACTTCGAGCCAGACCGTATCGTCTTCCAGCGCCGCGTTCATGCGCAGGTGATGGAATATCTTGAGAAAGGCATCCCGGAACGTCCGGCGCGCCTGATCGAGGCCTTACAGAATTATTACCACACGCCGGCGATAGCGGCGGAATGCTTCCCTTGGCCGGAAGATCTTTAACAGAGGAAAGAAGATGATCGCAGAATTTGAATCACGCATTCTGGCGTTAATTGATGACATGGTGGAACACGCCAGTGATGATGAGCTGTTCGCCAGCGGTTATCTGCGTGGTCACCTGACGCTCGCGGTAGCCGAGCTGGAAGCGGGTGACGATCACTCTGCCGACGCTGTTCACGCTGAAGTCACCCGCAGCCTGGAAAAAGCCATTCTGGCCGGGGAGCTCTCTCCGCGCGACCAGTCACTGGTGCTGGGTATGTGGGACAATTTGTTCCAGCAGGCGAAAGCGAAGTAAGTGTTTCACCACCCTCTCCCTGTGGGAGAGGGCACCAGGCCGCCCCCTACTTAACCTTCTTCCCCTTCAGCAGTTTCCGTACCCACAAGCGATTCGGATTCAGCCCCGCAAGCGTAACACTGTCCAGCGGAACCGGCTCGTCGCTCATTTGCGCGGCCAACACTTCTGCCAGCAGCGGGGCAGAGCACAACCCGCGAGACCCTAATCCACCCAGCATATACAGCTCCGGATAAACCGGCGCGCTTACCGCGTTATCCCGGTTATCAGCAAGGTCCTGATAGGCCTCAAGCGTTGCCTCATAGTCCGGCACATTTCCCGCCATCGGCAGATGATCGCGGGTGGCACAGCGAACGCCGCAGCGCGCTTCCCCCTCGCTGACGTCAACCTCTTGCGCCCATGCCGCATCCGGGAAACAGTCAATCAGGCGCTGTCGGTTCTGCGCCTGATCCGCGTCGCTGTAGCGCATATCCGTTTCGCCACGATGATAGCTGGCCCCGATGCAGTGATGGCCGTTAGACGGATTTTGCGGCGTCAGATAGCCGTCATAGCAAAGCACCTGTCGCAGTTTGCCGAGCTCAGGCGCGGAAGGAATATGGCTTACCTGGCCGCCGACCGGATAAACCGGCAACGTTTCTGTCTGGATAAACTGGTTGATGTTATGCCCGTTTGCCAGCACAACGCTGGCATGGCTTACCGCTTTGCCATCCGCAAAACGCAGATTCCAGCGCTCGCTTCGGCTCAGCGATTCAACGGTGTGAGCATAATACGCCGTCAGCCCGCGCGACTGCGCCAGGGAAATGACCGCCGCGGTCAGTTCAGCCGGGCACAGCCAGCCGCCGAGCGGATACTGAATGCCCCCACAGCCGGTTTCCACGCCAGCGGTGGCTGCCACCTCCTGCGCGCTTACCGCGCGAGCAATCTCGTCAGGCAGGCCCAGCGACAGCATCTGCGTGATTTTTTGCTGGCTCTTTTCATCCCAGCCGAGCTGCGTCACGCCGCACCAGTCATGATCGAACGCCACAGGCAGGGCGTCGTAGAGGCGACGAGCAAAGGTAAACGCCGCCGGGAAAAACCGGAACAGGGCCGGGTCGTGCGCGCTTAAAAGCGGATAGAGCGCCCCCTGGCGGTTGCCGGACGCGCCGCTGGCTGGCACATCGTCAGCACAGTAGAGCGTGACCTGCCAGCCACGGTGGAGAAGCGCGAGAGACAGCAGGGCGCTGGCGATCCCTCCGCCGACTATCGCCACCTCACGTGATGCACTGGCGCGGCGTGCAAACCAGGGCGCCTGAGCGGGAACGTCCAGCGTCTGATCCATCCTGCCGACCAGCATGTCGCGCTTGCGGCCAAAGCCTTTGGTCTTCTGCATGGTAAAGCCCGCCTCCTGCAGCCCGCGGCGGACAAAGCCTGCCGAGGTGAAGGTGGCAAGCGTTGCGCCAGGGCGCGCCAGCCGCGCCATCGCGCTAAACAGATGCTGGCTCCACATGTCCGGGTTTTTGGCGGGGGCAAAGCCGTCCAGGAACCACGCGTCGACCTTCTGATTCATCGAATCATCGAGCGTATCGGTCAGGTCATTGATGTCGCCAAGCCATAAATCCAGCGTCACGCGTCCGCCGTTCAGAATCAGACGGTGACAGCCGCCGATGTGAGGCGGCCACTGTGCCTGAAGCTGTTCCGCCCAGGTGGCAAGCTCTGGCCAGCGCTGATGAGCGAGCCGCAGATCGTGCGCGGTGAGCGGGAATTTTTCGAAACTGATGAAATGTAATCTTTGTAGCGTAGCCTCGGGGTGTGCAGCGTGAAACTGGTCAAACGCCTGCCAGAGGGTTAAAAAATTCAGCCCGGTGCCGAACCCACTTTCCGCGACCACAAACAGGCTCCGCGGATGCACCGGGAAGCGGGTGCTGAGCTGGTTTCCATCGAGGAAAACATAGCGAGTTTCTTCGAGCCCGTTATCATTAGAAAAATAGACGTCATCAAAATCTCGGGAAACAGGTGTACCCTCAGCGTTGAATTCGAGGTTGGCGGGTTGTATAGCGTTTTGTTTCACGTAAGTTACTCGTCTGACAGGCAGTGGCACGATCTTAACGATGTGAGTCCATCGGTGCAAATTTCCGCAGAAAATGTCTGATCGGACTTGTTCGGCGTACAAGTGTACGCTATTGTGCGACTCGAAACTTACTATAGTGCGACTTACAGAGGTATTGAATGAAACGTGCAGTGATTACTGGCCTGGGCATTGTTTCCAGCATCGGTAATAACCAGCAGGAAGTCCTGGCATCTCTGCGTGAAGGACGCTCCGGGATCACTTTCTCTGAAGAGTTTAAAGATTCAGGTATGCGTAGCCACGTATGGGGTAACGTCAAACTGGACACCACCGGTTTGATTGACCGCAAAGTGGTTCGTTTCATGAACGATGCCTCTATTTATGCTTATCTCTCCATGCAGGAAGCGATCAAAGATTCTGGCCTGAGCGAAGAGGTTTATCAGAACAACCCGCGCGTGGGCCTGATCGCCGGTTCCGGCGGTTCATCTAAAGCGCAGGTATTCGGTGCTGACGCAATGCGTAGCCCGCGTGGTCTGAAAGCGGTAGGTCCGTACGTGGTCACCAAAGCCATGGGTTCTGCGGTTTCCGCGTGCCTGGCGACCCCATTCAAAATCCACGGTGTGAACTACTCCATCAGCTCCGCGTGTGCGACTTCCGCGCACTGCATCGGTAACGCTGTTGAGCAGATCCAGCTGGGTAAACAGGACATCGTATTTGCTGGCGGCGGCGAAGAGCTGGGCTGGGAAATGGCCTGTGAATTCGACGCGATGGGCGCACTGTCCACCAAGTACAATGAGACCCCGGACAAAGCATCTCGTACCTACGATGCACACCGTGACGGTTTCGTTATCGCGGGCGGCGGCGGTATGGTTGTGGTTGAAGAGCTGGAGCACGCACTGGCGCGTGGCGCGCACATCTACGCTGAAATCGTGGGCTACGGTGCAACGTCTGACGGCGCCGATATGGTTGCGCCATCCGGCGAAGGCGCGGTGCGTTGCATGAAGATGGCGATGCACGGCGTTGACACCCCAATCGACTACCTGAACTCTCACGGTACCTCTACGCCGGTAGGTGACGTAAAAGAGCTGGGTGCGATCCGTGAAGTCTTCGGCGACAACAGCCCGGCGATCTCCGCGACCAAAGCCATGACTGGTCACTCTCTGGGGGCGGCTGGCGTTCAGGAAGCGATCTACTCGCTGCTGATGCTGGAAAACGGCTTTATCGCCCCAAGTATCAATATCGAAGAGATGGACGAGCAGGCTGCTGGCCTGAACATCGTGACCAAACCAACGGAAGCGACGCTGACTACCGTCATGTCCAACAGCTTCGGTTTCGGCGGCACCAACGCCACGCTGGTCATGCGTAAGCTGAAAGCATAAGTTTTATGTTTGATTCAGAAGGGGAGCCATAAGGCTCCCTTTTTTTATGCATTGACAAGCAGCTGATCTCACAGGCAAACTTCACCCCTCAACATTATCCTCACGATAATGCGTAAGCGTTTAACGTCAACCAACGCACCTTAATCCTGATTATCAGGTAGAGGGGGCGTGGCATTTCCCCGCCTTACTCTTCATTTCGGAGTAAAGCATGACTGCAGTAACTCAAACAGAAACAACCCCTTCAGCGAACGTCTCGCTGTTCCGTATCGCCTTTGCGGTATTCCTGACCTATATGACCGTTGGCCTGCCGCTGCCGGTGATCCCGCTGTTCGTTCATCAGGAGCTGGGCTATGGCAACACCATGGTCGGTATTGCCGTGGGCATTCAGTTTTTAGCCACGGTCTTAACCCGCGGTTACGCCGGACGGCTGGCGGATCAGCACGGTGCTAAACGCTCGGCGCTGCAGGGGATGTTTGCCTGCGGGCTGGCTGGCGGCGCCTGGCTGCTGGCGGCTCTCCTGCCGGTAGACGCTGCGTATAAATTTGCGCTGCTGGTGCTGGGCCGTTTAATTCTTGGCTTCGGTGAAAGCCAGCTGCTGACCGGCACCCTGACCTGGGGAATGGGGCTGGTGGGGCCAGCACGTTCCGGCAAGGTGATGTCCTGGAACGGCATGGCCATCTACGGCGCGCTGGCCGCCGGTGCACCGCTTGGCCTGCTGATCAACAGCCAGTTCGGGTTTGCGGCGCTGGCTGCAACGACCATGGCGCTGCCGCTGGTGGCATGGGCGTTTAACGGCTCGGTGCGTAAGGTACCTGCGCACAAAGGCGAGCGTCCTTCCCTGTGGAGCGTGGTCGGCCAAATCTGGCAGCCGGGCCTGGGCCTGGCGCTGCAGGGCGTGGGTTTTGCGGTAATAGGGACGTTTGTATCGCTCTATTTTATGAGCCGCGGCTGGGCGATGGCCGGTTTTACGCTTACTGCCTTTGGCGGCGCGTTTGTGCTGATGCGCGTGCTTTTTGGTTGGATGCCGGATCGCTTTGGCGGCGTGAAGGTGGCGGTGGCATCGCTGGTCATTGAAGCTATCGGTCTTCTGCTGTTGTGGAATGCTCCCGTGGCATCCGTGGCCCTGCTGGGTGCTGCGCTGACCGGCTGCGGCTGTTCTCTGATCTTCCCGGCGCTGGGCGTTGAAGTGGTGAAGCGCGTGGCCCCGCAGGTGCGCGGGACGGCGCTCGGCGGCTATGCGGCGTTTCAGGATATCTCATACGGGGTAACCGGGCCGCTGGCCGGGGTGTTAGCCACCTCGTTTGGCTATCCGTCCGTCTTTCTGGCCGGTGCGGTTTCTGCGGTGGTGGGGATCGTGGTGACGCTGGTGGCGTTTCGCAGGCGTTGAGCCGTTGTTGCCGGGTGACGGCTGTGCCTTACCCGGCCTACGATTCGAGCCGTTGTAGGCCCGGTAAGCGCAGCGCCACCGGGCAAAACCTCAGGCAACCAGCCAGAAAATCGCCAGGGCAATCAGCAGTGCAATAAACATCAATCCCGGACGTGCAGAGAGCGTTCTGAATGTCTCGACGACCGGCGCAAACAGCGGGCTGTAGATCGGCTGAACGTTTCTCACCTCCGGCACGCCGCCTTCACGTTCGGCGCGACGAACGAAGATTTGATTGAGCAGATCCTGCACCTGCGCGGTGGTCAGCACCGTCTGCGGCGTGGCCTGCCAGTTTTGCTGGGCGTAATCCCGAATCACGTCGAACTCGTGCGGCTCAAGCGGCTGTTTCAGCGCGGCCTGGACAGTATGCAGGGTAGGGGCATTCTGGGTGCTGAGCGTCTGGCGCGCCTGGAGCCAGGTCACCAGATGAGTAAACTGTTTGGCCGGGATCAGTTCACCCGCCTTCACGCCGGACAACTCCAGCATGGATTGCCAGATAAGCTTCGTCGGTTCGCCGGTGGCCGCAGCCAGCTTTGTCACCATCTGCTTGAGCGTGTTGTGCTCGGCGGGCAGCAGCGGACGCTCGGTCGACGGGCGCACCTGAGGCTGCGGAATAGACAGCTCGTTGTTCTGCAGCAGGGTCAGCACGGTTTTGAGCTGGTCCGGCGTCAGCTGCCCTAGCGCGGTCTGACCATACTGCTGGCGAATAAAATCACTCACCGCCTGGCGGTTATTACCCTGGCCCAGCAGCTCCGTCAACTGAGCAACAATCTGGCGCGTGGTGTGGTTCTGCTGCGCGGTCGTAATACGCTGGTTCAGATTTTGCTCGGCAGCAGGGAAATGGCGCGACTGCAGCGGTGCGTCGTTCCTCACGCCTAAATCATGCTTTACCCCGGCCCAGACTTCCGCATTTTGCTGAGAAGTCAGCGCAATCAGGCGCGTGATCAGTCGCTCCAGCACGGTGCGCTGTTGCGTGGATAGCGGTTGTTCACCGGCAACGTTTGGCGTGACGGGGCCTTCACCCGGAGGGCGTGGCGGCGTACCTGAAATGGGCTGCATCGTCAAAAATCCTTAAAGTCAAAACTCAGCGTAAACCAGGTATACGTATATGCCTGGCGGCCAGATTATGGCACACTTGGCAGGTTTTCTTCCTCTCAAACAGGTACTCAGACGTGAAAATCCTCGTTGATGAAAATATGCCTTATGCCCGTGAGCTGTTTAGCCGCCTGGGTAACGTTAAGGCTGTCCCTGGTCGCCCGATCCCGGTCAACGAACTGGATGACGCAGACGCGCTGATGGTGCGCTCGGTGACCAAAGTAAATGAGGCGTTGCTCGCCGGTAAAGCGATTAAGTTTGTCGGAACCGCAACGGCAGGGACCGATCATGTGGATGATAAGTGGCTGAAGCAGGCTGGAATCGGTTTTTCCGCCGCGCCGGGCTGTAACGCCATTGCCGTTGTGGAATACGTTTTCTCCTCGCTGCTGATGCTGGCCGAGCGCGACGGGTTTGCGCTGAAGGACCGCACCGTGGGGATTGTTGGCGTGGGTAACGTCGGCGGACGCCTGCAAAAGCGTCTTGAAGCGTTAGGGATCCGCACGCTGCTGTGCGATCCGCCGCGCAAAGACAACGGTGATGACGGGGACTTCCGCTCGCTGGACGAGCTGGTCGAACAGTGCGACGTGCTGACTTTCCACACGCCGCTGTTTAAAGAGGGGCCGTATAAGTCGCTGCATCTTGCTGACGAGGCGCTGATCCGTCGTCTGAAGTCTGGCACTATTCTGATAAATGCCTGCCGTGGTCCGGTTGTAGATAACGCTGCGCTGCTGACATGTCTGAATGAAGGACAAAACCTCAGCGTGGTGCTGGACGTCTGGGAGCCGGAGCCGGATCTCAACGTTGAGTTGCTTAACAAGGTGGACGTGGGCACAGCGCATATCGCCGGTTATACCCTCGAGGGGAAAGCGCGCGGCACGACGCAGGTCTTCGAGGCCTACAGCGCTTTTATCGGCCATCCGCAGCTGGTGGCGTTGGATACCTTACTCCCCGCGCCTGAATTTGGCCGCATTACCCTGCATGGTCCGCTCGATCAGGCAACGCTGAAAAGGCTGGTGCATTTGGTGTATGATGTGCGCCGCGATGATGCGCTGCTGCGTAAAGTGGCGGGGATCCCGGGTGAGTTTGATAAGCTGCGCAAGAACTATGTTGAGCGCCGCGAGTGGTCTTCCCTGTATGTAATGTGCGACGACGCCTCGGCGGCGACGCTGCTGCATAAGCTGGGGTTTAACGCCGTTCATCATCCGGCACGTTAATGTCTTCTTAATGCTCCCTGTCGGATACTCCGACAGGGACGCTTTTTTATTTCTGGAGTAAACCACCATGTCTGAAGGCTGGAACATTGCCATTTTAGGTGCCACGGGTGCCGTGGGCGAAGCCCTGCTCGAAACCCTTGCTGAGCGTCAGTTCCCGGTGGGCGATATCTATGCGCTGGCGCGTACCGACAGTGCAGGTGAGCATCTGCGTTTTAACAGTAAATCCGTGATGGTCCAGGACGCGGCAGCATTCGACTGGACCCAGGCGCAGCTGGCGTTTTTCGCTGCGGGCGCTGAAGCGACTGCTGCGTATGTTGAAGAGGCGACCAACGCAGGCTGCCTGGTGATCGACCTGAGCGGCCTGTTCTCAATGGAGCCGGATGTGCCGCTGGTGGTGCCGGACGTGAACCCGTTTGTGCTGGCTGACTACCGCAACCGTAACGTCATTGCGGTGCCGAACAGCCTGACCAGTCAGCTGCTGACTGCCCTGAAACCGCTGATCGACGACGGTGGCCTGTCGCGCATTACCGTCACCAGCCTGCTCTCCGCGTCCGCGAACGGTAAAAAGGCCGTTGACGCGCTGGCCGGGCAGAGCGCGAAGCTGCTGAACGGTATCCCGATTGATGAAGATGATTTCTTTGGCCGCCAGCTGGCGTTCAACATGCTGCCGCTGCTGCCGGACCGCGAGGGTTCCGTGCGCGAAGAGCGTCGTATCGTCGATGAGGTGCGTAAAATTCTGCAGGACGATGGCCTGATGATCTCAGCGAACGTCGTGCAGTCCCCGGTCTTTTACGGCCACGCGCAGATGGTCGGCTTTGAAGCGCTGCGTCCCCTGGCGGCTGAGGAGGCGCGCGATGCGTTTGGCCGCGGTGAAGACATCGTGCTCTCTGAAGAGAGCGAGTTCCCGACCCAGGTCGGTGATGCTACCGGCAGCGCGCATCTTTCCGTTGGCTGTGTGCGTAACGATTACGGCATGCCGGAACAGGTGCAGTTCTGGTCCGTTGCCGACAACGTTCGCTTTGGCGGCGCGCTGATGGCGGTCAAAATCGCTGAAAAACTGGTGCAGGAGTACCTGTACTGATGTCAGACGTGGAACAAAAGCCGGTCCATAGAATTGCCCTCGGCATTGAGTACGACGGCAGTAAGTATTATGGCTGGCAGCGTCAGAACGAGGTGCGCAGCGTCCAGGAGAAGCTGGAAAAAGCGCTCTCTCAGGTGGCAAACGAGCCGATTAACGTCCTGTGTGCAGGACGTACGGACGCGGGTGTTCACGGTACGGGGCAGGTCGTGCACTTTGAAACCACCGCCGTGCGTAAGGATGCCGCCTGGACCCTGGGTATAAATGCGAATTTGCCTGGTGACATTGCGGTGCGTTGGGTAAAAGCTGTGCCGGATGATTTTCACGCGCGTTTCAGCGCCACGGCGCGTCGCTACCGTTATGTCATCTACAACCAGCGCCTGCGTCCGGCGGTGTTAAGCCAGGGCGTGACGCATTTTTATGAACCGCTTGATGCTGAACGTATGCATCGCGCGGCGCAGTGTCTGATTGGTGAAAATGACTTTACGTCGTTTCGTGCGGTGCAGTGTCAGTCCCGCACGCCGTGGCGAAACGTCATGCACATAAACGTCAGCCGTTTTGGCGCGTATGTGGTGGTGGATATCAAAGCCAATGCCTTTGTACATCATATGGTTCGGAATATTGTGGGCAGCCTGATGGAAGTGGGCGCCGGACACCAGCCGGAGAGCTGGATTGCAGACCTGCTGGCAGCGAAGGACAGAACGCTTGCGGCAGCTACGGCGAAAGCGGAAGGGTTGTATCTGGTCTCGGTAGACTATCCGGATCGGTTTGACCTGCCGAAACCGCCAATGGGCCCGCTTTTTTTAGCGGACTAAACAAAGGTGCAATTAGGGCTTAGACAATATGGACGTAATTCGTTTTTTGATTGATTTCATCCTGCATATTGATGTTCACCTGGCGGAGCTGGTCGCGCAGTATGGCGTCTGGGTTTACGCTATTCTGTTCCTCATTCTGTTTTGTGAAACCGGTCTGGTCGTTACCCCATTCCTGCCAGGGGATTCCCTGCTGTTCGTTGCCGGCGCGCTATCGGCGTTACCCACTAACGATCTGAACGTGCATCTTATGGTGGTGCTGATGGTGATTGCCGCCATCGTCGGTGATGCGGTCAACTACACGATTGGACGCGTATTCGGTGAGCGGCTGTTCAGTAATCCGGATTCAAAAATTTTCCGTCGCAGCTATTTAGACAAAACCCATGCGTTTTATGAACGCCATGGCGGAAAAACCATTATCCTTGCGCGTTTTGTGCCTATTGTGCGCACATTTGCACCGTTTGTGGCGGGAATGGGACATATGTCCTATCGTCATTTTGCCATGTATAACGTCGTGGGGGCGCTGCTGTGGGTACTGCTGTTTACCTATGCAGGCTACCTGTTTGGCGATCTCCCGGTGGTTCAGGAAAATCTTAAGTTACTGATTGTAGCGATTATTGTGCTTTCCGTACTGCCGGGAGTTATCGAAATTATTCGTCATAAACGTGCGGCGGCAAAACAAGCGAAGTAAATGCACGCTGGCGGTTCGACCACTTTTTTATCCAAAGTTTCGGGCTGTTATGTTTTAATGTGCAACATTCATGGTCTGTTGGAGGCAAAAATGGCATTATTCGCCTCTTATAGCAAAACTGGCAAACGACCAGGTTCAGGCAGAAAGGTTATCAATGAGCTGGATTGAACGAATTAAAAGCAACATTACCCCAACGCGTAAAGCGAGCATTCCTGAAGGGGTATGGACGAAGTGTGATAGCTGCGGTCAGGTTCTGTATCGCGCAGAGCTGGAACGCAACCTTGAGGTGTGTCCGAAGTGTGACCACCATATGCGTATGTCGGCGCGCAACCGCCTGCATAGCCTGCTGGACGAAGGCTCTCTGGTAGAGCTGGGTAGCGAACTCGAGCCAAAAGACGTGCTGAAGTTCCGCGATTCCAAAAAATACAAAGATCGTCTGGCCTCTGCACAGAAAGAGACTGGCGAGAAAGACGCGCTGATCGTCATGAAAGGCACCCTGCATGAGATGCCGGTTGTTGCCGCTGCGTTTGAGTTCTCCTTTATGGGCGGCTCAATGGGCTCTGTGGTCGGTGCGCGCTTCGTGCGTGCCGTTGAGCAGGCGCTGGAAGACAACTGTCCGCTGATCTGCTTCTCTGCCTCCGGCGGTGCGCGTATGCAGGAAGCGTTGATGTCACTGATGCAGATGGCGAAAACCTCTGCTGCGCTGGCGAAGATGCAGGAGCGCGGTCTGCCGTATATCTCCGTGCTGACCGACCCAACCATGGGCGGCGTCTCCGCGAGCTTCGCAATGCTGGGCGATCTGAACATCGCTGAGCCAAAAGCGCTGATCGGCTTTGCGGGTCCTCGCGTTATTGAGCAGACCGTTCGTGAAAAACTGCCGCCGGGCTTCCAGCGCAGTGAGTTCCTCATCGAGAAAGGCGCCATCGACATGATCGTCCGCCGTCCGGAAATGCGCCTGAAGCTGGCGAGCATCCTGGCGAAGCTGATGAATCTGCCAGCGCCGAACCCGGATGAGCCGCGCGAAGGCGTGGTGGTACCGGATCAGGAACCCGAGGCCTGATAACTGAAAAGGGCAGGGCCGGTTGGCGCTGCCCTTTTGCTTTCTAATCTGTTAATGACAACCGGGCATTATGGAAAATAAAAGCATTCCCCAAGCCACGTCGCCCCTGGCCGCGTGGCTTTCTTATCTGGAAAACCTGCACAGTAAAACCATCGATATGGGGCTTGAGCGCGTAAGCCAGGTCGCCGCGCGTCTTGATGTGCTCAAACCGGCACCTTTCGTGTTCACCGTCGCGGGGACCAACGGTAAAGGCACGACCTGCCGCACGCTGGAATCTGTCCTGATGGCCGCAGGTTACAAAGTTGGCGTGTACAGCTCGCCACACCTGGTCCGCTACACCGAGCGCGTTCGTGTGCAGAACCGCGAACTGCCGGAATCGGCGCATACGGCGTCGTTCGCGGAAATTGAAGCCGCACGCGGTGAGATCTCATTAACCTATTTTGAATACGGCACACTGTCGGCGCTGTGGCTATTCAAACAGGCGCAGCTGGATGTGGTGATTCTTGAGGTTGGCCTCGGCGGACGTCTTGATGCGACCAATATGGTGGATGCGGACGTGGCGGTGGTCACCAGCATCGCGCTGGACCATATCGACTGGCTGGGACCGGATCGTGAAAGCATTGGCCGCGAGAAGGCCGGTATTTTCCGCGCAAACAAACCCGCCGTGGTCGGCGAGCCGGATATGCCGCATACCATTGCTGACGTGGCGAACGAGAAGGGCGCGCGTCTGCTGCGCCGCGACGTTGACTGGCAGTACGAGGTCCAGGATAACGGCTGGCGCTTTAGCGACGCGCAGGGCGCGCTCGACAACCTGCCGCTGCCGCAGGTACCGCAGCCGAACGCAGCAACCGCGCTGGCGGCACTGCGCGCCAGTGGCCTCACGGTCAGCGAGCAGGCGATCCGCGACGGCATTAAGAATGCGCTGTTGCCCGGGCGTTTCCAGATAGTTAGCGAGTCACCGCGCCTGATTCTGGACGTGGCGCATAACCCCCATGCGGCGGCGTATCTCGCGGGACGTCTCAATTCGTTACCAAAAACCGGGCGCGTGCTGGCGGTTATCGGTATGCTTCATGATAAAGATATCGGCGGGACGCTGGCCTGCATGGAGAGTGTGGTCGATAGCTGGTATTGTGCTCCTCTGGAGGGACCGCGCGGCGCGACGGCTGAGCAACTGATGGAACATCTCGGCAAAGGCGCAATCTACAGTAGCGTGGCTCAGGCCTGGCATGCCGCGATGGCGGATGCTAAACCAGAAGATACCGTGCTGGTGTGTGGGTCATTCCACACGGTGGCACATGTCATGGAAGTGATGGACGCGGGGAGAACCGGTGGCGAGTAAGTTTCAGAACCGTTTAACAGGAACCATTGTGCTGGTCGCGCTCGGGGTGATTATTCTCCCGGGTCTGCTCGACGGGCAGAAAAAGCATTATCAGGATGAGTTTGCCGCTATTCCGCTGGTGCCGAAACCGGGTGACCGCGATGAGCCGGATATGCTGCCCGCGGCGACGCAGGCGCTGCCTGCTCAGCCGCCGGAAGGGGCGGCGGAAGAGGTGCGTGCAGGCGATGCCGCCGCACCATCGCTCGATCCGTCTCGCCTGGCGGCAGCGAGCAACAGCGATATCGATCCGGTGCCGGTCGAGCAGCCTAAACCGGTTGAAAAACCGAAGCCGGTTGAGAAGCCGCAGCCGCAGCCGAAACCGCAGCGGGATAAAGCCGCAGAACAGCTAGCCGCGGCGTCAGAGACACCTCCGCCAGCAAAACCGGCGCAGCAGGATGCCGCCGCCCCAACGGGTAAGGCCTACGTGGTGCAGCTTGGTGCGCTGAAAAACGCCGATAAGGTCAACGAGGTCGTGAGCAAACTGCGCAGTGCGGGATATCGTGTTTACACTTCACCTTCCACGCCGGTGCAGGGTAAAATTACCCGTATCCTCGTGGGGCCAGAAGCGTCTAAAGATAAGCTTAAAGGTTCGCTCGGTGAGCTGAAGCAGATCTCCGGCCTGAGCGGTGTGGTGATGGGCTACAGCGCGAACTGATAAGATCTTACCCATCCCCGGAATGGTTTGCTCCCTCTCCCTTGAGGGTGAGGGGGGAGCAGACGTCCACAGAGACGTCAAATGGACCGTGGCGTTGAACATTTTTTCAGCGCCTTTTTTATTTACGCGCGGGAAGGAAATCCCTACGCAAACGTTTTCTTTTTCTGTTAGAATTCGCCCCGAACTGGATGACAGGGCGTTAAATCGTGGGACACATATGGTCTGGATTGATTACGCCATCATTGCGGTGATTGGTTTTTCCTGTCTGGTTAGCCTGATCCGTGGCTTTGTTCGTGAAGCGTTATCGCTGGTGACATGGGGTTGTGCTTTCTTTGTTGCCAGTCATTACTACACTTACCTGTCTGTCTGGTTCACGGGCTTTGAAGATGAACTGGTCCGAAATGGAATCGCTATCGCGGTGTTGTTTATCGCAACGCTGATTGTCGGCGCTATCGTGAATTACGTGATAGGTCAGCTGGTCGAGAAAACCGGTCTGTCAGGAACGGACAGGGTGCTCGGGATCTGTTTCGGGGCATTACGAGGCGTGCTG
Organism: Enterobacter sp. NFIX59; assembly: GCF_900113755.1. Taxonomy (NCBI): domain Bacteria; kingdom Pseudomonadati; phylum Pseudomonadota; class Gammaproteobacteria; order Enterobacterales; family Enterobacteriaceae; genus Enterobacter; species Enterobacter sp. NFIX59. The sequence goes on along the minus strand of NZ_FOQN01000005.1, from coordinate 90,063 downwards.
ATTGTGGCCGCGATCCTGTTCTTCCTGGATACCTTCACCGGGTTCTCCAAAAGCGAAGACTGGCAAAAATCGCAGCTCATTCCAGAGTTCAGCTTCATCATCAGATGGTTCTTTGACTATCTGCAAAGCTCGTCAAGTTTTTTGCCCAGGGCATAAACCCTGAGATGTGGCTTAACGAGGAAAAGACGAATGTGCGGTATTGTCGGTATCGCCGGTTTCATGCCGGTAAACCAGTCGATTTATGACGCGTTAACGGTGCTTCAGCACCGTGGGCAGGATGCTGCGGGTATCATTACCATTGATGCAAACAACTGCTTCCGTTTACGCAAGGCGAATGGCCTGGTAAACGATGTGTTTGAAGCCCGCCATATGCAGCGTCTGCAAGGTAATATGGGGATCGGTCACGTTCGTTATCCTACTGCTGGCAGTTCCAGCGCCTCTGAGGCACAGCCTTTCTACGTCAACTCACCGTATGGCATTACCCTTGCTCATAACGGCAACCTGACCAACGCGCATGAGCTGCGTAAAAAGCTGTTCGAAGAGAAACGTCGCCACATTAACACCACCTCTGATTCTGAAATCCTGCTCAATGTGTTCGCCAGCGAGCTGGATAACTTCCGTCACTATCCGCTGGAAGCAGACAACATTTTTGCCGCGATTGCCGCGACAAACCGTCAGATCCGCGGCGCGTACGCCTGCGTTGCGATGATCATCGGTCACGGTATGGTCGCCTTCCGCGATCCTAACGGCATTCGTCCGCTGGTGCTCGGTAAGCGCGACCTCGGCGATGGCCGTACTGAATATATGGTTGCCTCTGAGAGCGTGGCGCTGGATACCCTGGGCTTCGAATTCCTGCGTGACGTTGCGCCGGGCGAAGCGGTCTACATCACCGAGAAGGGCCAGCTGTTTACCCGCCAGTGTGCCGACAACCCGGTCAGCAACCCGTGCCTGTTTGAATATGTTTACTTTGCCCGTCCGGATTCCTTCATCGACAAGATTTCCGTCTACAGCGCGCGCGTCAACATGGGCACCAAGCTGGGCGAGAAGATTGCCCGCGAGTGGGACGATCTCGACATCGACGTGGTGATTCCTATCCCGGAGACCTCCTGCGATATCGCGCTGGAGATCGCCCGCATTCTGGACAAGCCATACCGTCAGGGCTTCGTGAAGAACCGCTACGTTGGCCGCACCTTTATCATGCCGGGGCAGCACCTGCGTCGTAAGTCCGTGCGCCGCAAGCTGAACGCCAACCGCGCGGAATTCCGCGACAAGAACGTTCTGCTGGTGGATGACTCCATCGTTCGCGGCACCACCTCTGAGCAGATTATCGAGATGGCGCGCGAAGCGGGTGCGAAGAAAGTCTATCTGGCCTCTGCTGCGCCGGAGATTCGCTTCCCGAACGTGTACGGCATCGATATGCCAACCGCCAACGAGTTGATCGCTCACGGCCGTGAAGTGGATGAAATTCGTCAGATTATCGGTGCCGACGGCCTGATTTTCCAGGATCTGAACGATCTCATCGACGCGGTGCGTGCCGAGAACCCGGAAATTCAGCAGTTTGAATGCTCCGTGTTCAACGGTATTTACGTGACCAAAGACGTTGACCAGCAGTACCTCGACTATCTTGATTCGCTGCGCAACGACGATGCGAAAGCCGTCCAGATGCAGAACGATCTCGAAAGTTTAGAGATGCACAACGAAGGTTGATGCTCCGGCAGGTGAGGGCGAATGCCCTCACTTGCAACTCCCCGCAAAATCCTGCACAGTCTGCCCTGAAATCAGTAAGGGCGAAAATCATGAAACGACTCATTGTTGGGCTCAGCGGTGCCAGCGGCGCGATTTACGGCGTACGTCTGTTACAGGTTCTGCGTAACGTGGCGGAAGTCGAGACCCATCTGGTGATGAGCCAGGCGGCGCGTCAGACCCTCTCTCTGGAAACCGATCTCTCCCTGCGCGATGTTCAGGCACTGGCGGACGTGGTTCACGATGCCCGTGATATCGCCGCCAGCATCTCCTCAGGCTCGTTTAAAACGGCCGGCATGGTTATCCTACCCTGTTCCATTAAAACGCTCTCCGGCATTGTGAACAGCTATACTGACACCCTGGTAACGCGCGCGGCGGATGTGGTGCTGAAGGAGCGTCGTCCTCTGGTGCTCTGCGTGCGGGAAACGCCGCTGCACCTCGGCCATCTGCGCTTAATGACGCAGGCTGCGGAGCTGGGAGCCATCATCATGCCGCCGGTACCGGCATTTTATCATCGCCCGACCTCGCTGGATGACGTGATTAATCAGACCGTTAACCGCGTGCTGGATCAGTTCGACATCGACCTGCCTGACGATCTCTTCACCCGCTGGCAGGGGGCCTGATTCTGTGCACAAACAGAGTGCATGAAAAGACAAGTTGCCCTGTTTCAGGGCAATTATGCAACGGCGATCATATCCTCGACATTTAATTCGTTTTTTCCCTTTTTCTCTCTCCGGTTCGTTCGGCAGACCTGCTATCTTTCACCATTAAGGCAGTATCGCAACGTTTTATTAACATATTTAACGTCGAAGTTTTGACCAGACGGCAATGTGGCATAAGACCTGCAAGATGAAGCCTGCAACACAACACACAACACAATACATAATAAAATCACGGTACTTGAGGGTAAATGTATGAAGAAGACGGTTCTGGCTCTGTCTTTGCTCGTGGGGTTAAGTGCGGCAGCAGGTAGCTACGCAGCGCTTCCACAGACGGTTCGTATCGGTACAGACGCAACCTACGCGCCATTCTCATCCAAGGATGCGAAAGGCGATTTCGTGGGGTTTGATATCGATCTGGGAAATGAAATGTGCAAGCGCATTGCGGTGAAATGCACATGGGTGGGCAGCGACTTTGACGCGTTAATCCCGTCGCTGAAAGCCAAGAAAATCGACGCCATTATCTCTTCTCTCTCCATCACCGAAAAACGCCAGCAGGAGATTGCCTTCTCTGACAAGCTCTACGCCGCGGATTCTCGCCTGATTGCGCCGAAAGGCTCCCCGATTAAGCCAACCATCGACTCGCTGAAAGGCAAGCATGTTGGCGTGCTTCAGGGATCGACCCAGGAAGGTTATGCCAATGCCACCTGGCGTGAGAAGGGTGTCGACGTGGTGGCTTACCAGAACCAGGATCTGATCTACTCTGACCTGGCGGCAGGCCGTCTGGATGCGGCATTCCAGGATGAAGTCGCCGCGAGTGAAGGCTTCCTGAAACAGCCTGCGGGGAAAGACTACGCGTTTGCGGGCCCGTCGGTGAAAGACAAAAAATACTTTGGTGACGGCACCGGTATTGGCCTGCGTAAGGATGATACCGAGCTGAAAGCCGCCTTCGACAAAGCCTTTGCAGAGCTGCGTAAAGACGGTACTTACGACAAACTGGCGAAGAAATACTTCGACTTCAACGTATACGGTGAATAATACCTGACGCTAACGCACCGGAAAGGTGCGTTACGGGAACGGTTGACCCAATACGGTGCGTTCGTTGCACCGTATTGGATCGCTTTGTGCATACTTACGCATTTATAATGCAAAAATTCCCGCCTGAAGGGCATTAGTCTTTGCCTGTCAGAGGGAATTAATGGCACATTAGCACCACCCCGTCGTCGTAAAAAACCCGTATGAAGACAGTTTGTTGAGGACAAATATGAAAAAACTCGTGTTGTCACTATCTCTGGTGCTGGCCTTTTCCAGCGCTACCGCGGCATTCGCAGCCATTCCGCAGAAAATTCGGATCGGTACCGATCCCACCTATGCGCCGTTCGAATCGAAGAATTCAAAGGGTGAACTGGTTGGTTTTGACATCGATCTGGCCAATGAGCTGTGCAAACGCATCAAAGCACAGTGTACCTACGTTGAGAACCCGCTGGATGCGCTGATCCCGTCCCTGAAAGCGAAAAAAATCGACGTGATCATGTCCTCCCTCTCCATCACCGAAAAACGCCAGCAGGAGATTGCCTTCACAGACAAACTCTACGCGGCCGATTCTCGTCTGGTGGTGGCTAAATCGTCTGACGTTCAGCCAACGCTGGAGTCCCTGAAAGGTAAACGTGTCGGCGTGCTGCAGGGCACTACCCAGGAAACCTACGGTAACGAACACTGGGCGCCGAAGGGGATTGAAATCGTCTCCTATCAGGGCCAGGAAAATATCTACGCTGACCTGACGGCAGGCCGAATTGATGCGGCATTCCAGGATGAAGTCGCGGCAAGCGAAGGCTTCCTGAAAACGCCGGTCGGTAAAGATTACAAGTTTGGCGGCCCGTCCATTAAGGACGTGAAGCTGTTTGGTGTGGGCACCGGTATGGGCCTGCGCAAAGAAGACAATGAGCTGCGTGAGGCGCTGAACAAAGCGTTTGCTGAAATGCGCGCTGACGGCACCTACGACAAGCTGGCGAAAAAGTACTTTGATTTTAATGTTTACGGCGGCTAATCGCCCCGTCAAATAACGTGCGGCCCCTCCCTCCGTGGGAGGGGGAAAGACACGGTTCCACCACTCACGATACGACAGGGCTCGCGGTATGCTGTACGGATTTTCTGGCGTTATTTTACATGGCGCGCTTGTCACCCTTGAGCTGGCTATCAGCTCCGTGGTGCTGGCGGTGCTGATAGGTCTGGCAGGCGCAGGGGCGAAGCTTTCGGCTAACAAACCGCTGGCGCTAATTTTTGAAGGCTACACCACGCTTATTCGCGGCGTTCCCGATCTGGTGCTGATGCTGCTTATCTTTTACGGTCTGCAGATTGCGCTGAACAGCGTGACGGACGCGATGGGCATGGGACAAATTGATATCGACCCGATGGTGGCCGGTATTATTACCCTCGGTTTTATCTACGGTGCCTACTTCACCGAAACCTTCCGCGGTGCTTACATGGCCGTGCCGAAGGGCCACATTGAGGCGGCAACCGCATTTGGTTTTACCTCTTCACAAACGTTTCGTCGGATTATGTTCCCGGCCATGATGCGTTATGCGCTTCCGGGCATCGGCAACAACTGGCAGGTTATCCTCAAAGCGACAGCGCTGGTCTCGCTGCTCGGTCTGGAAGACGTCGTGAAAGCGACTCAGCTGGCGGGCAAGAGCACCTGGGAGCCGTTCTACTTTGCGGTGGTCTGCGGCGTGATTTATCTGGTCTTTACGACCGTCTCCAATGGTGTGCTGCTTCTGCTCGAGCGTCGCTACTCCGTGGGTGTCAAGAGGGCTGACCTGTGATTGAGATCATTCAGGAATACTGGAAATCGCTGCTGTGGACAGATGGCTACCGCTTTACCGGCGTGGCGATTACGCTCTGGCTGCTGATCTCCTCCGTGGTGATGGGTGGCATTCTGGCGGTGTTTCTTGCCATTGGCCGCGTGTCGAACAATAAATTTATCCAGTTCCCGATCTGGCTGTTTACCTACGTGTTTCGCGGTACGCCGCTTTACGTACAGCTGCTGGTGTTCTATTCGGGGATGTATACGCTTGAGATCGTAAAAGGCACTGAGATGCTGAATGCGTTCTTCCGCAGCGGTCTGAACTGTACGGTGCTGGCGTTGACGCTCAACACCTGCGCCTATACCACCGAGATTTTCGCGGGAGCCATTCGTTCGGTTCCGTACGGTGAAATTGAGGCGGCGCGCGCGTACGGCTTTTCCTCAGTGAAACTTTATCGCTGCATTATTCTGCCGTCGGCACTGCGTATCGCGTTACCGGCGTACAGTAACGAAGTGATTTTGATGCTGCACTCCACCGCGCTTGCCTTTACCGCGACGGTGCCGGATCTGCTCAAAATCGCGCGCGATATTAACTCCGCGACCTATCAGCCGTTTACCGCGTTTGGCATTGCGGCGGTGCTCTATTTAATTATCTCTTATGTTTTGATTAGCCTGTTCCGTAAGGCTGAAAAACGCTGGTTGCAGCATATAAAACCTTCTTCGACGCACTGAGAAAGATGATGGCTGAGAACAAATTAAACGTTATTGATTTGCACAAACGCTACGGCGAACATGAAGTGCTGAAAGGGGTGTCGCTGCAGGCTAACGCAGGCGATGTAATCAGTATCATCGGTTCATCCGGCTCGGGTAAAAGTACTTTCCTGCGCTGCATTAACTTCCTCGAAAAGCCAAGCGAAGGCTCGATCGTGGTGAGCGGGCAGAACATCAACCTGGTGCGTGACAAAGACGGCCAGCTGAAGGTGGCGGATAAACACCAGCTGCGCCTGCTGCGTACGCGCCTGACGATGGTGTTCCAGCATTTTAACCTCTGGAGCCACATGACGGTGCTGGAGAACGTGATGGAAGCGCCGGTTCAGGTACTGGGGCTGAGCAAGCAGGAAGCCCGCGAGCGTGCGGTGAAATACCTGGCGAAAGTGGGCATCGACGAGCGCCAGCAGATGAAATATCCGGTGCATCTTTCCGGCGGACAGCAGCAGCGTGTCTCCATCGCGCGCGCGCTGGCGATGGAGCCGGAGGTGCTGCTGTTCGACGAACCAACCTCCGCGCTCGACCCGGAACTCGTTGGCGAAGTGCTGCGCATCATGCAGAAGCTGGCCGAAGAGGGCAAAACGATGGTGGTGGTGACGCACGAGATGGGCTTCGCCCGTAACGTCTCGAACCACGTGATTTTCCTGCACCAGGGGAAAATTGAAGAGCAGGGGCATCCGGACGAGGTGCTGGCGAACCCGCAAAGCCCGCGTTTGCAGCAGTTCCTGAAGGGGTCGTTGAAGTAGGTTTGCTTCTCCCTCTCCCTGTGGGAGAGGGGCGAGGTGAGGGCATCAGGCCGCAGTACAGCCCAATCGCCCGGTGGCGCTTCGCTTACCGGGCCTACTAATTCTGTTGCTGGCCGGCATACTCCAGCCGATAGACCCAATCGTCATAGCGCACGCCGTCAATTTCATACGCCTTTTCCAGCACCTGCGTACGCACAAACCCGGCTTTCTCCAGCACGCGCACCGATCCGCCGTTGTCCGCCAGCACGTACGCGTTAATCGCCTTCACGCCGGTCTGGTTGAACGCATAATCACACACCGCGCGCAGCGCCTCGCTGGCGATACCTTTCCCTTGCGCGGCAGGTACAACCGTATAGCCGATATCGGCCTCCTCACGATTCTCAGGGCTGATTTGCAGGCCGATATCGCCAAGCGGCGTATCATCATCCCGGGCGCGAATGACAAACACATGAGCAGCAGCGAGTCGCGCGGCAAACACGCGTCGGGTCTCTTTTTCTGGCGCGATGGCGGCCATGTAGCGCATGATGCGGCGATCTTCACGCAGCGAGCGGAAGAAGGCCCAGTCAGTGGGTTCGAAAGGGGTGAGGTAAAGCCGGGGAGTGGTGATCGTTGCCATTGTGACGCCATATTTTCGGAACATGGCCTGTCACTGTAACATATTCACCGCACCACATCCCCCAGCGCCTCTTCTAATTCATACCAGCGGAACGCAAAGCCGGCCGCTTCCAGCCGTTTTGGCAGCGCCCGCTGCCCGCCTAATACCAGTACAGACGCTTCTCCCATCAGCAGACGAATGACCGTGGCAGGCACGCGCAGTATCGCCGGACGGTGCAGGGCATGCCCCAGCGCGTGGGCAAACTGTTCATTACGCACTGGATACGGCGCAACCATGTTAAACGGTCCGCGCAGATCGTTATCCAGCAGCCAGAGAATACCGTTGACCATATCGTCGATATGGATCCACGCCATATATTGACGGCCATTACCGATGGGACCGCCGAGTCCGAGCCTGAAAGGGGGAAGCATCTTCGCCAGGATGCCGCCTTTCGGCGCGAGGACGACCCCGGTCCGCAGCAGGCAGACGCGGGTACGATCGCTTTGCGCCGCACAGGCGATACGCTCCCACTGGGCGCAAAGTTTATGGGTAAACTCGTTATGGGGCGGCTCTTCCTCGGTCACCACCACCTCGCCGAGATCGCCGTAATAGCCCACCGCTGAACCCGAAATAAGCACTGAAGGTGGGGTGTGGCTATTACGGATCAGCTCGACGAGCTTTTCGGTAATGTTCCACCGGCTGCTGCATAACAGCTGTTTTTGCTCTTCCGTCCAGCGCTTATCGGCGATGGGTTCACCCGCGAGGTTAATGACGGCGTCGAAACCGTCCAGATTTTGCTGCTCGGCCAGATTTTTCCAGATATCGACACCCGCCCCCAGCACCTGACGCGCTTTCTCCGGGCTGCGCGTGACCACGGTGATGTCGTGATGCAAGGCCTGCAGACGCGCAATGAGGTGACGACCAATCAGGCCTGTCCCGCCGGTCAGCAAAATCTTCATACAACCTCCAGGTTTACGCCTGGCGCCGCCAGCTTAACGTCATGGAGACGGAATCGGCGTAGCGCAGGGCGTGAAGTTTATCGATCTCAACTTCAGCATAAGTGACCCAGTGATGTTCGCGTGCGATATCGAGCACATCCTGAGTTAATTTTTCCAGCAGAGAGAAGCGGTTATTCTCCACGTACTGAATGATGTTTTTGGTTATTGTGCGGTAGTTGAGCGCGTCGTTGATGTCTTCGCTGGCCCGCGCTTTATCTGCGGGGTAGTGAATCACCACGTTAATGACAATATCCTGACGGTTGGCGATCTCTTCCTCTTTGATACCGATAAAGGTACGCAGGCGTAAATTTTTTATACGAATAATGGCGTCTGGCTGTGACATTGCAGGTCTTCTCCGTGTCAGTATTTCCTGCCCATAATACATGAGTGCCTCACAGGCACCCAGCCTCATACCGGGTTAAATTTGCTGGATTTTTTGCATCGCCCGCTCGGTCGCCGGGCGGGTCCGGATGCGCTCGAACCAGTTGTTTACCGCCGGGTAAGAGGCCAGGTCAATTCGGTGTTTTTCATGCGTATTCACCCATGGCCAGCAGGCGATATCGGCAATGCTGTAATGATCCCCCCCGAGCCACGGCGTTTTCTTCAGCCGACGGTTCAGAACGTCATAGAGCCGCTGCGTCTCGACCTGATAGCGTTCTATCGCATAGGGAATGGGTTGCGGGGCGTAAGCGGTAAAGTGATGGTTTTGACCCAGCATGGGCCCCAGTCCGCTCGCCTGCCAGAAGAGCCACTGCAGGGTATGGTGACGCTCACGCAGCTCGCCGCTCAGCAACTTGCCGGTTTTCTCTGCCAGATAGAGCAAAATTTCACCGGATTCAAACAGGCTCAACGGTCTGCCCCCGTCCGCCGGATGGTTATCAATAATGGCCGGGATTTTATTATTCGGCGAGATAGCCAGAAAGAGGGGGCTGAACTGTTCGCCCTTGCTGATATCCACGCGAATGATCCTGTAATCCAGCTCGGCTTCTTCAAGAAAGAGGGTGATCTTATGGCCGTTTGGGGTAGGGGCGTAATAAAGGTCGATCATTCTCAACTCCTGTCCATGCGAAGAGTGGTGCCATGACAAATGAGTATAGGTGGTTGTTGTAAATCGTGAGTTTTCATCAAGTGACAGCGAGGCAAAGAGATTATATGTTGAGTAAAAACCGATCAGCCTATGAGGATGTTATGAACCAGCCCGTCATCACGTTGTGGTCCGATGCGAATTTCTTTTCTCCCTATGTTATGAGCGTATACGTTGCGCTGGCCGAAAAAGGGCTCACGTTTACGCTGAAGACCGTTGATCTCGACGGCGGTGAACATCTTAAACCGCAGTGGCAGGGTTACGACCTGACCCGACGCGTGCCGGTGCTGGAGATTGACGGTTTTGCCCTGAGCGAATCCTCGGCGATTGATGAATATCTGGAAGATCGGTTCGCGCCGCCGGAGTGGGAGCGCATCTATCCTCACGACCTGCAAAAACGCGCCCGGGCGCGGCAGATCCAGGCGTGGTTGCGAAGCGATCTGGTACCGATTCGCGTCGAACGCTCGACGGACGTCGTGTTTGCCGGGGTGAAAAAACCAGCTCTCAGCGCAGAAGGTGCAGAAAGCGCGCAAAAACTCATTGAAACCGCCACCTCGCTCCTCGCACACGGCAACCCGAACCTGTTCGGCGAGTGGTGCATTGCTGATGCCGATCTGGCGTTGATGCTAAACCGCCTGATCCTCAACGGCGATGAGGTGCCGCAACTGCTGGTGGATTATGCCGCGTTTCAGTGGCAGCGTGCCTCCGTGCAGCGCTATGTGGCACTCTCGGCTAAGCGCGTGGGCTGATAAGCCCTGCCGCTTCAGGTATCATGGGGGCAGTCTGTTTTCCCGAGGAGTGACTGATGAAACTGATGTTTGCGTCGGATATCCATGGATCGCTGCCTGCTACCGAGCGTGTCCTTTCCCTGTTTGCACAAAGCGGTGCGCAGTGGCTGATTATTTTGGGCGACGTGCTCAATCACGGCCCGCGCAACGCGCTGCCGGAGGGCTATGCCCCTGCGCAGGTCGCGGAAAAACTCAACCAGTCCGCCTCGCGCATCATTGCCGTTCGCGGCAACTGCGACAGCGAAGTGGACCAGATGCTGCTGCATTTCCCTCTTACCGCACCGTGGCAACAGGTGCTGCTTGAACAACACCGCCTGTTCCTGACTCACGGGCATCTTTTCAGCCCGGATAATCTTCCGGCTCTCGCGGCTGGCGATGTCCTGGTTTACGGTCATACTCATATTCCGGTTGCGGAAAAACGCGGTGAGATTTATCACTTTAATCCGGGCTCGGTCAGCATCCCAAAAGGCGGATATCCTGCGAGCTACGGCATGCTGGAAGGAAATACCCTGAGCGTTATCGCACTTAATGATCAGCAAGTTATTGCGCAAGTAGCGATTAATCCGTAAGTTACACCTCAACTGCAAACGCGCCGAAAGAGCGCTTAGAAGAGAAGGTTTCCCGATGGTGGAGCAGAGTCATTTGGCAAGTACAGAGTGGGTTGACATTGTCAGCGAAGAGAATGAAGTGATCGCGCAGGCCAGCCGCGAACAAATGCGTGCGGAGCGTCTGCGCCACCGCGCAACGTACATCGTTGTGCATGACGGGATGGGCAAAATTCTGGTCCAGCGCCGTACGGATACCAAAGATTTTTTCCCGGGTATGCTGGATGCCACTGCAGGCGGTGTTGTCCAGGCAGATGAAGTGCTGCTGGATTCCGCACGTCGTGAAGCAGAAGAAGAGTTAGGCATTGCCGGTGTGCCGTTTGCCGAGCACGGTCAGTTCTATTTTGAAGACGAAAACTGCCGCGTCTGGGGCGGGCTGTTTAGCTGCGTTTCTCACGGCCCGTTTGCCCTGCAGGAAGAAGAGGTGAGTGAGGTCAGCTGGATGACGCCGGAAGAGATCACCGCGCGCTGCGACGAGTTCACGCCGGATTCGTTAAAAGCGCTGGCGCTCTGGATGAGCCGCAACGCCAATAACGAATCGACAAAATCAGAGAAAGAGGAAGAGGCTGAGTAAGCTTCAGCAACTCTCTCTCAGACACAGACTGGACGCGATGGGCTTTTGATCGCGCCAGTCTCCGCCATTCAGGCGCTCCAGTAACGCTTTCCCGGCTTCAATTCCAATCTTACGATGCGGCACCGCCATGGTCGTCAGCGGCGGCTGACAGACGCGGCTCACGTCGCTATCGCCAAAGCCTACTACCGCCAGATCGTCCGGAACTTTGATTCGCCTGCGCTGGCACTCGTACAGCGCGCCGCACGCCAGCTCGTCAGAGACGCACACCAGCGCATCCAGCTCCGGCCAGGCCAGCAGGAACTCGGGCAGCTGTGCTGCACCGGTCGAGAAGCTCGGCGGCATCGCAGCGTTAATGACCCGGTTCGGCGACATATGGTGGCGAAGCATGGCTTTGTACCAGCCCTGCAGATGCTGCTGGAAAATCCACTGTTCCTGGTTGGCGCACAGCAGGCCTATGTTTTGGTAGCCGCGCTTAATCACCATTTCCGTGAGTTCATACATGGCCGCCACGTTATCAATCCCGATATTCATATCAATCGGATCGGCGCGCATGGCACCCATCTCCATCACCGGGATAGAGGCATTTTTCAGCCAGTGGCGAACGGTGTCGGTATGTTCAACGCTGAGCAGGATAGCGGCGGCAATATTCGACGCCAGAAGCGTCTCCAGCAACTTCTCCTCCTGCTCAAGACGATGCTGGGATTCTGCCAGCATGATCTGATATCCGGCAGGCTGTAGCACCTGCTGTAGCCCGGCGAACATCTCCGAGCAGCCGGCTTCGGAGAGGTTGGGCACTACCATGGCTATCGTCCATGACGACGCCGAGGCCAGCGCGCTGGCGGCAAGATTAGGCATATAACCCAGCTCCTGCACGGCAGCTTCAATTTTTTCACGTAGCTTATCGGAAACCTGTTCGGGCGTGCGGAGTGCACGGGACACGGTCATCGTGCCCACACCGGCAAGCTGTGCGACATCGGCGAGTGTCACTTTACCAGTACTGCGCCGTTTTCGGGTTAGAGACATACACCTTCCTGCTGACCAGACGCGTTCTTCTTTTCCTTCGTTTCACGTGACAGGCAGTATACGCCTTAAATCCCTTTTTTTGCTGTGATTTAGCAACGTGATTGCAATTTGATAGCGCTATCACATTTCTGCATGTTAACCATTGGTAGCGCTATCTTTGTGATCGCGATCGCAGTCAATCACTGATGCGTTGAATAAAGTTTGCTCATCTTAAGCGTGTAGCGGGAGTGAAAAGTGCTCAAAAAATGGATATATGATACAACCATCACGCTGCAGGAGAGCGTGGAAAACTGGCCGCAGGCGCTGGAGCTGTGCGCGAAGCCGCTGCTGGATTTGCAGGTGATTGAGCCTGAATACGTCACGGCCATCATCCAGCAGCACCACACGTTAGGACCTTATTATGTGCTGGCACCAGGGCTGGCGATGCCGCATGCGCGGCCGGAGGAAGGCGCCAAAGGACTGGGGTTGTCGTTATTAAAACTAAAACAGGGCGTCTCGTTTGGTGCCGGTGAGTTTGACCCTGTCAACGTCATTATTATGCTCGCGGCACCCGACAAAAATAGCCATATCGAGATGATCTCGTCGCTGGCAGAGTTATTTTCCAGCGATACCGATATGGACGAACTGCATCAGGTGAATACCCTGGAGGAAATTAAAACGATTATTAACCGCTTCTGATTTAATTCTTTAATCCGGTTTTTCACAACATTACGCGTCAGCGTGATGGGGCGTACTCTACTCAAAATAAGGGGACAACAATGAAAATCATGGCTATTTGCGGTTCTGGCCTGGGCAGTAGTTTTATGGTCGAAATGAATATTAAAAAGGTGCTCAAAAAGCTGGAGATTGAAGCTGAGGTTGAACACTCCGATCTCTCCTCAGCCACGCCGGGCGCGGCCGATCTGTTCGTGATGGCAAAAGACATTGCCGCCAGCGCCAGCGTGCCGGAAAGCCAGCTGGTGGTGATCAACAACATCATCGACATTAACGAACTTGAAGCGCAGCTGCGCGGCTGGTTCGAAAGACAATAACCCTGATAAGGCGAGGTGGATATGTTTATCCTTGAAACGCTGAATTTCGTTGTTGATATTTTAAAAGTCCCTTCGGTGCTGGTCGGTTTAATCGCGTTAATCGGTCTGGTTGCGCAGAAAAAAGCGTTTTCCGACGTGGTGAAAGGGACCATTAAAACCATCCTGGGCTTTATTGTGCTGGGCGGCGGCGCTACGGTGCTGGTCGGGTCATTAAATCCCTTAGGCGGGATGTTTGAACATGCATTTACGATCCAGGGCATTATTCCAAACAATGAAGCGATAGTGTCCATTGCGCTGGAAAAATACGGTGCAGCGACCGCGCTGATTATGGCCTTCGGCATGGTGGCGAATATTATCGTCGCCCGCTTTACCCGCCTGAAGTATATCTTCCTGACCGGACACCACACGTTTTATATGGCGTGCATGATTGGCGTGATCCTGACGGTGGCGGGCTTTGAGGGCGTGGGGCTGGTCTTTACCGGCTCGTTGATCCTCGGCCTGATCATGGCCTTCTTCCCGGCGATTGCCCAGCGCTACATGAAGCGCATTACCGGCAACGATGAGATTGCCTTCGGCCACTTCGGCACGCTGGGCTACGTGCTGTCCGGCTGGATTGGCAGCAAGGTCGGCAAAGGCTCCCGCTCAACGGAAGAGATGAACCTGCCGAAGAACCTTAGCTTCCTGCGCGACAGCTCGATCTCCATCTCCCTGACCATGATGATTATCTACCTGATCATGGCGGTGAGCGCCGGGCGCGAGTACGTGGAGGCCACCTTCAGCGGCGGTCAGAACTACCTGGTCTACGCCATCATCATGGCGATTACCTTTGCGGCGGGCGTGTTCATCATCCTGCAGGGCGTACGCCTGATTCTGGCGGAAATCGTTCCGGCCTTTACCGGCTTCTCGGAAAAACTGGTACCCAATGCGCGTCCTGCGCTGGACTGCCCGGTGGTGTATCCCTATGCGCCAAACGCGGTACTGATTGGCTTCCTGTTCAGCTTCCTTGGCGGGATTGTGGGGTTGTTCATCTGCGGTCAGTTTAGCTGGGTGCTAATCCTCCCGGGCGTGGTGCCGCACTTCTTCACCGGCGCAACGGCGGGCGTGTTTGGTAACGCCACCGGCGGACGTCGCGGGGCGATGATTGGCGCTTTTGCTAACGGCCTGCTGATTACCTTCCTGCCGGTCCTGCTGCTGCCGGTGCTGGGCGCCATTGGCTTTGCCAACACCACCTTCTCTGACGCCGACTTCGGCGCGGTCGGGATTGTCCTCGGCAACCTGGCGCGCTTCCTCTCGCCGCTTGCCATCACCGGGCTGGTCGTGGCGCTGTTCGCGCTGCTGGTGGCGTACAACGTCTTCGCGAAAAACAAACCTGCGGGCGGTAACGCGCAGGAAAACACCGGAGCCAAATCATGAATGAGAAAGAGATAACCGAACTCGCGCGTCAGATCCGTCTTGAGACGCTGAAATCCCTGACGCAGCTCGGCTTTGGCCACTATGGCGGCAGCATGTCGGTGGTCGAAACCCTGGCCGTGCTGTACGGCGCGGTGATGAAAATCGACCCGGCGGATCCGGACTGGCCGGAGCGAGACTACTTTGTCCTGTCGAAAGGCCATGCGGGCCCAGCGCTCTACAGTACCCTGGCGATCAAGGGCTACTTCCCGACAGAAGAGCTGAGCACGCTGAACCAGAACGGCACGCGCCTGCCCAGCCACCCGGACCGCCTGAAAACGCGCGGCGTGGACGCCACCACCGGTTCGCTGGGGCAGGGGATTTCCATCGCGGGCGGCATGGCGCTGTCGCACAGGCTGGCCGGGCGACCGAATCGGGTCTTCTGCATCGTCGGCGACGGCGAGCTGAACGAAGGGCAGTGCTGGGAGGCGTTCCAGTTTATCGCCCACCATCGCCTGAACAACCTGACGGTATTTGTCGACTGGAACAAACAGCAGCTCGACGGCGAGCTGGACGAGATCATCAGCGCGTTTGACCTGGAGGGCAAATTCCGCGCCTTTGGCTTTGATGTGGTGACGGTGAAGGGGGACGACATTCCTGTGCTGCTGGAGGTGACGTCGCGGGTTCCGGCTGCTGATGCGCGTCCGTTAGTCGTCATACTCGACAGTATCAAAGGGCAGGGTGTGCCGTATCTGGAGCAGCTCAGCAACTCGCACCACCTGCGATTGACCGCGGAGAGCAAAGCGGCCCTCAACGAGACGATTCGCCAACTGGAGGCTTCACATGATTAAGGTTGCACCGGCAGGACAGAAAGACGCCGTTGAGATGCGTAAAGTTTACGCTGGCTTCGTGGCAAAGCAGATTGAGGCCGGAAGTGACATCATTGCGCTCGAAGCAGACCTGATGAGCTCAATGGCGATGGACGGCGTGGCGCGCGATTATCCGCAGCACGTGATTAACTGCGGCATTATGGAGGCCAACGTCATTGGCACCGCGGCGGGGCTGTCGCTGACCGGACGCAAGCCGTTCGTGCACACCTTCACCGCGTTTGCCAGCCGTCGCTGCTTTGACCAGCTGTTTATGTCCCTGGACTATCAGCGCAACAATGTGAAGGTGATTGCCTCGGACGCGGGCGTGACGGCCTGCCACAACGGCGGAACGCATATGTCGTTTGAGGATATGGGCATCGTACGCGGTCTGGCGCATTCGGTGGTGCTGGAGGTGACCGACGCGGTGATGTTCGAGGACGTGCTGCGCCAGCTTATC
The DNA here is from genome assembly GCF_900113755.1 of Enterobacter sp. NFIX59. NCBI lineage: Bacteria > Pseudomonadati > Pseudomonadota > Gammaproteobacteria > Enterobacterales > Enterobacteriaceae > Enterobacter > Enterobacter sp. NFIX59. The sequence goes on along the minus strand of NZ_FOQN01000005.1, from coordinate 73,931 downwards.
GACCTTGAAGGCTTCTACTGGGTGCGGACCATTCGTAAGCAGGCGCCGAGCGTGTATGCCCCGGGCTCCACCTTCACCATCGGCAAAGGCAACGTGCTGCGTGAAGGAACCGATATTACGCTGATTGCCAACGGCATCATGGTGGCGGAAGCGCTGGAAGCGGCGCGCCAGCTTGAGCAGGAGGGCGTCAGCGCGGCGGTCATCGACATGTTTACCCTGAAGCCCATCGACCGGATGCTGGTGAAAAACTACGCCGAGAAAACCGGACGCATCGTCACCTGTGAAAACCACAGCATTCACAACGGCCTGGGGTCGGCGGTGGCGGAAGTGCTGGTGGAAACCTGCCCGGTGCCGATGCGGCGGGTGGGCGTCAAGGAGCGCTACGGTCAGGTAGGGACGCAGGATTTCCTGCAGAAGGAATATGGCCTGACGGCACATGACATTGTGTCGGCGGCGCGCGAGTTGCTGTAAATAAAAAAGGCGACCGGTTAAGTGGTCGCCTTTCTTGCCGGATGGCGCTTCGCTTATCCGGCCTACAAAACCGTAGGCCCGGTAAGCGCTAGCGCCACCGGGCTTTTTAACATTACTGCTGCTGCGAAGACTGAATCGCGGTCAGAGCGATGGTATAGACGATATCGTCAACCAGCGCGCCACGGGACAGGTCGTTCACAGGTTTGCGCATCCCTTGCAGCATCGGCCCGATGGAGATCAGGTCTGCAGAACGCTGTACCGCTTTGTAGGTGGTGTTACCGGTGTTCAGATCCGGGAAGATGAACACGGTAGCGCGACCTGCAACCGGCGAGTTCGGCGCTTTGGATTTCGCAACGTCAGCCATAACCGCGGCGTCATACTGCAGCGGGCCGTCGATCATCAGATCAGGACGTTTTTCCTGAGCAATACGGGTCGCTTCACGCACTTTCTCTACGTCGCTACCTGCACCAGAAGTACCGGTGGAGTAGGAGAGCATCGCTACGCGCGGTTCGATACCGAAGGCAATCGCAGAGTCCGCGGACTGGATAGCGATCTCAGCCAGCTGTTCTGCAGTTGGATCCGGGTTGATCGCGCAGTCGCCGTAAACGTAAACCTGTTCAGGCAGCAGCATGAAGAACACGGAAGACACCAGAGAGCTGCCTGGCGCGGTTTTGATCAGCTGCAGCGGTGGACGGATGGTGTTCGCCGTGGTGTGAACCGCACCGGAAACCAGACCGTCAACTTCGTCCTGCTCCAGCATCAGCGTGCCCAGCACCACGTTGTCTTCCAGCTGCTCACGCGCAACGGCTTCGGTCATGCCCTTGCTCTTACGCAGCTCAACCAGACGGGCAACGTAGCTTTCGCGAACCACTTCAGGGTCAACGATTTCGATGCCTGCGCCCAGCTCAACGCCCTGAGAGGCCGCTACGCGGTTGATCTCATCCGGGTTACCCAGCAGAACACAGGTCGCGATGCCGCGCTCTGCACAGATAGCAGCCGCTTTAACGGTACGTGGTTCGTCGCCTTCTGGCAGAACAACGCGTTTGCCTGCTTTACGCGCCAGCTCGGTCAGCTGGTAACGGAATGCTGGAGGAGACAGACGACGGCTGCGCTCGGAGGTCGCCGTCAGGGATTCGACCCAATCTGCGTTGATGTAGCCTGCAACGTATTCCTGAACTTTCTCAATACGCTCGTGGTCATCAACCGGCACTTCCAGGTTGAAGCTCTGCAGGCTCAGGGAGGTCTGCCAGGTGTTGGTGTTCACCATGAAGACCGGCAGGCCGGTGGCGAACGCGCGTTCGCACAGCTTGCTGACGCGTGGGTCCATCTCGTAGGCACCGGTCAGCAGGATCGCACCGATTTCCACGCCGTTCATCGCGGCCAGGCAGGCTGCAACCAGCACGTCAGGGCGGTCTGCGGAAGTCACCAGCAGGGAACCTGCGCGGAAGTGTTCCAGCATGTGCGGAATGCTGCGCGCACAGAAGGTCACGGACTTCACGCGGCGGGTGTTGATGTCGCCTTCGTTAACCACGGTGGCGTTCAGGTGACGTGCCATATCGATTGCACGGGTGGCAATCAGATCGAAGCTCCATGGCACCGCGCCCAGTACTGGCAGCGGGCTGGATTCCTGCAGCTTAGCCGGGTCAACTTTGATGACTTTCGCTTTTGACGAGTCGTCGAAGATCTCGGACAGGTCAGGGCGAGTACGACCCTGCTCATCCACCGGTGCGTTCAGTTTGTTCACGATCACGCCGGTGATGTTGGTGTTTTTCGCGCCGCCGAAGCTGCTGCGCGTCAGTTCGATACGCTCATTCAGCTGCTCTGGGGTGTCGGTGCCCTGAGACATCACGAAAACGATCTCTGCGTTCAGGGTTTTCGCGATTTCAAAGTTCAGAGACTGGGCGAACTGGTGTTTGCGCGTCGGGACCAGGCCTTCAACCAGCACCACTTCCGCGTCTTGCGCGTTAGCATGGTAGTTGGCGATGATCTCTTCCATCAGCACATCTTTCTGGTTGCTGGACAGCAGAGACTCAACGTGGCTCATCTTCAGCGGTTCAGCCGCTGGCAGATTGGAATTCTTGCGAACGATGGTGGTGGTCTGGTCTGGCGCATCGCCACCGGCACGTGGCTGGGCGATTGGCTTAAAGACGCTCAGACGAACGCCTTTGCGTTCCATAGCACGGATAACGCCAAGGCTGACGCTGGTCAGGCCGACGCTGGTTCCGGTAGGGATCAGCATAATAGTACGGGACACGGTTTATCCTCTTTCGTTACCGCCCAAATGTAGCGGGTTACAAAACAGCACCGCCAGCATTGCTGGCGGTGTGGAATCAGGCAGTCAGGCGGTGCGCGTCTTGCGCAATGACCAGCTCTTCGTTAGTTGGGATAACGATAGCCGGGCGGGTGCCTTCTTTGTTGATGAAGCCAGACTTGCCGAAGCGGGCAGCCAGGTTACGCTCGTGATCAACTTCGAAGCCCAGAACGCCAAGTTTACCCAGGGACAGTTCACGAACCATCGCTGCGTTCTCACCGATACCACCGGTGAAGATAACCGCGTCCAGACGGCCTTCCATCAGCGCAGTATAAGAACCGATGTACTTCGCCAGACGGTGGCAGTAAACGTCCATTGCACGTTTAGCGTCTTCTTTGTCTGCGTAGTTGTCTTCAACATAACGGCAGTCGCTGGTGACTTCGGTCAGACCCAGCAGGCCAGACTCTTTGGTCAGCATTTTGTTGATCTGGTCAATGCTCATGCCCAGGGTGTCGTGCAGGTGGAAGATGATCGCCGGGTCGATGTCACCGGAACGCGTACCCATCACCAGACCTTCCAGCGGGGTCAGACCCATGGAGGTATCAACACATTTACCGTTACGGATAGCAGAAACAGAACCACCGTTGCCCAGGTGGCAAGTGATGATGTTCACTTCTTCAACCGGCTTGTTCAGCACTTTTGCCGCTTCCTGAGTTACATAGAAGTGGCTGGTGCCGTGTGCGCCATAACGACGTACGCCGTGTTCTTTGTACAGGCTGTACGGCAGGGCATAGAGGTAAGATTCTTCCGGCATGGTCTGATGGAACGCGGTGTCGAACACGGCCACGTTTTTGTCTTTCAGATTCGGGAAGGATTTCAGCGCTTCAGCGATACCGATCAGGTGAGCCGGGTTGTGCAGCGGTGCGAAGGATGCAGAGTCTTTGATACCCTGAATCACAGACTCGTCGATAACGACAGAGCTGGTGTATTTTTCGCCGCCGTGGACGATACGGTGACCAATCGCAGTCAGCTGAGCAGACAGTTCTGGTTTTTGTGCCAGAATAGTGTTAACGATAAAGTTCAGCGCTTCACTGTGAGCGGCGCCTGCACCTAAAGCCGCTTCTTGTTTGCTGCCGTCCATCTTCCACTTGATACGTGCTTCAGGCAGATGGAAACATTCGGCCAAACCAGAGAGGTATTCGTCACCGTTGAGCGCATCGATGATGGCGAATTTCAGTGAGGAGCTACCGCAGTTCAGAACCAGTACTAACTTACTCGACATGGAAGTACCTATTATTGATACGTGGCTAAAAAAACGTCAGTGAGTCTAACAGCGTAACGCATGATGACTCAGACATTTATGATTAACATCATGCCAAACGAACATTGTGGCATGATGGAAGAAATAACTATGATTTTATGCCATTTTGCACAATTTTCAGCCAATGGCATAATATGCAATAATTTGACGAGTTAATGATTCTCGTCTATGGCCCTATCAGGCTGGCACAGGATACCCGATACGGGGTAGAGATGACAAAATATTTTGAACGTTGTCATAGCTTGTTGTGGTTTTGCACGAAAATTTTAATTTTTATATGTGAAGTTGAGGTACAGCCATGTCGACACCAGAGAACCCGTCCGTAAATTTCTTTAGTCTGTTTCGTCGGGGACAGCATTACGCAAAGACGTGGCCGATGGAAAAGCGCCTTGCGCCTATGTTTATTGAGAATCGCACCATCCGCGCCACGCGCTATGCGATTCGCTTTATGCCGCCTGTCGCTATCTTTACGCTGTGCTGGCAGATTGCGTTGGGTGGGCAGCTTGGACCTGCGGTCGCCACGGCGCTCTTCGCATTAAGCCTGCCGATGCAGGGACTGTGGTGGTTAGGTAAACGGTCCATCACCCCACTTCCTCCTTCTATTTTACACTGGTTTTATGAAGTGCGCGGTAAGCTGGAAGAGGCCGGGCAGGCGCTCGCCCCGGTGGAAGGCAAGCCGGATTACCAGGCGCTGGCGGACACGTTAAAGCGTGCTTTTAAGCAACTCGATAAAACATTCCTCGATGACTTGTGATTGATCATCGAAACGACGACGAAAAGAAGGCACAGTAACAATCAGTTACCGTGTCTTTTTTTTAAGTGCAATGCGCTACAGGAGTCGAAAGATGGAAATGACCCATGCTCAACGTCTGATTTTGTCCAATCAGTACAAAATGATGACTATGCTTGATCCCGATAACGCTGCGCGCTACAGCCGCCTGCAGACCATCGTCGAACGCGGTTTTGGTTTGCAAATGCGCGAACTGGACCGCGAGTTTGGCGAGCTGAAAGAAGAAACCTGCCGCATCGTGATCGACATTATGGAGATGTATCACGCCCTGCACGTCTCCTGGACGAATCTCAAAGATCAGCAGTCCATTGACGAGCGCCGCGTGACCTTCTTAGGCTTTGATGCGGCAACGGAAGCGCGTTATCTGAGCTATGTTCGCTTTATGGTGAATACGGAAGGGCGCTATACCCACTTTGACGCGGGCACCCACGGCTTCAACGCGCAGACTCCGATGTGGGATAAATATCAGCGTATGCTGAGCGCGTGGCATGCCTGCCCGCGTCAGTACCATTTAAGCAGCAACGAAATTCAACAAATCATTAATGCCTGACGGAGGTGCGTGTGCAGTGTAGAGGTTTTCTGTTTGATCTGGACGGTACGCTGGTGGATTCGCTGCCGGTTGTGGAGCGTTCCTGGTGCCATTGGGCTGACAGACATGGCATCGACCATCAGGACGTGCTGAATTTTATCCATGGCAAACAGGCCATTACCTCGTTACGGCACTTCCTGGCCGGACGTTCTGAGGAAGAAATTCAGGCGGAGTTCAAATACCTGGAACACATTGAAGCCACGGATACGGACGGCATTACTGCGTTACCGGGCGCGCGCGAGCTGCTTGAGCATCTGAACGAGGCGCAGATCCCGTGGGCTATCGTCACCTCAGGCTCCATTCCGGTTGCCCACGCCCGTCATAAGGCAGCTGGTTTACCGAAACCGGAAGTGTTTATCACCGCGGAGCGCGTTAAGCGCGGCAAACCTGAACCCGATGCATTTTTACTGGGGGCTGAACTGCTGGGCCTCGACCCCGCAGAGTGTGTGGTGGTGGAAGACGCGGCCGCTGGCGTACTGGCCGGGCTGAACGCAGGAAGTCACGTCATCGCCGTTAACGTTCCGGCCGGATCTCCCCGGCTGGACGAGGCAGATTTGGTGCTGGATTCACTGACGGCCCTGTCTGTTTCAAAAGCCTCTGACGGAGTTGTAACCGTCTCGCTAAAAGTGTAATCCCATGATATGGCCCCACATTGCTGGGGCTTTTTTATGGCAAAATTCCTCATCTTCCACTGACAAGGATAAGTTGTGAACGGTGAACTGATTTGGGTCCTGAGCCTGCTTTTAATCGCCATCCTTCTTTTTGCAACGGGCAAGGTACGCATGGACGCCGTCGCCCTGTTTGTCATCGTCGCGTTTGTGCTGAGCGGTACGCTCACGCTACCGGAAGCCTTCTCCGGATTTAGCGATCCCAACGTTATCCTCATTGCCGCCCTGTTTATCATCGGGGATGGGCTGGTGCGCACCGGTGTGGCGACCATCATGGGGTCGTGGCTGGTGAAGGTGGCGGGCAACAGCGAAACCAAAATGCTGATCTACCTGATGGTGACCGTCGCCGGGCTGGGGGCGTTTATGAGCTCCACGGGCGTGGTCGCCATCTTTATCCCGGTGGTGCTGAGCGTCTCCATGCGGATGCAGAGCTCGCCGTCACGCCTGATGATGCCTCTGAGTTTTGCCGGTTTGATCAGCGGCATGATGACGCTGGTGGCAACGCCGCCGAACCTGGTCGTCAACAGCGAACTGATCCGCGAAGGATTTGAGGGCTTCAGCTTTTTCAGCGTCACCCCGCTGGGGCTGGTCATTCTGGTGTTGGGCGTGGTCTACATGCTGCTGACCCGGTTTGCCCTAAAAGGTGAAAAACAGGACAAAAACAAAGAAGGGTGGAAGCGACGCACCTTCCGCGATTTGATTAAAGAGTACCGCCTTACCGGGCGCGCGCGCCGTCTGGCTATTCGTCCTGGCTCGCCGATGGTGGGGCAGCGGCTGGATGACCTGAAGCTGCGTGAGCGCTATGGCGCGAATGTGATCGGCGTAGAGCGCTGGCGTCGTTTTCGCCGGGTGATTGTCAACGTCAACGGGGTGTCGGAATTCCGCGCACGGGACGTCCTCCTGATTGATATGTCCACTGCGGACGTGGATCTGCGCGAGTTTTGCAGCGAACAGCTGCTGGAACCAATGGTGCTGCGTGGGGAGTATTTCTCCGATCAGGCGCTGGATGTTGGCATGGCCGAGGTGTCGCTGATCCCTGAATCGGAACTGTTGGGCAAAACCGTGCGGGAAATGGGGTTCCGAACCCGCTATGGCCTGAATGTCGTGGGGCTGAAGCGCGATGGCGTAGCGATGGAAGGGGCGGTGGTGGATGAACCGATCCTGCTGGGCGATATTTTTCTCGTCGTCGGTAACTGGAAGCTCATTAGCCAGCTCGGACAAAAAGGGCGTGACTTTGTGGTGCTCAACATGCCTGTTGAGGAGAGCGATGCCTCCCCGGCGCACAGCCAGGCCCCCCACGCGATTTTTTGTCTGGTGCTGATGGTGGCGCTGATGCTGACCGATGAGATCCCCAATCCGGTCGCCGCAATCATTGCCTGTCTGTTGATGGGTAAATTCCGCTGTATTGACGCCGAAAGCGCCTATAAAGCCATTCACTGGCCGAGCATCATTCTCATTGTCGGGATGATGCCCTTCGCCCTGGCGCTGCAAAAAACCGGCGGGGTGGATCTGATCGTTAAAGGCTTAATGGACGTGGGCGGCGGGTATGGGCCGTACATGATGATGGTCTGCCTGTTTATCATGTGCGCCACTATCGGTCTGTTTATCTCCAATACCGCGACGGCGGTACTGATGGCGCCGATTGCACTGGCGATGGCCAAATCCATGGGCGTGTCGCCGTATCCTTTTGCGATGATGGTCGCAATGGCGGCCTCAGCGGCATTTATGACGCCAGTTTCTTCACCTGTGAACACGCTGGTGCTGGGGCCGGGGAACTACACATTCAGTGATTTCGTGAAGCTGGGCGTGCCGTTCACCGTGCTGGTGATGGTGGTATGCGTGATATTGATACCGGTTCTGTTCCCGTTCTGAGCATTTTGCCGGGTGGCGGCTACGCCTAACCCGGCCTACAACCCCGTAGGCCCTGCAAGCGCAGCGCCGCTGGGCGACAGTCAGAGGGGAGAATCCTGGCTAATCTCATCCAGCGATAGATGGAAGCTCGGCACAAACACCTGCATAAAGTAATCCATCTCTTCGCTGCGGCGGGATTCCAGTGTTTTTTCCAGACGCGTTTTTGCCAGTAAAAATTCGTTATTCCCCGCGGACAGCTCTTCCAGACACTTGAGGTAGGCGCAGAGCGCGTCGGCCTGTTTGACCAGCGACTTTTCATCTTCCGTGTATTGATGCTCATCGATGAGCGGCTCAAAGATGTCGCGCAGTTCTTCGGGCACCATCTCAATCAGCTTCTGCTGGGCAATTTTCTCGATGGCCTTATATTCCTGCGCAATCTGCGAGTTGAAATACTTTACCGGCGTAGGCAGGTCGCCGGTCAGCACTTCTGACGCATCGTGGTACATCGCCAGCAGGGCAATGCGCTCTGGATTGACCTGACCGTTGAATTTGCGGTTTTTAATGGCGGCCAGCGCGTGAGCGACCATCGCAACCTGCAGACTGTGCTCTGACACATTTTCCGTGCGGACATTGCGCATCAGCGGCCAGCGGTTGATGAGTTTCAGGCGGGAGAGGTGGGCAAAGAAATGACTCTGACTCATAGGGTACCTTTTGTCTTCACTGCGACAGGCGTTCATTGTGCGGGGAGGGGAGGGAAGATGCAAATCAGGCTACCGAAGTAGCCTGATTTTAAGATTACTGATGGTATCCGGAGAGGAAGCGCCCGAAGCGGCTGATGGCCATTTCCAGATCATCTTCGCGCGGCAGCGTCACGATACGCACGTGATCCGGCCACGGCCAGTTAAACGCCGTACCCTGAACCAGCAGCACTTTTTCCTGCAGCAGGAAATCGAGCACCATTTTCTGGTCGTCATGAATATTGAAGCGCTTCGCGTCAATTTTCGGGAACATGTAGAGCGCGCCATTCGGCTTCACGCAGGAGACGCCCGGAATATCGTTGATCAGTTCCCACGCACGGTTGCGCTGTTCGTACAGGCGACCACCGGGAACGATGAACTCGCTAATGCTCTGATAGCCACCCAGCGCCGTCTGGATCGCGTGCTGCGCCGGAACGTTGGCGCATAAACGCATGGAGGCCAGCATCTCCAGCCCTTCAATATAGCCTTTGGCGTGCTTTTTCGGACCGTTCAGTACCATCCAGCCCTGACGGAAACCGGCCACGCGATAGGTTTTAGACAGGCCGTTAAAGGTGACGGTCAGCAGATCCGGGGCCAGCGCAGCGATTGAGTGGTGCTGTGCCGCGTCGTACAGGATCTTGTCGTAGATTTCGTCGGCGAAAATGATCAGGTTGTGCTGACGGGCCAGTTCGACGATCTCCATCAGCAGCTCTTTCGAGTATACCGCGCCCGTTGGGTTGTTCGGGTTAATGATCACGATGCCGCGCGTGCGGGGCGTAATTTTCGCGCGAATATCATCGAGGTCCGGGAACCAGTCAGAGGACTCGTCGCACAGGTAGTGCACCGCTTTACCGCTGGACAGTGACACGGCTGCCGTCCACAGCGGATAGTCCGGCGCGGGTACCAGCATTTCGTCACCGCTGTTCAGCAGTGCCTGCATCGCCTGCACGATCAGTTCGGAGACGCCGTTGCCGATATAGATATCTTCAACGGTAACATCACGCATACCGCGTGCCTGGTAGTGCTGCATGATGGCTTTACGTGCGGAGTAAAGTCCTTTTGAATCGCAATAGCCTTGTGCAGTAGGAAGGTTGCGGATCACATCAACCAGAATTTCATCCGGCGCTTCAAAACCAAATGGCGCTGGGTTACCAATGTTGAGTTTCAGAACCTTGTTGCCTTCTTCTTCAAGGCGTTTTGCCTCTTTCAGAACCGGGCCGCGGATGTCATAACAGACGTTATCTAGCTTGCTGGATTTTTCGATAGGGGACATGAACCTTTAACCTTTTCGCTATGATTGCCACTCCCTGCCGTGGAAGTCAGCACGGAATAATGTACTCCCCCCTCGCTTCGTTTTGAAGGGTGTGCAGTAGAAGATTTTGTGCCGGGAGCAAAATTTTGATAAATCTTTTTCTCTGGGTGTATGCTTTTATGCTGGCTTAAAGTTGTGCGCACGGTGCCATATTTGGTTAAATGTGCTATTCATTTGTCAAAATTGTGTATATTGTGCTGGTAAAAATAGGTGGAAAGCAGGACAAAGGTGGCAATCACCTTGAGTGACATTTCGTTAAACCTGAATGCTTGATACCTGTTTCTGTAATAGCATGCTGTGGCTAAAAGTTACTCATGTGAAATTAATGTTAAGTGCCATTAATGAATGGTCTTAATCTAAATTAAAATTTATTTATTATTAACCTAAAAAATGCAACTTTAGTTAATTCTAATAAAATTAGTTTAGAAGCTTAACATTCTTCTTTAATCCTCAATATTGCAATAAGACTTATAAATAAAGTGGATTTGGGTTAAGATGTCTTCCAGGAAAGCAGAGTGCAGATACACGTTTTTTGTATATCTGTGACTGGTTTTCCTCATTAATTGATTGTTATTGTTGGAGTTATCTCTGGCTGGAATGTGTCGAACATCTCCTGCTACGTTGACAGCGCTGCGATACAGATGGCAGAAAAGGTGTTATACCTTTAATGTAATTTACATAAACCTGCGAACATCTAAATATCCTGAACGTTTAAGAGAATAAAAATAACGTCATGAAACGTGCTTTCTGACTGTTGATATAAAGCAGCACAATAACTATCTGTCAGGCAGTCTGCCGGGCCGGGATGCGAGGGAAAATCTTCAGAGGGAATTGCTTAACTGTACACACACAGCTTCAACCCGGGCAGCTCCGCACGAGCAACCTGAAAGTGAATAGATATGATAAATGCAAATCGTCCGATAATGAATCTCGACCTCGATCTGCTGAGAACGTTTGTTGCGGTCGCCGATCTCAACACTTTTGCAGCCGCTGCTGCCGCCGTTTGCCGAACTCAGTCTGCCGTCAGCCAGCAAATGCAGCGGCTGGAGCAACTGGTTGGTAAAGAGCTTTTTGCGCGTCATGGGCGTAATAAGCTCTTAACGGAACACGGTATTCAGCTTCTGGGTTATGCCAGGAAAATTCTTCGCTTTAATGATGAAGCATGTATGTCATTAATGTTTAGCAACCTTCAAGGGGTGCTAACGTTAGGCGCATCTGATGAGTCAGCGGATACTATATTGCCGTTTCTACTCAATCGTATTAGTTCGGTTTATCCGAAGCTTGCGCTGGACGTTAGCGTAAAGCGTAATGCCTTTATGGTTGAGATGTTAAATGAGAATAAAGTTGACCTGGTGGTCACCACGCATCGTCCCGGGCAGTTTGACTGCCTGACGCTGCGTACATCGCCTACGCACTGGTATTGCGCGGCCGAATATGTGCTGCAAAAAGGGGAGCCGGTTCCACTGGTCTTACTGGATGACCCGAGCCCGTTCCGCGATATGGTGCTCACGGCACTGAATGAGGCCAACATTCCGTGGCGTCTGGCGTATGTGGCTTCCACGCTGCCAGCGGTCCGTGCTGCCGTGAAGGCCGGTCTGGGTGTGACGGCCCGTCCGGTTGAGATGATGAGCCCCGATCTGCGCGTCCTGGGAAAATCCGATGGTCTTCCTGCGCTGCCGGATACGGAGTATCTGCTCTGCCACAATTCGTCCAGCCATAACGAGTTGGCCAAAGTGGTGTTCGAGGCGATGGAAAACTACCATAACCCGTGGCAGTTCGAACGCGTTACCTCCGAAGGGGGGGATGATTCCCTGATCGTTGAAGGGGATTTCGAGTGATCGATAGCTCAAAATTCTGGTAACAAAATGTAAGTGTAAAAAAAAGCCACTCGTGTGATTTTCACATGCAGTGGCTTTTTTTTAGCAAAAATATCCGCTTATGGCGTATGGGTTTTCAGGATACTTCATATTTATCAACATGCTAAATGCTTTTGCTTAAAACTTGTCCGTTTTCCGTTCTAACTTCAACCACCTACCTCCCATGTTAAAAAAACAGGAAATATGTTGCCGTTTTCCTGGTTGAATTAACAAAAGCGTGTCACAGATCAAGAAAATACTCCTATTTGGGGGGAGGAATCGTTGGCAAATCCTGTCAAAATAGGAGGGTTATTTTTTTTACTTCCGAAACGGACACGATTCAACAACATACATTTGACGGAAAGTCATGGACCCACCAGGGTTAAAGGGCACCAAATGTTAATGAGAATCGCTCGATGTAATTTAATGTGAAGAAACCTTTGTTAAAGTTGACAATAGGTTATAGAAAGGAGTAAAAAACCCCATCATTTTGCTGTCTACGTCTCATTTCTGACAGTTAGTGTAAGGTTATTTGTTCCTCCCCATGAATCGATGTGATGCCCATCTGCCAGCAAGAGCAGTGTCGTTGGTATCACTTTTGATGAGTAAGCAATGAGTATGTCAACATCCACAGAAGTCATCGCTCATCACTGGGCATTCGCAATCTTTCTTATTGTAGCCATTGGCCTGTGCTGCCTGATGTTAGTCGGCGGCTGGTTCCTGGGCGGTCGCGCCCGCGCAAGGCACAAAAACACACCTTTCGAATCAGGTATTGATTCAGTAGGTTCCGCTCGCTTACGCCTGTCTGCCAAGTTCTATCTGGTAGCCATGTTCTTCGTCATCTTCGACGTGGAAGCGCTTTACCTTTTCGCATGGTCAACGTCCATCCGCGAAAGTGGTTGGGTGGGCTTTGTCGAGGCCGCAATTTTCATTTTAGTGCTACTGGCCGGTCTGGTTTATCTGGTGCGTATTGGCGCGCTTGACTGGACGCCTGCGCGTTCACGTCGTGAACACATCAACCCGGAAAACAGTATCTCTAATCGTCAGCAGTAACAGCGAGGCAATAAGATGGATTATACGCTCACCCGCATAGATCCTAACGGTGAGAATGACCGTTACCCCCTGCAAAAACAGGAGATCGTAACCGACCCCCTGGAGCAAGAAGTCAATAAAAGCGTGTACATGGGCAAACTCGAACATGCCATGCACGATATGGTCAACTGGGGTCGTAAGAACTCCATCTGGCCGTACAACTTTGGCCTTTCTTGCTGCTACGTTGAAATGGTGACGTCATTCACTGCGGTGCATGACGTTGCGCGTTTTGGGGCCGAGGTACTGCGTGCTTCACCACGTCAGGCTGACCTGATGGTGGTAGCCGGTACCTGCTTTACCAAGATGGCACCTGTTATTCAGCGTCTTTATGACCAGATGCTGGAGCCTAAATGGGTTATCTCCATGGGCGCATGTGCAAACTCTGGCGGTATGTACGACATCTATTCCGTCGTGCAGGGCGTAGATAAGTTTATCCCAGTGGATGTGTACATCCCGGGTTGTCCGCCTCGTCCGGAAGCCTACATGCAGGCGCTGATGCTGCTGCAGGAGTCTATCGGTAAAGAACGTCGCCCACTGTCGTGGGTTGTTGGCGATCAGGGTGTGTATCGCGCGAACATGCAGTCTGAGCGCGAGCGTAAACGTGGTGAACGTATTGCCGTCACCAATCTGCGTACGCCTGACGAAATTTAATTTGCGCCTGTAGGCCTGGAGAACACCTTCGCATATCACTACTCAAATAGCGCGAAGCCAGGCTCAACAGTCACCACGGACCATTTGCAATGGTGAACAATATGACCGACTTAACCGCGCAAGAAGCCGCCTGGCAGACCCGGGATCATCTGGATGACCCAGTCATTGGCGAACTGCGCAACCGTTTTGGGCCGGATGCCTTTACTGTTCAGGCTACCCGCACCGGGGTACCCGTTGTTTGGGTGAAGCGTGAGCAATTGCTGGAAGTTGTCGATTTCCTCAAGAAATTGCCAAAACCGTACGTCATGCTGTTTGACTTACACGGCATGGATGAACGTCTGCGTACCCACCGCCAGGGTCTCCCTGCTGCGGATTTTTCCGTTTTCTACCACCTGATCTCAATAGACCGTAATACGGATATCATGCTCAAGGTGGCATTGTCTGAAAACGACATGCATCTGCCGACGATCACCAAACTTTTCCCGAACGCCAACTGGTACGAGCGTGAAACCTGGGAAATGTTCGGCATGACCTTTGACGGCCACCCGCACCTGACGCGCATCATGATGCCGCAGACCTGGACAGGCCACCCGCTGCGTAAAGACTACCCGGCACGTGCCACCGAATTCGATCCGTTTGAGCTGACCAAAGCCAAGCAGGATCTGGAGATGGAAGCGCTGACCTTCAAACCGGAAGACTGGGGCATGAAGCGCGGTACCGACAACGAGGACTTCATGTTCCTTAACCTCGGTCCGAACCACCCGTCTGCGCACGGTGCATTCCGTATTATTCTTCAGCTTGATGGCGAAGAGATTGTCGACTGCGTACCTGACATCGGTTACCACCACCGTGGTGCTGAGAAGATGGGCGAGCGTCAGTCCTGGCACAGCTACATTCCGTATACCGACCGTATTGAGTACCTCGGCGGCTGCGTCAACGAGATGCCATACGTGCTGGCCGTTGAGAAACTGGCGGGTATCGTTACGCCGGATCGCGTTAACGTGATTCGCGTCATGCTGTCAGAGCTGTTCCGTATCAACAGCCACCTGCTGTATATCTCCACCTTCATTCAGGACGTCGGCGCGATGACCCCGGTCTTCTTCGCCTTCACCGACCGTCAGAAAATCTACGATCTGGTGGAAGCGATTACCGGTTTCCGTATGCACCCGGCCTGGTTCCGTATCGGCGGTGTGGCACACGATCTGCCGCGCGGCTGGGACCGTCTGCTGCGTGAATTCCTCGACTGGATGCCAAAACGTCTGGCCTCTTACGAGAAAGCCGCGCTGCGCAATACCATCCTGAAAGGCCGTTCCCAGGGCGTTGCTGCCTACGGCGCGAAAGAAGCGCTGGAGTGGGGGACGACAGGTGCAGGTCTGCGTGCGACCGGTATTGATTTCGACGTGCGTAAAGCCCGTCCTTACTCTGGCTATGAGAACTTCGACTTTGAAGTCCCGGTGGGCGGCGGTGTTTCCGACTGCTACACCCGCGTGATGCTGAAAGTAGAAGAGCTGCGCCAGAGTCTGCGCATCCTTGAGCAGTGCCTCAACAACATGCCGGAAGGCCCGTTCAAGGCGGATCACCCGCTGACGACGCCGCCACCGAAAGAGCGCACGCTGCAACATATCGAAACCCTGATCACCCACTTCCTGCAGGTTTCCTGGGGTCCGGTCATGCCGGCGCAAGAATCCTTCCAGATGATTGAAGCGACCAAGGGTATTAACAGTTACTACCTGACCAGTGACGGCAGCACCATGAGCTACCGTACCCGCGTGCGTACGCCGAGCTTTGCGCACCTGCAGCAGATCCCGTCCGCCATCCGCGGCAGTCTGGTCTCCGACCTGATTGTGTATCTGGGTAGTATCGATTTTGTTATGTCAGATGTGGACCGCTAATTATGCACGAGAATCAACAACCACAAACCGAGGCTTTTGAGCTGAGTGAAGCAGAACGTGCCGCCATTGAGCACGAGATGCACCACTACGAAGACCCGCGTGCGGCGTCCATTGAAGCGCTGAAAATCGTACAGAAACAGCGTGGTTGGGTGCCGGATGGGGCGATCTATGAGATCGCGAAAGTGCTGGGTATTCCGGCAAGTGACGTAGAAGGCGTAGCCACGTTCTACAGCCAGATCTTCCGTCAGCCGGTAGGCCGCCATGTGATCCGCTACTGTGACAGTGTAGTCTGCCACATCACCGGTTATCAGGGCATTCAGGCTGCGATTGAGAAGAAGCTCAATATCAAGCCGGGCCAGACCACGTTCGATGGACGCTTTACTCTGCTGCCAACCTGCTGCCTGGGTAACTGCGACAAGGGGCCGACCATGATGATTGATGAGGACACTCACAGCCATCTGACGCCGGAAGCGATTCCTGACCTGCTGGAGCAGTACAAATGAAAACTGTAATTCGTACTGCTGAGACGCATCCGCTGACCTGGCGTCTGCGCGATGACAAACAGCCGGTATGGCTCGACGAATACCAGAGCAAAAACGGCTATGCCGGCGCGCGTAAAGCCCTTGGCGGCATGGCGCCGGACGACATCGTTAACGCGGTAAAAGAGTCTGGCCTGAAAGGCCGCGGCGGCGCGGGCTTCTCCACCGGTCTGAAGTGGAGCCTGATGCCAAAAGACGAATCCATGAATATCCGTTACCTGCTGTGTAACGCCGATGAAATGGAGCCGGGCACCTATAAAGACCGCCTGCTGATGGAACAACTGCCGCACCTGCTGGTGGAAGGCATGCTGATCTCCGCGTTTGCGCTGAAAGCGTACCGTGGCTACATCTTCTTGCGCGGTGAGTACATCGAAGCGGCGGAAAACCTGCGTCGCGCGATTGCCGAAGCCACCGAAGCGGGCCTGCTCGGTAAAAACATCCTGGGCACCGGCTTTGACTTCGAACTGTTCGTGCACACCGGTGCCGGGCGTTATATCTGCGGTGAAGAAACGGCGCTGATTAACTCCCTGGAAGGCCGCCGCGCGAACCCGCGTTCCAAGCCACCGTTCCCGGCAAGCTCCGGCGTATGGGGTAAACCGACCTGCGTAAACAACGTCGAAACCCTGTGTAACGTTCCGGCTATCCTCGCCAACGGCGTGGAGTGGTATCAGGGCATCTCCTCAAGCAAAGATGCCGGTACCAAGCTGATGGGCTTCTCCGGTCGCGTTAAAAATCCTGGCGTCTGGGAACTGCCGTTCGGTACTACCGCACGTGAAATTCTTGAAGACTACGCGGGCGGCATGCGCGATGGCCTGAAATTCAAAGCCTGGCAGCCGGGTGGGGCAGGGACTGACTTCCTGACCGAAGCCCACCTTGACCTGCCGATGGAATTCGAAAGCATTGGTAAAGCAGGCAGCCGTCTGGGTACGGCGCTGGCGATGGCCGTCGACCACGAGATCGGCATGGTCTCGCTGGTGCGTAACCTGGAAGAGTTCTTCGCCCGCGAGTCCTGCGGCTGGTGTACACCGTGCCGTGATGGTCTGCCGTGGAGCGTGAAGATCCTGCGTGCAATCGAACGTGGCGAAGGCCAGCCTGGGGATATCGAGACGCTTGAGCAACTGTGTCGATTCTTAGGCCCGGGTAAAACCTTCTGTGCCCACGCACCGGGTGCCGTCGAACCTCTGCAGAGCGCGATCAAATATTTCCGCGACGAGTTCGAAGCAGGCATCAAGCAGCCGTTCAGCAATACCCATGCGATCAATGGGATTCAGCCGAACCTGCTTAAAGCGCGCTGGTAACGACAAGAATTTTGATTAACGCTCGGTTTCGACCGAGCCAACTGGAAGCATGCTAATGGCTACGATTCATGTAGACGGCAAAGAATACGAAGTCAACGGGGCGGACAACCTGCTGGAAGCTTGTCTGTCTCTTGGCCTCGATATTCCGTACTTTTGCTGGCATCCGGCGCTGGGCAGCGTCGGTGCTTGCCGCCAGTGTGCGGTGAAGCAATATCAAAACGCGGAAGACACGCGTGGTCGCCTGGTGATGTCCTGTATGACGCCAGCCACCGAAGGCACCTTTATTTCGATTGATGACGAAGAAGCCAAACAGTTCCGCGAAAGCGTGGTGGAGTGGTTGATGACCAACCACCCGCACGACTGTCCGGTTTGTGAAGAGGGCGGTAACTGCCACCTTCAGGATATGACCGTGATGACCGGTCACAGCTTCCGTCGCTATCGCTTTACCAAGCGTACCCACCGTAACCAGGACCTGGGGCCGTTCATCTCTCACGAAATGAACCGCTGCATCGCCTGCTACCGCTGCGTGCGTTACTACAAAGACTATGCAGACGGTCAGGATCTGGGCGTGTATGGCGCGCATGACAACGTCTACTTCGGTCGTCCGGAAGACGGCGTGCTGGAGAGCGAATTCTCCGGTAACCTGGTAGAAATCTGCCCGACCGGCGTCTTTACGGATAAAACTCACTCCGAGCGTTACAACCGTAAATGGGACATGCAGTTTGCGCCAAGCATCTGCCAGCAGTGTTCCCTCGGCTGTAACACCAGCCCGGGTGAGCGCTACGGCGAACTGCGCCGTATCGAAAACCGTTACAACGGTACCGTTAACCACTACTTCCTCTGCGACCGCGGTCGTTTCGGCTATGGCTATGTGAACCTCAAAGACCGTCCGCGTCAGCCGGTTCAGCGCCGTGGCGACGACTTCATTACCCTGAACGCTGAACAGGCGATGCAGGGCGCGGCAGATATTCTGCGCCAGTCGAAGAAAGTGATCGGTATCGGCTCCCCGCGCGCCAGCATCGAAAGCAACTTCGCGCTGCGCGAGCTGGTTGGGGCGGAAAACTTCTATACCGGTATCGCTCAGGGCGAGCAGGAACGTCTGCAGCTGGTACTGAAAGTGCTGCGTGAAGGCGGTATCCATACCCCTGCGCTGCGCGAAATCGAATCCTATGATGCGGTCCTGGTGCTGGGTGAAGACCTGACCCAGACCGGCGCCCGCGCGGCTCTGGCGGTTCGTCAGGCGGTGAAGGGTAAAGCACGTGAAATGGCAGCGGCGCAGAAAGTGGCTGACTGGCAGATTGCGGCGATCCTGAACATCGGTCAGCGCGCGAAGCATCCTCTGTTTGTGACCAACGTCGACAACACCCGTCTGGACGACATCGCGGCGTGGACCTACTGCGCACCGGTTGAAGATCAGGCGCGCCTTGGCTTTGCCATTGCCCACGCGCTGGACAACAACTCACCGGCGGTAGAACTGGATCGCGACCTGCAGAACAAGGTTGACGTGATTGTTCAGGCCCTGGCCGGTGCGAAGAAACCGCTGATTATTTCCGGGACCAACGCCGGCAGCGCTGAGATCATTCAGGCGGCAGCCAACGTGGCCAAAGCCCTGAAAGGCCGCGGTGCTGACGTCGGCGTGACCATGATTGCCCGTGCGGTGAACAGCATTGGTCTGGGCATGATCGGCGGCGGCTCGCTGGAAGCTGCGTTAAGCGAACTGGAATCCGGTGCCGCTGACGCCGTGGTGGTGCTGGAAAACGACCTGCATCGTCATGCTTCTGCCGCTCGCGTTGACGCCGCGCTCTCCAAAGCGCCGCTGGTGATGGTGATTGACCATCAGCGCACCGCGATCATGGACAAAGCGCACCTGGTGCTCTCTGCGGCAAGCTTCGCAGAAAGCGACGGTACCGTTATCAACAACGAAGGCCGCGCGCAGCGTTTCTTCCAGGTTTATGACCCGGCTTACTACGACAGCAACACCGTGATGCTGGAAAGCTGGCGCTGGCTGCACTCCCTGCACAGCACCGTGCAGAGCCGTGAAGTGGACTGGACGCAGCTCGACCACGTTATCGACGCGGTGGTGGAAAAACTGCCTCAGCTGGCAGGCATTAAAGATGCCGCGCCTGAAGCAAGCTTCCGCATTCGCGGCCAGAAACTGGCGCGTGAACCGCACCGTTACAGCGGCCGTACCGCAATGCGCGCCAATATCAGCGTGCACGAACCGCGCCAGCCGCAGGATAAAGACACCATGTTTGCCTTCTCCATGGAAGGGAACAACCAGCCGTCTGCACCGCGTTCGCAAATCCCGTTCGCATGGGCACCGGGCTGGAACTCCCCGCAGGCATGGAACAAGTTCCAGGCTGAAGTGGGCGGCTCCCTGCGCCACGGCGATCCGGGCGTGCGTCTGATTGAAGCTTCCGAAACCGGTCTGGACTTCTTCACCACCGTACCGGCGAGCTTCCAGGCGCAGGACGGTAGCTGGCGTATTGCGCCGTACTACCACCTGTTCGGTAGCGACGAGCTGTCCCAGCGTTCACCGGTCTTCCAGACCCGTATGCCGCAGCCGTACATCAAGCTTAACCCGGCGGATGCCGCGAAGCTTGGCGTTAACGCGGGTGCGAACATCGCCTTTAGCTATGACGGCCAGACCATCAGCCTGCCGCTGATTATTTCTGAAAGCCTGACAGCAGGGCAGGTCGGTCTGCCGATGGGTATGCCTGGCATCGCGCCAGTTCTGGCGGGTGCGCGTCTTGATAATCTGCAGGAGGCAAAAGCATGAGTTGGTTAACGCCGGATCTTATCGACATCCTGCTGAGCATTCTGAAAGCGGTTGTGATTCTGCTGGTGGTGGTCACCTGCGGCGCGTTCATGAGCTTTGGTGAACGTCGTCTGCTCGGTCTGTTCCAGAACCGTTACGGACCGAACCGCGTGGGCTGGGGTGGTTCACTCCAGCTGGTCGCGGACATGATCAAGATGTTCTTTAAAGAGGACTGGATCCCGCGCTTCTCGGATCGCGTGATCTTTACTCTGGCACCGATGATCGCCTTCACCTCGCTGCTGCTGGCGTTTGCTATCGTGCCGGTCAGCCCGACCTGGGTGGTCGCTGACCTGAACATCGGCATTCTGTTCTTCCTGATGATGGCAGGCCTCGCGGTTTACGCGGTCCTGTTCGCAGGCTGGTCCAGTAACAACAAATACTCGCTGCTGGGTGCGATGCGTGCTTCCGCGCAGACCCTGAGCTACGAAGTGTTCCTGGGTCTCTCCCTGATGGGCGTGGTGGCGCAGGCCGGTTCATTCAACATGACCGACATCGTCAACAACCAGGCCGACATCTGGAACGTTATTCCGCAGTTCTTTGGGTTTATTACCTTTGCCATCGCGGGCGTGGCAGTGTGTCACCGTCACCCGTTTGACCAGCCAGAAGCCGAACAGGAACTGGCCGACGGTTACCACATCGAATATTCCGGTATGAAATTCGGTCTGTTCTTCGTGGGCGAGTACATCGGTATCGTCACCATTTCCGCGTTGATGGTAACGCTGTTCTTCGGTGGCTGGCATGGCCCGTTCTTACCGCCGTTCATCTGGTTCGCGCTGAAAACCGCGTTCTTCATGATGATGTTCATTTTGATTCGCGCAGCGTTACCGCGTCCGCGTTATGACCAGGTAATGTCCTTCGGCTGGAAAGTGTGCCTGCCGCTGACGCTCGTCAACTTGTTGGTAACGGCCGCTGTCATTCTCTGGCAGCAGCCATAAGGGGCAATAGACCATGACCTTAAAAGAATTACTGGTAGGCTTCGGTACCCAGGTACGCAGTATCTGGATGATCGGCCTGCACGCGTTTGCCAAACGCGAAACCCGGATGTACCCGGAAGAGCCGGTATATCTGCCGCCGCGCTACCGTGGCCGTATCGTGCTGACGCGCGACCCGGACGGTTCCGAGCGCTGCGTTGCCTGTAACCTGTGTGCGGTAGCGTGTCCGGTAGGCTGTATCTCTCTGCAGAAAGCCGAGACGGTAGACGGCCGCTGGTACCCTGAGTTCTTCCGCATCAACTTCTCACGCTGCATCTTCTGCGGTCTGTGTGAAGAAGCGTGCCCAACCACGGCGATTCAGCTGACTCCAGACTTCGAGCTGGGTGAGTACAAGCGTCAGGACCTGGTGTACGAGAAAGAGGATCTGCTGATTTCCGGTCCGGGCAAATACCCGGAATATAACTTCTACCGGATGGCGGGTATGGCAATCGACGGCAAAGATAAGGGCGAAGCAGAGAACGAAGCTAAGCCTATCGACGTCAAGAGCCTGTTACCGTAAGGAGAGGGCAATGGAATTCGCTTTTTATATCTGTGGCCTTATCGCCATCCTGGCTACGCTGCGAGTGATCACGCACACCAATCCGGTGCATGCGCTGCTGTACTTAATCATCTCGCTGCTGGCCATTTCCGGGGTGTTCTTTGCACTGGGCGCGCACTTCGCCGGTGCGCTGGAAATCATCGTCTACGCCGGGGCCATTATGGTGCTGTTCGTGTTCGTGGTGATGATGCTGAACCTGGGCGGCTCTGAAATTGAGCAG
This sequence comes from Enterobacter sp. NFIX59, assembly GCF_900113755.1. Classification (NCBI taxonomy): domain Bacteria; kingdom Pseudomonadati; phylum Pseudomonadota; class Gammaproteobacteria; order Enterobacterales; family Enterobacteriaceae; genus Enterobacter; species Enterobacter sp. NFIX59. Next base: position 52,045 of record NZ_FOQN01000005.1, on the reverse strand, counting down.
GAACGTCAGTGGTTAAAACCGCAGGTGTGGATTGGCCCGGCAATTCTGTCGGCCATCATGCTGGTGGTGATCGTTTATGCCATTCTGGGTGTTAACGATCAGGGCATCGACGGCACGCCGATTGGCGCGAAAGAGGTCGGTATCACGCTCTTTGGCCCATACGTTCTGGCAGTGGAACTGGCCTCAATGCTGCTGCTGGCAGGTCTGGTTGTGGCTTTCCACGTTGGCCGCGAAGAGCGTGCTGGCGAGGTGCTGAGCAACCGCACTGATGACCGCGCGAAAAGAAAAACGGAGGAGCGCGCATGATCCCCTTAACACATGGACTGATCCTCGCTGCGATTTTATTCGTTCTGGGTCTGACCGGTCTGGTTATCCGCCGCAATCTGCTGTTTATGCTGATCGGGCTGGAAATCATGATTAACGCCTCCGCGCTGGCCTTCGTGGTCGCCGGAAGCTACTGGGGCCAGACCGATGGTCAGGTGATGTACATTCTCGCCATCAGCCTCGCGGCTGCCGAAGCGAGTATTGGCCTGGCGCTGTTGCTACAGCTCCATCGTCGCCGCCAGAATCTGAACATCGATTCAGTAAGTGAGTTGCGTGGATGAACATGCTTGCCTTAACCATTATTTTTCCGCTGATTGGCTTCGTGCTGCTGGCGTTTTCTCGCGGCCGCTGGTCTGAGAATCTGTCTGCAACCGTCGGCATGGGCTCTGTTGGCCTGGCCGCGCTGGTGACAGCGTATGCGGGTATCGACTTCTTTAACAACGGGCGTCAGCCTTTCAGCGTGCCGCTGTGGACGTGGATGTCGGTCGGTGATTTCAACATCGGTTTCAACCTGGTGCTGGACGGCCTCTCGCTGACCATGCTTTCCGTGGTTACCGGCGTTGGCTTCCTGATCCACATGTTCGCCTCCTGGTATATGCGCGGTGAAGAGGGGTACTCCCGCTTCTTCGCCTACACCAACCTGTTTATCGCCAGCATGGTGGTTCTGGTCCTGGCCGATAACCTGCTGCTGATGTATCTGGGCTGGGAAGGCGTGGGTCTGTGTTCTTACCTGCTGATCGGTTTCTACTATACCGATCCGAAGAATGGCGCAGCGGCCATGAAAGCGTTCATCGTGACCCGCGTGGGTGACGTCTTCCTCGCTTTCGCGCTGTTCATTCTTTACAACGAACTGGGCACGCTGAACTTCCGCGAAATGGTGGAACTGGCGCCAGCGCACTTCGCCGCAGGCAATAACATGCTGTGGTGGGCAACGCTGATGCTGCTGGGTGGTGCTGTGGGTAAATCCGCGCAGCTGCCATTGCAGACATGGCTGGCCGACGCGATGGCGGGTCCAACCCCTGTCTCCGCGCTGATCCACGCTGCGACCATGGTTACCGCCGGTGTCTACCTGATTGCGCGTACCCATGGCCTGTTCCTGATGACCCCGGAAATTCTGCATCTGGTGGGTATCGTCGGTGCGGTCACGCTGGTGCTGGCAGGCTTTGCCGCGCTGGTGCAGACCGACATCAAGCGCGTTCTCGCGTACTCCACCATGAGCCAGATTGGTTACATGTTCCTGGCGCTGGGCGTTCAGGCGTGGGACGCGGCCATTTTCCACCTGATGACGCACGCGTTCTTTAAAGCGCTGCTGTTCCTCTCATCCGGTTCGGTGATTCTGGCCTGCCATCACGAGCAGAACATCTTCAAAATGGGCGGACTGCGTAAGTCTATCCCGCTGGTCTATGTCTGCTTCCTGGTGGGCGGCGCGGCGCTGGCGGCACTGCCGCTGATCACCGCGGGCTTCTTCAGTAAGGACGAAATCCTTGCGGGTGCCATGGCGAATGGTCATATCAATCTGATGGTTGCGGGTCTGGTCGGTGCGTTCATGACCTCCCTGTATACCTTCCGTATGATTTTCATCGTATTCCACGGTAAAGAACAAATTCACGCTCACGCAGGGAAGGGGATTACCCATCACCTGCCGCTGATTGTGCTGCTGGTACTGTCCACCTTCGTTGGCGCGATGATTGTACCGCCGCTGCAGGGCGTACTGCCAGACACCACCGAGCTTGAGCACGGTCGCGTTCTGACGCTTGAAATCACCTCCGGTGTGGTCGCTATCGCGGGCATCCTGATCGCTGCATGGCTGTGGCTGGGCAAACGTACGCTGGTGACTGCCGTGGCCAACAGTGCGCCAGGCCGCCTGCTGGGCACCTGGTGGTACAACGCGTGGGGCTTCGACTGGCTGTACGACATGATCTTCGTTAAGCCGTTCCTGGGCATTGCGTGGCTGGTGAAGCGCGACCCACTGAACAGCCTGATGAATATCCCGGCGATCCTCTCCCGCTTTGCAGGTAAAGGCCTGCTGTACAGCGAGAACGGTTACCTGCGCTGGTATGTGGCGTCCATGAGCATCGGTGCGGTTGTCGTGCTGGCGCTGCTGATGGTGTTGCGTTGATCGTTAAGTGAATTTTATTCGAATTCGTTGAAAATCAGGCCCCTGCTGGGGGCCTTAAAAAGGAATGTAAATCGCCATGTTACTACCCTGGCTAATATTAATTCCCTTCATCGGCGGCTTCCTGTGCTGGCAGACTGAACGCTTTGGCGTGAAGATGCCGCGCTGGATTGCGCTGATCACCATGGGATTGACGCTCGCGCTTGGCCTGCAACTGTGGTTGCAGGGCGGTTACTCACTGACCCAGTCTGCGGGCATTCCGCAGTGGCAGTCTGAGTTCATCCTGCCGTGGATCCCACGTTTCGGCATTACGATCCACCTGGCGATTGACGGTCTGTCGCTGCTGATGGTGGTGCTGACCGGTCTGCTCGGTGTTTTGGCGGTACTCTGCTCCTGGCGTGAAATCGAAAAATACCAGGGCTTCTTCCACCTGAACCTGATGTGGATCCTGGGCGGCGTGATCGGCGTGTTCCTTGCCATCGACATGTTCCTGTTCTTCTTCTTCTGGGAGATGATGCTGGTGCCGATGTACTTCCTGATCGCGCTGTGGGGCCACAAGGCGTCCGACGGTAAAACGCGTATCACGGCGGCAACCAAGTTCTTCATCTATACCCAGGCGAGTGGTCTGGTGATGTTGATTGCCATTCTGGCGCTGGTGTTTGTTCACCACAACGCGACCGGTACCTGGACCTTCAACTACGAAGACCTGCTGAAGACCCCAATGTCTCACGGCGTGGAATACCTGCTGATGCTGGGCTTCTTCATCGCCTTCGCGGTGAAAATGCCGGTGGTTCCGCTGCACGGCTGGCTGCCAGACGCGCACTCTCAGGCACCAACGGCGGGTTCCGTTGACCTGGCGGGCATCTTGCTGAAAACGGCGGCCTACGGTCTGCTGCGTTTCGCTCTGCCGCTGTTCCCGAACGCCTCCGCAGAATTCGCACCGATTGCCATGTGGCTGGGTGTGATCGGTATCTTCTACGGTGCCTGGATGGCCTTCACGCAGTACGACATCAAGCGTCTGATTGCCTACACCTCCGTTTCCCACATGGGCTTCGTGCTGATTGCTATCTACACCGGCAGCCAGCTGGCGTACCAGGGGGCGGTGATCCAGATGATTGCGCACGGTCTGTCCGCAGCCGGTCTCTTCATCCTGTGCGGCCAGCTGTATGAACGTCTGCACACCCGTGACATGCGTATGATGGGCGGTCTGTGGAGCAAAATTAAGTGGCTGCCAGCGCTCTCCATGTTCTTCGCGGTGGCGACTCTGGGGATGCCGGGTACCGGTAACTTCGTCGGCGAATTTATGATTCTTTTCGGCAGCTTCAAAGTGGTACCGGTGATTACCGTGATCTCCACCTTTGGTCTGGTGTTCGCTTCCGTCTACTCGCTGGCGATGCTGCACCGCGCGTACTTCGGTAAAGCGAAGAGCGAAATTGCTGCACAAGAACTGCCGGGGATGTCGCTGCGTGAGCTGTTCATCATCCTGCTGCTGGTCGTACTGCTGGTGCTGCTGGGCTTCTTCCCGCAGCCGATTCTGGATACCTCGCACAGCGCGATGGGCAATATCCAGCAGTGGTTTGTTAATTCTGTTTCTACTACAAGGCCGTAATTCGCCATGACAATAACTCCACAACAACTGATCGCGCTGCTACCGCTGCTGATCGTCGGATTGACGGTGGTGGTTGTGATGCTCTCCATTGCGTGGCGACGCAATCACTTCCTGAATGCCACGCTGTCGGTCATCGGCCTGAACGCCGCGTTAGTCTCTCTCTGGTTTGTTGGCCAGGGTGGGGCGATGGACGTCACTCCGCTGATGCGCGTTGACGGTTACGCCATGCTGTATACCGGTCTGGTGCTGCTGGCGAGCCTGGCAACCTGTACCTTTGCGTACCCATGGCTCGAAGGCTACAACGACAACAAAGAAGAGTTTTACCTGCTGGTTCTGATTGCCGCGCTGGGCGGCATTCTGCTGGCGAATGCGAACCACCTGGCCGCGCTGTTCCTCGGTATTGAGCTGATCTCTCTGCCGCTGTTCGGTCTGATTGGTTACGCCTTCCGCCAGAAGCGCTCCCTGGAAGCAAGCATCAAGTACACCATCCTGTCTGCGGCGGCGTCCTCGTTCCTGCTGTTTGGTATTGCGCTGGTGTACGCACAGTCCGGTAACCTCTCCTTTATGGCGCTCGGCAAGAGCCTCGGTGACGGCATGCTGCATGAGCCGCTGCTGCTGGCGGGTCTGGGCATGATGATTGTTGGCCTTGGCTTTAAACTCTCTCTGGTGCCGTTCCACCTGTGGACGCCAGACGTATACCAGGGCGCGCCAGCGCCGGTGTCGACCTTCCTGGCGACGGCGAGCAAAATCGCCATCTTCGGGGTGGTTATGCGTCTGTTCCTGTACGCACCGGTGGGTGACAGCGAAGCGGTTCGCGTGGTGCTGGGCATTATTGCGTTCGTCTCCATCATCTTCGGTAACCTGATGGCGCTGAGCCAGACCAACATCAAACGTCTGCTGGGCTACTCGTCTATCTCTCATCTGGGCTACCTGATGGTGGCGCTGATTGCGCTGCAGAGCGGTGAGATGTCGATGGAAGCCGTGGGCGTCTATCTGGCCGGTTACCTGTTCAGCAGCCTCGGCGCCTTCGGCGTGGTGAGCCTGATGTCCAGCCCGTACCGTGGTCCGGATGCCGATTCACTGTTCTCCTACCGTGGTCTGTTCTGGCACCGTCCGATCCTGTCTGCGGTGATGACGGTGATGATGCTCTCTCTGGCAGGTATTCCGATGACGCTCGGCTTTATCGGTAAGTTCTACGTGCTGGCCGTCGGTGTGCAGGCGCACCTGTGGTGGCTGACTGCGGGCGTGGTGATTGGCTCCGCGATTGGTCTCTACTACTACCTGCGCGTGGCCGTGAGCCTGTACCTGAGCGCACCTCAGCAGCTCAACCGCGATGCCCCAACCAACTGGCAGTACAGCGCCGGTGGTATCGTAGTGCTTATCTCCGCGCTGCTGGTGCTCATCTTCGGTATCTATCCGCAACCGCTGATTGAGATCGTGCAGCGAGCAATGCCATTAATGTAAAAACAAAAAACCCGCCTCGGCGGGTTTTTTTATGGTTTTCTCCCTCTCCCTGTGGGAGAGGGCCGGGGTGAGGGCACCAGCCCGCACCATGCTTAAGCCAGCTGCTTCCGGCTAATCAACGGCCCGTCAATCTTCTTCATCGAGCGGTCCAGCACTTCCTCAATCACTGACGACAGCTCGTTCAGCTCAAACTTCGCCACATACCCGTCCGCCTTCACCTTGCGAATATGGTCTTCGTTGGCGTTGCCGGAAAGGGAAGAGTGGATCACCACCGGAATATCTTTCAGTACCGGGTCGGTTTTGATTTTGCGCGTCAGCGTAAAGCCGTCCATTTCTGGCATTTCGAGGTCGGTCAGCACCAGCGCGATCTTATCGGTGATGGGAACCCCTTCAGCCTGGGCCTGTGCCGCCAGTACGCCAATTTTCTCCCACGCTTCTTTGCCGGTGATATGCAGCTGGGCCGGGATCTCCATTGCCTGCAGACCTTTCTCCAGCATCGAGCGCGCCACTTTGGAGTCTTCCGCGACGATGGCGACAGCGCCTGGCTTGATATGGAATTTGGTGGTCTTCAGGTTCGTGGCGTGCAGATCGTGATTGGCCGGGGTGATGTCATACAGGATCTGCTCAACGTCCAGCACCATCGCCAGATCGTTGGTATCGGTCTTCTCGTCAAGACACGCGATACTGGTGATGTAGCGGCCGCTGACGGCGGTTTCCGCCGCGTGCACCTGCTTCCAGTCCAGACGCATGATGTTCTCAACCGATTCCACGGCAAACGCCTGCACGCTGCGCGCATATTCGGTGATCAGCAGAATGTTCAGCCCGGTGGTGGGCTTACAGCCCGCCACGGCGGCCAGGTCAATCACCGGGATCACCTGATCGCGAATATTCACCATTCCCATCAGCGGTGACTTCATCCCGGCGGGTTTCGTGAACTCCGGCATCGGCACAATTTCACGCAGCTTAAAGACGTTAATGCCAAACAGCTCAGATTTATTTTCGTTCAGAGAGGTGCCAAGACGGAACAGCAACAGTTCAAAACGGTTCGACAGGGTCAGATTCGCCCTGTCATCAATATCTTTCTGGAAATTATCCATTCTACCCTCGAGAGAAATGCTGACCTTTTAATCGTTATCGGCATCCTGAGGGAAAAATGAAGGACTAAACGCTGACCTGAGCGAAATCTTCGGCCAGCTCACATTCCGGAAACAGCGTGCGGCACTCTGCCAGCAGGCTTGCGCATCCCCGCGCGTCGTAGCGCGAGCTGACGTGGGTGACGATGAGCCTCCCGACGCCCGCGTCACGGGCAAGCTGCGCCGCCTGACGCGTGGAGCTATGGCCCCGGCTGTTGGCTTTCTCTTCCATCGCCGTTTCAAGCGTCGCTTCATGCACCATCACGTCCACGCCCTGGGCCAGCGTGAGCGCCGCCGGGCACGGGGCCGTATCGCCAAAAATCGCCAGCTTTTTGCCGGGCTGTGGGGCGGCGAGATAATCCTGGCCGTTGATGACGCGCCCGTCCTCCAGCGTGACGGTCTCACCGTGCTTCAGGCGCTGGAACAGCGGTCCGGGTTTTACGCCGTCGGCCATCAGCGCGGCGGCGTCCAGCGCGCCGGGTTTGTCATGCGCGTCAATGCGATAGCCATAGCACTCGACAGGGTGATTGAGCGGCTGAGCGCTCACCTTATAATCGCCGTCATCGAAAACCAGTCCTTCGCTAATCTCAACGACCTCCAGCGGATAATCCGTCCACGACCCGCTCAGGCGCAGCGTGGTTTCAACAAATTCACGAATACCCGCAGGCCCGTAAATCGTCAGCGGGTTGGCGTTACCGGCCATCGAGCGGCTGCACAGCAGGCCGGGAAGGCCAAACAGATGGTCGCCATGCAGATGGGTGATAAAAATTTTATCCAGCTTGCCGGGGTGATAAGCGGTGTGTAACAGCTGATGCTGCGTCCCTTCACCACAGTCAAACAGCCACAGCCCACCGCGGGTGGGGTGTTTAAGATCCAGCAGAATCGCCGTCACGTTCCGTGAGCGGGTTGGCACGCCAGCGGACGTACCCAGAAAAATCAGTTCCATAACGCAATCAGCCCTTTGCCGAACGGGGAGGGGTTTAGTATAACGTGATGAACCCCAGGAAGGAGACTGACATGATCCAGTGGCAAGATTTACACCATAGTGACCTCACCGTTCATTCACTTTACGCTGTGCTGAAACTGCGCTGCGAAGTGTTCGTGGTTGAACAGACCTGCCCGTATCAGGACATCGACGGCGACGATCTCGTCGGCGAGAACCGCCATATCCTCGGCTGGCGGAATAACGAGCTGGTGGCGTATGCGAGGATTCTGAAAAGCGAAGACGATTTTGAGCCTGTCGTCATTGGCCGCGTCATCATCAGCGGCAAAGCGCGTGGTGAAAAACTCGGCTATCAGCTGATGGAAAAAACGCTGGAGGCGTGCCAGAAACAGTGGCCGAACAAGGCGTTATACCTGGGTGCGCAGGCGCACCTGCAGTCCTTCTACGGCCACTTTGGTTTCGTGCCCGTCACCGAGGTGTACGATGAAGATGGTATTCCCCACGTCGGCATGGCGCGAGAAGCGAAGCAGGCGTAATGACGAGTCGTTGGCTATAGTTAGCGGACTGGTGTACTAACATGGAGAAAAATATGTCATTTCAATCCTGGGATACCCGTATCGACGACGACCTGGCCTTACTGAGCGAAACGCTGGAAGAGGTGTTACGTTCCTCGGGCGACCCTGCCGATCAGAAATATATTGAGCTAAAAGCCCGCGCCGAGCAGGCGCTACATGAAGTGAAAAACCGCGTCAGCCATGCGTCAGATACTTACTACTACCGTGCCAAAAAAGCGGTGTACCGTGCCGATGATTACGTGCATGAAAAACCGTGGCAGGGCATTGGAGTAGGTGCTGCCGTAGGCCTGGTGCTGGGGCTGCTGTTAGCCCGTCGTTAAGCCGTTTAACCACTCCCTATACGTGGGTACTGCTATTTATGGTCAGTACCCCGTATAATACAAGGCTTTAACAGGGAGAGGTTCGCGTGAATTCGATTTTCCTCGCGCTGGAGCAACTGCGTACCCAGCTATCGCAAGCGTTACCCGCAGCACCCGGCATACGTCATTTCGACGTCTCTTTCCCGTTAAACGACGCCTTCGATCCCCTCGCCTGGCTGGGCGAGCAGCAGTGTTATCCGCAGTTTTACTGGCAGCAGCGTAACGGCGATGAAGAGCTGGCCGCGCTGGGGGCTGTCACCCAATTTCCTTCTCTGGCGTTAGCCTCGCAGTTTTTGCGCGAGCAAAACGCAGCAGGTGATACCCGCATCTGCGGCCTGAACGCCTTTAATCCGGAGCAGGGCAGCCTCTTTTTACCGCGGCTGCTCTGGCGACGCACCGCCGGCAACGCCACGCTGCGCCTGCAGCTGTGGAGCGACCGCTCGCTTGAGGAGGATGCCCGCGCCGCGCTGGATTTTTTACAGCAGCTCCGTCCTGCGAGATCTATCCGTCCGCTGTCCGTTCAGGTTGAGCACGAAACCCATCAGCCGCAGCAGGCCGAATGGATGACGCTTATCCGCATGGCGACAGAGACCATCGCGCGCGGTGATTTTGAAAAAGTGGTTCTCGCCCGGGCAACCGATATTCAGGTTACACAGCGCGTTAACCCTGTCGCGCTGATGGCGGCCAGCCGCGCCCTGAATTTACACTGCTACCATTTCTGCATGGTATTCAACGCCAGCAACGCGTTTCTTGGCTCGACGCCCGAGCGTCTCTGGCGGCGGCGCGGCACGCTGCTGCGCACGGAAGCGCTGGCGGGCACCGTTGCCAGCCATACCGATGATAGCCAGGCGCAGCGTCTCGGCGAGTGGTTGCTTAACGACGATAAAAACCAGCGCGAAAATATGCTGGTCGTGGAAGATATCTGTCAGCGTCTTCAGCACTACACGCAGACGCTTGAGGTACTGCCCCCTCAGGTGGTGCGCCTGCGTAAAGTGCAGCATTTGCGCCGCTGTATCTGGACCGAGCTCAAACAGGCCGATGATGAGCAGTGTCTGCTCATGCTACAGCCGACCGCGGCCGTAGCCGGATTACCCCGACAGCCTGCGCGCGAGTTTATTCAGAAGGTTGAGCCCTTTAACCGCGAGTGGTACGCCGGTTCTGCCGGGTATTTATCGCCTGACCAGAGTGAATTTTGCGTGGCGTTGCGCTCCGCGCGCGTCCAGGATGACTCCCTGCGGCTCTATGCCGGTGCCGGCATTGTCAGCGGGTCTGACCCGGAACAGGAGTGGCAGGAGATCGAAAACAAAGCCGCCGGATTGCGCTCTCTGCTCCTAAGGGATTAATACTGAATCGCGCAATCCCGATTCATATCAAAATTCCAATTTTTTCTATTATTTATACTGTGTCGCATTCTTGATACCGGACAATCTCATGTCAGTAAGTTCTTTTAACCGACGCTGGGCGGCGGTGATCCTTGAAGCCCTGACGCGCCATGGCGTCAGGCACGTGTGTATTGCACCGGGCTCTCGCTCAACGCCGCTTACGCTGGCGGCCGCTGAAAACCGGGCGTTGATTCACCACACCCACTTTGATGAGCGTGGTCTCGGGCATCTCGCGCTGGGTCTGGCGAAGGTCAGCAAAGAACCCGTGGCGGTGATCGTCACTTCCGGTACCGCCGTGGCGAACCTCTATCCGGCTCTGATTGAAGCCGGGTTAACCGGTGAAAAACTGATCTTACTGACGGCCGACCGCCCCCCTGAGCTTATCGACTGCGGCGCCAATCAGGCCATCCGTCAGCCGGGGCTCTTTGCTTCGCATCCTTCGCAGACGATTTCGCTGCCCCGTCCCACCCAGGATATTCCGGCAAGCTGGCTGGTCTCCACCGTCGATCACGCTCTGGAGACGTTGCGCAGCGGGGCGTTGCACATTAACTGCCCGTTTGCCGAGCCGCTGTACGGTGAGCTGGACGATACGGGTCTTGACTGGCAGCAATCCCTTGGCGACTGGTGGGAGAGTGAAAAACCGTGGCTTCGCGAGCAGACGCACCTTGAGAGCGCGAAGCAGCGCGACTGGTTCTTCTGGCGGCAGAAGCGCGGCGTGGTGATTGCCGGGCGCATGAGCGCCGCCGAAGGCAAGCTGGTCGCCGAATGGGCGCAAACCCTGGGCTGGCCGCTGATAGGCGACGTGCTTTCCCAGACCGGTCAGCCGCTGCCGTGCGCCGACCTCTGGCTGGGTAATGCCAAAGCGGTCACCGAGCTGGCGCAGGCGCAGATTGTGGTTCAGCTTGGATCGAGTTTAACCGGCAAACGGTTACTGCAGTGGCAGGCCACCTGCACGCCGGAAGAGTACTGGCTGGTGGACGCGCTGGAAGGGCGGCTTGACCCGGCGCACCATCGCGGACGTCGTCTGGTCAGCCATATCGACGCCTGGCTGACGCTTCATCCGGCTGAAAAACGCAAGCCCTGGGCGGTGGCCATCCCGGACCTTTCGCGCCAGGCGTGGGAACTGACTAAAGCGCACTGTGAAGCGTTTAGCGAGGCCGGACTGGCGCACCGTATTCGCCAGTGCCTGCCTGAACAGGGGCAATTGTTTGTCGGCAACAGCCTGGTGGTGCGGCTGATTGACGCCTTTTCGAAGCTGCCCGCGGGCTACCCGGTGTACAGCAACCGTGGCGCCAGCGGTATCGACGGGCTGATCTCCACGGCGGCGGGCGTGCAGCGCGCCAGCGCGAAATCAACGCTGGCGATAGTGGGCGATCTCTCCGCGCTCTACGATCTCAACGCGCTGGCGCTGCTGCGTCAGGCGTCAGCCCCGTTTGTGCTGATTGTGGTCAACAACAACGGCGGGCAGATTTTCTCCCTGCTGCCTACGCCGCAGAGCGAGCGCGAGCGCTTCTATCTGATGCCGCAGAACGTGCAGTTCGAACACGCCGCGGCGATGTTCAGCCTGAAATATCATCGCCCGGAAAGCTGGGAACAGCTGGACGCGGCGTTAAGCAGCGCCTGGAAGCAGCCGGGTGCGACACTGATTGAGCTGGTGGTAAACGATGCTGACGGTGCGCAGACCCTGCAAAGCCTGCTGGCGCAGGTGAGCCAGCTGTGATCCTCTCGGGCGTGCAGCATGACGGAAAATCAGGCTATCCCTGGCTGGTCTTTTTGCACGGTTTTTCCGGAGATTGCCGCGAGTGGCAGGGTGTTGGTGAGCGACTCCGTGACTACCCCCGGCTGTATCTGGATCTGCCGGGGCACGGTGGATCCCGGAATCTGGGCGTCGCGGGCTTTGACGAGATGAGCGCGTTGCTCACCCGAACTCTGATTAGTTACAACATACTGAAATTCTGGCTCGTCGGGTACTCCCTCGGCGGCCGCATTGCGATGTTCCATGCCTGCCAGCAGCCAAAGGGGCTGTTGGGCCTGACGGTAGAAGGGGGACATCCGGGCCTGCAGGATGCCGATGTGCGACAGGCGCGGCTGGCATCCGACCGCCGCTGGGCAGCACGTTTTCGCAACGAACCGCTGGATAAGGTGTTCGCTGACTGGTACCAACAGCCCGTGTTTGCCTCCCTGACGGACGTCCAGCGCGACGCGCTGATTACCCTGCGCAGCCAGAACAACGGCGCGATGCTGGCGATGATGCTCGAGGCAACGTCGCTGGCCGTGCAGCCCGACCTGCGTACTGCCCTGAGCGCGCGCGATTTCTCTTTTGATTATCTCTATGGCGAACGTGATGAGAAGTTCGCGGCCCTTGCCGCGGAAGTGAACGCCGTTCGCCATGCAATTCCCAACGCCGGACACAACGCCCACCGGGAAAATCCCGATGCGGTTGCGGCAAGTCTGGCTCAGATACTGCGTCTTCGAATAAAGGACACTCTATGATCTACCCTGATGAACACATGCTTTACGCTCCGGTTGAATGGCAGGACTGCTCCGAAGGCTACACCGACATTCGTTACCACAAATCCACCGACGGCATTGCCAAAATCACCATCAACCGCCCGCAGGTGCGTAACGCCTTCCGTCCGCTGACCGTGAAAGAGATGATTCAGGCCCTGGCGGATGCGCGCTACGACGACAACATCGGCGTGATTGTCCTGACCGGCGAAGGCGAGAAAGCGTTCTGCTCCGGTGGCGATCAGAAAGTGCGCGGTGACTACGGCGGATACCAGGACGACGCGGGTACGCATCACCTGAACGTCCTCGATTTCCAGCGTCAGATCCGCACCTGTCCAAAACCGGTGGTGGCGATGGTGGCGGGCTACTCTATCGGCGGTGGCCACGTGCTGCACATGATGTGCGACCTGACCATTGCCGCCGAGAACGCCATCTTTGGCCAGACGGGCCCGAAAGTGGGATCTTTCGATGGCGGCTGGGGGGCCTCCTACATGGCGCGCATCGTCGGTCAGAAAAAAGCCCGCGAAATCTGGTTCCTGTGCCGTCAGTACAACGCGCAGGAAGCGTTGGATATGGGCCTGGTGAACACCGTGGTGCCGCTTGCCGAGCTCGAAAAAGAGACCGTGCGCTGGTGCCGTGAAATGCTGCAAAACAGCCCGATGGCGCTGCGCTGCCTGAAAGCGGCACTCAACGCCGACTGCGACGGTCAGGCGGGTCTGCAGGAGCTGGCGGGTAACGCCACCATGCTGTTCTACATGACCGAAGAGGGTCAGGAAGGGCGCAACGCGTTTAACGAAAAACGCCAGCCAGACTTCAGCAAATACAAACGGAATCCGTAATGCGTCGCGCGCAGGTTTACCGCTGGCAGATACCGATGGACGCGGGCGTGGTGCTGCGTGAACGGCGGTTAAAAACCCGTGACGGCTTCTTCGTGCATCTGCAGCAGGGCGAGCGGGAAGGCTGGGGCGAGATTTCGCCTCTGCCGGGCTTTAGCCTCGAGTCGCTGGATGACGCTCAGACGGCCTTGCTGGCGTGGGCGGACGCGTGGCGCGAGGGTGCGGATCCGGCGCTGCCGGAGGTGCCTTCCGCGGCTTTTGGTATCAGCTGCGCGCTGGCGGAGCTGGACGGCAGCCTGCCGGAAGCGGGGAATTACCGCGCGGCGCCGCTCTGCACGGGCGATCCGGACGAGCTGTTCGCGCTGCTCTCCGCCATGCCGGGCGAGAAGGTGGCGAAAATCAAAGTCGGGCTGTATGAAGCGGTGCGTGACGGCATGGTCGCCAACCTGCTGCTGGAGGCGATCCCCGATCTGCATCTGCGTCTGGACGCCAACCGCGCCTGGACCCCGCTTAAGGCGCAGCAGTTTGCGAAGTACGTCAATCCGGCGTACCGCAGCCGCATTGCCTTCCTCGAAGAGCCGTGCAAAACCCGCGAGGATTCGCGCGCGTTCGCCCGCGAAACGGGGATTGCCATCGCCTGGGATGAAAGCCTGCGCGAGGCCGATTTTGAATTTGCTGCCGAGCCCGGCGTCAGCGCGGTAGTGATTAAACCGACGCTGACCGGCAGCCTGGCGAAAGTGCGCGAGCAGGTCGCGGCGGCGCACGCCTTAGGGCTGACGGCGGTGATCAGCTCGTCAATTGAGTCCAGCCTTGGGCTAACCCAGCTGGCGCGCGTGGCCGCCTGGCTAACGCCGGATACGGTTCCTGGCCTCGACACGCTGAACCTGATGCAGGCTCAGCTTCTCCGCCCTTGGCCGGACAGCGCGCTGCCGTGCCTCGACGTCGCGGCGCTGGAGCCGTTGCGATGAGTTTTACCGACTGGCCGTGGCGACACTGGTGCGCGCTGTTTGCCGATAAACCGGCCCTGAGGCTGAACGACGAGGTGCTCAGCTGGCAACAGCTGTGCGCACGCATCGACAGCCTTGCGGCAGGCTTTCACCGGCAGGGCGTGGAGGAGGGCTGCGGCGTGCTGCTGCAGGCCCATAATCATCCGCAAACCCTGCTGGCGTGGCTGGCGCTGCTCCAGTGCGGGGCGCGTATTCTTCCCGCTAATCCGCAGCTGCCGCGTCCGCTGCTGGACGTGCTGCTCCCGCAGATGACGCTGCGCTTTGCGCTGGTGCTGGACGGAAGCTACGACGCTCTTCCTGCCCTGCGCATGCACGAGACAGCCGATGCGTATTGCGCTGCGTGGCAACCGGCGCGGCTGGCCTCCATGACGCTGACCTCCGGCTCCACCGGGCGGCCTAAGGCAGCGGTGCATACGTGCGAGGCGCATCTCGCCAGCGCGCGCGGCGTTTTGTCGCTGATGCCCTACGGTGAAGACGACGACTGGCTGCTCTCGCTACCGCTGTTTCACGTTTCCGGCCAGGGAATTTTATGGCGCTGGCTGCAGGCCGGCGCGCGGTTAACCGTACGCGAGAAACAGCCTCTTGAGCAGGCGTTGCGCGGCTGCACCCACGCCTCACTGGTGCCGACCCAGCTCTGGCGCTTGCTGAATGCGCACCAGCCTGTCGCACTGAAAGCGGTGCTGCTGGGCGGGGCGGCCATCCCTGTTGAATTGACCGAACAGGCGCGAGAGCAGGATATACGCACCTTCTGCGGCTACGGTCTGACCGAGTTTGCCTCTACCGTTTGTGCGAAAGAGGCGGACGGCGAGCCGGACGTGGGCTGTGCGCTGCCGGGCAGAGAGGTGCAGGTGGTTAACGGTGAAGTCTGGATCCGGGCGCAAAGCATGGCCTCAGGCTACTGGCGAGACGGCGAAATGATTCCGCTGACCAACGCGCAGGGTTGGTTCGCCACACGCGATCGCGGCGAATGGCATGACGGC
The DNA here is from genome assembly GCF_900113755.1 of Enterobacter sp. NFIX59. Classification (NCBI taxonomy): domain Bacteria; kingdom Pseudomonadati; phylum Pseudomonadota; class Gammaproteobacteria; order Enterobacterales; family Enterobacteriaceae; genus Enterobacter; species Enterobacter sp. NFIX59. The sequence continues at coordinate 36,809 of NZ_FOQN01000005.1, read as the reverse complement.
CGTCTGACGATCCTCGGCCGCATGGACAACCTCTTTTTTAGCGGCGGAGAAGGGATCCAGCCGGAATCGCTGGAGCGCGTTATCGCCACGCACCCGCAGGTTAACCAGGTGTTTATCGTCCCGCTGGACGACGCTGAGTTCGGGCAACGTCCGGTGGCGGTGGTGGAGTGCGAACCGGGAACGGATATCACCTGCTTACCCGACTGGGTCAGGGATAAGGTCGCGCGTTTTGAGCAACCCGTCCGCTGGCTGCTGTTGCCGACTGAACTCAAAAATGGCGGCATCAAAGTCTCACGCCGCGCGCTGCAGCAGTGGGTGAACGCATCGCTGAAGGGATAATAGCCGTTTCAAATAGTTACAATCTACTGACCGGCCGCACGCAGAGTGCTTGATCCCCGGGAGACTCCGGTTAAAATCTCGCGGTTTTGGGACTTCTTTATAATAATTGTGCGGGATCACGACAATGAAAAAAGTGGCATTACTGGGCTTCGGCCTGATGGTTGTATCGGCGGCGGCGAACGCCATCAGCATTAACGGCTCGGCGGGTCAGGATTATACCCACCTGGGCTTTGGCATGGGTACCGAGACATCCGGTCTGGCGATGACCGGCGGCTGGACGCATAACGATGACGACGGCGACGCGGCCAGCCTCGGCCTGGGTCTCAACGTTCCTCTTGGCCCGTTCCTGGCCACCGTTGGCGGTAAAGGTATCTATACCAACCCAAATGACGGTGATGAAGGGTACGCGGCGGCAGTGGGTGGCGGCCTGCAGTGGAAAATTGGCGACAGCTTCGGCCTGTTTGGTGAGTACTACTATTCGCCGGACTCCCTCTCCAGCGGTATCGAAAGTTATGAAGAGGCCAACGCCGGTGCGCGCTGGACCATCATGCGTCCGATTACCATCGAAGCTGGCTATCGCTATCTGAACCTGGCCGGTAAAGACGGCAACCGTGACAATGCGCTGGCCGACGGCCCGTACGTGGGCGTTAGCGCAGGCTTCTAATCACTCCGGCGCGGCGTTCTGTCGCGCCAGTTTCTCTCTTCTCCCCCCCGCGTTTGCGCTATAGTGTTTTGACCATATAAGCGGGAGAACATAATGATTAACGTGGAGATGTTATCCACCGGCGACGAAGTGCTGCATGGACAAATTATTGATACCAATGCTGCCTGGCTGGCCGATCTTTTCTTTGAGCAAGGATTACCGTTAACGCGCCGCAATACCGTAGGCGACAATCTTGAGTCGCTGGTCGCTATTCTGCGTGAGCGCAGCGAGCACTGCGACGTGCTGATTGTGAACGGCGGACTCGGCCCCACCGGTGACGATCTCAGCGCCCTGGCCGCCGCGACCGCAAAAGGCGAAGGGCTGGTGCTGCACGAGGCGTGGCTTTCGCAGATGGAGCGCTTTTTCTCCGAACGTGGCCGCGTCATGGCCCCAAGCAACCGCAAACAGGCTGAAATTCCCGCCAGTGCTGAACTGGTCGATAACCCGGTGGGTACCGCGTGCGGGTTTGCTATGCAGCTGAACCGCTGCCTGATGTTCTTTACGCCGGGTGTGCCCTCAGAATTTAAAGTGATGGTTGAGCAGCAGATCCTGCCGCGCCTTCGCGATCGTTTTACCCTGCCTGAACCGCCGCTGTGCCTGCGTCTGACCACCTTTGGCCGCTCGGAAAGCGATCTGGCCCAGAGCCTCGATCATCTTCCGCTGCCGCCAGGCGTGTCCATGGGCTATCGCTCCTCCATGCCGATCATTGAACTTAAGCTGACAGGCCCGGCCGAACAGAAAGAGGCGATGCTGGCCCTGTGGCCCGAGGTGCAGCGCGTGGCGGGCGAAAGCCTGATCTTTGAAGGGACGGAAGGGTTGCCCGCGCAGATTGCGACGCATCTACAGGCGCGTCAGCTGAGCGTGACCTTAAGCGAGCAGTTCACCGGTGGCCTGCTGGCGCTGCAGCTGTCGCGCGTCAACGCGCCGCTGCTGGCCAGCGAAGTGGTGCCGTTCCAGCAGGAGACTCTCGCGCAAACCGCCCGCTGGGCGTCCGAGAGAAGGGTGAAGCATTTTGCCGGTCTGGCGCTGTTTGTCGGGGGGCTGGACGAGGAATACCTTAACTTCGCGCTGGCGACGCCGGAAGGCACCTGGGCGCTGCGGGTTAAAATGAGCATCACCCGCCACAGCCTGGCGGTGCGTCAGGAGGTTTGCGCGATGATGGCGTTGAACATGCTGCGCCGCTGGCTGAATGGCAAAGAGGTTGCCAGCGAGCACGGCTGGATCCATGTGGTCGAGTCGCTGTTCATCGAGTAAAACCTGTGCCGGGGCCTTTCGCCCCGGCACTGTTCAGCCCAGCGCCTTCGCCAGCAGGGTAATCGGATGTTCACAGCGCTTGCTGGTGGACATTTCAATCTGCCACTTGCAGGTTTCGCAGTCCGTTACCACGATATCCGCGCCGCTCTCTTCAATCTGACGGAACAGCGGGGCGCCAATTGCCTGTGACGTTTCGTAGTTTTCACGCTTAAAGCCGTAGGTCCCCGCAATCCCGCAGCAGCGCGAATCCAGCACCGTCAGCTCCAGGCCTGGAATAAGCCGCAGCAGCTCAAGCGTATAGAGCGACCAGCCCATTTTTTCCATGTGACACGGCGTGTGATAGACCACTTTCAGCGGCAATTTTCCCAGCGGCAGCGTCTGCCCGCTATCCAGTTTGCGCCACAGGAAGCGCGTCGCCAGCTCGATGTGCTCGCGCAGGCCGGTGTTATCCACGTCCAGCAGATGCGGATACTCATCGCGAAGGGTGAAGGTACAGGTGGACGAGGTCGCCAGCACCGGAATACCTTTATCGACAATGGCTTCGCGCAGAGAGGTGACATTGCTTTGAGCCTGCCTGCGCGCTTTATCGGTAAACCCGTTGGCAATTAGCGGTACGCCGCAGCACTTCTCTTTGTTCAGTAACTGAACGCCCGTGCCCATGGCGTTCAGCACCTTCAGCAGGTCTTTACCCAGCTGCGGGTGGTTGTAGTTCACATAGCAGCCGTGGAAAAAGGCCACCTGGTCGGCGTACTGCGCCTGTTGCGCCGCGACGGATTTGTACCAGCGGCGGAAGGTGCCGTGAGAATATTTCGGCAGGCTGCGGTGATGGTCTATCTTCAGCGTGGCATCCAGCAGCTGACGCACCGGTTTGAGAGCGGTCGCGGCATTCACGATGGGGGCAAAGGGCGTCGAGACGCTGCCCATCAGATCGGTGTGGCTCAGGATCGCATCGCGCAGTGTCGGTTTTTGCGTGCTGTAGCGCGCCCGGGCGCGCTGAATGATATCGCCGATTTTCACATCCGACGGGCAGGCGACTTCGCAGCGTTTGCAGTTAATGCAGTATTTCAGCGCTTCATCGTACAGCTTGCCGTCCTTCAGGCGCAGGCGCTCGCCGTCCGGCCCGGCCTGCTTTGGTCCGGGATAGCGTGGGTTAACGCCGCTGACCGGGCAGACGGTGGTACACACCGTGCATTTGATGCAGCTTTCAAAACGGGTGTCGTTCATTGTTCAGCCTCCGTGCGCTGGCTAATCTGCTCTGCCACATACAGCGCCGTGACGGCGCAGACCCCGCCACCGCATCCCTGGGCAATGGGATCGTACCCGCCCAGCAGCGAGCCGATGGCAAAGAGATTCCTGACGGGTTTACCGGAAAGCTGCGGATGCAGCTGGTTATCGACAATCACGCCGAACTGTTGCCAGGGCTGCGGCGAGAAGAAATCACTCTGATACCAGTCCGCGCGTGAGGCACGCTGGCGAACATCCAGCCCCATAATGGCTTCCCGGATGCCCTCCCGGCTGCTCAGCAGTCCGTTGCTGAAGAAGCTGCCGCTTGCCAGCACCGTATAGCGGGCGCGAAGCGGAATATCGTCGTGGTTGCGCGTCCAGATTTCGCTCACCGCGCCGTCGGTCAGGGTGATTTTTTTCACCTCATCACCCGCCATCCACACGCCGCCCTGCGCGACAAACTGACGCTGGAGCTGGGTATGCAGGCGAATGCCCGGCACGGACGGGGGTAGCGTGGGCAGCAGGCCGAGCGAGCAGGGCAGACGATCCGAGAGCCAGCGCCAGAGTCGGTTGTCGCGTAAACCGAAGCAGGCGGGCATCAGCAGGGCATCGCAGGTTTCGCCGAGCGGCCTGAGCGCGTCATACAGCAGCGGCCATTTGTCCTCGTTATCAAGAAAACGGGCGATATTCACCGCGCGAAACTCGCTCGGGTTATCGCGCAGGACATCAAGCTCGGGCAGCTCTATCTCTGCCGTTTCCGCGTTAACACCCTGGCGACAGAGCGACGCCGCTGCGAGATGGGGCTGGAAATCCAGAAAGCCGCTAATCCCTACCACCCGCACACGTCCCGCGCGAATGGGGGCAATGGGCACCTCCTCCGGGCTGAGCCACGCGGAACGCAGGGTGCCGAGCGGCGTAACGCGCTGGTGATTGAGCCGGGCGCTGCCCTGCAGACGTGCGCCGCAGTCCGCCAGCAGCGCTTCGGTTTCCAGCGCAAAGCGGTCAATATGCTGCGCGCCAATCAGGTGATACGGGTGTTCCGGCGGCAGCTTATCGCGGTACGCTTCGTCCACCAGATCCAGCGAGCCCGACGAGAAGTGCAGGGCGCTCTGGCCCCGGGTGATAATGGCGCAGCGCAGCCCCTGCTTCGTGAGTTTGATGCCGCAGAGCAGGCCTGCCAGCCCGCCGCCGACGATGACGGTATCAAATTTCATCGCGTTGCTCCTTCTCAAGACCGCAAAGCCCCTGGTAGACCCAGCGGGTAAATTCGCTTTCGCGCAGGGCATCGCCCCAGGCGACAGGCTGAATGCCTTTCCAGCGCTCGTTTAAAAACGCGCTGAGCTGATCGAGCGACTGGGTGGCGGTGGTGGTGTGAAAACGCTGCAGCAGACCGGCGGCACGACAGGCGCACAGCTCGCCCTGACAGGTGCCCATTCCGACGCGGGTGCGGCGGCGAAGATCGAGCAGGCTGTTGACCGTCAGATTCTCCACTGCGTACTGCACCTCACCGGCGGTGACGGCTTCGCACTCGCACACCAGGCTGCGGCTCAGTCGTCCTTCACCGAGCCACTGTGGCGTTCTGTCGCCGTGGCGGTAAATAGCGGACCCGCGCAGCGGCGCGGGCAGGGAGATAATTTTTTGCAGCGTCTTCTCGGTGGACTGACGCGAGCCGGGCAGGGCTTGTTCTGCCGTCACGCACCGTTCGGTATTGCCCAGCTTGCGGCAGACGGCATCGGTCGCCCACTCGGCCATCAGGCGGTAGGTCATCAGCTTGCCGCCGGTGATGGTGATAAACCCGTCCATGCCGTCGCGTTCGGCGTGATCGAGCAGCACGATGCCCCGGCTGACGTTACGTCCGCTCGGGTCGTTGTCGCTGGCGACCAGCGGACGCACGCCCGCGTAGGCGCGAAGAATACGCGTCTGGGCCATCACCGGCGCCAGTTTTTCCCCTTCGCGCAGCAGGATGTCCACCTCTTCAGCAGTGACGCGGTTGTAGTCAATCTCACTGTAGTCCACGTGGGTTGAGGTCGTCCCGATTAACGAAATGGTATCTCCCGGCACGAGGATATCGGCGTCAGACGGTTTGCGGCAGCGGTTGATCACGTGGTTATTGATGCGGTGGTCTAGGATCAGCAGCGAGCCTTTCGCCGGGAACATGCGCACCGACAGGTCCGCGTATTCCGCAATCCGCTGCCCCCAGATCCCCGCCGCGTTGACCACAACGGCGGCATACAGCTCGCTGTGTTCGTTATATTGCGTATCAAGGATCCGCACGCCGCAGATACGATGGCCTTCGCGGATAAGCCCGGTCACTTCATGCCCGGTCAGGATGTGCGCGCCATGCTCGCGGGCGTCCAGCATATTGGCGGCGGTCAGGCGGAACGGATCGACGGTGCCGTCAGGGACCTTCACCGCGCCGATAAGCGCCGGGTTAACCGACGGTTCCAGCCACCGCGCCAGCGCCGGATCCAGGGCCTCAGCCTGAATGCCCGCGGCGCTGCAGGCGGTAATAAAGGTGTCCTGAAAGGCGAGATCATCTTCGGGAAGGGTAATAAAGAGGCCGTCGGTCGGCTCAATGCAGTGGCGGGCGATACGCTTGAGGATCTGGTTTTCAGCAATACATTCGCGCGCGGATTCAGCGTCGGTGACCGCATACCGCGCGCCGCTGTGCAGCAGGCCGTGGTTACGCCCGGTTGCGCCCGTAGCGATATCATGGCGTTCCAGAAGCGTGACGCTCAGGCCGCGAAGGGCGCAATCGCGTGCGATCCCGGCGCCGGTTGCGCCACCGCCAATGATTATCACATCGCTGTAGCGAGGATCGTGAATGGTCATTGTTTACCCTCTATGTTCGTTTTTTATCATTTAGCCATATTAATTTTGTGGTTTGTTTGATTTCGAACATAAACGCGCGGAATTCGAAAGTGAAACGTGATTTCATGCGCTTTTTTGCGCATTCTGTCATATTTCTGTAACAATCTGTGCGTTGATTCACAGTAACAATCACCGTGATTTCTTAACATACCCGCCTCTGGAATTCAGGTGCGAGCCACCTGCTCATTCATTTCAAGGCCACGGAGGCTGTTATGCTCAGTATCTTCAAACCTGCGCCCCACAGGGCGCGTCTGCCAGAGGCAGAAATAGATCCGCTCTATCGCCGTCTGCGTTGGCAAATCTTCCTGGGGATCTTCTTCGGGTACGCGGCGTACTACCTTGTACGTAAAAACTTCGCGCTCGCCATGCCGTATCTGGTGGAGCAGGGCTTTTCCCGCGGCGATCTGGGGTTCGCGCTGTCGGGGATCTCCATCGCCTACGGTTTTTCCAAATTCATCATGGGCTCCGTGTCGGATCGCTCGAATCCGCGCGTGTTCCTGCCCGCCGGTCTGATCCTGGCGGCCGCGGTGATGCTGTTCATGGGCTTTGTGCCGTGGGCAACCTCCAGCATTGCCATCATGTTCGTGCTGCTGTTCCTCTGCGGCTGGTTCCAGGGGATGGGGTGGCCGCCGTGCGGACGCACCATGGTGCACTGGTGGTCGCAGAAGGAGCGCGGCGGCATCGTGTCGGTGTGGAACTGTGCCCATAACGTGGGTGGCGGTATTCCGCCGCTGCTGTTCCTGCTGGGGATGGCCTGGTTCAACGACTGGCACGCTGCGCTGTATATGCCTGCCTTTGGCGCCATCGTGGTGGCGATTTTCGCTTTCGCGCTGATGCGTGATACGCCTCAGTCCTGCGGCCTGCCGCCGATTGAAGAGTACAAAAACGACTATCCGGATGATTACAGCAAGGAGCACGAAGAGGAGCTGACCGCAAAACAGATCTTCATGAAGTACGTCCTGCCGAACAAGCTGCTGTGGTACATCGCGGTGGCGAACGTGTTCGTTTACCTGCTGCGCTACGGCATCCTCGACTGGTCGCCAACCTACCTGAAAGAGGTGAAGCACTTCGCGCTGGATAAATCCTCCTGGGCGTACTTCCTGTATGAATACGCCGGGATCCCAGGCACGCTGCTTTGCGGCTGGATGTCGGACAAGGTGTTTAAGGGTAACCGCGGTGCGACGGGCGTCTTCTTTATGACCCTGGTGACCATCGCGACGGTTGTTTACTGGCTTAACCCGCCGGGCAATCCATCAGTAGACATGGCCTGCATGATCGTCATCGGCTTCCTGATTTACGGTCCGGTAATGCTGATCGGCCTGCATGCGCTGGAGCTGGCGCCGAAAAAAGCGGCGGGCACGGCGGCAGGCTTTACCGGCCTGTTCGGTTACCTCGGCGGTTCGGTCGCGGCGAGCGCCATTGTGGGCTACACCGTTGATTTCTTCGGCTGGGACGGCGGCTTTATGGTGATGATCGGCGGTAGCGTGCTGGCGGTACTGCTGCTGATTGTTGTGATGATCGGTGAGAAACGTCACCACGCGGAAGTGCTGGCACGTCGTCAATAAGGAGCTTTACGATGAAATTAACTCAGTTAGCGACAGGCCTGCTGCTGGCGGGCCTGATGACAGGCTCCGCGCTGGCGGCGGATAAAATCGTTATTGCCCACCGTGGCGCGAGTGGCTATCTGCCGGAGCATACGCTGCCGGCGAAAGCGATGGCCTATGCGCAGGGCGCGGATTACCTCGAGCAGGATCTGGTGATGACGAAGGACGACCAGCTGGTTGTCCTGCATGACCACTATCTGGACCGCGTGACGGACGTGGCGGAGCGTTTCCCGGACCGCGCGCGAAAAGATGGCCGCTACTACGCCATTGATTTCACCCTGGCGGAGATCCGTTCCCTGAAGTTTACCGAAGGCTTCGAGATTGAAAACGGCAAGAAAGTGCAGGTCTATCCGGGACGTTTCCCGATGGGCAAATCTGACTTCCGCATTCATACCTTCCAGGAAGAGATTGAGTTTGTTCAGGGGCTGAACCACTCAACCGGTAAAAATATCGGTATCTACCCGGAGATCAAAGCGCCGTGGTTCCACCATCAGGAAGGAAAAGACATTGCCGCAAAGACGCTGGAGGTGCTGAAGCAGTACGGCTACACCAGCAAGAAGGACAAAGTCTACCTGCAGTGTTTTGATGCCGCCGAGCTGAAGCGCATCAAAACCGAGCTGGAGCCGAAGATGGGCATGAACCTCAACCTGGTGCAGCTGATTGCCTACACTGACTGGAATGAAACTCAGGAGAAACAGCCGGACGGGAAGTGGGTTAACTACAACTACGACTGGATGTTTAAGCCGGGCGCGATGAAGCAGATTGCGCAGTACGCCGACGGCATCGGGCCGGATTATCACATGCTGGTGGCGGAGGGCTCAGCGCCGGGCCACGTGAAGCTGACGGCGATGGTGAAAGAGGCGCACGACAGCAAGATGCAGGTGCATCCGTATACCGTGCGTGCAGACCAGCTGCCGCCGTATGCCACGAATGTGAATCAGCTTTATGAGGTGTTGTATAACCAGGCGGACGTGGACGGACTGTTTACGGATTTCCCGGATAAAGCGGTTGAATTCATTCACCGGAAGTAGGTTTTGTAGGTCGGGTAAGGCGAGGCCGACACCCGACAATCAGGCTCTGCGGCCTGATGCCCTTATTCCCTCTCCCACAGGGAGAGGGAATAAGGGCAATCACATCTCGATTTCGATATCGCCTTTTGCCCGGCAGCAGCAGGGCAAAATTTCCCCTTCGTTGATAAAGGCCAGCGGCTCGGTCAGCCAGTCTACCTGGCCTGCGACCAGACGGCAGCGGCAGGAGCCGCAGTAGCCGGAACGACACTGGTACTCTACTTCTACCTGATGCGCCTCAAGCGCCACCAGCAGAGAAGGGTGCTCCTCCCGACACAGTACCTCAGTGCCGGAAAGACTTAACGTGACGCGTGGCATCAGAGCTGGAAGTTGCTCAGGTCGTCAGTGTTGACTTCAGAATCAATCTGACCGACCAGATAAGAGCTCACTTCCACTTCCTGCGGCGCAACCTGCACGTTATCGGACACCAGCCAGGTGTTGATCCACGGGATTGGGTTAGAGCGCGTCTGGAACGGCAGGTCGAGACCGACAGCCTGCATGCGGATGTTGGTGATGTACTCAACGTACTGGCACAGGATGTCTTTGTTCAGGCCAATCATGGAGCCGTCGCGGAACAGGTAATCTGCCCACTCTTTCTCCTGCTGAGCCGCCAGTACGAACAGGTCGTAGCACTCCTGCTTGCACTCTTCGGCGATTTCCGCCATCTCCGGATCGTCCGTACCGCTGCGCAGCAGGTTCAGCATGTGCTGGGTACCGGTCAGGTGCAGGGCTTCATCGCGGGCAATCAGACGGATGATTTTGGCGTTGCCTTCCATCAGCTTGCGCTCGGCAAAGGCGAAGGAGCAGGCGAAGCTCACGTAGAAGCGGATCGCTTCCAGCGCGTTGACGCTCATCAGGCACAGGTACAGCTGCTTTTTCAGCGCGCGCAGGTTTACGGTGATGGTTTTACCGTTCACATTGTGGGTGCCTTCGCCCAGCAGATGCCAGTAGCTGGTCATCTCGATCAGCTCGTCGTAGTAATGGGCAATGCCTTCCGCGCGCTTCTGGATCTGCTCGTTGGTGACGATATCGTCAAACACCACCGCCGGATCGTTCACGATGTTGCGGATGATGTGGGTGTAAGAGCGGGAGTGGATCGTCTCGGAGAACGCCCAGGTTTCCACCCAGGTTTCCAGCTCTGGAATGGAGATCAGCGGCAGCAGCGCCACGTTCGGGCTACGGCCCTGAATAGAGTCCAGCAGCGTCTGGTACTTCAGGTTGCTGATGAAGATATGCTTTTCGTGATCCGGCAGCGACTGGTAATCAATACGGTCGCGGGAAACGTCCACTTCTTCCGGGCGCCAGAAGAAGGAGAGTTGCTTTTCGATCAGCTTTTCGAAGATGTCATATTTTTGCTGATCGTAGCGTGCCACGTTGACCGGCTGGCCGAAGAACATCGGCTCTTTGAGCTGGTCGTTTTTCGTCTGTGAAAAGGTGGTATATGCCATGAGTGTGTCCTAAAAACGTAGGCCGGGTAAGCGTAGCGCCACCCGGCATTTACATTAGATCTTACATGCGCCGCTTTCGCAGCCATCGTCCTGAATTGACGGAACCAGGTCGTCCTGCGCGTCTTCCGCACCGTCACGGGTGTTGTGATAGTACAGCGTTTTCACGCCAAACTTGTAGGCGGTGAGCAGGTCTTTCAGCAATTGCTGCATCGGAACCTTGCCTGACGGGAAGCGCGTCGGGTCATAGTTGGTATTGGCAGAGATCGACTGGTCGATAAACTTCTGCATGATACCCACCAGCTGCAGGTAGCCGTCGTTGTTTGGCATTTCCCACAGCAGCTCGTAGTTGTTGCCCAGCGTTTCGTAGTCCGGTACGACCTGACGCAGCACGCCGTCTTTCGACGCTTTGATGCTGACGTGGCCGCGCGGCGGTTCGATACCGTTGGTGGCGTTAGAGATCTGCGAAGAGGTCTCGGACGGCATCAGGGCAGAAAGCGTTGAGTTACGCAGTCCGTGAGTCTTGATGGACTCGCGCAGCCCTTCCCAGTCGAGATGCAGCGGCTCGCTGACGATCGCATCCAGGTCTTTTTTGTAGGTGTCGATCGGCAGAATGCCTTTCGCGTAGGTGGTTTCGTTGAACCACGGGCACGCGCCTTGCTCTTTCGCCAGCTCGTTAGAGGCTTTCATCAGATAGTACTGAATGGCTTCGAACGTCTGGTGCGTCAGGTTGTTAGCGCTGCCGTCGGAGTAACGCTTGCCGTTTTTCGCCAGCCAGTAGGCGAAGTTGATCACGCCGATACCCAGGGTACGGCGGCCCATCGCACCGCGTTTCGCTGCCGGGATTGGGTAATCCTGGTAGTCCAGCAGGGCGTCGAGGGCACGAACCGCCAGCACGGCCAGCTCTTCCAGCTCGTCCAGGCTTTTAATCGCGCCCAAGTTGAACGCGGACAGCGTACACAGCGCGATTTCGCCGTTTTCGTCGTTCACGTCTTCCAGCGGTTTGGTCGGCAGAGCGATCTCCAGGCACAGGTTAGACTGGCGCACTGGTGCAACAACCGGGTCAAACGGGCTGTGGGTGTTGCAGTGGTCAACGTTCTGGATGTAGATACGGCCCGTAGAGGCACGTTCCTGCATCATCAGGGAGAACAGGTCTACCGCCTTCACGCGCTGCTTGCGGATGCTGTCGTCTTTTTCATATTTGGTGTACAGACGCTCGAACTCGTCCTGATCGGCGAAGAACGCGTCATACAGGCCTGGAACGTCGGACGGGCTGAACAGGGTGATGTCTTCACCTTTCAGCAGACGGGTGTACATCAGCTTGTTGATCTGCACGCCGTAGTCCATGTGACGTACGCGGTTGCCTTCGACACCACGGTTGTTTTTCAGAACCAGCAGGCTCTCCACTTCCAGGTGCCACATCGGGTAGAACAGGGTCGCAGCACCGCCGCGCACGCCGCCCTGAGAGCAGGATTTTACTGCCGTCTGGAAGTGCTTATAGAACGGGATACAGCCGGTGTGGAACGCTTCACCGCCGCGAATCGGGCTGCCCAGCGCACGGATGCGTCCGGCGTTGATGCCGATACCGGCACGCTGGGAAACGTATTTCACGATGGCGCTGGAGGTGGCGTTGATGGAATCCAGGCTGTCACCACACTCGATCAGGACGCAGGAGCTGAACTGACGGGTAGGGGTGCGCACGCCAGACATGATTGGCGTCGGCAGAGAAATTTTGAACGTTGATACCGCATCGTAGAAACGCTTCACGTAATCCAGACGGGTATCACGCGGGTAGTTAGAGAACAGGCAGGCGGCCACCAGAATGTAGAGGAACTGGGCGCTTTCGTAGATCTCACCGGTTACACGGTTCTGAACCAGGTATTTGCCTTCGAGCTGCTTCACCGCCGCGTAGGAGAAGTTCATGTCGCGCCAGTGATCGATAAACCCGTTCATCTGCTCGAACTCTTCTTCCGTATAGTCTTCCAGCAGATGCGTGTCGTATTTGCCCAGCTCAACCATTTTCACCACGTGATCGTAAAGCTTCGGCGGCTCAAACTGGCCGTAGGCTTTTTTACGTAGGTGGAAAATCGCCAGACGTGCAGCGAGGTACTGATAATCCGGTGCTTCGCGGGAGATGAGGTCAGCCGCTGCTTTAATGATCGTTTCGTGGATATCAGACGTTTTGATGCCGTCGTAGAACTGAATGTGGGAACGCAGTTCAACCTGGGAGATAGATACGTTGTTCAGTCCTTCTGCTGCCCAGTCGAGAACTCGATGGATTTTGTCCAGATTGATACGCTCGGTAGTACCGTCGCGCTTTGTCACCAGCAGACTCTGATTCATGTGGGTTTTACCTGTCCGTGAAATAAAAAATATCCCCCGCTTATCCACAGATCCGTCTTGTGACTAACTCTGTGGATAAATACTACATATAGGGGGTTTGCGATAAGAAAAACGCTATATGGTGAGTATTCTAGTATCGAATCTTTTCAGCACAAGGGTTGATTTTGACGTTAAATTGAGGTTGTGAAAGGGTAAAAAAGGCTAAGTCCTCGTACCGTAAGGCCTGGAAGACATGTCAATAATTAAGAAAAAAAATTCAAAATTTGATCGAGTGCTGATTTCTTCAACGAGAGGTCAGAATTGCGCAACATGATGTCGCGCAATCTTTATAAGAATAACGAATGACGTTAGTCGTTTTTGGCGGTTGTGTGCAACATATAGTTAACATCAACGCCCGGTGCGAGTTTGAATTTATTGGTCAGCGGATTGTAGTGCAGGCCGATGATGTGCTGCTCTTTGAGCCACGTTTGATCAACCCAGCTTAACAGCTCTGCAGGCTTAATGAATTTCTTCACGTCGTGGGTCCCTTTCGGCACCATGCGCAGCACATACTCCGCGCCGACGACGGCCATCAGCCAGGCTTTAGCGTTGCGGTTGAGGGTTGAGAAGAAGACCTGGCCGCCCGGTTTTACCAGTTTTGCACAGGCGTGCACCACCGACTGCGGATCGGGAACGTGCTCCAGCATCTCCATGCAGGTCACCACATCGTACTGATGGGCGTGTTTTGCCGCGTGCTCTTCTACGGTTTCCTGCACGTATTCCACCTGTATACCAGACTCCAGCGCATGAAGGCGGGCCACCTGCAGCGGTTCAAAGCCCATATCCAGGCCCGTAACATTCGCCCCTTCGCGCGCCATGCTTTCCGCCAGGATACCGCCGCCGCAGCCGACGTCGAGCACTTTCTTACCGAACAGACCGCCGGAACGCTCCGCGATATAGCCCAGACGCAGCGGGTTAATACGGTGCAGCGGTTTGAACTCACCTTCGAGATCCCACCAGCGGGACGCCACCGCTTCAAATTTGGCAATCTCTTCGTGGTCAACGTTGTGAACCACCGGGGATTTTTCGGCATTCATGGGCGCTTTTACTCCTTATTTAGCAAGACGAATGAGTATATCAGGCAATCCCCGTGAATAAAGCGTATAGGTTTACCTCAATCACCTCGGCTGTGTTATAATTTGCGACCTTTGAATCCGGGATACAGTAGAGGGATAGCGGTTAGATGAGCGACCTTGCGAGAGAAATTACACCGGTTAACATCGAGGAAGAGCTGAAGAGCTCCTATCTGGACTATGCGATGTCGGTCATTGTTGGCCGTGCGCTGCCGGACGTCCGCGATGGCCTTAAGCCGGTACACCGTCGCGTACTATACGCCATGAACGTATTGGGCAATGACTGGAATAAAGCCTATAAAAAATCTGCCCGCGTCGTCGGTGACGTCATCGGTAAATATCACCCGCATGGTGATACCGCCGTTTATGACACCATCGTTCGTATGGCGCAGCCATTCTCCTTGCGCTACATGCTGGTAGATGGCCAGGGTAACTTTGGTTCAGTCGACGGCGACTCCGCTGCGGCGATGCGTTATACGGAAATCCGTATGTCGAAAATCGCTCATGAGCTGATGGCCGACCTGGAAAAAGAGACCGTTGATTTCGTCGATAACTACGACGGCACCGAGCGCATCCCAGATGTGATGCCCACCAAGATCCCGAACCTGTTGGTTAACGGTTCGTCCGGTATCGCGGTCGGTATGGCAACCAACATTCCGCCGCACAATATCACCGAGGTGATCAACGGCTGCCTGGCCTATATCGACGATGAAGACATCAGCATTGAAGGGCTGATGGAACACATCCCGGGCCCGGACTTCCCGACGGCGGCGATCATCAACGGTCGTCGTGGTATAGAAGAAGCGTACCGCACCGGTCGCGGCAAGATTTACATCCGTGCCCGCGCCGAAGTGGAAGCGGACGCTAAAACCGGCCGTGAAACCATCATTGTTCACGAGATCCCGTATCAGGTGAACAAAGCGCGTCTGATTGAAAAAATCGCCGAGCTGGTAAAAGAAAAACGCGTTGAAGGCATCAGCGCGCTGCGTGACGAGTCTGACAAAGACGGTATGCGCATCGTGATTGAGATTAAACGCGACGCGGTGGGTGAGGTTGTGCTGAACAACCTGTACTCCCAGACTCAGCTTCAGGTCTCCTTCGGTATCAACATGGTTGCACTGCACCATGGTCAGCCGAAGATCATGAACCTGAAAGAGATCCTGAGCGCGTTCGTGCGTCACCGCCGTGAAGTGGTGACCCGCCGTACCATCTTCGAACTGCGCAAAGCGCGCGACCGTGCGCACATCCTTGAAGCGCTGGCGGTTGCGCTGGCCAACATCGACCCGATCATCGAACTGATCCGTCGTGCGCCAACCCCGGCGGAAGCGAAAGCTGCCCTGATTTCCCGTCCGTGGGATCTGGGTAACGTCGCCGCGATGCTGGAACGTGCGGGCGATGACGCAGCGCGTCCTGAGTGGCTGGAACCTGAATTCGGCGTGCGTGACGGTCAGTATTACCTGACTGAACAGCAGGCCCAGGCGATTCTGGATCTGCGTCTGCAGAAACTGACCGGCCTTGAGCATGAAAAACTGCTCGACGAATACAAAGAGCTGCTGGAACAGATTGCTGAGCTGCTGCACATCCTGGGTAGCGCAGAGCGTCTGATGGAAGTGATCCGTGAAGAGCTGGAGCTGGTCCGCGATCAGTTCGGCGACGAGCGCCGGACCGAAATCACCGCGAACAGCTCTGATATCAACATTGAAGATCTGATCAACCGCGAAGACGTGGTGGTTACCCTGTCTCACCAGGGCTATGTGAAGTATCAGCCGCTGACCGACTACGAAGCACAGCGTCGTGGCGGTAAAGGCAAGTCTGCGGCACGTATTAAAGAAGAAGACTTTATTGACCGCCTGCTGGTGGCTAACACCCATGACACGATCCTCTGCTTCTCCAGCCGCGGTCGTCTGTACTGGATGAAAGTCTATCAGCTGCCGGAAGCGAGCCGTGGCGCACGTGGTCGTCCAATCGTTAACCTGCTGCCGCTGGAAGCGGACGAACGTATCACCGCCATCCTGCCGGTACGCGAGTACGAAGAGGGCGTGAACGTCTTTATGGCGACCGCCAGCGGTACCGTGAAGAAAACCGCGCTGACCGAGTTCAGCCGTCCGCGTTCTGCCGGTATTATCGCCGTGAACCTGAACGAAGGCGACGAGCTGATCGGTGTGGATCTGACCTCCGGTTCTGATGAAGTGATGCTGTTCTCTGCGGCCGGTAAAGTGGTGCGCTTTAAAGAGAACGCCGTCCGTGCGATGGGTCGTACCGCGACGGGCGTGCGTGGTATCAAGCTGGCTGGCGAAGACAGCGTGGTTTCTCTGATTATTCCGCGCGGTGAAGGGGCTATCCTGACCGTAACGCAGAATGGTTACGGTAAACGTACGGCGGAAGGGGAATACCCAACCAAGTCTCGCGGCACGCAGGGCGTTATCTCTATCAAAGTTACCGAGCGCAACGGTTCCGTTGTGGGCGCGGTGCAGGTGGACGATGCGGACCAGATCATGATGATCACCGATGCCGGTACGCTGGTGCGTACCCGCGTGTCTGAGATCAGCGTGGTAGGGCGTAATACCCAGGGCGTAATCCTCATCCGTACAGCGGAAGATGAGAACGTGGTGGGTCTGCAGCGTGTTGCTGAGCCGGTGGATGATGAAGAGCTTGATTCCATCGACGGTAGCGTTGCGGAAGGCGATGATGATATCGCGCCGGAAGTCGACACTGACGATGACGCAGCGGATGACGCTGACGAGTAATGTCTTCTGATGCAAAAAAAAAGGGCCGGATTCCGGCCCTTTTCTTTTGCACAAGCAGATAAGTCAACGTTGCGACCTGGCGCGTTTACCGCTACCTTAACCACATTCTTTTGACCCCGACGGCGGAGCCTCGCCCCCTTGAAATACCTCGTCTCCTTTCGTACTACGCTGAAAGTCTCTCGCTATCTGTTTCGGGCGCTGGCGCTCTTGCTTTGGCTGCTGGTGGCCCTGTTCTCGGTGTTTTACATCGTTAACGCGCTGCACCAGAAAGAAGCGGAGATCCGCCAGGAGTTTAACTTAAGCTCCGACCAGGCCCAGCGCTACATTCAGCGAACGTCTGACGTGATGAAGGAGCTGAAGTATATTGCCGAAAATCGTCTGACGGCGGAAAACGGCATCCTTGCGCTTCGCGGGCGTGATGACAAAACCGAAGTCCCGGACTTCCAGCCGCTGTTCCCGGATTCCGATTGCTCCACCATGAGCAATACCTGGCGCGGCTCTCTGGAATCGCTCGCCTGGTTTATGCGCTACTGGCGCGACAATTTCTCCGCCGCCTACGACCTGAACCGTGTCTTCCTGATTGGCAGCGAGAATCTCTGCATGGCTGACTTTGGCCTGCGCGACGTGCCCGTTGAGCGTGACGATGCGCTGAAAAGCCTGCATGAACGTATTGTCAAATACCGCAATGCACCGCAGGACGAGCGCGGCAATAACATCTTCTGGGTGAGCCAGGGCCCACGTCCGGGCGTGGGCTATTTCTACGCCCTGACGCCGGTTTATCTGGGCAATCGCCTGCAGGCGCTGCTGGGGATTGAGCAGACCATTCGCATGGAAAACTTCTTCACCCCGGGCAGCCTGCCCATGGGCGTGACCATTCTGGATGAAAACGGTCATCAGCTGATCTCGCTTGCCGGGCCTGATAACCGTCTAAACGTCGAACCGCACTGGATGCAGGAGCGGTCGTGGTTTGGCTATACCTCAGGTTTCCGCGAGCTGGTGCTGAAGAAGAGCCTGCCGCCTTCGTCGCTCAGTATCGTCTATTCGCTGCCGGTGGATATGGTGCTTGAGCGGATACGCATTCTTATTATGAATGCCATTCTGCTGAACCTGATCGCGGGTGGGGCGCTGTTCACCCTGGCGCGCATGTATGAGCGGAAAATCTTTATTCCTGCCGAGAGCGACGCCCAGCGACTGGAGGAACACGAGCAGTTTAACCGCAAGATTGTTGCCTCGGCGCCGGTGGGGATCTGTATTCTGCGTACCCAGGACGGGACCAATATCCTGAGTAACGAACTGGCACATAACTACCTGAACATGCTGACGCACGAAGACCGGCAGAGGCTGACGCAAATTATCTGCGGTCAGCAGGTTAACTTTGTCGACGTGTTGACGAGTACGCACACCAACCTGCAGATCAGCTTTGTGCATTCCCGCTATCGCAATGAAAACGTGGCGATTTGCGTGCTGGTGGATGTCTCCGCGCGCGTGAAGATGGAAGAGTCCTTGCAGGAGATGGCGCAGGCGGCAGAGCAGGCCAGCCAGTCGAAGTCCATGTTCCTTGCCACCGTCAGCCACGAGCTGCGTACGCCGCTGTACGGGATCATCGGTAACCTCGACCTGCTGCAGACTAAAGAGCTGCCGAAAGGCGTCGACCGGCTGGTGACGGCGATGAACAATTCTTCCAGCCTGCTGCTGAAGATCATCAGCGATATTCTCGACTTCTCTAAAATCGAGTCCGAGCAGCTGAAAATCGAGCCGCGCGAGTTTTCGCCGCGCGAGGTGATGAACCATATCAGCGCCAACTATCTCCCGCTGGTGGTGCGTAAACAGCTGGGGCTCTACTGCTTTATTGAGCCGGACGTGCCTCTGACGCTGCACGGCGATCCGATGCGCCTGCAACAGGTCATCTCTAACCTGCTCAGCAACGCCATTAAATTCACCGATACCGGCTGTATTGTGCTGCACGTCTGCCGGGCGGGGGATTACCTGAGCATTCGCGTGCGCGACACGGGCGTCGGCATCCCGGCGAAGGAGGTGGTTCGTCTGTTCGATCCGTTCTTCCAGGTCGGTACCGGCGTGCAGCGTAACTTCCAGGGAACCGGACTGGGGCTGGCGATTTGTGAGAAGCTCGTCAGCATGATGGACGGTGATATCTCCGTGGATACCGAGCCCGGCATGGGCAGCCAGTTCACCATCCGCATTCCGCTCTATTCGGCGCAGTATCCGGCAAAAGCCACGGTAGACGGGCTGAGCGATAAGCGCTGCTGGCTGGCGGTGCATAACGCCTCGCTGAATGACTATCTGACGGCGCTGCTTGCCCACAGCGGCGTGAGGGTGTGCCGCTATGAAGGTCAAACACCGGACGTGGACGATGTGCTGATCGCCGACGAGATGCCGGAACAGCCGTGGCAGGGGAGAGGGTCAGTGCTCTTCTGCCGTCGCCACATCGGTATCCCGGTTGAGCGTGCGCCAGGAGAATGGGTACACAGTGTCGCCACCCCGCACGAGCTGTTGAGCCTGCTGGCACGCATCTACAAAGTGGAACTGGAAGAGAGCGACGGCGCGGGCGGACTGCCGTCACCGGAGTCTCTGGCGTCGGTGAATGACGATATGATGATTCTGGTGGTGGATGACCATCCGATTAACCGTCGCCTGCTGGCTGACCAGCTTGGATCGCTGGGCTACCAGTGCAAAACCGCCAATGACGGCGTGGATGCGCTGAACGTGCTGAGTAAGAATCATATTGATATCGTGCTGAGCGACGTCAACATGCCTAACATGGACGGCTACCGTCTGACGCAGCGCATCCGACAGCTTGGCCTGACGTTGCCAGTGGTGGGCGTAACGGCGAACGCGCTGGCGGAAGAGAAGCAGCGCTGTCTGGAGTCAGGCATGGACAGCTGTCTGTCGAAACCGGTGACGCTGGACGTGCTGAAGCAGACATTGTCGATTTACGCGGAGCGCGTGAGAAAAACAAGAATATAAAAAAGGCCCGCAAGGGCCTTTTAAGCTTTTCACCCTCTCCCGGTGGGAGAGGGGCGGGGTGAGGGCATCAGGCCGCACACCCGTTGAGATCAATCCTTGTCCGTTGCGCTCAGCGTGACGGAGGAGAGATAGTTCAGCAGTGCAATATCGTTGTCCACGCCCAGTTTCATCATCGCTGATTTCTTCTGGCTGCTGATGGTTTTAATGCTGCGGTTCAGCTTCTTGGCGATCTCGGTCACCAGGAAACCTTCGGCGAACAGGCGCAGAACTTCACTCTCTTTCGGCGACAGGCGTTTGTCACCGTAGCCACCCGCGCTGATTTTTTCCAGCAGACGAGAGACGCTCTCAGGCGTGAACTTCTTGCCTTTCTGTAGCGCAGCAAGCGCTTTTGGCAGATCGGTCGGTGCGCCCTGTTTCAGCACAATCCCTTCGATGTCCAGATCCAGGACCGCGCTCAGGATCGCCGGGTTGTTGTTCATGGTCAGAACAATGATCGAGATATCCGGGAAGTGACGTTTAATATATTTGATGAGCGTGATTCCATCACCGTACTTGTCTCCAGGCATGGAGAGATCGGTAATGAGCACGTGTGCATCAAGCTTTGGGAGGTTATTGATCAGTGCTGTAGAGTCTTCAAATTCACCGACTACATTCACCCACTCGATCTGTTCAAGTGATTTGCGAATACCGAACAGTACAATCGGATGGTCATCGGCAATAATTACGTTCATATTGTTCATGTATAAGGCTACCTTGCTACAGCAAGCTTTTGACGTAGGCGTCAATGTCGCTGATGTATTTTTCAATGCCAGAGGCATCTTTCTCACGAATTAGATGTTCCAGCGTTTCACATAACTGCTTGCCGGGAACCAGATTAAGCATGGCAAACACCCCTTTAAGCCGGTGTGCTGTCTGTGCCAGCGCTGCAAAATCATTCGCAGCGGACTCAGTATACAACCGCTTAACATCATCTGGTACTGTATCAACAAAGAGTGAATAGTATCCGCTGGCGTGAAGCTCGGCATTTTCATTGCCGCCTAACGGGGATTCCGCTATCTCTTCCTGCGCCAGCTGCTCTTCTATTAGTTGTAGTACAGCTTCCTGCATCGCATTGCTTATATTAAAGTTGACGCGCAGTTGGCCAGGGCCGATTTTCCGCACGCCTGACTCATCATCGCTTAAAAGCAAGCCGGAGGCAGTAAGATTAGACGGATTATCAGTTAAAAACAGATCAAATTCTTGACTTGCAAGTCTTTCATCCGGCGTGATGCAGGCCGCACCCCAGTTTTCTAACTGGCGAACGACAATATTGCGGATCTCGTTCGAGGTCACATCAACCATCACCACGACATCATCCAGCAGACGTTCTTCATCTTCTTCCTGCGGATTGGCCGCCATTTTCACGTGCAGAGAATAACGGGTGCCGAGGGATTCACGGGCTTTGATATTCAGATGGCCGCCGAGCTTACGCGCCAGCTGATCGCACAGCCAGAAGGTCAGGGCATTGGCCTTGCCGTAGCGATCGCTTTGCGTGTCATTCAGGAACGGGAAGTGCAGATTATCAATTTCACTCGTGGTGACGCCTTCCCCGGTGTCCAGGATGCGGAACGTCAGGCGGTCTTCTGCTGACTCCTCAGTGCCAACTTCGAGGGTGATCTTGCCAATCTGCGTGGTGGTCACAGCGTACTGAATAATCATCAGCAGAATACGCCGCAGCGCTTCACGATCGCCGTGGCGTTCGTCATTCGCAGGGAGATTGTTATTGATCAGCAGCTGCAACCCTTTGCGCTTAATGACGGGCAGCACTTCCGGCACCACTTCATCGATCAGTTCCTGAATGGAGAAGAGGGTTGGGGTTCCCTTCCAGAAATCATTCTCCAGCATGTTCGCCAGCTGGATCTCATCAACCATTCTGACCAGCGAATCGGCCTGGCAGGCAAGCTGGTGGCTTTCAGCGGTGTTTAACGCCGCCGCCTGGGTCGCCAGCGTTTTTAACGGCTGCTTGAAGGCATCGCCAATGTTCTGCATGAATGCGGCGCGCCCCTGCTGGTTTTTCTCATACAGTCTTTGTGCCTGCTTGAGCTTTTTATTGACCAGCACTTCGCGATCCTGGTCGCGAATAATGAAGATTTGCGTGCGGGGAGCCACCTGGCTGCGGAACTGACGGATTTCGTACAGTTCATTGTTGATGGTGGCCTGAATCACTCCCTGATGCTGATCCGCCATGGTGGTGATGTTCTGCAGGTTAAGATGCGGCAGCAGATGGTCGGCAATTTTGTTGCTCATCACCGTACGATTCGCCTCCTGGTCGTGAACTAAGACCCCAAGCGGCAGCACGGAAACAATCTCTTCATTCAGTGCACGCAATACGCGCAGCTCATTGCTGGTGCCGGCCGGAACCGCAGAGGCGTCGCTCTGACGACCCGACTGGAAACGGAAGGTGCTGTAGCCAAACAGCGCCAGCGCCAGCAGACCGATATTTAACAGCAGAGGCAGCAGGATATTTTGCAGGGTATCGAGCAACAGCGTGCCAAACGGCACCTGCCACACCAGACGCATACCGGTTGAATTCAATGATGAGGCAATTTCGATTTTCGAGCCGTTAAAGGAGATCGATACGCTCTCTGCGGCCTCTTTGTCAGACGCCGCCCGCATGTTCTGGGTGCTGCTGTCGGGCTCCAGACGGAAGCTGTCGAGCGGCATGTCCGGCGGGATTAAATCATTAATCGGTAAATCGAAGGCCACCACCGTCGCCAGGTGTCCTGGCTGGTTGAACGTGGTGCGCAGGGTAAAATAATGACCGTTTTGCCAGGCCAGACGACGCAGGGAAGAGAAGCTCTCACGTTCATCAAGGGCATTCGCCTGCTGCAGCATCTCTGCCCGGCGGGAATCGACGATGCTGCCCACGGTGGTCTCTTTAAACCCGGAAGAGAGATCTTTTAATGGCAGCGTGGAGATCAGGATCATGCTGTTGTCCTGACCGTTCAGATAGTACATCGACCATGGCACCGTTTCGGCACCCCAGAGAGTATCCAGATAGGTCGAAATACGCTGCGTCATCTCAAGCGTCGCGCTGTCGTGAGAGCCAAAAATAAGCGCCTCGGTCTTACGCTGCGGTTTTTCGAGATAGTAGACATCCTGCTTAAGCCGTGTCTCCTGAAGTCCATCTCCGGACGAGGAGGCCGGGGCGGCCGCGATATTGTCGTAAATCTGCCAGGTGGCGTAGCGCCAGGTATCGATGCGCTTATGCACGGCATGGGTGATATCGACGACCTGATAGCTCTTATCCTTCAGCCAGGCGTTAACCGCGCTTTGTACCATCACCCCCATGGTCACTAACAGCACAACGATCAGAAGAAGAAAGAAACGGGTGATGCTCCCGGGAAGGAGGGAAAATTTGCTCGGGGCGGTAGTTTCAGTCTGACTCATTGATATCTTTAACCCGTCATGGTCATGCTCTGTGGCGATAGGGCAGTATAAAGGGTAATAACTGAATTTCCAGCGCCACTGCCCGGGAAGAGTCGACTTTTTCAACGGACAATATCGGCGGCAGGTGGCGCACTAAACATGTACAAACACGCCGTGCGCGTACAAATAATAAGTGCGCTTAGCCAGCAAATAGCACGAATTAACAAGAAATTAAGTTTTACATCAATATTTCGCCAGCGAAGGATAGCGGTGAGGATTTAGTTAATAGTCGTTACAGTTTCGGTGCGGTAGCACAAAAAATCAGAAGTTACGTAAAGAAAGGTAAAAAAAAACCGAATGCGAAGCATTCGGCTCAATTAGGGATAAACAGACATTCAAAACTGAATGACGGTAATAAATAAAGTTAATGATGATAGCGAGAGATATTTTAGAGATTAGGCGCGATCTTGTTTTGTCATTCAGTGCTGTAACGATTTTTATTATAACTACTTGATTTTTATGTGTGTTATTTTTCTTTTGATTATAAGTGCTAAATTTCTAAGCTATTTGTGCTTTGTAAAAGTTCCTTGATATTTACATTTTGAAACATGTTCATAGATAAATGAAACATCTTCAAAGTTTTCGTATCATATTCGCATTGGATTATTCTGTGATTTTGCGGAGAATGAAATTGCCGACTGGTTAATGAGGGTTAACCAGTAAGCAGTGGCAATTATAAGGCATATAACAGAGGGTTAATAAAATGAAAGTTAAAGTACTGTCCCTCCTGGTACCAGCACTCCTGGTGGCAGGCGCAGCAAATGCGGCCGAAATTTATAACAAAGATGGCAACAAATTAGATCTGTACGGTAAAGTTGATGGTCTGCACTATTTCTCTGACGACAAGGGTAACGACGGCGACAAGACCTATATGCGTCTTGGCTTCAAAGGCGAAACTCAGGTTAACGATCAGCTGACCGGTTACGGCCAGTGGGAATACCAGATTCAGGGCAACACCACTGAAGGTGACAATCAGTCCTGGACGCGTGTGGCGTTCGCGGGTCTGAAATTCGCTGAGGCGGGTTCTTTCGATTACGGTCGTAACTACGGCGTAATCTACGACGTAACTTCCTGGACTGACGTTCTGCCAGAATTTGGCGGCGATACCTACGGCGCTGACAACTTCCTGCAGCAACGTGCTAACGGCGTCGCGACCTACCGTAACCAGGACTTCTTTGGTCTGGTGGACGGCCTGAACTTTGCTCTGCAGTATCAGGGCAAAAACGGCAGCGTAGAGGGTGAAAACACTAACGGTCGCAGCCTGCTGAACCAGAACGGCGACGGCTACGGTGCATCCGTGACCTATAACCTGGGCGAAGGCTTCAGCGTGGGTGGTGCGATGTCCTCCTCCAAACGTACCGCCGACCAGAATGCAGCTGGCGTATACGGTAATGGCGATCACGCAGAAGTCTATTCTGGTGGCCTGAAATACGATGCCAACAACATCTATCTGGCAGCGCAGTACTCTCAGACCTACAACGCAACCCGTTTCGGTACTTCTAACGGCAGCAACCCGACTACCGCTTACGGCTTCGCTAACAAAGCGCAGAACTTCGAAGTGGTTGCTCAGTACCAGTTCGACTTCGGTCTGCGTCCATCCGTGGCTTACCTGCAGTCTAAAGGCAAAGACATCGAAGGTTACGGCGATCAGGATCTGCTGAAATATGTTGATGTGGGTGCGACTTACTACTTCAACAAAAACATGTCCACCTATGTTGATTACAAAATCAACCTGGTTGATGAAAATGAATTTACCCGTCAGGCGGGTATCGGTACTGACGATATCGTCGCGCTGGGCCTGGTTTACCAGTTCTAATCGCGTCATCGTGTGACGTAAGGGGCCTGATGGCCCCTTTTTTGTGCCTCTCTGATTCTCACAACTCACCCGTTTTGGTGTACTCTTGCCGCCCTGGCATGAGGATAATAATGAATGGACATGACTTTTTTACGCGCCAGCTTTCTGGCTATGCTTTTTTTCCTGACCGCGTGTAACGATCCCACACCCGTGGCGAAAACCGACGCACCCGCCGCGACGGTGCTCGAAGGCAAAACGATGGGGACCTTCTGGCGCGTCAGCGTGATGAACCTCGATAAAACACGCACAGACGAACTTCGCGGCAAAATCCAGTCGCAGCTGGACGCCGACGATCAGCTGCTGTCGACCTATAAAAATGACTCGGCGCTGATGCGCTTTAACCTCTCAACCAGCACCTCCCTGTGGCCAGTGAGCGAGGCGATGGCCGATATCGTGACCGAGGCAATGCGCGTGGGTTACAAAACCAACGGGGCGATGGATGTGACCGTCGGACCGCTGGTAAACCTCTGGGGATTTGGTCCGAATAAACAGCCGGTGAAGACGCCCGAACAGGCTGCCATTGATGACGCCCGCGCCCGAACAGGGCTACAGCATCTGACGGTGATCAACCAGTACGGTCAGCAGTACCTGCAAAAAGATATCCCCGATCTGTTTGTCGATCTGTCGACGGTCGGGGAAGGCTATGCGGCGGATCATCTTGCTGCGCTGATGGCCCAGGAAGGAATTTCCCGTTATCTGGTCTCGGTGGGCGGCGCGTTGGTCAGCCGGGGTATGAACGCCAGCGATAAGCCGTGGCGCGTAGCGATTCAAAAACCAACCGATCGGCAAAATGCCGTGCAGGCGATAGTGGATATCAACGGACATGGCATCAGCACCTCCGGAAGCTATCGTAACTATTACGAGCTTGAGGGGAAGCGTATTTCGCACGTTATCGATCCGCAGACCGGGCGCCCCATCACGCATAACCTGGTCTCGGTGACGGTCATTGCCCCCACCGCGCTGGAAGCGGATGCCTGGGATACCGGATTAATGGTTCTCGGCCCGGAAAAAGCCAAAGAGGTGGTTCGTCAGGAAGGGCTGGCGGTTTATATGATCACCAAAGAGGGCGACGGGTTCAAAACCTGGAGCTCGCCGCAGTTCAACAGTTTCCTGGTCAGCGACAAAAATTAAAAAGCAAGGTTGCGGGTTTTTTATCAGTGGCGCTCAGGCACGCTCTATGTATGCTTGTAAGAGGAGCCGATAATGAGAAACTCAACCTTTATTACCGATGAGGATCGCTGGCAGGCCGTGCTGGCCCGCGATCCGATCGCTGACGATCAGTTTGTCTTCGCCGTGCAGACCACGGGTATTTTCTGCCGCCCGTCATGCCGTGCCCGCCACGCGCTGCGTAAAAATGTCCGCTTTTATCCTGATGCCCATCATGCCGTACAGGCAGGCTTTCGTCCGTGCAAGCGCTGCATGCCGGACAAACTCGATCCGCAGGCGCAGAAGCTGGCGAAAGTGGAACAGGCCTGCCGTCTTCTGGAGCAGGATCCTGCGCTAACCCTGGAGGGGTTGGCGCAGAAGGTTGCCATGAGTCCTTTCCATTTCCACCGTCTGTTTAAGGCCGTGACCGGCATGACGCCAAAAGCCTGGCAGCAGGCGGCGCGGGGCCAACGCCTGCGCGCCGCGCTTGCGCAGGGAGACAAAATTACCGACGCCGTGCTGGCGGCGGGGTTTCCCGACAGCAGCAGCTATTATCGTAAAGCCAACGATGCGCTGGGCATGACGGCGAAGCAGTACCGTAAAGGAGAGGTGGCCGTGCGGTATGCCATCGATGACTGTTCGTTAGGACGCTGTCTGGTCGCCGAAAGCGAGCGGGGGATCTGCGCGATTCTGCTGGGTGACACCGATGCGGAAGTCACCGCAGAGCTTGCCACGCAATTTCCAAAAGCTACGCACGCGCCGCTGGACGACGCCTTTGTGCAGCGGATCCACCAGGTGATTGCCAGTATTGATAACCGCGATATACCGCTTGCACTGCCGCTGGATATTCGCGGAACCACGTTCCAGCAGCGCGTCTGGCAGGCCCTTCGCAACATTCCCAGCGGCGAAACGGCAAGTTACCAGCAGGTGGCGCAGGCGATTGGCCAGCCCAGTGCGGTACGCGCCGTAGCAGGCGCCTGTGCGGCAAACACGCTGGCGATTGTGATCCCCTGTCATCGGGTGGTTCGTAATGACGGTGCGCTGTCGGGCTACCGCTGGGGGACGGCGCGAAAAGCGCTATTACTGAAACGTGAGGCGAAACGCCAGGAGGGATAATGCTCGATCTTTTTGCGGATGCTGAACCCTGGCAGGAGCCGCTTGCGCCGGGGGCAGCGATCCTGCGCCGCTTTGCACTCTCCCGTGCGGCGGCGCTGCTTGCCGGTATCGACGAGGTGACGGCGGTTTCGCCGTTTCGCCATATGGTGACGCCGGGCGGCTACACCATGTCGGTGGCCATGGCCAACTGCGGGGAACTGGGCTGGGCGACGAACGAGCGGGGCTATCTGTATGCCCCGCACGACCCCACGACCGGCCAGCCGTGGCCCCCGATGCCTGCCGTTTTTCAGGCTCTCTGCCACGAGGCTGCCGTGGCGGCGGATTATCCTGACTTTCGCCCTGATGCCTGTCTGATTAACCGCTACGCCGTCGGTGCGAAGCTCTCGCTGCATCAGGACAAGGATGAGCCCGATCTGCGCGCGCCTATCGTCTCTGTATCGTTAGGTCTGCCCGCCGTCTTCCAGTTCGGGGGATTACGCCGCAACGATCCGCTCAAACGCATCATGCTGGAACATGGCGATGTGGTGGTGTGGGGCAGGGAATCTCGGCTTTATTATCACGGCATTCAGCCGCTGAAACCCGGGATCCACCCCCTCACGGGCGAGTACCGTTATAACCTGACCTTCCGTCAGGCGGGGATGCGTAAACAAAAATAAGAATTATTCTTGATGTACGCGCCTGGCAGTTTACACTGCTGGCTGATTTTTATTGTCCGGATTGCCTGCATGCAACTACTTCTCCTTGTCTGGCGTCAGTATCGCTGGCCCTTCATTGCCGTAATGGCGTTAAGCCTTGCCAGCGCCGCGCTGGGTATTGGCCTGATCGCGTTCATTAACGTGCGGTTGATTGAAATGGTCGACACCTCGCTCTCCGTATTGCCGGAGTTTCTCGGTCTGCTGCTCCTGTTGATGGCGGTTACGCTCGGTTCCCAGCTTGCGCTGACCGCGCTTGGGCACCATTTCGTTTTCCGTTTGCGCAGTGAGTTTATCAAGCGGATCCTGGACACCCAGATAGAGCGCGTTGAGCAGCTCGGGAGCGCTTCCCTGCTGGCGGGGCTGACCAGCGACGTGCGCGCCATTACCATCGCGTTCGTTCGTCTGCCGGAGCTGGTGCAGGGGATCATTCTGACCTTTGGATCGGCCGCTTATCTCGCCTGGCTCTCCAGCAAAATGCTGGCGGTGACCGCGCTGTGGATTGCCATCACCATCTGGGGCGGCTTTGTGCTGGTGTCGCGCGTCTACAAACACATGGCGGTGCTGCGTGAAACCGAAGATAAGCTCTATAACGATTACCAGACGGTACTGGAAGGGCGCAAAGAGCTCACCCTGAACCGCGAGCGCGCCGAGTATATCTTTAACCATCTCTATATCCCGGACGCGCGCGAATATCGTCATCATATTATTCGCGCCGATACCTTCCACCTGAGTGCGGTGAACTGGTCAAACATCATGATGCTGGGTGCCATTGGCCTGGTATTCTGGATGGCGAACAGCCTGGGCTGGGCGGACACCAACGTCGCGGCAACCTACTCGCTGACGCTGCTGTTTTTGCGCACGCCGCTGCTCTCGGCGGTCGGCGCGTTGCCCACCTTGCTGAGTGCGCAGGTGGCCTTTAATAAGCTCAAAAAATTCGATCTCGCGCCGTTTAAGGCCGAATTTCCGCGCCCGCAGGCCTTCCCGAACTGGCAGACGCTGGAGCTGCGTAACGTCACGTTCCGCTATCAGGACAGCGCCTTCTCCGTGGGGCCAGTCAACCTGACAATCCGTCGCGGCGAGCTGCTGTTCCTGATCGGCGGCAACGGCAGCGGTAAATCGACGCTGGCGATGCTGCTTACCGGGCTTTATCAGCCGCAGTCGGGCGAGATTTTGCTGGATGGCAGAGCGTTGAGCGCGGAGAAACCCGAGGATTACCGCAAGCTTTTCTCGGCGGTGTTCACCGACGTCTGGCTGTTCGATCGGCTGCTGGGTCCGGAAGGGCAGCAGGCCAATCCTGCGCTGGTGGAAAAATGGCTGGCGCAGCTGCAGATGTCGCACAAGCTGGAGTTACAGGACGGGAAGATCCTCAATCTGAAGCTTTCCAAAGGGCAGAAAAAGCGCGTGGCGCTGCTGCTGGCGCTGGCGGAAGAGCGTGACATCATTCTGCTGGATGAGTGGGCGGCGGATCAGGACCCGCACTTCCGCCGCGAGTTTTATCAGGTGCTGCTGCCGCTGATGCAGGAGATGGGCAAAACCATTTTCGCCATCAGCCATGACGATCACTACTTCATTCATGCTGACCGCCTGCTGGAGATGCGCGACGGCAGGCTCAGCGAGCTGACCGGTGAAGAGCGCGATGCAGCCTCGCGTGACGCGGTGGCGCGTACGGCCTGAAGCCCTCACCCTAACCCTCTCCCTGTAGGAGAGGGGATAGATCGTGGCCGTAATGCCGCTTTTTTCTCCATCCCGCCCCGTTGTTTATTCTTATTTACATATCCCCGCGCTATGCTTAACCCCAACTCATTTAATGGATTTATGATTGATGTCGGTATTAAAGAAAAACAGCGCCAGACAGCGTGACCAGGAGCGCGCGCGACTCATCTGGCTTCTCACGACCGATAAAGCGGTCACCTCTACGCTATTAGGCAAACTGACCCTGGCTGAGCAATATGATGTCGGCACCCTGGCCGACGATATTGCTGAGGTAGGTGCGCTGGTTGCTCATTTACCCCCACCGGATCTGGCGGATACCCTGGAAGCGCTTCCCTCGGAAGAACGTCACGCCCTGTGGCGTCTGGTGCAGGATCACGAGCGCGGGCAGGTGCTGCTCGAGGCCTCTGAAAACGTCTGGGATGACCTGATCGACGAGATGAGCGACCGGGATATTCTTGACGCTCTGCAAACCCTGGATATCGACGAGCAGATTTACCTCGTTCAGCACCTGCCGCGCAACCTGACCGGTCGCCTGCTGGCATCACTGCCTGCCGATGAACGCGCGCGCGTGCGTCAGGTGATGCACTACGAGAAAAACAGCGTCGGCGCGATCATGGAGTTCGGCGTTATCACGGTGCGCCCGGACGTGACGCTGGGTACCGTGCAGCGCTACCTGCGTCGCCTGGGAAAAATGCCGGACAACACCGATAAACTGTTTGTCACCTCCCGGGATAAAACCCTGCTCGGCGAACTGGAGCTGAAAACCATCCTGCTCAACAGCACCCAGCGGAAGGTGAGCGAGGTGATGGAAAACGAGCCGATGGTCTTCTCCCCGGAAGACGATGCGGAGAAAGCGGCGCGTACCTTCGAACGTGATGACCTGGTGAGTGCCGCCGTTGTGGACTCCGTCGGCAAACTGATGGGGCGTCTGACCATCGATGAGATCGTTGATGTGGTCTACGAAGAAACCGACAACGATCTGCGTGCGCTCGGGGGGATCAGCGCCGAAGATGACGTCCATGCCTCCGTCGGCAAGGCGGTGAAAACCCGCTGGGCGTGGCTGGCCATTAACCTGTGTACCGCCTTTATCGCCTCCCGGGTGATTGACGGTTTTGAACACACCATTTCGCAGCTGGTGGCGCTGGCCTCGCTGATGCCGATTGTGGCCGGAATCGGCGGCAACACCGGAAACCAGACCATCACCATGATC
Source organism: Enterobacter sp. NFIX59 (assembly GCF_900113755.1). Lineage (NCBI taxonomy): Bacteria > Pseudomonadati > Pseudomonadota > Gammaproteobacteria > Enterobacterales > Enterobacteriaceae > Enterobacter > Enterobacter sp. NFIX59. The sequence goes on along the minus strand of NZ_FOQN01000005.1, from coordinate 5,912 downwards.
GTCCGCGCGCTGGCGCTGGAAAATATTCAGCCCGGTAACTTCGCCTTTCTGATCTTCAGAGAGATGGGCGTGGCGCTGATCAACGGCCTGGTATGGGGCGGTATTATGGGCGGCATTACCTGGTGGCTGTATAACGATATGGCGCTGGGTGGGGTGATGATGCTGGCGATGGTGCTAAATCTGCTGGTGGCATCGATGATGGGGGTCATTATCCCGCTGACGATGACCAAACTGGGGCGCGACCCCGCGGTGGGGTCGAGCGTGATGATCACCGCCATCACCGATACCGGCGGTTTCTTTATTTTTCTTGGGCTGGCGACGATTTTTCTTCTTTAAGCCGACGCTTAATGCGGGCGGGGAGTAGCGCCATAACGATAATCCCGCCCAGCACGCCAATCGCCAGATTGCCGGTTGATACCGTGGCGGCAACGGTGACCAGCATGACGACCGTTTCTGCAATCGGGGCCGTTTTCAGCGTGGCGGGCTGAAGGCTGTGCCAGCTGAAGGTTTTGACGGCGACGATCGCCATAATGCCCGCCAGCACCGCCATCGGGATGTTGGCCATCACGTCGCTGAGTGCCGTGACCAGGATCAGCAGCACAATGCCCGCTGCAAGGGTTGAAATGCGGCTTCGGCCTTTTCCCATCTCCACGTTAACGATGGTTTGCCCAATCATCGCGCAGCCCGCAATACCACCGTAAAATCCGGCCAGAATATTACCCACGCCCAGCCCGATGCTCTCACGGCGCTTGCTCGACGGCGTTGCGGTCAGCTCATCCACCAGCTTTGCCGTCAGCAGGGATTCCAGCAGGCCGACAAAGGCGATGCTCAACGCGCACGGCCAGATAATGCTCAGCGTCTGTACATTGAGGGGGACCAGAAGTTCGGTAAGACCCGGTAAACCGCCGCTCATGGAGCCTTCATCGCCCACGGTCGGCAGGATTTGACCGGTTGAAACGGTGAACACGGTAAGCACAACAATCGCAATCAGCGGGGAAGGGATGCTTTTGAGATAGCGCGGCACCCACAGCACGATCAGCAGCGTCAGCACGAACAGGCCCACAATCAGCGGGCTTCGGCTCCAGAAATGCGGCACCTGAGCGAAGAAGATCAAAATGCCCAGGGCGTTAACAAACCCGGTCATGACCGACTGGGGAATAAAGCGCATCAGCCTTGCCATGCCCAGCACGCCAAACAGAATCTGAATTACGCCTGCCATCAGCACGGCGGGAAGAATATACTGTACGCCGTGCTGATGCACCATGGGCCCAATAACCAGCGCCACGGAACCGGCCGCGGCCGTGACCATCGCCGGACGACCGCCCAGCACGGACAGGGCAAGACACAGCACCACGGAGGCGATCAGGCTGACCTTCGGGTCAACGCCCGCCACCACCGAAAATGAGATGACCTCGGGGATCAGCGCCAGGGCGGTAATCACGCCCGCCAGCGTTTCACGCATCAGCTGCTTAGGGGAACGCAGTACGTTGGCTACGCGGTCTTCGGGGGATACGGCAGAATGGGGTAAGGACATAACAGTTCGCTGGTTAGGGCAGGCTTCCGTGCGCGCGATCACAAAACGCAACATACTAGCCAGTAAAACCGCGCTTTACCAGACGCATCGATAATTCCTCACAAACAATCCATCATTAAATTTCACAATTACAATAATTTCGTAACCTTTAAACAATATTTAAAAGTTGTTACCGTGCCCCCGCAGCTTTTTTCACCTGCAATTTCCACGCATCAAGCACTTTTACACTAAGGCATAAATTATGAAAAAAATGACTGCCATGCTCTTTTCTCTGGCCGTGGGGCTTAACACCGTCTCCATGGCGGCGAAAGCTGACGCACCAAAAGAGCAGGAAACGGACGTCCTTTTAATTGGTGGCGGTATCATGAGCGCCACGCTGGGAACCTATCTGCAAGAACTGCAGCCGGACTGGTCAATGACCATGGTCGAGCGCCTTGATGGCGTGGCGCAGGAGAGTTCGAACGGCTGGAACAACGCCGGTACCGGCCATTCGGCACTCATGGAACTGAACTATACGCCGCAGAAAAAGGACGGTTCCATTAGTATCGAGAAGGCGGTAGAGATCAACGAAGCATTCCAGGTTTCTCGCCAGTTCTGGTCTCATCAGGTCAACAGCGGCGTGATGCACGACCCGCACTCCTTCATCAACACCGTACCGCACATGAGCTTTGTGTGGGGTGAGCAGAACGTCAACTTCCTGCGCGCGCGCTACGCCGCTCTGCAGCAGAGCACGCTGTTCCGCGGGATGAAATATTCTGAAGACCACGCGCAGATTAAAGAGTGGGCTCCGCTGGTCATGGAAGGTCGTGACCCGAATCAGAAAGTGGCGGCGACCCGTACCGAAATTGGTACCGACGTTAACTACGGTGAAATTACCCGTCAGCTGGTGACGTCTCTGAAGAAAAAAGAGAACTTCAACCTGCAGCTCAGCACTGAAGTGCGTGGTTTCAAGCGCAACGCGGATAACAGCTGGAGCGTGACCGTTGCCGATCTGAAAAACAACGAAGCCGAGCACGTCATCAAGGCGAAGTTTGTCTTTATCGGTGCGGGCGGCGCGGCGCTGAAGCTGCTGCAGGAGTCCGGTATTCCGGAAGCTGACGACTACGCGGGCTTCCCGGTGGGCGGTCAGTTCCTGGTGTCCGATAACCCGGAAGTGGTGAACCGTCATCTGGCAAAAGTGTACGGTCAGGCCTCTGTTGGCGCACCGCCGATGTCTGTTCCGCACATCGATACCCGTATGCTTGACGGCAAACGCGTGGTGCTGTTTGGGCCGTTCGCGACCTTCTCCACGAAGTTCCTGAAAAACGGTTCCCTGTGGGACCTGCTCAGCGCAACCACCACCTCTAACGTCAAGCCGATGATGGACGTGGGTCTGGATAACTTCGACCTGGTGAAATACTTGATTAGCCAGGTGATGCTCTCTGACGACGATCGTTTCGAGGCGCTGAAAGAGTACTATCCGCAGGCGAAGAAAGAAGACTGGCGTCTGTGGCAGGCGGGTCAGCGCGTACAGATCATCAAGCGCGATCCGAAAGAGGGTGGCGTGCTGCGTCTGGGCACCGAAGTGGTGAGCGATAAGGACGGCACCATCGCCGCGCTGCTGGGTGCGTCACCGGGTGCGTCTACCGCTGCGCCAATCATGCTGCACCTGATGGAAAAAGTGTTTAAAGATAAAATCGCCAGCCCGGAATGGCAGGCGAAGCTGAAAACCATTATTCCATCCTATGGCACGAAGCTGAACGGCAACGTGAGCGCGACGGAGCAGGAGCTGGAATACACCAGCCGCGTACTGCAGCTGCAGTACATCAAACCGCAGGCTGCGGATGCTGCGCCAAAAGCGGAGCTGAAGCCTCAGCCGGAAAACAAACCGGTTGCGGATATCGCGCTGTAAGGTAAAAAAGCCGGGTGGCGCTGACGCCTACCCGGCCTATGTTCGGTGTTGTTTTGTAGGTCGGGTTAGGCGAAGCCGCCACCCGACTTTTAACGTACTACCGCTTGTCCGACAGTCTCTTCTCCCTTCCATACGCGATACTTCACTTCCACGTTTTCAGGCGCATAGACCACGATCGGCAACTTGCTGTTGTAGCGCAGCAGGCTATTGTCGCCCAGATACGCCGTCACAAATTTCTTCTCTTTCTTGCCATCCGGGCAGGCCATCATGGTGGAGACCGGCGAGGTGACTTTATCAAAGACGTAGTAGTCGTAACCCCAGCCTTCCAGCGTTTTGCTTTCCAGCTGACCACCCAGGCGATGCTGGTTGCAGTCCACTTCCAGCGTCTTGCCAATTAACAGCTCCACTTTGAAATTCGCTTCATCCTGCTGTGCCGGCAGCTGAATCACCTGACGCTTCATTCCTTTATCCGCTTTCGGATACGGGGCGACTTTTTCCAGCGGCTGCTCTTTAGGTGTTTCGCTGGCGAAAGCACTGGTGCTGACACACGCGGCGGCGATGAGTGCGATGGCAAATTTAGGTGCGTTTTTCATTGTCATTCCTTTATGTCAAAACGATCCTGCACAGGTTAACATATCAATTATGAATGATTGGTGTTATTTACTTACATTTTCAATATCAATAGCGTAATAAACCACATATTTGCCATTTATGTAGATGTTTGTACTGGCGTGGAGTCCGGCAGGCGTTTGTGTTATTTTAGATCCTCTATAATGTTATTCATCTGTAAAAGGGAAGAGAGATGGTTCGAGCAAAACTGAAAACGCCTGAAGGCCGCAAGTTCCTCCTGGCGCTGCTGGTCGTGTTTATGATTGCTGCCGCATGCGTGGGGCGGGCCACCATTGTTGGCGTCATCGAACAGTACAACATTCCTCTCTCTGCCTGGACAACCAGCATGTATGTCCTGCAATCGGCGATGATCTTCGTCTACAGTCTGGTGTTCACCGTTCTGCTGGCCATCCCGCTGGGCATTTTCTTCCTGGGCGGACGTGAGAAGCACTAAGCCTTCACCTCAGATAATGAAGCCAGCCTGCGGGCTGGCTTTTTTTATATCAGATGATTTTTATTCGCATTTCCAGGATATTCTGTTTCGAACAAGACTGTTCGACATAAAGCAGGAGATGCGCAATGTTATCCCGGTTTGCAACGCTCAGCCGGATCCCGAAAGGAGTCTGGGTTGTGGGCGGCGTCAGTATGCTGATGGATATCTCTTCGGAGATCATTCATAGCCTGCTGCCGTTGTTTATGGTTACGACGCTGGGAGCCAGCGTGATTTTCATTGGTTTGATTGAAGGCCTGGCTGAGGCCACGGCGCTGTTTATCAAGGTGTTTTCCGGCGCCATCAGTGACTATCTGGGCAAGCGTAAAGGGCTGGCTGTTCTGGGCTACGGTCTTGGCGCGTTGAGTAAACCGCTGTTCGCTATTGCCTCTTCCTCCGGCATGATCCTTGGGGCTCGCTTAATCGACCGGGTGGGGAAGGGGATCCGGGGAGCGCCGCGCGATGCGCTGGTCGCTGACGTTACGCCGCCGGAACTCCGCGGCGCGGCCTTTGGTTTGCGTCAGTCGATGGACACCATTGGCGCATTTCTCGGGCCGTTGCTGGCCGTAGGCTTAATGCTGCTGTGGAACGATGATTTTCGTACCATTTTCTGGATCGCGGTGATCCCCGGCGTGCTCGCCGTGGCGCTGCTTTTCTTCGGCCTGCATGAGCCGAAAACGCCCGTCGAACATAAACGCACGAACCCCATCAAAAAAGAGAACCTCAGGCGTCTCGGGAAAGGCTGCTGGTGGGTCATTGGCCTGGGGGCCATCTTCACGCTCGCACGTTTCAGTGAAGCATTTCTTGTGCTGCGCGCACAGCAGTCGGGGGTGCCGCTGGCGCTGATCCCGCTGGTGATGGTGGCCATGAATCTGCTCTATTTCCTCTCTGCCTATCCGTTTGGCAAGTTATCGGACGGGATGAGCCATACCCGATTACTTCAGTGGGGTCTGGTGATGCTGATTGGGGCAGATGTTGTGCTGGCGCTGAGCACCCACTGGGCTGGAATGCTTCTGGGCGTTGCGCTTTGGGGAGTGCATATGGGGATGACGCAGGGGCTGCTGGCGGCAATGATTGCGAAAACCGCGCCTGCGGATCTGCGCGGTACCGCCTACGGCATTTTTAGTCTGGTCAGCGGCGTGGGATTGTTAGTCGCCAGCCTGGGGGCAGGAGCCATCTGGGAGACGTTTGGCGCAGAATATACGTTCTATGCCGGAGCGGTGATTTGCCTGGTTACGCTGGTGTACCTGCGCAAAACGCCGGACGAGGCGAAATAAAAAAACCAGCCATAAAAGGCTGGTTTTCAATGTGTTTTTGGTCGGCACGAGAGGATTTGAACCTCCGACCCCCGACACCCCATGACACCGCAACTAAAGTGCTACAAACAG
>NZ_FOQN01000011.1:0-60891 GCF_900113755.1 Enterobacter sp. NFIX59 | reverse complement strand
GCCGGGTCGCTTTGTGGACAAGGGGCACGGGGAGTTCTATGCCCGCATCCGTCAGGAACGCTGGCAGGTGGAGCACCAGCAGATTCAGGCCACCGCGACGGCGGCGGGGATTGCGCCAGGGCACACCTTCACGTTAACCAACGCGCCGTTCTTCAGCGACAACGGTGAGTATCTGGTGACGGCGGCGGGTTACCACCTCGAAGAGAACCGCTATGCCAGCGGCGAGGGGGAGACCATTCACCGTACCGATTTCACGGTCATCCCGTCGGCGGTGGTGTACCGTCCGGCGCAGTCCACGGCGTGGCCGCGCACCTACGGCCCGCAGACGGCGAAAGTGGTGGGGCCGAACGGGGAGAGTATCTGGACGGACAAATACGGTCGGGTGAAGGTGAAGTTCCACTGGGACCGTCTGGCGAAGGGCGATGATACCAGCTCCTGCTGGGTGCGTGTGTCGAGCGCGTGGGCGGGCCAGGGCTACGGCGGGGTGCAAATCCCGCGCGTCGGCGATGAGGTGGTGGTGGACTTTATCAACGGGGACCCGGACCGTCCGATTATTACCGGGCGCGTGTACAACGACGCGAGCATGCCGCCGTGGGCGCTGCCGGCTGCGGCGACGCAGATGGGCTTTATGAGCCGCACGAAAGACGGTTCCGTGGACAACGCCAACGCCCTGCGGTTTGAGGATAAAGCGGGTGCAGAGCAGGTGTGGATTCAGGCCGAGCGCAACATGGACACCAGCGTTAAAAATGATGAAACGCACAGCGTCGGCGGCGAGCGCAGCCATTACGTGAAGAAAAATGAACTGCATCGCGTGGAAGCGAATCAGACTCAGGCCGTGAAAGGTGGCACCGAGATCCTGACGGGGAAAGGCAAGCTGGATGCGGCGGTGGAGCAGTATGTTATTGCTTCCGGGACGAAGCTGCGGCTGGTCTCCGGTGAGAGTGCCATTGAGCTGAATGCTAACGGCAAGATTAACCTCATCGGCAAAGAGTTTAACTTCTTCGTGGAAGGGGATGGGTATATCACCACGGGCGGTAAGCTGCATCTGAATACCTCTGGTACAAAACCGGGCACCACGGCGCCGGGATCGGGGCATAAAGGGGATATTGATGCGGCGGTGCAGGCGAAATTTACGGCCAAAGATGAGTAAAGCAGGTGCGGTGCTTATCGCGTTACTAACGACGGGAATGGCTGGAGAAGATGCGCAGAAAAAGGATCTTTGGATGTTTATTTCCGGGATGAGTGCATCGCTTAAGACGTTATCCGTTACAACCCTTAGTAACGCGCCGTTATCGTTTAAGATGACCAGGCAAAATGAATATATCAATTTCTACAATGCCGACGATATCAAACTCGCTGATGGAACGAGCATAACCGCAATTGGGTTACGTTTAAGCAAACAAAACGACGGCATGGCACCTTTACTGAATTTTTCACCTTCCTCAGGTCAATGCATAACGCTTGATACCGTTAAAAAGCGCTATCCGCAGCTGAGGTTAACTGATTATCCGCGCGGCCGTTCGGAGAACGAAGTGACCAGCTATACAGCCCGAAAAGATATGAATGGACAAAAAGTGAGCTTCAGTTTCACCGTGAAAAATCCTCACTGTCTGGGTTCAGTCGTCATTAGCGCCGACTAAGAAATACTGCACTCATGTCCTGACGGTTTCTTCTGGGTGATAATGGCCATACACATTCAATAAATGACGATTAACGTGAAAAAACATACGCCAATATTTCTTTGTTCGGTCCTGATGTTTAGCTGTCCTGGCAGCAATGTGGTTTTCGCTCAAGGTAAGCCATCCATTCTGACTAAACAGGATTTCTCCGTACAGATCAAAGACCAGCCTGTCGCCCTGGGCGACAGATGGACGCCTGATATTGCCCCTAAAATTGGCGTGCCGGTGGAAGGCAGTTTTACCGGTGAGGTTCCTTTTGATGGAGTCCAATATAAATTCTTTCAGCATCAAAACGCTGGAGTAGAAATATTCACTTCCAACCTCTGGTGGGATAAAGCGGAAAGAAGCGTTGATGATTATATCGTGTCTCAAATTACGCTGACTGCCGAAGACTTCGCAACGCCGCGCGGTGTCCATGTGGGTTCAACGAGAAAGGAACTGAACAGCGCATACGGTACCGGTCAGGTCGAAAATGATGCCGGGGAGCAGTGGATTACCTACGAATTGGATAAAAAACTGCTCTCTTTTGAGATAAAAGGCGACAACGTTATAAAAATAACGATGAATTACAACAATGATTCTCAAGAATAATTTATGACCAAAAAATATGTTGCAACCGTATTGTTCACGGCTTTATTGACAGGCGCAGTTGAAACGTCATCTGCGTTAGAGTTATCGCAATACAATAACCTCAATACGGTCAGACGCATCGTTAACGACAGCGAAGTGACAGACAATCTCAGGAAGACGTTGGGAGATCATTACCAGACCTTTATTGATAACTTTGATGTCTTCGGCGAACCGCATACCACCCCAGGTGGCGGATTGTTTGTTGAGGGCTGGCTAAAAGATCTTTATCTGGAGAACGCATCCGCGCTGGTCATCAATCCTGACGGCAAAATCTTTGCGGCCTGGGTGGTTCCAGAATCAAACGTTATCCATTACCAGTCATCTGATAATAGTCAGGCCATTAATGCCGATATTTAGCAATGGGCCGCCAGATTCAATACGATGCAGTTTGCAAAAAGCAGCCAATCAGGACTCGCGTTTGACGGGGAGTGGGCTGGTGAATTCGAGAACGACTCGACGTTAACCCTGCGGCTAGCTGAATCTGGCAACCGTATCACCGGGTCTTATTGCTATGTCTCCCGGAGAGGAAATCGCATCGATTGCCCGGAAGATGATGAGCATAATCTTAGCGGTACGATCGCGGGAAACCGTGCGGACGTTGAGTTCAACTCATCGTTTGGCGGCGCAGGCGGACGGGCTGTTCTGGAACTAAAGGGGAGTGAAATGGAATGGCGTTTAGTTACTCCTCCTCAAAAAGGAAATGATTTTGCTCCGCTGCGTTATACGTTACGTAAAGCCGCTTCGGTTCAAAACGCGGAAACCAGAAAACTGGACACCGAAAAGTTCACTATCTCTCTGATAAACAAGTGCGGGCGTTTCGAGGGTGAATGTGACCAGATGGTTTATCTCGGTGTGCGCAAAAGCGATAACAGTACGATCTCCTTAAAGGGAAAAACGTTACACGACCCTGCAGGTAAAATAATCGGCTCAACGTACAAGAACGGCGAGATCGCTTATACCGTCACGTATGTACCCGTGAAATTGGTTGTCAGCAAAGGCAGCCATGTTTTAGTCGAACAGTCAGGCCAGTGGCTTAAATAACTATAGCCAGCCAAAAGGCCAGCATCGATTGGCCTTCTTGTTTCTCTCAATATTAAGCATCCCGAGTTCACTTATGAAATACACCCTCCAGGAAGGCTCGTTTTCCCTTTTTCCTGCTGCCTGGCAGGATAACAGTATGAACATTATTCGCGATGACGAAAGCGGGCTGTCCGTAGTGGTCAGCCGCGGTGTGATTCCCGATGGCAGCGACTACAAACAAGAGTTTCACCGCCAGTGGGATGTGTTGCGTCCTCAGATGGGTGAGATCGCCCAGAGCGAATTCCGGGACGTAAAAGCCGGGCCTGACGGAAACATTAACGGGCTGGAAGTTGAAACCACGTTTGACCGTAACGGGCAACGCCTGTGGCAAAAACAGCTGGCCGTGCAGACGCCGGGCAAACCGGTATTGATGATTTTTACCCTCTCGGCACTCAGAGCCTTTACCGAAGAGGACGAGGTGCGCTGGAGCGCGCTTAAGCAGAGCCTGACGCTAAACGACAACCGGAATGTGTAAGGCATGAGCGATAACAACGCGGCCCGTAAGGGCGACGAGATTATTCACTCTAGCATTTTTGCTGACATCACCAGCATTGTGGCGGAAGGTGCCGCCTATGCGGTGATTGGCGCGGCGGTGGGGCTGGCGGCTACGGCCGCCGCGCCACTCCTCGGTGCTGGAGCCGCCGCAGCAGGCGTGGCGGCAATTGGATCCAGCTGTCTGTTAAGCGGGATTATTGGCGGCGTGCTGGCGAACGTGGCGGGGATCACCGACGATATCAGCAACGCCGCGGAAGGGTTAGGCAATGCGCTCTTCCCGCCGTCGCCTGCGGGTAAAATTACCACCGGCTCGAACAACGTTCTGACCAACGCAATCCCCGCCGCCCGCGCGGCAGGCACGCTGACGCCCGCCGATACACCGTCCCCTGAGCCGCAGTCGCCGGGCAGCTTTGCCGATTACGCGGGCATGCTGCTTTCCGCTGCCGGACAGTTTGGCAGCGAAATGTGGCAGCCGAGCGTGGCCTCTGCCGCGGCGGGGACCTCGCCGCTGGAAGAAGACAAGGTGGCGTGTGAAAAGCACTCCGGGCCGCAGTATCTGGCGGAAGGTTCTAAAAGCGTCTTCATCAACGGACAGCCCGCGGTGCGCGCGAAAGATCGCACCACCTGCGAAGGCACCGTGTCCGACGATGTCTCCCCGAACGTGATCATCGGCGGGGACACGCTCACGGTTCGCGATATCAAAAGCGGTAAAACGCCGGGTCTGGCGCTGGGGATGATTGCGCTCTCCCTGCTGCGCGGGCGTCCGGGCAAGCTCCTGAAAAACATGCCCTGCGCGCTGGCGGCGGCCGGCGGCGGGATGCTGGCGGATATGGCCGTCAACGCCGTGTTTGGCTCCTCGCACCCGGTCCACGCCGCCACCGGCGTGAAGGTGCTGAACGACGACGATGAGCTCGACTTCTCGCTGCCGGGGCGCTTCCCGCTTCGCTGGCAGCGCAGCTACAACAGCCTGACGACCCGTGAAGGGCTGTTTGGTCTGGGCTGGGCAACGACTTTTGACAGCTATCTGACGCTGGAAGATAACAATGCGACCTGGTTCGATGAAACCGGGCGCGAGCTGAGCTTTGAACTGCCGCCTGTCGACCGTGCGTTTTACAGCATCAGCGAAGGCATCATTATCCGCCGCAATGAGAACGGCGACGTGGCGATTGCCGACGATGACGGCGCGGTGTGGCGTCTGTACAAACCGACCCGCATCAATCCTTCTATCCTGCGTCTGGCCTCCCTTAGCGATGAATACGGCAACGCGCTGCTGACGGCGTGGGACGAGCACGGCAGGCTGGTTGGTATCCATGATGAGCCGTGGGCGATAGACGTCACCCTGCGCTATGAAGATGAGCGCTTCCCGCTGCGCGTGACCTCGGCCAGCCATTTCGACGGCAACCAAACCTGGCCGCTGATGCAGTGGGGCTACGACGCGCGCGGCCAGCTGGCGAGCGCGACGGACGCCTCCGGCGTGGTGACGCGTGAATACCGTTATAACGAGCACGGGCTGATGGTCTGGCACTGCCTGCCGGGCGGTCTGGAGAGCGAATACCGCTGGCAAAAATTCGACCACTGGCGCGTGGTGGAAAACCGCACCAGCACCGGCGACGGCTGCCGCTTTAGCTATGATTTAGCCGCCGGGCTGACGACCGTCGAGCACTACGATGGTCAGACGCGCCGCCACTACTGGAACGCGCAGAATCTGATTGTCCGCTATGTTGACGAGCGCGGTGAAAACTGGCGCTACGAGTGGGATGATAACGAGCTTCTCACGCGTCGCATCGATCCGCTCGGCAACGCCGTCACCTTCGTCTACGACGAGATGGGCAACCGGGTGCAGGAGACCGATGCCGACGGCAATACCCGCACCACTACCTGGCTGGAGCACCGCGCGCTTCCCGCGGCCATTATCGAAGCCGACGGCAGCGCCACCCGGTTCTGGTACGACGAACATCACGGGCTGAAGCGCGTGGTGGATCCGATGGGGCAGACTACGCAGCTGCGCCGGGACGCGTTCGGCCTGGTCGTGGAAGAGGTCGATGCCGCAGGCAACAGCCGCTACCAGGAGTACAACGAGGCCGGGCAGATCGTTCGTGCGACGGACTGTTCCGGGCGAATTACCCGCTATCGCTATCATCCGCTGGGCTGGCTGGTGGCCGAGACTGGCGCCGACGGTGAAGAGACGCGCTACCGCTACGACGCCGCAGGGCGTCCGGTGCAGCTCGATCGCCCGGAAGGCTGGACGGAATCGCTCAAATGGAACGAACGTGGCCTGCCGGTGAAGCATGCGGGCGCCGACGGGAAAGAGAGCGAGTTCAGATATGACGAGGCGGGGCGCTTAACCGCCACCCGTAATACGCAGGGTGAAGAGGTGCGCCGCCGCTGGGACAGCCGCGGGCGTCTGATTGCCCTGGAAAACGAGAACGGCGAAGCGTATCAGTTCCGCTGGGGGCCAGACTCGCTGCTGCTGGAAGAGGTGGGGCTCGATGGCGTAGCCTCGCAGTATCGCTATGATGCCTGCGGGCGCACGATTGCGCGCACCTTTGCCGCCGGTCATCCGGAGGCTATCACCCACGCCTTCGCCTGGAGCGCGAGCGGTCAGCTGGTCGCCCGCACCACGCCGGAAGGGCAGACCCGCTACCATTACACGCCGTCCGGGCTATTAAGCCGGATTGGGCTGCATCCTGCGCTTGCAGCCGACGCGTGGAGCACCGAGGCAGAGCAGGAGCTCGTCTTTGAGTATGACGCGCTCGGTCGCGTGACGCGCGAAGCGGGCGAGCACGGTGAGCTGACGTGGGAGTATGACGCGCTGGGCAACCGCACCTCCGTCACGCTGCCCGATGGCCGCGAGCTGAAGCAGTTCTACTACGGCAGCGGACATCTGCTCAGCATTGCTCTCGATAAGCTGTCGGTCTCCGATTTTACTCGCGACGAACTCCACCGTGAGACCAGCCGCACCCAGGGGCTGTTGACCACCCGCAGCGAGTATGACCGCCTCGGCCGACTGCACCGCCGGGACGTCTTTACCGGCAATGCGCAGCGCCCGTCGCCGCGCCGCTGGTCCCGCCGCTGGGATTACGACTACCGTAATAACCTGGTGCGCGAAGAGCGGGACGATAACCCGTTCAGCTGGTACCGCTGGCAGTACGACAGCGCCGGGCGCCTGCTCGTTCAGGACGGCACGCTGCCTGGTCAGGAGCAGTGGCGCTGGGATGCAGCCGGTAACCCGCTCGAAGGATCTGCTGCGAAGGTTACACACAACCGCCTGACGCAGCTGAACGGCATTCGCTGGCGTTATGACATCCACGGCCGCACCGTGGAGAAGGATAACGGCCAGACCTGCTGGCACTACCGCTACGACGGCGAACATCGCCTGACGGAAGTCATCAGCCAGCCGCGGGATCGCAACAAACCGCAGACGCAGGTCAGCTTCCGCTACGATCCGCTCGGTCGCCGCATCAGCAAAACGCGCCGCCAGATGCTGGGCGGACAGCCAACCGGTAAGCCAGTTACCACCCGGTTTGTCTGGGAAGGGTTCCGGCTGCTGCAGGAAGTGCACGGGGATGTGCCGCTGACCTACGTTTACAGCGATCAGGACAGTTACGACCCGCTGGCGCGTATTGACGGCGTGGAAGCGCCGGAGATTTTCTGGTTCCACTGCCAGCCGAACGGCACGCCGGAGCGGATGACGGATATCGAAGGGCAGGTGCGCTGGGAAGGCGTTAACAGCGCCTGGGGCAAGCTGCTGCGGGAAAGCGAGACGCAGCTATCAGGATATTCTCAGAACCTGCGGATGCAGGGGCAATACCTGGACCGTGAGACAGGGCTGCACTACAATCTGTTCCGGTATTACGACCCGGACTGCGGACGGTTTACGCAGCAGGACCCGATAGGGCTGGCGGGGGGGATAAACCTTTACCAGTATGCGCCGAATGCGCTGGGGTGGGTGGATCCGTGGGGGTTAAGCCGATGCAATACAGGGAAAAAACCAGGGCCGCAACTTCCTGGAGGAATTGCAGAAACATTTGATAAAAGCGTTTATAAAAACAGGCAGCTGAAAAGAGACGAGACTTTTTATAAATATCATGGTGTAAATAATAGAACAGGAAGAAAAATTTCTTGGCTGACAAATGAAAAATACAATTCCGAGGAGGTTTTGCGAGAAAATCTAGCTATTCGCCATGATTGGGGTGTTAATATTACTAATGTATCAGAGTTTAGAGTTCCTAAAGGAACGTGGGTGAGTGAAGGTCCTGCTGCAGCTCAAGGGGCAGGATATCCTGGGATGGGATACCAGGCTGTGGTATCAAATCTTCCAAGAGCATGGGTGGTTAAAACTTTAAGGGTTCCCTGGTAATGAAATTGAATAACTTAAAAAATGCACTTGAAAAAATAATTTTTGAACTTAATGCCAATGGTAAACATGAATCGGTAAATTTTTTTCAAACTCGTTATGAACAGATAATAATTTTTGGAGACAAAATTCCATTTGAAATAATTGAAAGTCTGTCAACATGCAGAGCTATGGCTCAATACGCAAACTTTTCCCTCAGGGAAGAAAAACTTTTAGATGATGTTGTTAATTACGCACTTGATATTAAAAAAATGATGCCCTGATATTAAGCAAAGAGAAGGATTGATTTTTGCGAGGTTATAATTAAGCAGCGTCTGTTTTTGAAGTGCTCACTCAAACAACAAAAAACAGATAATTTTTAATAAAAGAACACTATTGGCTGGCTTAATATATTAAAATCAAAGCCCGGGTCACGCAACTGAACGGTATTCGCTGGCGCTATGACATCCACGGCCGTACCGTAGAGAAGGATAACGGCCAGATCCGGCACTACCGGTACGATGGCGAACACCGCCTGGGGCAAGCTGTTGCGGGAGAGCGAGACGCAGGGATCAGGATATTCTCAGAACCTGCGGATGCAGGGGCAATACCTGGACCGTGAGACAGGACTGCACGACAATCTGTTCCGGTATTACGACCCGGACTGCGGACGGTTTACGCAGCAGGACCCGATAGGGCTGGCGGGGGGGATAAACCTTTACCAGTATGCGCCGAATGCGCTGGGGTGGGTGGATCCGTGGGGGTTGAGCCGTAAATGTAAGGATCCATCTAAAGAAGCTACGAGATGGCAAGGTCAAGGTGATTACAAAGTATAGATGTCTACAAAAACAGGAAACTGAAAAAAGGCACGATTCTGTATGCATTATATCCAAACGGTGATACTCCTCCATCATATGCAGTGACTTATCCAACCGTTAGGCAAAATAAAGGAAATGCTATAGGCTACCATGAAGCACTTCAGGTTAAAATAGATCCTCATCGTACATTAAGAACGCAAGTTAGAGCTTATTATGTAAGTGAGGATATTGATGTAGCATATGGAAGAGCATTGGCTAATGAGATATATGGTCGAGGGGGGGGCAATTCTTTATCCCTGAGGAATTTAAAAATCTTTTGATACCGGGGAAGGTCATTAGCATATGATTAATTTTAAAATTAACGTGGTAAATGGTAAGGTTGAGTTAGACAATAAATGTCTTTTAATACAAAGGGAGGAGGAATTTATAACTTCTGATCTTTACAAATATCTTGAATCAGAAAATAAAATGCAGAAATTAATTCCCCATCATTATACAGTTAATACCGTTCTTTGGTCGGGAAAGGAATTCGAGATTATAATACAACCATTATGCTTCAGTAATTTGCCATTTACGGTGCAATTAATTTATAAAGAGGGAGGGTATTATAAGGTAATAAATGATTGGAATAAGGTTTCTAACATTGATATGCTAAATAAAGAAGTCGAATTTTTATATCAATGGGTGTCGGGTGAATATGATCTTGGCAAACCAGATGAAAAAGAAAAACATAGTATAATGTGGCACTTGGAATGGGGTGATATAACTATTTGCTATGATATTAAATCATTTAATTGCGGTATTTATTTAACGTGGAATTAACTATTAAATAAGGTTGTCATATTGTGCTGATAACCCGCTTGAAGGTTCCGCTGATAAGGTCACGCACAACCGCCTGACGCAGCTGAACGGCATTCGCTGGCGTTATGACATCCACGGCCGCACCGTGGAGAAGGATAACGGCCAGACCCGCTGGCACTACCGCTACGACGGCGAACATCGCCTGACGGAAGTCATCAGCCAGCCGCGGGATCGCAACAAACCGCAGACGCAGGTCAGCTTCCGCTACGATCCGCTCGGTCGCCGCATCAGCAAAACGCGCCGCCAGATGCTGGGCGGACAGCCAACCGGTAAGCCAGTTACCACCCGGTTTGTCTGGGAAGGGTTCCGGCTGCTGCAGGAAGTGCACGGGGATGTGCCGCTGACCTACGTTTACAGCGATCATGACAGCTACGACCCGCTGGCGCGTATTGACGGCGTTGATGCCCCGGAGATTTTCTGGTTCCACTTCCAGCCGAACGGCACGCCGGAGCGAATTCTGCTCACCATGTTATACCCGTTGAGGTGTGGAAAGAGGAGCAATCATTCTTCAATAATATTGGCATCGGAAAAGACATGAACTCTGCGTTTAATGGTATTAATTTTCCAGGTAGCGCATCAGCGATGAAACAAGATGCAGGGAAAGGTATGGATATCTTCCATAGCAGTAATTATCATAACTATAGTGACATTCTCCGTCGGCGCATTGCTCGTGTTGAGTAACGATATATTTCTGGAAGATTAGATGCTAAAGGGGCGAGGATAGCTATAAGGCGGATCCAGATTGATATGAAGAATAAAATTTGGATGGGTCATGTTCACACAAAAAAATCAGGGGAATGAATTAATGTCCTATTATGTGATCATGAATGACTTTGAATCATCACGCATGCCAAGAAATTTACAGGGCATGGTTGATGAAAGATTACAGGTTAATGAATACTGGGAAATAGAAGGCTCTGCCTTTCCCTTCCCTTATCGAATTACAGACGATGCATGCCCAGACCATATTTATTTGTTGTGCAATAAAAATGTTGGGGCTTTGAAATTTGACTATTATAAAAAAGACTTTGGACACTTGATGGATAAGTCTTTATTTTCGATTTTTGAAAATTATAAGCACAATGTTTTTTTTGGCCGAGATATTACACCAGTTTCGATTGGGAATGGTCAAGTTCTTCGGGATGATTTTAAATATGCATATTTTCCAGGCGGCGATGTTATAGATAAGGATAAATCTATTCTCGAAGAGGATAAGTTCGGAGATACCATACCTTTTAAAATTGAATTCAAGGATGATGCGCTAGAAAATGATATACTTTCGTTGAACGACACATTGTTAGGTGGTTTTATCATTGTTAAACAAGAGGTCAAGGAAGTTATAGACAGTAAAGGATTCCGGGGGTTGAAACTTGTTCCACTGGAAAATTCTTTAGACGTTTTTTGTGAAGATTATTTCTACGAAATACACTCAAATCGTAAAAGAAAGGGCAATAAACTACCTTAATATTGAAGGGTGTCGTGCCATTATTGATTCTTTGTTTTTCTTTTTTAATGGCGCGAAGAAGTTCTTTGGATTATGAGTACATTTTTCAACTATGGATATGGTAATTTTAAGCGTAGCCAATAATGATAACTCTTAAAGAGGAATAATGCATATAAAAAATACTATCCAAGACTTTGTCAAGAAATTCAAAATGAATGATTTAAATATGGGAGAGATAGACTATGCAGACGATGAAAATGAAACTTCTTTTCCTGTAAATTTAAATGGTGAAATTCGATTTTTTTATAGCCATTTGATTTTAAATGACCACCCAACATTTGATGGTGCATTCATTATACAGATTGTTGAGCCCCAAGAGCTTAATAAAATGTTATCAGGCTGGCGAGTTCAAAATGACACGACCTGGCGCGATGAATATATAATCTTTGCTGAACGAAATGGAGATGTTCTTTTTTGTGATACCCAAAATATCACATCTCCTGTTTATGGTAGTATTCAAAAAAGAAATTTCATTATTTCCAATTCGTTAGCCGACTTTTTGGATGCTTTTTGTTCTGCCATTGAGATCGAACAAAGTAAATATGATGGTGATGCTACAGATGATGATTTTAATTTCAGAGAGGACTTTCTGGAAGATATCGATTTAATGCTAAAAAGCAAGCTTAAGGATGTTGAGGCGGAAGGTTTTAAGCAATTCTTTTTTGGCTAGGTTAATAATAAAAACTAACACTTTTAGAACCCTCCTTACTTCTGACAACATTTTTCGCTTAAAACCACTTTTATATAGGCAAGGAGGTCTCTTTTCGATTGATAATGAATAAGCATATGAAAAACGGTTTCGATAAATTTGATGAAAAAGTTACATCTCTTGTAGAAAAAGGAAACGAGTTCCATTTAAATGGGCCTCACCTAGTGAAGTTGCTGATCAGATGTGGAAAATGACAACAAAAACAGATGGTAAGTCGATTATTTTCAAATTGGGTGATGGAATAAAAAAGTACTGGAGTAATATTGTTATGAATACTAAAGGAATAAATACTAGAGACGATTTTATTAAATTTCTTGAGAATTTATCTTCAAATGCCAGAAATAATCTAAGTGAGTGGGAGAGCAAAGACTTACCCTCATATTTTGAATCGATGGCATCTTGGGTTGAAGATATGGATGGATATTATTTAAATCAAAAATTACCTGTTCCAGAAAATGTTAACTGGACATTTATTGCAGATATTTTAATGGCTGCAAGAGTTTATGAATAATATTCAATAATAATTGGCCGGGAAGAGCATCAAATCTTCCCGGCGTTTTATTATTTAACGTGTTAAAAAGTATGATGGCGTCCGAATCGTTCCGATGACCCGATAGGTTTTAATGGCGGTATAAATACTTACGTTTACGCCACTAATCCGTTGAATTGGGTTGATCCATTAGGATTGAAAGCGAAGTGTGCACCGACTCGATAAAATGACCATAACCAGGCGGCATTTGGTAGGCAGTGGCAAGGAAGAGGGATTTATCAAGGCCGTTATTCTTGGTCAAACACAATGCTTAAAGAAGGCGATATTGTTTATGGTGGAGCACCTGGGCAGTCAGGATTTTATTTCGACAAAGCCACTTTAGAAGCTGCTAGTGGTAGTCGACAAAAATTATGGGAAACTTTACAAGTTCTACCTCATGAAAAATATGGGTTTAGAAGTAAGATTCAGATGTATAGAGTCAAACGAGATGCTATTGCTGGTACGGGACAAGCTTTGTCACCAGATACTGAAATGTTAGGAAGCGGTGGCGGTACCCAATTCTTCCTTTCGAATTATAAAAAAGTTCTGAAACCTATTGGTCTTCCATTTGATATTGGGATGTGAAAATGAATTTTGACGCAGAAACTGGTGTTCTTAAATTTAATAAAAGGGTTCTATTAGGACCAAGAGTTACTAAGACAGAGTTGTTTAATAATACAAATGTAAGGTGGGAGGGGTGGCCTGAAAAAAAAGACAATAAAACAGTCTCATACAGAACTATCCTTAAAGGTGACCATGAGTTCGGAGATATATATCTAATAATTGACTTCTTGGTTCCCAATGATCCTAACTCAATAATTCGTAGTTGGCGCTTCGCCCCAGAAAAATTATTGATGGGAAAACAGAATAGACCCGAAGGGAAAGTCACCCGATGTTTAAGGGAATGGTTCAAAACTAAATCTACTATTGTTCTTCCTGTATCAAGGGAGTGGGGACATGTTGATGCTGCTTATGACCCTCATAACCTAACAGGAACAATTCTCTGCCACTATTGCTTAGACCCTCATGAATTGTAAGTGGAGAACTGGTAAAATATATGATTCAATTGAAGTTACTTATATGACTATATCATAGTGTTTCCAATATAAATTGGACAGTTGCCATCCTAAACGAGAAAATAAAAAGGTATAAGCCATTTTGTTGACATAGATGTTACTGGCCTGGATGTAATTGAACCCCGGAAAAATACATTCTTTATCTTAAACACAAAAGATCTTGATGTCTCCGAAAGAATTGTTAAAAGTGCGAGGAGTTGTGGTTGATGTGAAAAAATACTATAAAGGTAACGTTGATTTTATTGCAGGTGAAGGAATTATTCTCAATGAATTCATAGGGGAGGTGGCCACACGACAAATAAATATTATAGATGGCGATTGTTATGCATCTTCCTCTTTGCTAGATAAAAACGAGAAAGTTGGTTTTCTGCTGTATGATGGTAAAAAAAGCGATCTGGACTTAAGTGATACTGAAGAAATTTCGAATGAGGAATTTGAAACTTTCTGGAAAACATCAACGAGTTCATTGCAAGAAAAAAAACAAATAAAGCTCTTGTCTGGAAATGCTGTGGAACCTTTGAAAAAATCCATAGTTATTGCTCACATTGTGAATAATAAAGGGAAATGGGGTAAAGGCTTTGTTCTGTCTCTTTCAAATAAATATCCTTCTGCAAAGGAATACTATCTCAATAGCTTCAATGGAAATAACACCCCAGAATTAGGTACGGTTGATTTTGTCTCGGTTGATGCTAAAGAACAGATATTTATTGCTAATATGTATGCACAAGATGGTATTAAGAAAAATGTCAATGACAAAAATCAATACGTATGTTATGCATCCCTGGAAGTTTGTCTTGAAAAGTTATCTGACTTTGCTTTAGTAAATCGCCTTTCAGTACAAATGCCAAGAATAGGCGCTGGCCTCGGTGGAGGTGATTGGGATGTTATAGAGTCATTGATACTTAAAAAGATTTGCTATAAGATGATCGATTGCAATGTAATAATTTTATAATATAAAATGATAATTTAATAATGCATTTTATTGAATTCGATTGTTGCTTAGAAAAGGATTTTTAATTAAAATGACAGGCGCTTGAGTATGAAAATATCTATAACAAATACTATTGAAAAAGGAAACGAGTTACACGACAGCCAAAAATACGCCGAGGCTTTAGAACAATACCAAAAGGCCTGGCAAGCTCTTCCTGAACCAAAGTCCGAATCAGAATTTGCCAACTGGATCTCTGCATGCATGTACAGCGCATATTTTGATCTTGCGGATTACGTTGAGGCAAAGAAATGGGGAGAGACGGCTTTACGGACACGTGGATCGGATATAGACACTGCACCGTTAATCGACTTGGGTATGGTCTGTTACGAGTTGAATCAATTCAATGAAGCGTATAAATATTTTAATGATGCTTATAACTACGGCAAAGAGCGTGCTTTTCAGGATAGACCTAAAAAATATCTTGAGTTCTATCTGCGTAAGAAGGCGTAAGAACAGTAATTTATACCATTCAAAACAAATCAAACGTTAAACAAGAAGTTCATTACGTCGCCATCTTTAACGATGTAATCTTTATCGATGGGACAACTTTACCGGCAATGCCCAGCGCCCGTCGCCGCGCCGCTGGTCCCGGCGCCTGGAGTACGATTATCGCAATAACCTGGTGCGGGAAGAACGGGACGATAACCCGTTTAACTGGAACCGCTGGCAGTACGACAGCGCCGGGGCCTGCTCGCTCAGGACGGCTCGCTGCCCGGTCAGGAGCAGTGGCACTGGGATGCGGCTGGTAACCCGTTAGAGGGCGCTGGAAAGAAGACTGCCCATAACCGGGTCACGCAACTGAACGGTATTCAGTGGCGTTATGACATCCACGGCCGTACCGTAGAGAAGGATAACGGCCAGATCCGCTGGCACTACCGGTACGACGGCGAACACCGCCTGACGGAGGTTATCAGCCAGCCGCGGGATCGCAACAGGCCGCAGATGCAGGTCAGCTTCCGCTACGACCCGCTCGGACCACGCATCAGCAAAATGCGACGCCAAATGCAAGGCGGACAGCTAACCGGCAAGCCGGTTTGTCTGGGAAGGGTTCCGTCTGCTGCAGGAGCTGCACGGAGACGTGCCTCTGACCTATGTCTACAGCGACCAGGACAGCTACGACCCGCTGGCGCGAATTGACGGCGTGGAAGCGCCGGAGATTTTCTGGTTCCACTGCCAGCCGAACGGCACGCCGGAGCGGATGACGGATATCGAAGGGCAGGTGCGCTGGGAAGGGGTGAACAGCGCCTGGGGCAAGCTGTTGCGGGAAAGCGAGACGCAGGGATCAGGATATTCCCAGAGCCTGCGGATGCAGGGTCAACACCTGCATTGTGAGATGGTTGCACGACAATCTGTTCCGGTATTACGACCCGGACTGCGGACGGTTTACGCAGAAGGACCCGATAGGGCTGGCGGGGGAGATAAATCTTTACCTGTATGGTGCAAATAGTCTTACGCGAATAGACCTTCTGGGATTAAAACAAGAGGAAGTTATACGCTATACGAGTAAAGATGAAGCGATTGCATCAGCTTCTGAGCGTGGTGGTAAAGGTGGATTGGTCCCAAATAATCGAGGTGATAAAGCCATATGGGTTAATCATGATAGCCGACCAGGATTTAACCCTGGATAAAAATATCCTTCCTCGTTTTAATGATAAAATCACTTCATTCCAGATTGAAAAGAAAGATGCTAAAGGTAATTGGAAGAAATGTGGTAAGAGGATTACGTAATGATTTTTGAAATGTTTATACATAAAATTGAACACTTCACTAATGCGAGAGCAGAGATTGAAAGTTTTGGAAAATATATCTATGTTCAGGATGAACCGGACCTATTCCCCGTTTGTTTTAAAAAAGAAAATGGGAAGCATGTAGAGTTGAGTCGTTGGCAAACTTGCTTTCCTAAAGTTATGTTTCAGCGTGCGTTAAACAAGTTAGGCCTAAGTGAAGATGGTAAGTATGCATTTGAAGTTTTCCTTTCTCGATTAGGTTATCTTTTTCAAATAGATAACCGACAGCGTATAGATAAAGATATCTTTATCTTGTTTTATATCTATCAACTGTTTTCTTTAAAAGATAACGAAGAAGATTACGCTATAAAAGCAAAAAGCTTTTTTTTAAGATTTTTGTGTTTTGAAATGGGCATGGATGATGACTCTTATAATTTGCTATGCATTACTAAAGATGGGATTTGTATAAATACTTCTCAGCATGGTAATGTCTCAATATTGTCTTTGCTTGAGCAATTTTATGTACAATTTGAAAAAAAGAAAAACTTTGAAGATATTAAGTCTATAAAACATTATCAATTATCAGTGCTGAATTTTTTGTTTGTTGCGAACAACGATAGAAGTTACCTGTCTTTTAATGATAAAAACTGCTACCTTTGCGATCCTGATAGTTTTATTAATACTTATGAGAAATCTAAAAAAACAATTTATAGAGCCTTGGAACATTGTTTTGACAAGTATCAATCCACGAAGAATTTACTAATATCAAATTTCATTCTAATGAATTATTCGTATTATATTGTTAGAAATAATTTGGCTGATCTCAAAACTTTAAGAAGACATGTTTCTTCAGATATGTTTAGACAAATAATTTCCTCAATAGTGTACAGAGTTTTTTTTGTGAATGAAGACGAGATATTTAAGGTGGTTGGCAATGAATATGACATCAGCCTTGAAAAAAATGAAGGCCGAATGCTTTTTAATTTAATATATTCGATTTAAGGCATTAATGTTAGATCACTGTCGGGGGGCATTAGGTTTTGAATGTTCAAACCGCTGTAGAGCCCTCGATTCTTGAAGGCCAAACCATGGCAGGACAATAGATTTACGGTTTGCTCGTTGTAAGTTGAAAACTTGGTATCTCTCATACCGTGCCTTGGCGGATGCCTCTATTAATCGTGCGGATTATTTTCTTAACCAGAGGATTCTTTATTGGAAAAAATAATTTGTTATTTCCGCCAAGTATTACGGATAATTCATGTGGGAAAAGGGTCATTTTGTAACTTTTAAAAATATCTACATGAGCGAGGCAAATGTATTATCCTTTAAAGTCCCTAAGCGGATGGCGGATTTAAAAGAAAAAAGTGCAATACCTCAGGTTGGTTATCGTACTAATCCGTTACATCAAGAGGGATTAATTCCAAAGCGTGTGGATCCGACAACGCCAGTTAGATCGTATGAATTACCATCAATATGGGCAGAATGGCTTGACGAAGTAGCGATTCCAGTCTCGGGGAGTGTAAAATAGGTTATTACATGAATATTAATAAAGATGAAGAACTCCTTGTGATAATAAAGAACGAAGGAAGATTTTATTGGTTCGTGGCCTTTAAAGAAATGTGGGTTTTAGACAGAGCAAAATGGGTAGAAGATTTTGTGAGAAGTGGGATGGAAATAAACCTACAGGATATTCATAAGGAAAGATATAACATACCAGTTGTAAATGAAGAAAACGCAAAGATATTCATTGATGGTTTAATTAAAGATGCTTATTTATATAATAAGGATGATATAGCTGAGGAGTTTTATAATAGGCTTTCGCAAAAAACCACCTGGTGGGATATATATGATCTAATGCCAGATTTGTTTATAGACTTTGATAATAAAAGACTATATTCCCAATATGTCGAAAGTATGCATTATCACAAATATGTTCCTGATGATTGGCAAGGTGAACTTGTAGATTTCTGCAGTGATGGATCGTTACCTCAAGATGAAATGTTATGGATAAAAAATGAGACAGATCATAGGAGCATTGTAATCACTAAAGGGTAAAAATATATTTCCAACATATCATTTTTTTTGAGTGTGCAATGGTAGATGCATCATGTTAATCTTTAACCATTGCGCTGAATTGTGAAGGAGATGGAATTTACTATAATCTAATTCTTTTTCCGAATGGATGGGTGTAAATGATTGATTTTAATACTGATATTTTATCAGGGAGAGCGCTAGGTAACGTGTTTTTGGGTGAAAATATAAGTAAATATATGAATGAGTTATATACCGGGTTTAAGGTAAATTACTTTGATTATTTTTTGCCTGATAATGAGAAAAGGCTTGCATATATTGTAGATGACACTATCACAATCGCTACCCTTGAAGATGGAACGATCATTTCGATTGGTTGTAATGTAAGCTATAAGGGGAGGTATAATAACATATTACAACCAGGTCAAACGATGAGGCAAATAATCGACTTGACTAATAAACAACGCATTTTTAATGGTTTCATTATTATAAATGACGACTTTGGTTTTTCATTTGAGTTGCCAGCGCCTTATGATGAAATCGCAGATAGCATTGCACATGTTCCACTGGATCTCGTTCTTAATGAAATCCGTGTAGCTGATTACTCTGACTGGAATCCTCAAAAAATATAACGCTGAAATGTGAGTTGGGATTGATACTACAGATTATAACTTGACATAATAGTGTTTTTAATTATTTCATAAAAGATTAAGTATTGAAAATTATGCATGCAATAATACATTTCCAAACAAATACAGCAACAATTGTGATTTATGATTTAATGTCACTAAAACATAGACTTAACGATGATGTAGATTGGTGGAGCCTTCCAGAAGATGAAGTTGAAGAAATAAATAAAGGTAATGTGTTATTTCTCAATCTTGGAGATGATGGAACCTATAAAGTCCATATTAAAAGAGATGTTGATGAATGTACCGGGTCGCTATTTTTAAACGTACCTTCTGGAAAGGTTTTCATTGGGGCGGGAGAAGATGTCACTGGCGGAGATCTTGAGCCTGACGACTCAGATGCCATTTCAGGTGAGTTTATTACTTTAGAACCTGGTAGTTACGAAGTTAAATATAAAAAGCAAGATTCAAATATTCTAATTTCATTTGCAAAAGCAACGATTACTGAAAACTCATTAGAAGAGGGAGTTTATCTTTGAATGAAAAAATAGAATAATACAAGTAGTTCATCACATAGTCATTTTTAACAATTTTCTTTTTCCTTCTGCACGCACCTTGCTTGCTTTTTTGCACTTTGCTTACTCTTAACCTCCATAATCGGTCATTATACTCGTGACGAATAACCCCAACCTCAGGATAGCCCCCGTAGTTGCTGACCACCCGCAGCGAGTACGACCTCCTCGGGCTTCTGCATCGCCGGGATGTTTTACCCGCCAACGAGCCGCCAGGTGCTGGGCGGACAGCCCGCCGGTAAGCTGGTGACCACCTGGTTTGTCCGGGAAGGGTTCAGCCTGCTGAAGGAACTGCATGGAGACGTGACGCTGACCTACGTCTACACTGATTTGAGAGATATAGTTTTGCGAGGTAACACAGGACTTGATGCTCATCAAGCGGGGCAAAAAGCTACTATGAAAGATCTTGTAGAAGGTTATGACCCTAAAACTGGCCCGTCAATTTTAGTACCTTAAGAAAGCCATACTATATCAAAAGAAGGTGTCGGTATTGTTTCACGAAGAAAATTAATCCTTCAACTGGCTAACCATTTGCTAATGCGAGGGAACTGCTTGCTAGAGACATCTTAGAATTAAGGCGAGTTTATCAAGACATTGCAAACAGCGTTCTTCAGGAATTAATCGCAAAAAATAAAGCAATGTATCCTGAAATGAGAAAATCAAAACCTAAAGGTAAAAGTAATTATAGGAGATAATGTGAATAAAGATGAGTTAGTTGTGAGATCATTACTTGCCGAGCTTTTAGGCGATACGCTAAATTATTATATTGATAATTTATCTGATTTATCCAAGTCAAATGGTGATGAAGATCCTTATTCGCGGGCAAGAAGTGTAATTCATAAACTATCCCCAGAAGAACAGGAGAAAATTTTCAATTTCCTTAGGTTGGTCATTGTAGATACAACTTCTACTGTTCTCGGAACAATCGATGGTTCACGTTTCCCTCCAAATATTGATGGGGATTTTAAACTTGAATATGACGGTGATGAAATACAAGGCTCCTTACAAGATGAATTAATTTCAAGATCTGAAGAGCTTGGTGTTTATAAATAAAGATTCTATCAATCTTTAACCATTGCGCTGAATATATAGAACATTGATAAGAAAAATTGGTTTTTTTATTCCATTTTTTATTATGCAATTAATGGCTGGTTAGTTTCAGGAAAGAAACAATAATTGCCCTTATTAATAATTACAACTAATTCCTCAATAAATGCGAACCTAATGGAGATAATATTTATCTTAATATAGAATTTATTCATTTATAGGTAAGCCGATATGGAAAAGCAAGATTTAATTGATCAGTTAAATGAAGTTGAAAAGATTATACACACGTCTTTACCTTCTGAATATAAGCGCTTTATGATTGAGAACGTCAAAGATAGCTACTCTTATGAAATTCAACGAGCAAATGGTGGCCAGCTTTATGTTTTCAATTGTTTTGACTTGCTTGAAAGAAATAATACATACACAATTCAATCGGTGGAGCCTGACGTTTTATTGATTGGTCAAGATGGTGATTTGGGATACTTTTTGAATTTGCGTAAAGGTACTGATGAGATTTATTCTTTAGATCTTGGAGCGTTAGGAAGTCTGGACATGGATAAAGAAAGTAATAGCATATTTAGGCTATAATGTTTGATTTATTAATCATCTAGTTCAGAACATTGAAAAATCCTCGTCAAATCGTGAATTTTTTTTCAAAACAAATCAAATAGTAAAAAGTAGTTTATCAAATCGCAATTTTTAATGATATAATCTTCCCCTTCCACACCCGCGATCCACCGCTGGTCTCTCTGCCTGGATTACGATTGCCGCAATAACCTGGTGTGGGAAGAGCGGGACGATAACCCTTCACGATGAAAAGAATATTATCTATGGAGGACGTGGGGAAGCTCCAGCTCGTTTGAATAGCCATGCGAATACACCGGGTAAATCACATTTGCAACAGTTGATTATATTTGATAATAATTTGACCAAAGCGGAAATTAAATTCCTGGTACAAAGGATTATGGTTCTTAATGGTGGAGCTAAGTCAGTGATCTCCTTAAAAAATCTCATAAATAAAATCAGATCATTTAGTCCTTATAACCTAAATGCTAGCACATAGGATATTGCGGGTCGTAACAGTGATTGGGGTGGAAAAGTATTGAAAGATGCGTTATCAATTCTGAAAGGTAATAGCTTATGAAAGTAAAATACAAAGAGGGTGACATCTTTGTCATTCCGATGAGTAATGGGAAATTTGCGATTTGCCAGATTGTATTTGCTCCAAAAGAAAAGTTTAAGCAAGCAATAGGTTTCTGCATTTTATCAATACAGAATACGGAGGAGCTTGAAGATAACAGTTCACTGAGACCTTTATCTTTTGAAAAGTTTGGCAAAGAGATGAAGGTTGTTTTCACTGGCAATCAGAATATTAGCAAAGGCATTTGGAAAATTATTGGCCACGCTAATCTGACTGAAGAAAAAAAAGAATTAAAAATATTTAATTATGCTGGCGGCTTATATGATGGGGAGGACGAAATCAGGCGTTTATCTGTTGCTGAATATCCAAATTACACAACAATGGGGGTTTCAGGCTTTGAGCTTGTCGACAATGTTCTGATAAATATTTGATCATCAGGGGAGGCGGGCTTCCTAAGCTAATTTTCATACAGCAACAGCTCATAAATACCTTAAATAAATTCGCGATT
This sequence comes from Enterobacter sp. NFIX59, assembly GCF_900113755.1. Classification (NCBI taxonomy): domain Bacteria; kingdom Pseudomonadati; phylum Pseudomonadota; class Gammaproteobacteria; order Enterobacterales; family Enterobacteriaceae; genus Enterobacter; species Enterobacter sp. NFIX59. The sequence continues at coordinate 38,528 of NZ_FOQN01000011.1, read as the reverse complement.
TTTTTGATCATCTGGCCAAATAATATATGAATCATTTCAGTAACTGTGAAAAAAAGATTGGACGTGCAGATATTGCTAAAAATGAAGAAGAATTATCTATTATTCTTCCTGATGATTTCATTTCACATTATCTGCAATTTAATGGTGGCACTCCTGAGAAAAGTTGGTGGGCCGATGATGAAGATTTTGAACCAGTAGAGGTGGCTGGGTTTAAACCGTTTATTTATAATAGTCAGACAAATGATGACCCTAGATCTTTAATTGATGGTTGCTATGTCAGCATGTTGGATAGGCAAGTGATCCCAAAAAACCTTTTTCCCTTCGCAAATGATTGGGGAGGGAATTTCTTCTGTCTGGATTTAGATAATTACTCAATTGTATACTTTGCTACAGATTCTTTTGATGAGTATTTGACTATGCAAGAGAATCATATAAAACTTCAAAGATATCTGACAAATTCATTTTCCATCTTTGTTAATGGATTGGTAACAGAAGAAGATCTTTCATAAGAAGCCATTGAATGTTAGCAATATATTCACTACAATTAATAAGGGTAAATGTAAATTGAATAAGATGCCAGATAATTCAATTGTTGTTATTGATGTGGCTGGGACTAGTATAAAAATACGTGTTTTGGGAAGTAGTTTAATTAAAAAAATGCAGGCGATAGGTTTTTCATTAAAAGATGAGTTTATGGTTTTACCTGTAATTGACGAACAGAATAAACAAAGAATAATAAGACTGTTAGTTGACGAAGGTGCTCTTTTTTATTTGGACATGGTTGGTATCCATCTGAAGTAATAGAGTATTATAAAGAACAAAACATCAAATTTGGTAAATATAAAATTATTTACTGGAGTAATAGAAATACATACCATATAGAGGAGAGATAATCCCTCATAAAATAAATTCTGAAGAGCACTAATCAACCATTCAGATAATCTTCAAAGTACAGGAAGAAAAAATACTTTTGTTTTACCGGCTGAAGGCGTTTTTTTACTTAAAATTGAAAAAGTCAAAGGAAGTAAATGTTGTCTGTAGCTTCACAGTTCATACCCTGAATACCACCAGGGTCGTGTTCAACAGCTGCATGCTGAAAATAGAGTTATTAATTACGACAAGATTGATATTTTCTCAGAGGAACTATGATAAATTTGCAATCTTATAATGAAGCATTGGATTTTCTGGAATTATTTTTTCAAAAATATATTCTTGATTATAATTGCCTCCAGGATATGCAATCTATTTTAGAGGGTTGTCGAAAAGAAAAAACGGTTTCTATTCGATCTATAGACTCATGCTTTATGGTATATAGACGAAAGACTCAAGATTATAGAGTCATTGCTCATGAGGAACAGGAGATATGGAGGCAGTTGTTCAATATATGGCAATAAATTTTTATAATCAAAACTGGCAAGAGATGACGGATATCAAAGAGCAGTAATTGTGGTGCATGTTGTAATATTGGTAACATTTTTATCAGAGCAGTCAGGTGTAACGGGAATAAAAATCGAGGTAAGGTAATGAACAATAAAAACATACAAATAGTTAATCTACTGATTTCGCATAGTCAAATATTGTTACGATCCCGAGACTATGATGAGAAACTGAGTCAGTGGGGGAAAGGAAATATTTCACAAGGTGCTGTGCTTCATAAGGATTATGTCATATTTGATCCATTGCCAGATGATGCATTTGGCGCAAACGTGAATATTAAAGTAGAACAATCTTTCAATTTAGATGATAATTCTCAGCGCTGCATCGTTGTGCCATTTTTTGTTACGGAACAACATAAATTACAAGTCGCTTCAGCAACTGAAAAATTTGATTTAAGCTTAGGATTAAATGATAAAACTTATTCACTGTTTTATGAAGTTTGTGAAGGAGATGAAATTTATTATAATTTCACGCTCGTACCGACAAAAGAAACTGTTGCAGCTAAGTTTTTGCTAGACGATCCCTGGGGTGGAATAAAAAATCATCCTCTTAAAGAAGGTGTTTTTTAAATTTAAAGCTAACCAAAGAAGATTAATTTATAAAGAATCAGACGTAAAGAAGGCGATCATTATGTCGCCATCTTTAACGATGCAATTTTTCCCTTCCGCACGCAGGGCTGTTGAGCGCATGCGATGAATTCTACCGTCTCGATCGCTCATTGCCGCGTATTGACGGCGATGATGCACCGGCAGGGTTGCACGACAATCAGTTTCGGTATTTTTTGAACTGGCCGATTACTCTGAGGTACAGAAATGAAGAGAGATGACAGCGCGGTCGCGTGGATCAGATATAGACACTGCACTTTCAATAGACTCCTTTACAAGGTGACTCGTGGTCGTGGGAGTCTTCTTTTGACGCATGAAGGAACATGAAATCATTCTGAAAGGACTTCTAAGAGGCTACGTTGAGGCGAATTTACCATGATAAATGATGATGACCTTATTGAGTATGCGCGAGAAAAAATTCCGGATGAATATAGTTCTTCTCTAAATAAAAAGAATAATCTTCAATGTGCATCATTTATAAACAATACTCAAGATGAGTTGCGAATAATGAAAGCGCATAAAAATAATACAAAACTTACAGGGTTGAAGGTAGAAGGTCTTGATGAATTAATTATTGCTCTTGAAAACTATGATGAAGAAACTGTCTTAGTAATTAATATCCTAACTAAGTCATTTTCCTTTAAAATTTATTCAGATAAAAACAATGCTCTACTGGGTGTTATAATCCTAAAATTAAAAAAGAAAACCAACGAAGAAATTCGATTTGGGCGAGATGTTCTTGGCATTACGACTCCTCCTCCTGACATAGAAAATGATTAGTTTTTATTGCTTAAACTGGTGTACAAACCAACCAGAATCTCCATGCGTAGCGTTCCAGTATCAATTAACGCTTGCATACATGACTCCTTTGTTAAATGGAAACACTGTTTTAGGCGCAACCAAAAGTTGGATGTACTAAAATAAATCGAAATAAGAGCTCAGAGAAGCCTGTCATGAATTACGATTCATATAACGAAGTACTCGATTACCTCATTGTTTTTTTCAACGAAAGAGTGAATTCATCAATTTATTTAGAAAAAATAATGACTTTGATTGAAGGATCTCGCTCTGAAAAAACGGTGATGATAAGAGCTATTTATGAAACATACATGCAGTATGTAAAACAAAATAAAGATGGCATAAAAGTTATCGCTGGGGAAAAAGAAATGTGGATTGACTTATTGCACCATTGGCAATAAGACTTTATTGCTATGTGGATATTATTGTAAATGTTATAACAAATGTGATTTTACACGGAAAATTATCGTCATATAGTTGTTATCATATTAAGTCGACTATATCATTAAGATCTTGTTAGACAGTCAAAAGTAAAGCAGGGGAACATGATTGAATTCAATTTAAATCCGATTACCGGTGATCTGACATTTGATGATCTTCCTTTGGGAATTGATACTGAAGAAGGATTTTGTAAGAGTGGATTATACCACGAATTAAACAAGCGAAAAGCTGTAAATAAAACCATGCCGAATCACTACCTTGTTGACTCAGTAGCGTTTTTCGACAAAGAATTTCAAGTTACTATACGCCCGTTGTGCTATGGTTTTCCTTTTATGCTTCATCTTGTTGATAAAAACAGTCAGTATTATAACGCATTAAATGACTGGAATGCGCGAGCTAATATTCACATGCTAAATGAATCAGTGAAAAGCTTATCTGATTGGCTAAAAGAATCACTCAATCTGGACACGCCTGATACCACGGAAACAGACATGATTAGGTGGCGCTTTGAATGGGGGCGGGTTTCTGTCTCATATGAGATAAAATCATTTAATCACGGGATATATTTAACCTGGAATATAATGTAGTCACTTCCAGACAAGGTGGTTTAGATATGTTAGAAATGAATTTTGATGTTAATAGTGGCTTTGTGGCTATTAACAATTACCCCCTCGAGTTAAAGGATGTTGAGACTTTTAAAAACTCCGAATTTTACATGTTATTCTCTCCGTTGAATACAATAGGCTCTTATTATTTCTCTATTGATAATATCGATTGGAAAGATCAAACTTTCATATTAGAACTGAGGCCTTCTGTGTTTTCTTTTTCTCCTTGCATATTCCTTACCAGTAAGAATGGGAATTTTTATAAAACTTTATGGGATTGGGATAAAAGAGCCAATTTGCGTAATTTATCTGAAGAAGAACAGCGCTTGACAGCATGGGTTGATAGTGAAATAACCTCACGCCCTAAACTTAAAATTAGTACGCCTCCATACGGAACTCAGTGGCATCATGAGTGGGGAAGCATTATTGTACAGTCTAATGAGAAAAGCTTCGACTGTGGAATTTATATCGAATGGAATGTTTGACTGAATGACATTATTGATTAATAAAATTAAAAGGTTATAGAAAATGAGAATAACTAATCGACTGAAAAAGAAGGTACTAGTCCTGGATGGCATAGATAATGACTTTTTAGATTCTGGCGCAGAAATAGCATGCCCTGAATGCGAGGGAGTAATAATCTATTCTATCGTAAACTCATATGAATTTGACTCGCTCTCTGAAGAGGTGAAAGATTTTTTTGTTAAGAAAATGAGAGGTGTGAAGTTTGTTAGTGAACATAAGAAGTATATCTACGATGAAAGCCAATTATATGTTTCGAAAAACACTTGTTCAAAGTGTGTAAAGGAATTTTCTACTGTATTAACGTATAAAGAAGTGCAGCCAGCACGATACCGGGTATATCTTGTGGGGCTTTTTGAAGGTGATTTGAAACAGATCAAACTTTAAAAGTTGAGGTTTACCGATGATTGAAAATCTCATTTGTATTAAAGAAAATGACCTGCTTCAGTGGGCGTGTGCTGAACGTAACATACGGGTTAGGATGCCATTTTTAGACTCTGCAATGGTCGACTCAACACGCCAGTTAGTCTTTGCGTTAAGCGAACCAAAGCCATTACCAACTATTTTGACCATCTTCAGTGCTCAGGGCGAAAAACTATTCTGGTCTGCACCTCCTGAAGGCGCTATTTTCTATTACTTAACTTTCAACCAGTCAAAGGAAGTAATTGTGGCCTGTAGCTATGTGGTAAAGCAAAACGGCTGGCATGACTGGTTCTATTCGTGGAATAGGAAGAATAACGCGTTGTCTCGATCGGGCCCTGCATATTAAGATCAAATGTGCCCAAAATGATAACGATACCCGATGGCAACAGAGGAACTGCATAAACAATTCCAACAAACGGCTAAAAACACAGCTGAGAGGCAAAGGATGAGCACGGTTTATATTGTCATTTTAACCTATATCAAACCACTCGAAGAGATTGACGCAGCAATACCTGCGCATGTCGAGTGGCTAAAAAAAGGGTATGCAGAGGGAATTTTCCTCGCATCCGGAAAACGGGTGCCGAGAATCGGTGGGGTCATTCTCGCGAAATGTGAGAGTCTTGCCTCTCTTGAAGAGCGATTACGCGAGGATCCTTTTCAGAGGTTAAAGCTCGCGACGGCTGAAATCATTCCTTTTGAACCCAGCATGAAAACAGAACTCTTAGACAATGTCTTTTGACCCCGCAATAAAAAAACCACGCCAGGGCGTGGTTTTTTTTCATTCAAGACGACTCAGACGTTGAACAGGAAGTTCATCACATCGCCATCTTTAACGATGTATTCTTTCCCTTCCGCACGCATCTTGCCGGCTTCCTTCGCGCCTTGCTCACCCTTGTAGGTGATGAAATCTTCAAACGCGATGGTCTGCGCACGAATAAAGCCTTTCTCGAAGTCGGTGTGGATTTTACCCGCAGCCTGAGGCGCAGTTGCACCCACTGGAATGGTCCAGGCACGCACTTCTTTCACGCCAGCGGTGAAGTAGGTCTGCAGGTTGAGCAGGGCATAACCAGCACGGATAACGCGATTCAGCCCGGGCTCTTCCAGGCCCAGTTCTGCCATAAACTCATCACGCTCTTCGTCATCCAGTTCGGCGATATCGGCTTCTACTGCGGCACAAACCGGAACCACGACAGAACCTTCTTTCTCGGCGATAGCACGCACCTGATCGAGGTACGGGTTATTTTCAAAACCGTCTTCGTTCACGTTGGCAATGTACATGGTTGGCTTCAGCGTCAGGAAGCTCAGGTAGCGGATGAGCTCTTTCTCGTCTTTGCTCAGATCCAGAGAACGCAGCATGCCCGCGTTTTCCAGCTGTGGCAGACATTTTTCCAGCACCGCCAACTCGGCTTTGGAATCTTTATCGCCACCTTTGGCTTTCTTGGAGATACGGTGGATCGCACGCTCGCAGGTATCAAGATCCGACAGCGCCAGCTCGGTGTTGATGACATCAATATCTTCAGCCGGGTTTACTTTACCCGCTACGTGAATGATGTTGTCGTTCTCGAAGCAGCGTACAACGTGGCCGATTGCTTCGGTCTCACGGATGTTGGTCAGGAACTGGTTACCCAGGCCTTCACCTTTGGATGCGCCTTTTACCAGGCCCGCGATGTCCACGAACTCCATGGTGGTCGGCAGAATACGCTGCGGCTTCACGATTTCCGCGAGCTGATCCAGGCGCGGGTCAGGCATTGGCACCACGCCAGTGTTAGGTTCGATGGTACAGAACGGGAAGTTCGCCGCTTCGATACCCGCTTTGGTAAGCGCGTTAAACAGGGTGGATTTGCCCACGTTTGGCAGACCGACGATACCGCATTTGAATCCCATTTCTAAATCACCTTAATATCTTGATAATCAATCCGTTAACGATAACCGATTGATGAAAAGTAAATAACTACGCCTATTATACACGTAACCCGCATCACGCGCGGTAAAAAAGCCGTACTGGATGGATTATTGCGCTTTAAAAGCGTGCAAGCGGTTTGTCGCTTTGGTTAAGCCATCTTTCAGCCAGATTTCGGTGCAGCGCGCCGCTTCGTCTACCGCCTCGTCTATCAGTTTCTGCTCTGAAACCGGGGGCTTACCTAGCACAAAACCGACAACTTTGTTTTTATCGCCCGGATGGCCGATTCCCACGCGCAAACGGTGGAAATTCGGGTTATTGCCCAGCTTGCTGATGATGTCTTTAAGACCGTTGTGGCCGCCGTGCCCGCCGCCCAGTTTGAATTTTGCTACGCCAGGCGGGAGATCCAGCTCATCGTGAGCCACCAGAATTTCATCCGGGTTGATGCGATAAAACGTTGCCATTGCCGCCACGGCTTTACCGCTCAGGTTCATAAAGGTGGTAGGCACCAGTAAACGAACATCCGCGCCAGCAAGGTTGATACGTGAGGTATATCCGAAGAATTTAGGTTCTTCACGCAGGGGAGCACGTAACCGCTCGGCCAGCAGATCGACATACCATGCCCCGGCATTGTGGCGGGTAGCCGCATATTCTGCGCCCGGGTTGGCGAGGCCGACAATCAGTTTAATCGTCACGATTCAATTCCTAATGGGTTCCAGATCTGGCGCGTAGTTTACTGTCTGGCGCGCCGCTTGACAAAATTCTGCGATCGTCGAAGCGAAATACGAATAATTTCTGATTTGAACAATTAGAATTTCAAGCTGTTCAAAGTGTTATTTGTAAACTTTTGTTTGGGAGTTATCTGTAATTGTGATCATTCACGCAACTCATAAAAGGGGCGTTGTCTATACTTTACACACAAGGATTAGGGGCTTTTCCCCTGACAACCCAAAGTTCCGGAGGTGACACATGAAACGCAAAAACGCTTCGTTACTCGGTAACGTGCTGATGGGGTTGGGGCTGTTCGTGATGGTAGCCGGCGTGGGTTATTCAATTTTAAACCAGCTGCCGCAGCTTGATCTCCCGCAATACTTTGCGCATGGCGCGATATTGAGCATCTTCATTGGTGCAGTGTTGTGGCTGGCGGGAGCACGCGTGAGTGGCCATGAGGAAGTGTGTGACAAATACTGGTGGGTGCGTCACTACGACAAACGCTGTCGTCGCGATCAGCATAAGCACAGCTGACGCTACGTTAAAGAATACCGAAACGGCTCCTGAGGGAGTCGTTTTTTTTGCATCAAGGGTTGACCCTCACGTAACGTAAGGCTCCAGAGTAGCGGCACTGGCAAAGTAAAAGGAGCAGTTATGTTGATTCAGGTGGGTGAGCTGGCGAAACGGGCCGGGATCACCGTACGCACATTGCATCACTATGAGCAAACAGGGTTGTTGCTGCCTTCTGCCAGAAGCGCGGCAGGTTATCGGCTTTACAACCTGGCGGATGTCCAGCGTCTGCACATGATTCAGGCGCTGGCAAAAGCGGGGCTGGAACTTGCTGAAATCAGGGATTTCCTGGAACAGGAGTCGCTGTCGTTAACCGAGTTACTCGATGCGCAAATCACGCTGCTGGATAAACAGCTGCGCAGCATACATACGCTGCGCGACCGGCTGGTGGAGCTGCGGACCGGGCTTCTCGACGATGCGACGCCGGATCTGGAATCCTGGCTACAGACTCTGGAGTTAATGAATATGTACGATCGCTGGTTTAGCAAAGAAGAGTTACAGCAGCTCCCGTTTGCGGTGCAGAAGGATGCGCTGGCGGCTATCTGGTCAGGGCTGGTTGCAGAGGCAAACACGCTGTTGAAACAGCACCTACCCTTTACGGACCCGCGGGCCATGGACCTGGCGACGCGCTGGATGGAACGCCTGGAGCAGGATACGGCGGGCAAGCCGGAATTTCTCACCCGGCTGAACGAAATGCATAGCGTTGAACCGCAGATGCAGGTGCAGACCGGTATCACGCCGGAGATGACGGATTACATCACGCGCGCGTTTGCGGAATCAAAGCTCAACATATGGGAGAAGTATCTCACTGCCGAAGAGATGGCCTTTACCCGGGCACACTACTTTGACCGCATGATGGAGTGGCCGCCGCTGGTGGCAAAACTGCATCAGGCGCAGCGGGAAAATATCGACCCCGCCTCTGACGATGCGCAAAAGCTGGCTGAAAACTGGCTGACATTGTTCCAGTCTTACGCGGGCACCAGCCCGGAGACTCAGCAAAAGTTTCGCACGGCCATGCAGCAGGAGCCGCATCTGATGAAAGGAACCTGGATGACGCCTGCCGTGCTTGCTTGGCTCCAGCAGGCGATCGGGGTGATGATGCAAAGACGTTTCTCTGCACCAGGTGGCTCACAGATCCGCTAATGCGGCTTCACGGTTAGGATAAAAGGCAAGGCGACCAGGGATCGGCTGCACGCCCGCCCGCGCCATGGTGCGCAGTGGCTGAAACTCCAGGTTACTCACCCGCAGTTCACAGCCTTCCGGCAGACGTGCAACAAAGCGCTGGAAGGCATCCAGGCCGCCTGCATCCAGCACCGGTACGGCATCCCATTTCAGCACCACAACCCGTTTGCCCGCGATGCGGGACTCCAGATCGCTGAACAGACCTTCCGCCGCGGCGAAGAACAGCGGGCCAATCACGCGCAGCACCAGCACATCGTCAGGCACCTCCACGTTAACCGGGGAAAGGCGCGTCATTTGCGCAATGCGGCGCATAAACAGCAAAGAAGCCAGCACGATCCCGACGCTGATGGCGATAACCATATCGAACAGCACGGTCAGCGACATGCAGATCAGCATCACGATGATGTCGTCTTTCGGCGCGCGACGCAGCAGGTTCACCACCTTATGCGCCTCACTCATGTTCCAGGCCACCATCAGCAGCAGGGCGGCCATGGCGGAAAGCGGTAGCCAGGAGAGCAGCGGGGCGAGGATCAGCAGGGCGAGGATCACCAGCACGGAGTGGATAACCGCCGAAACGGGTGAGGTTGCCCCCGCGCGCACGTTTGCAGCTGAACGGGCGATGGCTGCCGTTGCGGTAATACCGCCGAAGAACGGCGCGACAAGGTTGCCTAATCCCTGGCCGACCAGCTCGCTGTTAGCTTTGTGCTTGGTGCCGGTCATCCCGTCCAGAACGACGGCGCAGAGCAGGGATTCAATCGCCCCCAGCATTGCCATAGAGAACGCTGCGGGAAGCAGGGCGCGCAGGGAATCCCAGCTTAGGGTAAAGCTGGAGCCGGGCATATCCCACGGCAGCACCAGCTGCGGCAACAGCTGTGGAATGCCGCTACCCTGCGAGCCGTCCGCCAGAACATAGTGGAACTGCGAGCCGATAGTCGCGACGTGACCACCGAACATATTGACGATAGCCATCACCGCGCAGCCCAGCAGCAGCGCGGGCAGGTGGCCCGGCAGACGGATCCCCAGACGGGGCCAGACGATCAGCGTACCCAGCGTCACAATCCCAATGGCGGCATCGCCCAGGTTGGCCGTCGGCAGCGCCATAAACAGGGCCCCCACTTTTTGCAGGTAGTGTTCCGGTACGTGGGGCATCTGCAGGCCGAGGAAATCCTTAATCTGCATGGTTCCGATGGTGATCCCAATCCCCGAAGTGAACCCCAGCGTCACGGAAAGGGGGATGTACTCGATCAGCCGCCCAAAGCGGGCCAGGCCAAACAGAATTAAAAAGACCCCGGACATCAGGGTGGCGACCAGCAGGCCTGCCAGACCAAACTGTTGCGAAACGGGGTAGAGGATCACCACAAAGGCGGCGGTCGGGCCGGAGACGCTAAAGCGCGAGCCGCCCGTCAGGGCAATGACTATCCCGGCAACGGCCGAGGTGTACAGACCGTACTGCGGCGCAACGCCACTGCCAATCGCCAGCGCCATCGCCAGCGGGATGGCAATAATGCCTACGGTGATCCCGGCAATCAGGTCACGCACAAAGCGTGAGGAGGTGTACTTCTCTTTCCAGCAGGCGTCGATGAGGGCGCGAAAGGGCAGAACATGTGAGGAGGTTACGTTTTTCACAATTATCTATCATCCGTATGCGCATCATCTGTCATGTGAATGGCAGGTGAAGGAGGCATTAATCATACAAATAAAACTCAGAGACAAAAAAACCCGCCGCAGCGGGTTTTTCGGCCGTGTTCGATTAGTGTTCGAACATTGCTGAGATAGATTCTTCGTTGCTGATACGACGAATCGCTTCGGCCAGCATCCCGGACAGGGTCAGGGTACGCACGTTTGGCAGTGCCTTGATCTCGTCGCTCAGTGGGATGGTATCGCATACCACAACTTCGTCGATAACGGAGTTGCGCAGGTTGTTTACGGCATTGCCGGAGAAGATCGGGTGGGTCGCGTAGGCGAATACACGCTTAGCACCACGCTCTTTCAGCGCTTCAGCCGCTTTACACAGCGTACCGCCGGTATCGATCATGTCGTCGACCAGCACGCAGTCGCGGCCAGCCACGTCACCGATGATGTGCATCACCTGAGAAACGTTAGCGCGCGGACGACGTTTGTCGATGATCGCCATGTCGGTATCGTTCAGCAGCTTAGCGATAGCACGGGCACGTACCACGCCGCCGATATCCGGAGAAACCACGATTGGGTTATCCAGGTTCAGCTGCAGCATGTCTTCCAGCAGAATTGGGCTGCCGAATACGTTATCAACCGGAACGTCGAAGAAGCCCTGGATCTGCTCTGCGTGCAGGTCAACGGTCAGTACGCGGTCAACGCCGACGCTGGACAGGAAGTCAGCGACAACTTTAGCGGTAATTGGCACACGCGCGGAACGGACGCGACGGTCCTGACGGGCATAACCGAAGTAAGGGATTACAGCAGTGATACGGCCTGCGGAAGCGCGACGCAGGGCGTCGACCATAACAACCAGTTCCATCAGGTTGTCGTTCGTTGGAGCACAGGTGGACTGGATGATGAAAATATCACCACCGCGTACATTTTCGTTAATTTGTACGCTGACTTCGCCGTCGCTAAAGCGACCTACGGCGGCGTCGCCGAGGGAAGTGTACAGGCGGTTGGCAATACGTTGTGCTAGTTCCGGGGTGGCGTTACCAGCAAAAAGCTTCATATCAGGCACGAGAAGAACCTCAGGCATGCGTCCAGTGGTGGATAGCGTTCGCCGCAAACTGTGCGGGCCAGGCGAAGGCTATCCAGGCGGTGTATTAAAGAGCGCGATGCAACGTCTGGAACAGGGTGACGTTGTCACCGAAACTCAGTCTGCGCCAGAATGGCCTGCTGTAGGGGGGAAATGTTCATCCCACGCGCTACAAAACCATGCAGCCAAACCGGCGCTTGCTCAAGCACCTGACGAGCGGCGGATTCGGTGTCAAATTCAGCAAAGACACAGGCCCCTGTACCAGTCAGGCGCGACGGCGCGTATTCTAACAGCCAGGAAAGCACCGCATCAACCTCGCGAAAACGTTTTCTTGCGATATCCTCGCAATCGTTGCTGAATTCACAATTTAATAACGTTTCTATTGACCGAACCGGGGTATTCCTTTTCAGGTCAGGATCTTTAAAGATGACCGGGGTTGGAATGCTCACGCCAGGGTGAGCAACCAGATACCATTTCTCCGGCGGTTCAGCCGGGGAGAGGACCTCACCCACGCCCTCAGCAAAGGCCGCATGACCGCGAACAAACACCGGGACATCCGCCCCCAGCGTCAAGCCCAGGGCTGCCAGTTCGTCCGTCGACAGCCCGCAGCCCCAGAGGTGGTTCAGCGCAACCAGCACGGTCGCGGCGTTAGATGAGCCGCCGCCCAGACCGCCTCCCATCGGCAGACGTTTCTCAATACGAATATCCGCACCGCTTCCTGCGGGCAGACGGCCTGATTCCGCCGCGGCTTTCATCAGCAGACGCGCGGCGCGCACGATGAGGTTGTCCTCATGCGCCACGCCATCGACCGGCGTCAGGAGGCAAATCTGCCCGTCCTGACGCAGTTCAATGGAGATCGTGTCGCCATAGTCAATAAACTGAAACAGCGTCTGCAGGGTGTGATAACCGTCAGCGCGCTGGCCGGTGATGTACAAGAACAGGTTCAGCTTTGCCGGAGAGGGCCATTGGGTCATCATTTAACGATCCAGTTGTCCATTTTCAGCTTGATACGCTGGCTGCCCTGGGTCAGCTCCATATTCGATGGCAGCGACGGTTTACTCTTACTGTCATAGGCGCTGTACACCACTTTCCAGGTTTTACCGTTTTGGGTGTAGTTCACCTGGCTCAGACGATACTGATCGTCCAGGGTGTAGTCGGTGGCGTCACCCGGCAGGCCGAGGATCCACTGGCGCAGGCTGTTGAGCGGGATAGGCATCCCGGTCAGCTTGCCAATCATCTCTTCGGCATCGGTCGCGGTGTAGTGCTGGCCTTTGTTATCGGTAATCTGCGCTTCGCCCGGTTTCGCGATAAGCTCCAGCTCGGTGCTGCCCAGCGGGTTCAGCAGCAGCAGGCGATAGTGGTCCTGACCCGTCTGCTGCCAGAAGAAGCGGGCATAAACTTTTTGTTCGTCAGAGAGATAAGCGAAAGCGCCGCGAGTCTGGTACTGGTTCAAATTACGGACGTCCTGCTGGTGCTGACGCCACTGCGGTGAATCAGGGCTTTTGCCCGGGCCTTTTGGTTGGGTGACGGTACACGCGGTCAGAACCAGTGCTGCCAGCGGCAGCAGGCGAATCAGTCGGGTCATAATAAGGACAAATCCTTGAGATACGTTGCAGTTATAACTGTTAATGCTAGCGTCGAAGGGGGCTACCGTCTACGTTCAAATTATCTCAAAGCGTTGTATCTACCCTAAATAATTCAAGCTGCATGAAGGCGGCAAGAGAGTGAATCCCCATGAGCATAGATAACTATGTGATTGGGGTGAACGAGCGCAGCCAACGCGCATGCAGCTTGAAGTATGACGGGTATAAGCTATTACTCCGAAAGGGGGCTGTCTCTTTTATTGATCTCGCGCATCCTGTATGATGCGTTCTGCTAACCTTATTAACGCTGGTACTACTCCCGCTCAACATGACCCTATTAGCACTCGGCATCAATCACAAAACAGCCCCGGTTTCACTGCGAGAACGCGTGACGTTTTCGCCGGATACGCTCGACCTGGCGCTGGACAGCCTGCTTGCACAGCCGATGGTGCAGGGTGGCGTGGTGCTCTCGACGTGCAACCGTACCGAGCTCTATTTAAGCGTGGAAGAGCAGGACAACCTGCATGAAGCGCTTATCCGCTGGCTATGCGATTACCACAATCTCAATGAAGACGAGCTACGCAATAGCCTGTACTGGCATCAGGACAACGATGCCGTCAGCCATCTGATGCGCGTCGCCAGCGGGCTGGATTCGCTGGTGCTCGGCGAGCCACAGATCCTGGGGCAGGTGAAAAAAGCGTTTGCGGATTCGCAAAAAGGGCATCTTAAGGCCAGCGAGCTGGAGCGCATGTTCCAGAAGTCGTTCTCCGTGGCGAAGCGTGTGCGAACCGAAACCGATATTGGTGCCAGTGCGGTTTCCGTTGCTTTCGCGGCCTGCACCCTTGCGCGCCAAATCTTTGAATCCCTCTCCACCGTCACCGTGATGCTGGTGGGCGCGGGCGAAACCATCGAACTTGTGGCGCGCCATCTGCGCGAGCATAAAGTGAAAAAGATGATTATCGCTAACCGCACCCGCGAACGCGCGCAGGTGCTGGCGGATGAAGTGGGCGCAGAGGTGGTTGCCCTGAGCGACATCGATGAACGTCTGAAAGAGGCGGACATTATTATCAGCTCGACCGCCAGCCCGCTGCCGATTATCGGAAAAGGGATGGTGGAGCGTGCGCTGAAGTCCCGTCGTAATCAGCCGATGCTGCTGGTGGATATTGCCGTCCCGCGCGATGTTGAGCCGGAAGTGGGCAAGCTGCCTAACGCCTACCTCTACAGCGTGGATGACCTGCAAAGCATCATTTCGCACAACCTCGCCCAGCGTAAAGCGGCGGCGGTGCAGGCGGAAACCATCGTTGAGCAGGAAACCAGTGAGTTTATGGCCTGGCTGCGCGCGCAAAGCGTCAGCGAGACCATCCGCGAGTACCGCGGACAGGCGGAGCAGGTGCGTGATGACCTGACTGCCAAAGCGTTAGCGGCCCTTGAACAGGGCGGCGACGCACATGCAATTATGCAGGATCTGGCGTGGAAACTGACCAACCGCCTGATCCATGCACCAACCAAATCTCTTCAGCAGGCTGCCCGTGACGGGGATGATGAACGCCTGACTATTCTGCGCAACAGCCTCGGGCTGGAATAGCGCCCTATACCCATTTTCTAAGACAAGGTGCACTTACGCCTATGAAGCCTTCTATCGTCGCTAAACTGGAAGCTCTGCACGAGCGCCATGAAGAAGTCCAGGCGCTGCTCGGCGATGCCGGGACCATTGCGGACCAGGAGCGTTTTCGCGCGCTCTCACGTGAATACGCGCAGTTAAGTGATGTTTCTAAATGCTTTACCGACTGGCGACAGGTTCAGGAAGATATCGAAACCGCGCAGATGATGCTCGACGATCCTGAAATGCGCGAGATGGCGCAGGAAGAGTTGCAGGATGCGAAAGCGCGTTCTGAGGAGATGGAGCAGCAGCTTCAGGTGCTTCTGCTGCCAAAAGATCCGGACGACGAGCGTAACGCGTTCGTGGAAGTCCGCGCCGGGACCGGCGGTGACGAAGCGGCACTGTTTGCCGGGGATCTGTTCCGCATGTACAGCCGCTACGCCGAGTCGCGTCGCTGGCGCGTGGAGATCATGAGCGCCAACGAAGGCGAACACGGTGGCTACAAAGAGGTTATCGCCAAGATCAGCGGCGACGGCGTGTACGGTCGTCTTAAGTTTGAATCCGGCGGTCACCGCGTGCAGCGCGTACCGGCCACCGAATCCCAGGGCCGTATCCACACTTCCGCCTGTACGGTGGCGGTGATGCCGGAGCTGCCGGAAGCGGAACTGCCGGACATCAATCCGGCGGACCTGCGTATTGATACTTTCCGCTCCTCTGGCGCGGGTGGTCAGCACGTTAACACCACCGACTCCGCCATCCGTATTACCCACCTGCCAACCGGCATTGTCGTCGAATGTCAGGACGAGCGTTCACAGCACAAAAACAAAGCCAAAGCGCTGTCCGTGCTGGGCGCGCGTATCCACGCGGCCGAAATGGCGAAACGCCAGCAGGCGGAAGCGTCTACGCGTCGTAACCTGCTGGGGAGCGGCGATCGCAGCGACCGTAACCGCACCTACAACTTCCCGCAGGGCCGCGTCACCGACCACCGCATCAACCTGACGCTGTACCGTCTGGACGAGGTGATGGAAGGGAAGCTGGACATGCTGATTGAGCCTATCGTGCAGGAATACCAGGCCGACCAGCTGGCGGCACTGTCCGAGCAGGAATAATGGATTTTCAGCGCTGGTTACGTGAGGCGGCAGGTGAGCTTTCCGAAAGCGAAAGCCCGAAACGCGATGCCGAAATTTTGCTTGAGCATGTGACGGGTAAAGCCCGCACGTATCTGCTGGCTTTTGGAGAAACCGAACTGACCGCGGAGCAGGAAGCGCAGCTCGCCGCGCTGCTTGCCCGTCGTAAAACCGGAGAGCCGGTGGCGCACCTTGTCGGTGAACGTGAGTTCTGGTCGTTACCCCTGTACGTCTCGGCGGCGACGCTGATCCCGCGTCCGGACACCGAGTGTCTGGTGGAGCAGGCGCTGGCGCGTTTACCGGCGGCGGCCTGCAGCATTCTCGATCTCGGGACGGGAACAGGTGCTATCGCGCTGGCGCTCGCCACCGAGCGGCCCGACTGTACGGTGACGGCGGTGGATGTCATGCCCGACGCGGTGGCGCTGGCGCAGCGTAACGTGGAACATCTCGGGGTCCGCAACGTGACGGTGCTGCAAAGCAGCTGGTTTTCCGCGCTGGAGAATCGCACATTTGCGATGATTGTCAGCAATCCTCCTTACATCGACGAACACGACCCGCACCTTGCGCAGGGAGATGTTCGCTTCGAACCGCTGACGGCGCTCGTGGCCGCCAACGCGGGATTAGCCGATCTTGATCACATTGTGACAACGTCACGGGAACATTTACTTCCCGGCGGCTGGCTGCTCGTGGAGCATGGCTGGACGCAGGGAGAAGCCGTGCGGGCACTGTTTACGCAAGCAGGTTATGACGCTGTCGAAACCTGCCGCGACTACGGCGGCAACGAACGCCTGACGCTGGGGCGGTGGTCTTGAGTTCCGGGTATCTGCCATTTACTGATAAAGGCGTAAGGCTGACTGAAAGGCAGTTTGGCGTTATCATCTACATCGTTTTGAGTTTTATCGCGCCTGAGCGTCATTGTTCGCTCAGGCGTTACTGGGGTAAGTCATGAGGTCCTTAGCCGATTTCGAATTTAATAAAGTGCCGCTTTGCGATGGCATGATCCTGATTTCAGAGATGATTCGCGACGATTTTACGTCGCAGTTTGTCTATGATGAGCTGGAGAATCTGGTCAGCCTGGCGCGTGAAGAGATTAATCAGGCTCGCCCGCAAGACTGGCAATTAGAGAAGCTGCTGGAGCTTTTCTACGGCGAATGGGGTTTCTGCGACACGCGGGGCGTGTATCGCCTGTCTGACGCATTATGGCTGGACCAGGTCTTAAAAAATCGTCAGGGCAGCGCCGTGGCGCTGGGGTCTATTTTACTATGGGTCGCACAGCGTCTGGATATTCCGCTGGTGCCGGTCATTTTTCCGACGCAGATGATCCTGCGTGCAGAGTGGCTGGACGGCGAAATGTGGCTCATTAATCCCTTCAACGGCGACACGCTGGATGAACATACGCTGGACGTGTGGCTGAAAGGCAATATCAGCCCGGTGGCCGAACTCTTCAACGAAGATCTCGACGAGGCGGACAACGCAGAGGTCATTCGCAAGCTGCTGGATACGCTGAAGTCTGCATTAATGGAAGAGCGTCAGATGGAGCTGGCCTTGCGCGCCAGCGAAGTGCTGCTGCAGTTCAACCCGGAAGACCCGTACGAAATTCGCGATCGCGGGCTGATCTATGCCCAGCTCGACTGTGAGCACGTGGCGCTGAATGATTTGAATTATTTCGTCGAGCAGTGTCCGGAAGATCCTATTAGCGAAATGATTCGTGCGCAGATCAACGCGATCTCGCACAAGCAAATTACACTGCATTAATCTTAATTCCGATTCACACCTGAATAAGGCGATCCTATGAAACAAAAAGTGGTTAGCATTGGTGATATCAAGGTAGCAAACGACCTGCCGTTCGTCCTGTTTGGCGGCATGAACGTGCTGGAATCCCGCGATCTCGCCATGCGTATCTGCGAACACTACGTGACCGTGACCCAGAAGCTGGGCATCCCGTACGTGTTTAAAGCCTCTTTTGACAAAGCCAACCGCTCCTCCATCAACTCTTACCGTGGCCCGGGCCTGGAAGAAGGGATGAAGATTTTCCAGGAGCTGAAGCAGACCTTTGGCGTGAAAGTGATCACCGACGTGCATGAAGCCTCTCAGGCGCAGCCGGTGGCAGACGTGGTGGACGTGATCCAGCTCCCGGCGTTCCTGGCTCGCCAGACCGACCTGGTCGCCGCGATGGCGAAAACCGGTGCCGTGATTAACGTGAAAAAACCGCAGTTCGTCAGCCCGGGTCAGATGGGTAACATCGTTGATAAGTTTATCGAAGGCGGTAACGATCAGGTGATCCTGTGTGACCGTGGCGCTAACTTCGGTTACGACAACCTGGTTGTCGACATGCTGGGCTTCAGCGTGATGAAAAATGTCTCCGGCCAGTCTCCGGTGATTTTCGACGTGACCCACGCCCTGCAGTGCCGCGACCCGTTTGGCGCCGCGTCCGGTGGCCGTCGTGCGCAGGTTACCGAGCTGGCGCGTGCCGGTATGGCGACCGGCCTGGCAGGTCTGTTTATTGAAGCGCACCCGGATCCGGCTAATGCGAAATGCGACGGCCCATCTGCGCTGCCGCTGGATAAGCTGGAGCCGTTCCTGAAACAGATCAAAGCGATTGACGATCTGGTGAAGAGCTTCGACGAGCTGGATACCAGCAACTAATAAAAAAACCCGCTTCGGCGGGTTTTTTTATGTTTTCTCCCTCTCCCACAGGGAGAGGGTTGGGGTGAGGGCATCAGGCCGCACCGGATCAATCTTACGCAAAAATCGTCATTAAGTACGCAATAAACAACGCCATATGCGCCGCGCCGTTCAGCACGTTGGTACGCCCGGTGGAGAACGAAATCTGGCACAGCAGCAACGAGGCCACCATCACAATCATTTCCGGCGCACCCAGCGCAAACTGCAGCTCGTTGCCCGTCATAAAGGCAATCAGCGTCACCACCGGCACGGTAAGTGATATTGTCGCCAGTACGGAGCCGAAGAACAGGTTCATTGCGCGCTGTACCTGATTATTCAACACCGCTTTCAGCGCACCCAGCCCTTCAGGAGACAGGATCAGCAGCGCCACCAGGAAGCCGGTAAACGCTACCGGCGCGTTCAGCTCGGTTAACAGCGTTTCCAGCGGGTTGGCGTTCATCTTGGTGACGGCAATCACCGCAATCAGATGTACGATCAGCCAAACCGTATGCCACGCGCTGCTGTGGGCCGACGGCTTACCGTGGTGCGGGTCATCGTCGTCGCTGTCGTCTTCATGCTCATAAACAAACAGGCTCTGGTGCGTTTTGGTCTGAATCAGCAGGAACACGCCGTACATGGCGGCGGAAATCAGTGCGACCAGCAGTGCCTGACCGGTAGAGAAATTCGCGCCCGGCAGCGCCATCGGGAAGACCAGCACGATAATGGCCAGCGGGAAGAGGGCAATCAGATACTGTTTAATGCCGAACAGGTTCATATACTGGGTCGCGAACTTGCGCCCGCCCAGCAGCAGAGAGAAGCCCACCAGGCCGCCCGTCACAATCATAATGATAGAGTAGAGCGTGTCGCGCATCAGCGTCGGCGCGGCATCGCCGGTCGCCATGAGCGCGGAAATCAGGCTGACTTCGAGAATAACGACGGAAAGGCTGAGAATTAACGATCCGTACGGCTCGCCCAGACGGTGGGCCAGGACGTCCGCATGGCGAACGACGCTAAATGCGCTGGTTAAGATGCCGACCAGGGCAAGAATATTGATACCAACCACCACTGGCAGTGACTGACTGCTTCCCCAGAAGAGCAGCACAGCCAGTGCCAGAACCGGGAAAATGAGTGACGTCTCCTTGTGGCGGGTCTTTACCGCCTCGTGTGTTGCTGTCATGTGCTTCTCCATCAATGCAGGTGCTTGTAATTATAGATAGATTTTTGAGGTCATTAAACTAACAGATCTCTGTTAAATACCCTTTATTTTTTACTTAATTTTACCCTTTTTCATAAATTTAATGCCTGACTCATGTAATTGACTGTTTTCATATAATACTTATTAAATAACAATAAATTACATTTGGTTTGAAACCATAAATTAAGGCCGGGTGGCACGCTGCCATATCGTCGTCCACACTTATCTCTTTAAGCAAAAGAGAGGTGAGTGATGCCATATAAAACGAAACGCGAATTACCAGACAACGTGCAAAACGTGCTGCCCGCTCACGCGCAGGATATCTACAAAGAGGCGTTTAACAGCGCCTGGGATCAATACAAAGATAAGGACGATCGCCGGGATGATGCCAGCCGTGAAGAGACGGCACACAAAGTCGCCTGGTCCGCCGTAAAACATGAATATGAAAAAGGAGGCGACGATAAATGGCATAAAAAGAAATAGCCGTGAAATAATTCGCTGCCTTCATTTTGACTTTTCAGGCGGTTGAACTGCCGTTGTATTGCAACTGGTCCGCTAATTGCTTATCGTTATTTAACTGCTGGCAAAATGACCAGCACATAATACCGGGAAGGCGAATTACAGATGTCGCAAGGAAGCATGCAGTGGCGGAGGTGTAAAGTGTTAACGCGTGATTTCTTAATGAAGGCAGATTGTAAGACGGCATTTGGTGCTATTGAGGAATCGCTTCTCTGGTCAGCTGAACAACGTGCGGCGTCACTTGCTGCCACGCTTGCCTGCCGCCCGGATGATGGCCCGGTATGGATTTTTGGCTACGGTTCCCTGATGTGGAACCCGGCTCTGGAATTTGTCGAATCGGCAACGGGAACGCTGCCTGGCTGGCATCGCGCATTTTGCCTGCGTCTGACGGCCGGACGCGGCAGCGCGTGCCAGCCGGGACGTATGCTTGCACTGAAAGAGGGCGGGCGCACCACGGGCGTGGCGTATCGCCTTCCTGATGCCTCGCTGGAAGAGGAGCTTACGCTGCTCTGGAAGCGTGAGATGATCACCGGCTGCTATATGCCGAGCTGGTGCAAGCTGGAGCTGGACGACGGACGCACCGTCAATGCGCTGGTGTTTATTATGGACCCGCGTCATCCGCTGTATGAAGCGGACACCCGCACGCAGGTCATAGCCCCGTTGATTGCTGCCGCCAGCGGACCGCTGGGGACCAATGCACAATATCTCTTCTCCCTGGATCAGGAGCTGACCCGCCTCGGCATGAAAGACGATTGTCTGAATGAGCTGGTGGTAAAGGTGAAGGCTCTGCTGGAAAGGAACCCGCTCAACGGCACGCTGCGACCGGGCTTTGCCTGATGATACGCCCGGCTCGCCGGGCGTTTATTATTATGCAGCCACGTAGCTGACGGAATGCTCCAGCGACTGGCTGTGGCTGTCGATCAGCACATCCCACGTGCCGGTATACGGTACGGTAAGCCACGCTTTATCATCCTGCACGGTGAGAATATCCGCCTGGGATTGTTTATGTGCTTTCGCACTCATCAGGTGAATACGACAGCGCTCTGAGCAACGCACCACTACCGTATCCCCGCCAAACAGCTTCAAACTTGTTTTTACCAGTGCCATTTTTTTACCCCGTCGATTTTGCCCATCCCGAGCGTGATATTGTTCACAAATTACTCATTGCATAACACCAAAGCGGGGGGCGAGGGATGATGATTTTGATCAAAAAATGGCATAACGTTTAAACAAAAATGACAAAATTCCTGAAAGCATTCAGCTGGCGCGGGTTTTACCCGGTAAACCCGCGCCGGAATAAAATTAAATGCGGAAATGGCCGGCGGTTTCAGCAAGGTCCCCAGCCTGGCTCTGCAGGGCACCCGCGGCGGCGGCGGATTCCACTACCAGCTCGGCGTTCTGCTGGACCATCCTGTCGAGATGGGTCACCGCATGATTGATCTCATGAATGCCTTTCATCTGCTCGCTGGTGGCGATGGAGATTTCGCGCATGATGCCGGAGACGCTGCCGATGCTGGAGCGGATCTCGTCCATGCTTTCCCCGGCCAGATGCACGTAGCGGGAGCCGGTGGCCACGCTGTCGGTGGTGGAATCGATCAGCGATTTGATCTCTTTCGCCGCCTGGGCGCTGCGGCTTGCCAGGTTACGCACTTCGCCTGCCACCACGGCAAACCCGCGACCCTGCTCCCCGGCACGGGCCGCCTCGACGGAGGCGTTCAGCGCCAGAATGTTGGTCTGGAACGCGATGCCGTCAATCACGCTGGTGATATCGCCAATTTTAGCCGATGCGACTTCGATGGACTGCATGGTGCTGATCGCCTGGGATACCACCTCGCCGCCGCGCGCCGCGGCCGCTGAGGCCTTGCTCGCCTGGTCGTTCGCTTCTGCCGCCGACTCGTTCGATTGGGTCACGGAGGCGGTGATCTGCTCCACGGCGCTGGCCGTCTCGCGCAGGCTGGACGCCGCCTGCTCGGTACGTCCGGAGAGATCCTGGTTACCCGCCGCAATCTCCTGGGCGGCGTTTTTCACCGATTCACTGGCATCACGGAGCTGCACCATCACCACCGACAGCTTATCGCTGAAGGCGTTAAAGGCCTGCGCAATCTGCGCCACCTCGTCCTCGCCGCTGTCCGGCAGACGCTGCGACAGATCGTTAGTCCCGTTGGCAATGTTGTGCATCGCGTCGCGAATGTCGGACAGACGCTTCAGCAGGCGGGCAATCAGGAGGTGAACAATGGCCGCGCTCAGCAGTGCCAGGATCACCAGCGAAATCGCCGATGCTTTAAGCAGGGAACGCATGCCGGAGGTGGCGTCGCCGTTGTCGAGGGCGACGACTAGCAGCCAGTTTGTGCCCGGCACGGCTGTCGCCACGAAGGTTTTTTCAGCATCGTTCAGCGTGCCGTCAACCGGGTTACCGCTTTTCAGCGCAGCAAAATCGATGCCTTTGATGGTCTCAGCAAACGGTTTAAGCGTCAGAGCCGGATCGTTAGCGGCAATCACGCTGCCGTCACTGTTCAGAAGCAACCCGCTGCTGGCCGGGGTTGGATGGATCCCGCGTACGTTCGCCACCACGCTGTCCATGGCCACATCGCCCGCCACTACCGCTTTCAGTGTGCCATTCTCTTTCACCGGCACGGCGAAGGTCACCACCAGTTTACCGGTCCCCGCGTCAACGTAGGGCGCGGTGACAACCGGACCGTCCGTACTGACCACCTGCTGATACCACGGGCGAATGGTCGGGTCATAATCCGCCGGAACGCCCGCCGGTTCAGAGAATTTCGCCGTTTTGCTGGCGTAGCCGACATAAACGTTGGTGAATCCACCCGCCTGTGCAAGCTGTTTAAACACCGGAACCGGATCGTCACTCAGTGCGACGGTCTGCGCGGAGGCGATCACCGTCATCTTGCTTTTGACCCAGTCGGCAATCGCCATGTTATGGCTGGCGCTGGTGCTGGTCAGGATATCGCGCTGTGACTGCTGGTTATCCTGGCGTGTGACCTGGAAGTTAATAACGGTGTTGAGGAGAAGGGCGACGACCAGACAGCCTGCCGTCGCCGCGATGATGCGTGCACGAATCGATCTGAACATAAGTGAAATACCTGCTGTGTTGTTTCCATGCCTATCGGCAAGCCAGCAGGTAAACTTGATGCTGAAACCGCGTCCATAAGAAAATAATATTTTTACGGGTTTATTATTAAAAAGTTAATACTTTATCTGCGGACAGCGTCCACTCGGCCAGCTCAACCAGCGTACCAATTTCTACGCCATCAATCAGCGGAAGTCCGGTAATGCCGCGGCCGTCGGTGCAGGTCTTGCACAATTTCACCGGCACGTTTTGCGCGGTCAGGATCTCCAGCATCTGCTGAATGTTATAACCCTCGGCCGGTTTTTGTCCCTTCAGCCCGGCGGTGACCGCGTCGGACATTAAAAAGAGGCGTAACGCCAGGTCGCTCTCTTTTTCACGCAGCGCAATGGCCAGGCGCAGGCTGTTAAAAAGGGATTCACTCCCGTAGGCCGCACCGTTGGCGACGATAACAATCTTTTGCATGTTGACTCCTGTTCTTATAAAGGCACGAATAATATAGGGTTTACCGAGTTTACGCTGCCTGCAGCCGTCAATAAACTTCAGGATATTCCTGAAATTTCCCGTAAGGCTGCAATTCTTTCTTAATAGCGTTAAGGTAAGACGTATTTTACAAAAATCCAGGCGCTAAACCCGACGTTGATGGCTGTATCGTCTCGCATTCGTTCTCTGCTATTACTCTCCCTTTTGTCGGCCGGAGCCGTTCACGGTGCGCCGAATTCCTTTATGCATCAGGCACAGCACCCCTTTGATAATAACGGGGACAGTCTGCCCGACCTCGGCCTGGCGGCGCCAA
This sequence comes from Enterobacter sp. NFIX59, assembly GCF_900113755.1. Taxonomy (NCBI): domain Bacteria; kingdom Pseudomonadati; phylum Pseudomonadota; class Gammaproteobacteria; order Enterobacterales; family Enterobacteriaceae; genus Enterobacter; species Enterobacter sp. NFIX59. The sequence continues at coordinate 14,052 of NZ_FOQN01000011.1, read as the reverse complement.
CGGGCGAGGGGGAGAAGCATCTGGCCGAAATGGTGAAAGCCTTTGGTGAAGCCAGCATGACCGACAATGGCCTGACGACCGGCGAGCAGGCGCGTCAGTTTGCCTTTGGTCAGGTGCGCGACGCGGTAAGCGGGGAAGTGAACCAGCAGATTGAGTCCTGGCTGTCGCCCTGGGGAAACGCCAGCGTGAACCTGCTGGTGGATAACGATGGCAAATTTAACGGCAGCAGCGGGAGCTGGTTTATCCCGTGGAACGATACTAACCGCTACCTGAGCTGGAGCCAGCTTGGCCTGACCCAGCAGACGGATGGCCTGGTCAGTAACGCTGGAATCGGTCAGCGCTGGGTCGCCGGGAAATGGCTGCTGGGTTACAACACTTTTTACGATAATCTTCTGGATGAAAATCTGCAGCGTGCCGGGTTGGGGGCGGAAGCGTGGGGGGAAAATCTGCGCCTGTCAGCGAACTATTATCAGCCCTTTGCCGGATGGCGCGAGCGCTCTGACGTTCAGGAGCAGCGCATGGCGCGCGGATATGACGTCACCGCTAAAGCCTGGCTGCCCTGGTTCCATCATTTGAATACCAGCGTCAGCTTTGAGCAATATTTTGGCGATAACGTCGACCTGTTCAACAGCGGAACCGGCTACCACAACCCGGTTGCGGTCAATCTGGGGCTTAACTATACCCCCGTTCCGTTGGTGACGCTGACCGCCGGGCACAAGCAGGGCGAAAGCGGCGAGAGCCAGAATAACCTCGGACTGAAGCTCAACTATCGCTTTGGCGTGCCGCTGGCAAAGCAGCTATCCGCCGGTGAAGTCGCCGCCACGCGCTCCCTGCGCGGCAGCCGCTATGACTCACCGGAGCGCACCAGCCTGCCGGTGATAGAGTTCCGCCAGCGTAAAACGCTGTCCGTCTGGCTGGCCACGCCGCCGTGGGATCTGAAAGGAGGCGAGACCGTTATGCTGAAGCTACAGGTTCGCAGCACGAACGGTATTCGTCAGATCCACTGGCAGGGGGATACGCAGGCATTGAGCCTGACGTCACCGGCGAAAAGCAACAGCAGCGACGGCTGGAGCGTGATTATCCCTGCCTGGGATGACCGGGAAGGGGCGACAAACCGCTGGCACCTGTCGGCGGTGGTGGAAGATGAGAAAGGCCAGCGCGTCTCGTCCAATGAGATCACGCTTGCCGTGGTGCAGCCGCTGGTCGCATTGCCTGACGACGATCCGCGCTGGAAGCTGCTGCCGGATGAGTAGTCCTTAAAAAATGCGTTCCTGATGCACCCACACGGCGGCTTCAACGCGGGATTTTAGCTTCATTTTCTTCAGCATATGCTTCACGTGTACTTTGACCGTGCTTTCGGTGATATCCAGACGGCGGGCGATCATTTTGTTCGGCAGCCCCTGGGCAATGAGTTTGAGAATATCGCGCTCGCGCGGGGTTAACTGGCTGACGTCACGGTCAGAGGTGGCGCGGTTGGCGCGCAGGCTGGCGGCCAGAACCGGCGTTAAGGCTTCGCTGAGCACCATTTCGCCCGCCGCCGCCTGCTGTAGCGCCTTAAGCAAGTCTTCCGGCTCCATATCCTTCAGCAGATAGCCATCTGCCCCGCGCTTCAGCGCCGTGACTACGTCCTCCTCATGGTTCGACACGCTAAAGACGACGATGCGCCCGGAAAGCGATTTTTCCCGCAGCTTGTCGAGGGTCTCCAGACCGTTCATGCCGGGCATATTCAGATCGAGCAGGATCAGATCGGGATCGAGAGATTCGGCAAGCTCAATGCCCTGTTCACCGTTGCTGGCTTCGCCCACCACGGTGATATCGGGTGCCATGCTGACCAGCTGTTTCACGCCAGTACGCAGCATCGGATGGTCGTCGATCAACAGGATGGATGCCGGTTCCTGATTAGTCATGGGTTTCTCCTTGAACAGTTGTGAGCGGTTTCTCGGGAATAAAGGTGACGACAACTTCCGTGCCGCCCGTCTCTCTCCGGCGAACCTGGCAATCACCGCGCAGGCTTTGGGCGCGGTCTCGCATAATGATTAAACCATAATGGTTAGTGCGTTCGGCATTTTCCGGCACGCCGCGGCCGTTATCGTGAACCGTCAGTTTGACCTGATTATCGTGCTGGCTGACGGTGACCGTGACCGCCGTCGCGTCAGCGTGTTTAAGCACGTTGCTCAGCGCTTCGCGGGCGATCTGCAGTAGATGGATGGCCTGATGGGAGGGGACAAACCGCGGCGGCAGCTGGTAATCCAGCTTCACCGGGAACCCCAGCCGGGCGCTAAATTCGTGACAGCTGGCTTCCAGCGCCGGGCGCAGGCCCGGCTCGGTCAGCTGCAGGCGGAAGGTGGTCAGCAGCTCGCGCAGCTGCACCCAGGAGGTGTTCAGTTCGTTGCGGATCTGGCTGAGCAGCTGCTTGTTGCTTTCGGGCATCTCCGCATCCTGCATCTGCAGGCAGCTCACCTGCATTTTCATACAGGAGAGCGACTGGGCGATAGAGTCGTGAAGCTCGCGGGCAATGGTCGCGCGCTCTTCCATGACGATCAGCTGCTGCTGTTTTTCCTGATGCCTGTCGAGCGCCAGCGTGGCCGTCAGCTGTTCAACCAGTGTATCCACCAGCTGCTGCTGGTCGTGGCTGAGGTGACGCCCGGCTGGCAGTGTTGCCAGCAGAATACCGTACTGAGTGTGGCTGTCCGTCAGGCGCCACTTCAGGGTGGTGCCGCCGGTCGTCAGCGGCGGCAGGCCGCGAGGGCAAAGATGGCAGCCTTTGTCATCGCAGGACATATCGGACTGACAGGTAAATTCCTGGTGGTTCTCTTCGTCTTCCACATCGTAGACCCGCAGCTCCAGGTCGCGCAGCAGGGTCAGATTTTGCAGGCCGTTCAGCACCGGCGAAAGACGTTCACACAACGGCACCTGCATGTGCAGCCGACGGTTGGCCTGCCAGAGGAAGGAGAGGATCTCGTTTTTCTGCTCCAGCCCGGCCGTTTTTTCCTGAACGCGTTGTTCCAGCACCGCGTAGCTCTCGGAGAGCTCTGCCGACATGGTATTGAGTGCCTGGCCGAGCATGGCCATCTCGTTGCGCCCGCTGATGTGCGTGCGCTGGGTAAAATCGCGTGCGGTCACCGCGCGGGCCATCGCCAGCAGCTGTTTCCAGGGATTTAACAGCCGCGCGCGGAGCCAGACGATGGTGAAGATCAGCAGCAGCCCCATAAACAGCGCCATGGCCCGGTGTACCATCACCACCCGGTCGATGCGTAATTCGGTCGTCTGATCAAAAGCGGAGACCAGCGCATCAATGCGGGAGACAAACCCCGCCACGTCCTGGGCAACGGCTTCTGTACTGCGCGCCTGTTTCAGGCCGGGCTGCAGCTGGGTGTGCCAGTACCCCTGAAGGGCTTTCAACTGGGACTGCTGGCCGGCGCGGATGGCGGCGTTTTCCAGCTCGGGGCTGAACGCTGTGCGCTCCATTTCATCGATTAAAGGCCGATCGTCCTGCGTCAGGGGAACCGCCGCCAGCAGGCGATAACTCTGCATGCGTAGTGAGCCTGCCTCGTTGATGGCATGCGCATTACCCTGTACCCCTTGTACCAGCCAGCCGGAGATCGCCATGCCGGTCACGCCGATGGCGGTGGACAGCAAAACAATCAGGGCGAGCTGATTCACGAGCGTTAGCGGAGATAAGCATCTTTTTAACATTGAGTGGGCGTGCTCCTGACGTGGCCTGCTTGCAGGAATGGCGCTATTCTGGTGCATACCCTGGAGTATACCCATACCAATAAAGGATTACCCCTAAATTGCCAACGGAGTAGGGGGCAAGAGGTGGGCGTTACAGGGAATCGTCAGTGCCGTGAAAAACCACGTCTTTTTTACCGAATTAGCCTACTCACTAAGGATAACACCTTTTTTTGTGCCGCAAATCCTCCCACTTTTCCTTTGATTTATATCAACTTACCGCCGCCCTAAAACCCTAATGTTTGCAGCATCATTCGAGAATCAGAGGTGTCTATGAGTCACTCATCCGCTCCCGAAAGGGAAAATGGTGCCGTTATTACTGACTGGCGTCCAGAGGATCCGGCGTTCTGGCAACAGCGCGGCCATCGTGTAGCAAGCCGAAATCTGTGGATTTCCGTGCCGTGTTTGTTATTAGCGTTTTGCGTATGGATGTTGTTTAGCGCGGTGGCAGTAAACCTGCCTAAAGTCGGCTTTACGTTCACGACCGATCAGCTGTTTATGCTGACCGCGCTGCCGTCGCTGTCAGGCGCGCTGCTGCGCGTCCCTTACGCGTTTATGGTGCCGGTCTTTGGCGGCCGTCGCTGGACGGCATTCAGTACGGGCATCATGATCGTCCCCTGCGTGTGGCTGGGCTTCGCGGTGCAGGATACCTCCACGCCGTTCAGCGTGTTCGTGATTATCTCCCTGCTGTGCGGCTTTGCCGGGGCGAACTTCGCCTCCAGTATGGCCAACATCAGCTTCTTCTTCCCGAAAGCGAAGCAGGGCGGCGCGCTGGGGATTAACGGCGGTCTGGGCAATATGGGCGTGAGCGTGATGCAGCTGATCGCTCCCCTGGCGATCTCGGTCTCCATTTTTGCAGCCTTTGGCGGCGGTGGCGTTGAGCAGGCGGACGGTTCTTCCCTCTATCTGCAAAACGCAGCCTGGATCTGGGTACCGTTCCTCGTGGTCTTCACCCTCGCAGCCTGGTTCTTTATGAATGACCTGTCCGCGTCGAAGGCGTCGCTGAGCGAACAGCTGCCGGTGCTGAAGCGTGGACACCTCTGGGTGATGGCGCTGCTGTATCTGGCGACTTTCGGTTCGTTTATCGGCTTCTCAGCGGGCTTCGCGATGCTGTCGAAAACGCAATTCCCGGACGTGCAGATCCTGCAATTCGCCTTCTTCGGCCCATTTATTGGCGCCCTTGCTCGCTCGCTGGGTGGCATGGTGTCTGACCGTCTGGGCGGTACCCGGGTGACGCTGGTTAACTTCGTCGTGATGGCGGTCTTCTGTGCGTTGCTGTTCCTCACGCTGCCGGCCGACGGACAGGGCGGTAACTTCATCGCCTTCTTCGGCGTGTTTATGGTGCTGTTCCTGACGGCCGGGCTGGGGAGCGCGTCCACCTTCCAGATGATCTCCGTGATCTTCCGTAAGCTGACCATGGACCGCGTAAAAGCGCAGGGCGGAAGCGAAGAACAGGCCATGCGCGAAGCGGCGACGGATACGGCTGCGGCGCTGGGCTTTATCTCCGCCATCGGCGCGATTGGCGGCTTCTTTATCCCGAAAGCGTTCGGTATCTCTCTGGACCTGACTGGCTCTCCGGCCGGTGCCATGAAAGTCTTCCTCGTCTTCTATATCGCCTGCGTCGTGATTACGTGGCTGGTATATGGCCGTAATACCAAGAAAAATAAGTAAGTATGATTATCCGTTTACGCGGCCTTCGGGCCGCGTTTTTTTTGGCGTCAAAATAGTTACAACATACTGGTTGCCATGCAGAGGAAATCCGCAGGCAGCACTGTGATCGCCATCGCTTTACAGGGCGCTCTACCCCTTAATACCTGAGAGGTTAAATTTTGCCTGGCGGTTTGTACGATAAAATAAAAATAACGATATATTTCATTAGGATATAAAATCTTAAACGATACCGCTTTGGTGGTATTCGGTGTAATCCCTCGCCTGAAAGTCCCTCCTCGTCTTGATCGTTATCAATTCTCCCCCTCTTTCAGGGCGTTACCTTCGCTGCAAATCAGCAATGTCGATTTAGAGAGCCACAGGCTCCACACAGGAGATACCCGATGAGCAAATTTTTGGACCGGTTTCGCTACTTCAAGCAGAAGGGTGAAACGTTTGCCGATGGGCACGGCCAGGTTCTGGATACCAACCGGGACTGGGAAGACGGTTACCGCCAGCGCTGGCAGCATGACAAAGTCGTCCGTTCGACCCACGGCGTGAACTGCACTGGCTCATGTAGCTGGAAGATTTTCGTTAAAAACGGTCTGGTGACCTGGGAAATGCAGCAGACCGACTATCCTCGCACCCGCCCGGATATGCCGAACCACGAACCGCGCGGCTGCCCGCGTGGCGCCAGCTACTCCTGGTATCTCTACAGCGCGAACCGTCTGAAATACCCCCTGATGCGCAAGCGCCTGATGAAAATGTGGCGTGAAGCGAAAGTGCAACACAGCGATCCGGTGGATGCCTGGGCCTCTATCATTGAAGACGCGGATAAAGCGAAAAGCTTCAAGCAGGCTCGCGGCCGCGGCGGCTTTGTGCGTTCCTCCTGGAAAGAGGTGAACGAGCTGATTGCCGCCTCCAACGTCTACACCGTGAAAACCTACGGTCCTGACCGCGTGGCGGGCTTCTCGCCGATCCCGGCGATGTCGATGGTCTCTTATGCCTCCGGCGCGCGCTATCTCTCCTTAATCGGTGGTACCTGCCTGAGCTTCTACGACTGGTACTGCGACCTGCCGCCGGCGTCTCCGCAGACCTGGGGCGAGCAGACCGACGTGCCGGAATCCGCGGACTGGTACAACTCCAGCTACATCATCGCCTGGGGCTCTAACGTGCCGCAGACCCGTACGCCGGACGCGCACTTCTTTACCGAAGTCCGTTATAAAGGCACCAAAACCGTGGCGGTCACCCCGGACTACGCCGAAATCGCCAAGCTGTGCGATCTGTGGCTGGCACCGAAGCAGGGTACCGATGCGGCGATGGCGATGGCGATGGGCCACGTCATGCTGCGCGAGTTCCATCTGGATAAACCAAGCCAGTACTTCACCGACTACGTCCGTCGCTACACCGACATGCCGATGCTGGTGATGCTCGAAGAGCGTGACGGCTACTACGCAGCAGGCCGTACGCTGCGCGCCGCCGATCTGGTGGACGCGCTGGGCCAGGAAAATAACCCAGAGTGGAAAACCGTTGCCTATAACAGCAACGGCGAGCTGGTGGCGCCAAACGGCTCTATCGGCTTCCGCTGGGGCGAGAAGGGCAAGTGGAACCTTGAGCAGCGTAACGGCACGACCGGTGAAGAGACGGAACTGCGCCTGAGCATGCTGGGTAGCCAGGACGAGATCGCCGAGGTGGGCTTCCCGTACTTCGGCGGTGAAGGTTCCGAGCACTTCAACAAGGTTGAACTGAAAAACGTACTGATGCACAAGCTGCCGGTGAAACGCCTGCAGCTGGCCGACGGGACTACCGCGCTGGTCACCACCGTCTATGACCTGACCATGGCGAACTACGGCCTGGAACGTGGTCTGGGCGATGAAAACTGCGCCACCGGCTATGACGATGTGAAAGCCTACACCCCGGCATGGGCAGAGCAAATCACCGGCGTTCCACGCGCGCAGATCGTGCGTATCGCCCGCGAGTTTGCGGATAACGCCGACAAGACCCACGGTCGCTCCATGATCATCGTCGGTGCGGGTCTGAACCACTGGTATCACCTCGATATGAACTACCGTGGCCTGATCAACATGCTGATCTTCTGCGGCTGCGTCGGCCAGAGCGGCGGCGGCTGGGCGCACTACGTGGGCCAGGAAAAACTGCGTCCGCAGACCGGCTGGCAGCCGCTGGCGTTTGCCCTCGACTGGCAGCGTCCGGCACGCCACATGAACAGCACCTCGTACTTCTATAACCACTCCAGCCAGTGGCGCTACGAGACGGTCACCGCGCAGGAGTTGCTGTCGCCAATGGCGGATAAATCCCGCTACAGCGGCCATCTGATTGACTTCAACGTGCGCGCTGAGCGCATGGGCTGGCTGCCGTCGGCGCCGCAGCTGGGCACGAACCCGCTGCGCATTGCGGAAGCGGCAAAGCAGGCAGGCATGTCACCGGTGGATTACACCGTGCAATCCCTGAAGGACGGCTCAATTCGCTTCGCGGCGGAACAGCCGGAGAACGGTAAAAACCATCCGCGTAACCTGTTTATCTGGCGCTCCAACCTGCTGGGCTCGTCCGGTAAAGGCCACGAGTACATGCTGAAATACCTGCTCGGTACCGAAAACGGTATCCAGGGGAAAGATCTCGGCAAGCAGGGCGGCGTGAAGCCGGAAGAGGTGGAGTGGAAAGACAACGGTCTCGACGGCAAGCTGGATCTGGTGGTCACCCTCGACTTCCGCCTGTCCAGCACCTGCCTGTACTCCGACATCGTGCTGCCTACCGCCACCTGGTACGAAAAAGACGACATGAATACCTCGGATATGCATCCGTTTATTCATCCGCTGTCTGCGGCCGTTGACCCGGCGTGGGAATCGAAAAGCGACTGGGAAATCTACAAAGACATCGCGAAGACATTCTCCGAAGTCTGCGTGGGGCACCTCGGCAAAGAGACCGACGTGGTGACGCTGCCAATCCAGCACGACTCCGCCGCCGAACTGGCGCAGCCGCTGGACGTGAAGGACTGGAAAAAAGGCGAGTGCGACCTGATCCCGGGCGTGACCGCGCCGCACATTATTCCGGTTGAACGCGACTACCCGGCAACCTACGAGCGCTTTACCTCTATCGGCCCGCTGATGGAGAAGATCGGCAACGGCGGTAAAGGGATCGCCTGGAACACCCAGAGCGAAATGGATCTGCTGCGCAAGCTTAACTACACCAAAGCGGACGGTCCGGCCAAAGGCCAGCCAATGCTCAACACGGCGATTGATGCCGCAGAGATGATCCTGACCCTGGCCCCGGAAACCAACGGCCACGTCGCGGTGAAGGCCTGGGCGGCCCTGAGCGAGTTCACCGGTCGCGACCATACCCACCTGGCGACGAATAAAGAGGAAGAGAAAATCCGCTTCCGCGATATTCAGGCCCAGCCGCGCAAGATTATCTCCAGCCCGACCTGGTCAGGCCTGGAAGACGAGCATGTGTCCTATAACGCGGGCTATACCAACGTTCACGAGCTGATCCCATGGCGTACCCTGTCAGGCCGCCAGTCGCTGTATCAGGATCACCAGTGGATGCGCGACTTCGGTGAAAGCCTGCTGGTGTACCGTCCGCCAATCGACACCCGCTCCGTGAAAGCCGTGATGGGCGCGAAATCGAACGGTAACCCTGAGAAGGCGCTGAACTTCCTGACGCCGCACCAGAAGTGGGGTATTCACTCCACCTACAGCGACAACCTGCTGATGCTGACCCTGTCGCGCGGCGGCCCGATTGTCTGGATGAGCGAAACGGATGCCAAAGATCTGGGTATTGAAGATAACGACTGGATCGAAGTGTTCAACAGTAACGGTGCCCTGACGGCGCGTGCGGTGGTGAGCCAGCGCGTACCGGCCGGGATGACCATGATGTACCACGCGCAGGAACGTATCGTTAACCTGCCGGGGTCAGAGATCACCGAGCAGCGCGGCGGGATCCACAACTCCGTGACCCGCATTACGCCGAAGCCGACCCACATGATCGGTGGCTATGCGCAGCTGGCCTACGGCTTTAACTACTACGGCACCGTAGGATCGAACCGCGATGAGTTCGTGGTGGTACGTAAGATGAAGAATATTAACTGGTTAGACGGCGAAGGTAATGACCAGGTACAGGAGAGCGTAAAATGAAAATTCGTTCACAAGTCGGCATGGTGCTGAATCTGGATAAATGCATCGGCTGCCATACCTGCTCGGTCACCTGTAAAAACGTCTGGACCAGCCGTGAAGGTATGGAATACGCCTGGTTCAACAACGTCGAAAGCAAGCCGGGCACCGGCTTCCCGACCGACTGGGAAAACCAGGAGAAGTGGAAGGGCGGCTGGATCCGTAAAATCAACGGCAAGCTGCAGCCGCGCATGGGTAACCGCGCTTGGCTTCTGGGAAAAATCTTCGCTAACCCGCATCTGCCGGGCATCGATGATTACTACGAGCCGTTTGATTACGACTACCAGAAATTGCACAACGCGCCGGAAGGCAAACACCAGCCGATCGCCCGTCCTCGCTCGCTGATCACCGGCCAGCGCATGGACAAAATTACCAGCGGTCCAAACTGGGAAGAGATTCTGGGCGGCGAGTTCGAGAAACGCGCCAAAGACCAGAACTTCGAGAACATGCAGAAGGCGATGTACGGCCAGTTCGAAAATACCTTCATGATGTATCTGCCGCGCCTGTGCGAGCACTGCCTCAACCCGGCGTGCGTGGCGACCTGCCCGAGCGGCGCCATCTACAAGCGTGAAGAAGACGGCATCGTGCTGATCGACCAGGACAAGTGCCGCGGCTGGCGTATGTGCATCACCGGCTGCCCGTACAAAAAGATCTACTTCAACTGGAAGAGCGGCAAATCCGAGAAGTGCATCTTCTGTTATCCGCGTATTGAAGCCGGGATGCCAACCGTCTGCTCCGAAAGCTGCGTAGGCCGTATTCGCTACCTCGGCGTGCTGCTGTACGACGCGGACGCGATTGAAAACGCAGCCAGCACCGAGCACGAGAAAGATCTCTATCAGCGTCAGCTGGACGTGTTCCTCGATCCGAACGATCCGAAGGTGATTGAGCAGGCGCTGAAGGACGGCATCCCGCAGAGCGTGATTGACGCCGCGCAGCAGTCGCCGGTGTACAAAATGGCGATGGACTGGAAGCTGGCCCTGCCGCTGCATCCGGAATACCGCACCCTGCCGATGGTCTGGTACGTGCCGCCGCTGTCGCCGATTCAGTCTGCGGCTGACGCGGGTGAGCTGGGCAGCAACGGCATCCTGCCGGACGTGGAGAGCCTGCGTATCCCGGTTCAGTATCTGGCAAACCTGCTGACCGCAGGCGATACCCAGCCGGTCCTGCTGGCGCTGAAGCGTATGCTGGCGATGCGCCACTTCAAGCGTGCCGAAACTGTGGATGGCGTAACCGATACCCGCGCGCTGGAAGAGGTCGGTCTGACCGAAGCGCAGGCGCAGGAGATGTACCGCTATCTGGCGATCGCTAACTACGAAGACCGTTTTGTGGTGCCGAGCAGCCACCGTGAGCTGGCCCGCGAAGCCTTCCCGGAAAAAAATGGCTGTGGCTTTACCTTTGGCGACGGTTGCCACGGGTCAGACAGCAAATTCAACCTGTTCAACAGCCGCCGCATTGATGCCATGGATGTGACCAGCAAAACGGAGCCGCACCAATGATTGAACTCGTCATTGTTTCGCGTCTGCTCGAGTATCCGGATGCTGCGCTTGCGCAGCATCAGCAGGAACTCTTTGATGCACTCGCGTCATCTGAAAACCTGGATAAGGACGATGCCCAGAAGCTGGGTGTTTTCCTCCGCGACCTGCTTGCGCGCGACCTTCTGGATGCCCAGTCGGACTACAGCCAGCTGTTTGACCGTGGTCGTGCAACGTCCCTGCTGCTGTTTGAACACGTGCACGGTGAATCCCGCGACCGCGGTCAGGCGATGGTGGATCTGATGGCCCAGTATGAACAGCACGGCCTGCAGCTCGACAGCCGCGAGCTGCCGGATCATCTGCCGCTGTATCTGGAGTACCTGGCGCAGCTGCCGAAAGAAGAGGCGCTGGGCGGTCTGCAGGACATCGCGCCGATCCTGGCGCTGCTCGGCGCGCGTCTTCAGCAGCGCGAGAGCCGCTATGCGGTTCTGCTCGATCTGCTGGTGAAGCTGGCCAACGCCGCGGTCGACCGTGAAAAAGTGGCGGAGAAAATTGCGGATGAAGCCCGCGATGATACGCCACAAGCGCTGGATGCGGTCTGGGAAGAAGAGCAGGTGAAATTCTTTGCTGACCAGAACTGCGGCGAGTCTGAAATCTCCGCTCACCAGCGTCGTTTTGCCGGCGCGGTTGCCCCGCAATATTTGAATATCTCTAACGGAGGACGGCACTAATGCACTTCCTGAATATGTTCTTCTTTGACATTTACCCGTATATCGCGGGCACCGTGTTCCTGGTGGGAAGCTGGCTGCGTTACGACTACGGGCAGTACACCTGGCGTGCTGCCTCCAGCCAGATGCTGGATCGTAAGGGAATGCATGTGGGCTCTAACCTGTTCCACATCGGTATTCTGGGGATTTTTGCCGGCCACTTCCTGGGAATGCTGACGCCGCACTGGATGTATGAAGCGTGGCTACCGATTGAGGTGAAGCAGAAGATGGCGATGATCGCGGGCGGTGCCTGCGGGGTGATGACTCTGGTCGGTGGCCTGCTGCTGCTGAAACGTCGTCTGTTTAGCCCTCGCGTGCGTGCGACCACGACTGCAGCGGACATCCTGATCCTCTCCCTGCTGATGGTGCAGTGTGCGCTGGGTCTGTTGACCATTCCGTTCTCGGCGCAGCATATGGACGGGAGCGAAATGATGAAGCTGGTGGGCTGGGCACAGTCCGTGGTGACCTTCCACGGCGGAGCCTCCGCGCACCTGGACGGCGTGGCGTTTATCTTCCGCGTTCACCTGGTGCTGGGGATGACGCTGTTTGTGCTGTTCCCGTTCTCCCGCCTGGTGCATATCTGGAGCGCGCCGGTGGAGTACCTGACGCGCAAATACCAGATAGTACGCGCCCGTCGCTAATTTGCCGTTTTGATACCAACCCCGCACTCGCGGGGTTTTTTTTCGCCCCAGCCCAGGTTGTTCCCAGCGGCAGCAAACAGGATCAGCGCGCCGCCCGCCAGCTGCGTCAGGTTCAGCGCGTATCCGAACACCAGATTATCAACAACAATGGCCACCACCGGATAGATAAACGACAGGGAGCCGGTTATAGGCGTCGGCAGCTTCTGAATTGCACTGTAGAGCAGCTGGTACATAATGCCGGTATGGACAATGCCCAGCGTCAGCAGGATCGGCCAGGGGAAATCACCGGAAAATGACGGCATATGGGCAAACGGCAAAAGCATCACGACGCCCGTCAGCACCTGGATAAAGGCAATATGCTGCGGCGCAACGGATCTGAGCTTGCGGGCAATCATGGCCGTGACCGCATAGAAGAAGGCCGCGGCCATGGCCAGACCGATTCCGGCGAGCCATTCACCGCCATGCGCGCCGGTCAGCTCGCTGGAGAGCAGTATCACCACGCCGCCAAAGGCGAGGAACAGCCAGCCCCATTTCACCAGGCTGACGCGTTCACCTAAAAACATCCCCATCAGTACCAGCATAAACGGCTGGGTGTTATAGACCACGGTCGAAAGGCCAATCGAGATCCGCTCATAGGCGGCGAAGAGCAGCAGCCAGTTCACCACTAATGCCGCGCCGCCGAGAATAGCCAGCAGCAGCGTGGTGCGGGTGAGAGGACTGAAGGGTTTTTGACTTACCCGGATAAAAATAAAAAGCGCCATAGCCCCGATAAGACAGCGCCAGAACACCACTTCCGTCACCGGCAGACCGGTGAGCAAAACAAACGCGCCGATAGAGCCGGAAATTAACATCGCCAGGCTCATTTGCCAGACGCCTTTATGTAAATCACGCATCATCCACCTCCTGATTAATGACGCTATTGTCGAAAATCGCTGTCGGGTTTTACAGGGGTGATATAAGGTTGAAAAGGTAAATGACTTTTTAAAATTAGGTGAAAAGAATGGAATGCCTTATCGATGATATCGACCGACAAATTTTAGCCTGCCTGGTTGAGGATGCGCGCATGTCGTTGAAGGTGCTCAGCGGCCGCATCGGTCTGACGTCCCCCAGCACGGCAGAACGCCTGAAGAGGCTGGAAGAACGGGGTGTGATTCAGGGTTATGGTGCGCGGGTGAATCTGGCGGCGCTGGGGTATACGCTGCAGGCGCTGGTGCGCGTGCGGCCTTTGCCGGGGCTGTTGCATAAGGTGGATAAGTACATTCAGGCGATGCCGGAGTGTATTGAGAGCGACAAAGTCACCGGGGAAGATTGCTTTGTGATTAGGCTGGTGGTGCGGTCAATCGAACAGCTTGATGCGCTGCTGGACGGCCTGGCAGAACATGCCCAGTGTAATACGTCGATTGTGAAGAGCTCGCCGGTGAAGCGTCGTTTGCCGCCGATGTAGGTTTCTGTCGCCGGGTGGCGGCTGCGCCTTACCCGGCCTACAAAGGCGGACTCGGTTTTTTATGTTGGGAAAGTGATGGTGGTGGGGGAAGGATGACTCGGCGCGATGCGCCTCGCCCTTCGGGTCGTTGCCTTCGGCAACGCTTTCTCGCTACGCTCGAATCGA
>NZ_FOQN01000012.1:0-44117 GCF_900113755.1 Enterobacter sp. NFIX59 | reverse complement strand
AGGCTGGTTTTCAATGTGTTTTTGGTCGGCACGAGAGGATTTGAACCTCCGACCCCCGACACCCCATGACACCGCAACTAAAGTGCTACAAACAGCGTCTTTTATGGTGTCGGGAGGTGTTCATGTGTACAAACAAACAGTGCTTTTTTAGCAAAATTCGCACTATATACATCAATGGGTTATGGGTAGTTTCTCCCCAAAGGATTTAAGTATGAGTTGCCTAAGCTTAGGGTGGAAAGCATCAAATATGCCTGTGGCACTGTGGATGAAAACTCTTTTTGGCGAGGGTGATGTGATTTTACAAATTTAAGGTTAAAATGTTTTAAATTAACTCTAATTAAATTTATAATATCATAGGTTGGAATAGTTAATTTGTTGTATGTAATGCGCATGAATTTAATAATTTCAAGGGTAAACACATGGCGAAGGAATTTGAGTTAAATAAATGGATTGATGAGAGTCTTCCAAAATTTGAGCTTTTAGGAAAACATATTGCTTTTATAATTGAAACTTTACTCCAGCAGAATGAAATAGCGTATCTTTCTGTAAGTTATAGGACTAAAACCAAAGAAGGAATTATCGAAAAGGTTGGTCGAAAAAATTATAGAAAACCAGTTGATGAGCTAACCGATGTTTCAGGTGTCAGAGTTATACTTTACCTTGAATCAGATATAGCTAAAGTAAGTGAAATTATAAAATCAACATTTAATATCGATGAAAAAAACAGCATGAGTAATGAGAGTAGACTTTCATCAGATAAAATAGGTTATAGGTCCGTACATTATGTATGTGATATTGGTGAAAATAGAATTGCTTTAAAAGAATATGAATATATTTCAGGGTTGAAATGTGAAATTCAAATTAGAACAATGTTGCAGCATGCTTGGGCTGAACTGACACATGATAGAAATTATAAGTTAGGTACCAACTTACCTTTACAAATACAGAGAAAAATAAATCTATTTTCGGGAATGCTTGAGATAGCCGATCAGGGATTTTCTGAAATAGTTAGCTCAATTGAACAATATAAAGAATTAATTGATAGTAATGACTTAGGGCAATTAACTTTACAAAAAATCAACTCTATAAACTTACACAAGTTCGTGGAGGAAATTACCAAGGAATTGGGGCTGGAGCTAATGCCAGTCTTTGATTGGGAAGGTGATTCATCAAAGGAAATTCTTGAGGAGTTAAAAATCTCAGGTCTTAATAGTTTTAATGAAATTACTGAAGCCATACCAGAAAATTATAGTGAAGTATGCAAACTAAATGGTGTCCATTTAAATATATATGCTTTTTTACGCGATATAATGGTAATTCATAATTATGAGGCGTTGAATGGGAAAGATTCTATTAATTGGGTTCTGGCTTCAGAGTCTGAACCTGAGGAATTGGAAAGGCATAAAAAATTCTATTCCAACTTTATGGATCAAAATAGAGCAACACAATTAGTTCAAGCTTTTACATTAATGAATGATTAATTTTTTTTGTCGAGCATCAATAGCCATCAAAAATGATGGCTTTGAAAAATGGAGTACATTTATCCTGAATGATTCAAAGTTTTTTAGTCAAAAAATTCCCAAGTCCTGACCGAAGCCCATTCAGATGGAACTGTCAGTATAAAACCTGTCATTTTACATAAGCTAGTTCCAGCTTGTTATGCGCAATAAGCTAATAAGCCATAATTTCTCCATGCGGAACGACAACCCAATCGATGTGGTTTTGCGTGTAGATTTTTGTCGACTTCGCATCGCTGTGCGCCATGCGTCCTTGTGGATCTATACCTTGCTTATCAAAAAGGTGAGCAGCCAGCGCTCGGATTTCATGAAAAGTTGGTCTTTCATCCATTGCCAGCTTGTCACATAAACCTAGCTTGTCTCGTAGTGCTGAAAACGACCTGCTCAGATAATCTGGAGCAACCTGTGTCGGGTGTGACACCTCTTTACTGCGTTTAACCTGTCGCTCCGGAATCCTGTGAACAACAAACGGACTGGCTACGTTATCCCTACTTTCATCAATTATGCGCTTTAACTCATCTCCAATTGGAATCGCAACGTGGGATGCTTCCTTCTTTTGTACCTTTTGACGATGGATGTAAAGCGTTCCATATATGCCATCTTCTGGCTGTTCGAGCCATACACAACCACAAATACCATTCTTTGGTTCACGAATGGAATACCGAATCCTAGATACTTCTAGGCGTGCATGTGTCGTCTGTAAGGCCAAATCCATCGCAGTTCTTAACCACGGCGCCGCAGCACTACGTATAGCCATGAAATGCTCTAGCGACAGTCGTTGCCTTTTCTTCTCTTCAGTCCTGCGCATTTTCTTCCTGGTCGCTGGATTGTCGAGCATCAAGGATTCATCGACTGCATACGAAAAAAGCTTTTTTAGAAAGCTGACTTTTCTGTTTTGCACGTTGGCGGACGCGCCGGCATGGTATTTGTTGATGTAGGCGTTCACGTGCTCCAGTTCGATATCGCAAGCTGGAATACTAGTGAAGAAATCTTTCACGCGTAATGCGTCATTATTCCAATCATCCAATGTACTCTGAGAAGGGCGTTCGTCTTCAACAGCCCGAGCCATGATGTGATCCACGTGATCTGCAAATGGTTTGGCTTCTCCAGTAACACCGCCGGATTCTCTAATGAGATTATCAACGGATGGAGAAAGTTCAGGTCTCATTCTAAGGTTGTACTCACGGGCAATAGCTATGGCCATGGCCCGATCCTTACCTATATTCTTCTTCTTGCCTGTTACAAGCGTGAATTTATAAACACCGCGATCTTTATCAAAAAATAAATAATCTGGCAGGTGTCGGTATTCTTTTTTTCTTGGCCTTGCCGCCATGGTTAGCCCTCATTAATCAACTGGCGAACTGCTTGACTAACCATTGAGTCGACGCCCCATTTTTCTGTTTCGCAGACAAAAACAGATCCGTCCACGATACGCCCCATGAGTAAACCATTCTCGACCCAACGTTTAATCGTTCGGTTATCAGGAACAGAGTCATCGGTGAACTCTCGGCGTCCCCATTGACTCGCCTTCATCAGCTTTGCCATGGTTTCCTTCTCCATAAGCCCGGCTGCACCCGGGCTAATAGTATTGTTACTCGCTACTGGTAGTGATGTTCAACTTCGGTGCTGCAAAAATCTTAATGCCAGCCGTAAGAATCTCGTGAATAGCGTTGTCATTACCAGAACACCAGCCTTCTGCATATTCGCGGCTGAACCCGCTAATGTGCATTACTTCGCCTACGCTACGTTTTGGAAGATTTACCTCCCGCGCCTCCAGTACAGCACTTCGCTTTTCCGCGTTTGCTAGTTGTTCGAGGAGTTCTTCAACTAACGTCACACGCATCACTACCTTCTGACAGTCGTGGCGTTTGGCTCTGGCGATTGTGGCGCGCAGAGTCGCATATTTGTTGGGGGTCATTGGACGGACTCCTGACGAAGATGGTTTATTTCGGCGTCAAGGCTCATTCGCTGGTCCATCGATTCCGTCAAGGCGGCAAATGTAACGTCCAAGCGAGTGGCTACCTCACGCATCAGGGAAGCTTCTGCTGGTGGCAGTTTCCCCGCCGCAGCATGGGCTGCGGCTACCAGTTCTTTTATCTTCATGCGAGGCATGCGCGTGATTCCGTAAGCTCATTGAAACGGTTAATGAACAAACCATATGCCTGGCCTGGGCGAAGAGGAACGATCTGGATAATGTCGCTGGCCGGAATACCTTCGAGGCAAGGCCAGAGTGAGCCGTCGTCGATATCCAGATCGCGGCGTTCCGTGGCAAGCATCACCAGATCGGCGTATTTCACTACCGCTGACATATCAGGGGTGATGCTGAATTTGGCCCGGAGCAGCTGTTCTACCCGCTCTTCAATGCGGCGGTAATCTGGAAGCAATGCTTTCAGGGGGGCAGGGATGTCCTGGCAATAGGCTTCAGCTGCGTCATGCATCAGGGCTTCAAAGGCAAACTCTGGCGGCACAATTTGGCTGCACAGTACCGAGTGCTGGGCCACGCTGTAAAATTCCGGCAGATGACCACTGAAGCGGCAGATGTGGGAAAGTGCGGTCGCAATATCCTCGATCTCTACGTCGTCAGTGGTTGAATTGAGGTAATCGAATTTCTTACCTGAAAGTGTCTGGATATAACTCATCGTATTTTCTTCTCCATATTTGGCAGCTGCACCTGCGCCAGTTTTTGGTTGTACGAATCCCTCGCCATTGGCGATTAATAAAGGGAATTACGCTTCAATAAATCCCCGCGGCGCCGGGGATTTAATGCAGTGAAATTACGCTTTAAAGTTACCGATAAAGGTTTCAACCGGCTTGTCGGTGAACTTCTCGATCAGCAGGTCACGGAACTCGTTGGCGATAGCTTCTTCCTGGGCTTCCAGTTGAACGATGCGGAGTACAAACACCGGTTCGCCGCTTTTAAGCAGGCTGTTACGCAGGCTAAAGCGGCGTTCGCCCAGGCCTTCATATGGCACGCATTTGAACTCGAAGGCGACAGGCATCACGTCTTTACTGCTGGCTTCAACGCTCTGCATCAGGGACTTTCTGCCGCCAAAATCTTCGTCTTCATGAGCTGCTTCCGAGACTTGTTTGATATTGACGCGACGAACGGCACCAGCTGCCTGCGCGATGGACAACACATTCCCGTCGGCATCAAATGCGGTCAGAAAGTCGGCCCAGTCCTCCAGCCATTCAGCAATTTCTTTCTGGCCCAGACGATTGCCGTTTACCTGAAGCAAGGCTCGGAATGGTGCTGTCTTTTTGAGGTTGATAGAGGCGACGTTATCAGCATGGCCAGGGTTAGCCAATGTACCGATGTTGAAGACAGAGCGTGCGGTCATGTTGTCAGCATCGATAAAGCAGCGCGCTGGTTCGGCTTCGTTGGCATAGCCTGCTGCGTAACGCACAAAATCAGGAATACTGGTTGTGGTCATGGCGCCACGGAAGCGAAAACGCTCCAGTTCGAAACGCTCGAGGCTTTCAACGTTAACACCTTCAGGAAGCAGGGCAGTCGGGCATGCCGTAACTTTTGCTGCATCCAGGTGGTACCCGGAAAGAACCAAGTCTTTCACCTGCTGCAGGGCATTGCCGTCTAAAATCTGGGACATAAAATTTCCTTAATATGTGGTCAATCGGATGTCAGTGATTTGTCTGCTGCGAATCACTGTGCCGCTTTAAGCTTTCCGTCAACGCCGCCATTGATCCCGAACAGCTGCCCCTGATCTTCCTGCAGGATGGTCAGCTTGCCGCCTTTGTTAACCCACATTGGTGTTTCGGTGGTGTCTTCTTCGGAGGCTTTACCGCGCGGGGTTGGGGTGACGTAGTTCAGCTTGTGCTTGATCTTGACGCGCTTCTCTTCGACGGAGTTACCCATACGCTCAATATCAAAGGTGAGGACTACTTTGCCCTTGGTACCGTTGTTCAGAACGCCAAGCGCGGTAGTGTTTAAAGCTGCCGCGATCTTGTTCATGAACACGCCGGCATCCAGTTCGCCCAGGAAATCGGGCACTACGGTCATGCGGTCATTACTCATGGTCTAACCCTCGGTGAGGCGGCTGCCACCGCCAGTGGAACTTCTCCATACACAACAGAAAAGGGCACCTGCGTAGCACTGACGGCTGCAACCACCATTTCTGCGCCCGGGTGGATTGGGGAATGAGCCCGTCGCCCGGTGATGCCCTTGTCTCTTGTGTAAAAAAGGTGCCCACCGATGTGATGGGCAAAGACTACACACAGCAATGATTTTGTTGTGGCGGTGGTGCCTCCACCTGCCGGACCGGCCAGAACCGGCGACGCTACACCTCAAGAAACGTATTCATTTCAAATGTTGAAATAAAAATTTGTTGGCCTCGTCACGTGCGCAGAGCCGCATTACCACAACTGGAAGCGCACTCCACCAGGTAACAAACCGATCCCCATCAGTGAAAAGAGGAATGCGCTTTCATGTTGTGTTGTGCTGGTCGGTGCTGATCTCCAACTTTCGGGATGGTTGTGCCATTGCCCCGCGCGGGTTAATAGTCCGCTGCACATCAGCCTGTGCATTCACCACAACGGTGAGAGCACTGTTTACCTGCTTTACCGCGTCGCGTCTCACGCAGTCCGATAATCAGCAATGCTCTCGCCTGTTGTGCCCTTAAAAAGCTGGCTGTCACCCTCAAGGGGGAAGTGAGCAGCCAGAACAGGGAGCACGTCTTATTGTTTTGGCCTGCTTTTAGCCACATCAGGCGAGGTGATGCCTGCTATTCCCCAACAACAAGGATTCGGTTATTCTGCTTATTCCCCAGCAAGTTAAAGGACTAAGCGTTATGTCATCTGCTCAAGAGCAAACTATTAATCAACTCCGCTCCGATATCTCTAATCTTACAAAGGCACTCGAGCTGGTTAATGAAAGGCTCAACAAAACTCAAAACGAACTTTATGCGTATGTACTAGTTTTATCTTCTGGACTTACCGCTATGGATGAGTCCACAAAGGAGCGTGCACGAGTTTCCTTAGCCTCAACTATTGAGCACTATCCTGAGGGGGATAAAGACCGACCTGAGTTTCTTGACCAGGCATCTGAGATAGCGAAAACAGTCTTTGTGAAACACGGATAGCGATTTTTTCCAATATCCTGCAGCTCCTCAGTGGATGGCACTTTCGCCATCCATTCTTTGCGACCGCAAACTTAGCATTCTGATTCCTGCTGAAGACGTTTCGTCATTTCTATTCACCTATATATTCCTGCGAATCATCCGGTCATTCATATGCTACCGGCGGCTACTTCGTGGGCTTCCTGCCTGTTCGTTGTTGATGAATGAAATCTAAAATAATTTAGTTTAATGGTCAAGGTGAAATGGCTAAATATTTTTAGTTTTCACCAAGGGAGGAGGGAAAGGAGGAAGGATTAGCGGCGCATTTGTCGTCGATGTTCTACGACCACTCCAATTATAGAGATATGTTCTACAGCAGAGTTTAAAGGAGCAAAATCAGGATTTAATGGAATAAGTTCAAAGACTTCCTTACCGTCCTCATTAACGCCTCTTGCACGATATTTCTTGAAGGTGGCGTACTCGCTACCATTTTTGGCGACTACGTAATCTCCTGGGGCTGGGCAAAGGTCAGGATCAACAATTATGGTATCGCCCTCCTTAAATTCTGGCTCCATCGATTTGCCGCGGACTTTAAGGGCAAACGTTCCAAAGGAGTGCGCACCTGTTGTTAGAATGTAATCAACAGCGCCTTCTAGATTCCTTGCGTCGCTTTCAGATGTCCACGTTCCCGCTTGTACCCAACTGATAATAGGTACTTGCATTGCTCCAATGGTACCAGTAGAGACATTAGATTTTTCTTCTTTGCCTGTTAAAAGAAAAGCTTCTGATACGCCAAAATACCGAGCAAGTTTAGTAAGCGAGACACCGCCTGGGATGTTTAGGTCTTTCTCCCAATACCCGACAGTCACATCCGTCACGCCCACAACCCTACCAAGTTGCTTTTGTGTGAGCTTTCGCTCCTTTCTTAGTGATTTTAAACGACTTCCAAATGTATTCACGGTTGTTCGCCAGTTGTCAAAAACTAAATTATCTTAGCTTTAATTGACCTAAATTTGTTTGGTACGTAATATCTAAATAAATTTAGGAGGGTGTATGACAACAACTGAGTTAGAAACGTTCTTCGGAACACCCAATAAAGCAGCTGATTTCTTCGGTGTATCCCCTGAGGCATTTTACCAATGGCGGAAAAGGCCGGGCAGTTTAATACCAAAAGGCCGCGCTGCTGAAGCTGCATATCGCACCAAAGGAAAGCTCGTTTTTCGTCCTGAGCTTTACAACAAGCCTAATGGACTGAAGTCCTAAGAAATACCACAGAAGAGAGGTACAAGCCGTGGGTATAGAACCTGAATGGAAAGTGGATAAGCAGCCAGCCTGGCTGGTGGCCGCAATCAAAAAAACGATAACTGAACTGCCTGGCGGGTATTCCGAAGCAGCTGAGTGGTTGGGTGTGACCGAGAATGCGCTGTTTAACCGGCTGCGTACCGATGGCGATCAGATCTTCCCGCTGGGTTGGGCGATGGTGCTTCAACGTGCTGGTGGTTCAAACCACATAGCGAACGCTATTGCACGTCACTCGAACGGTGTTTTCGTGCCATTGGCTGACGTTGAAGAAATAGAGAACGGCGACATCAACCAGCGTCTTATGGAGTCAGTGGAGTGGATCGGCAGGCATTCGCAATACGTTCGCAAAGCTACCGCTGACGGCGTTATTGATGCTCAAGAACGCGCCCAGATTGAAGAGAACAGCTATCAGGTGATGGCTAAGTGGCAGGAACATTTGACGCTGCTTTTCCGTGTGTTTTGTGCGCCGGAAAAAGGTGACGCCCGCGAGTGTGCAGCTCCGGGCGTCGTGGCAGACAAATCTTGTATGGAGAAGTAATCCGCATGACCAGTTTAACGGCTTTTAACCGTTTACCGCAACTCAGGATGATCCCGGTACCGGGCGCTCCGTTGTTTCGGTATGAACGCAGAATAGCAAACCGCTGGGTGCCATGTAACCACAGTCGGGCGGTCGCAATTGTGGGGGTTTACTACAGGAAGGCGAAACGCTTATGCGCGAAGTTAACCGAAGGTTCAAAGACCACAGAGGGATCCCCGTTCGGGTTATCCGGTGGGAGCCAGAGACTCAACGAGTTATCTACCTGCGGGATGGTTATAACCACGAATGTTTCAGCCCGCTCGAACAATTCAAGCGCAAGTTTACAGAGTTAAAGGACGACCATGAGCACTAAATTAACGGGTTACGTTTGGGACGCTTGTGCCGCTTCTGGCATGAAGCTGTCCAGCGTTGCCATCATGGCGCGTCTGGCAGACTTCAGCAGTGATGAAGGGGTTAGCTGGCCCTCCATTGCTACCATCGCGCGCCAGATTGGTGCTGGTGAGAGCACGGTTCGCACTGCCATATCTCAACTGGAAAAAGATGGTTGGTTAACCCGCCAGCAGCGCCGTAAAGGCAACCGCAATGCATCGAACGTTTACCAGCTCAATGTTGCGAAATTACAGGCTGCTGCCTTTTCTCACCTGTCAGATTCTGACGCATCAAAATCTGATGCCTCAAAAACCGACGCGTCAAAATCTGAGGCATCAAAAAACGATGAAAAAGGGGGTTTTCACCCGTCAGAATCTGGGGGGGATCCGTCAGTAAATACAACTACTGATCCATCAGATAAAAAACATTCTTGTCCGGTTGCTGCGCAACCCGACCCTGTGGTGGTTATCACCGATCAGGCGAAGCAGGTTTTATCACATCTGAACAAGACCACCGGATCACGGTATCAGGTCTGCAAATCGTCCTTGGAAAACATCCGGGCTCGCCTGGCTGACGGGTTTACGCCCGATGAGCTGCTGTTGGTGGTGGATTACAGCGTCGAGAAGTGGGGCGAAGATCTGAAAATGGCCGAATATCTGCGCCCAACAACGTTGTTTTTGCCATCTAAATTCCCAGGTTACCTGCAATCCGCAAATAAGTGGAACGCAGCAGGACGCCCAGAACGACAGTACTGGGGCTCAATTCGTAAGCATGATCCGATGAAATTTGGTGGGCCAGATAAAGCCATCCCAGCTGGCTTCAGGGGAGCGAAATGATGAGCATGAATGCTGATAACAAATATTGCCGCGCGCTGGCTGAACTGCGCTCAAAGCCAGCGCATGAATTGAAAGAGGTTGGCGATCAGTGGCGCACTCCGGATTTGTTGTTTTGGGGCATCAATTCGATATTTGGGCCGATGGTTCTGGATCTGTTTGCAGACGATAGCAATGCTAAATGTCCTGCATGGTATACCGCCGAAGATAACGCGCTAACGCAGGACTGGTCAGAGCGTCTGGCAGAACTCGGTGGCGCCGCGTTTGCAAATCCGCCATACAGCCGTTCTCAGTACCATGAAAAGCAGGCCATCACTGGCATGACCCACATCATGAATCACACAATGGTGATGCGTGATAAAGGTGGTCGTTACATATACCTCGTGAAGTCAGCCACAAGTGAAACATGGTGGCCGGAGGATGCCGATCACATCATGTTTATTCGTGGTCGTATTGGGTTCGATCTTCCTGTTTGGTTTGTTCCCGCTGACGAGAAGCAGCAACC
Organism: Enterobacter sp. NFIX59; assembly: GCF_900113755.1. Taxonomy (NCBI): domain Bacteria; kingdom Pseudomonadati; phylum Pseudomonadota; class Gammaproteobacteria; order Enterobacterales; family Enterobacteriaceae; genus Enterobacter; species Enterobacter sp. NFIX59. The sequence continues at coordinate 33,984 of NZ_FOQN01000012.1, read as the reverse complement.
CACCAGCGCATTTTTTGCCGGGGCAATCGCTGTCTTTGACAAAACCTGGCGTGGTGAAAGATTCAGCTATATCAATCGCACCGAACTGGAAGAAAAAGGGCGTGCTGCATTGTCATTGGCTCAATTCGCCGCGGCAAAATTGGCCCTTCCGTCGGTGCCGACAAAAGTAATGCCTGCTCCCATTGCAACGCCTGATGCAGAGTCACGCATCTGGCCGCTGGAGGTTGGTCTGGTATTCAACCAGGTCGAGGGGGCGGATTCTCTGGGGGTGAACCAACAGAACAAGTTGAAGGCCAACATCAACCAACTCTGGCTGGAGCGCGTGCCTACCAGCGAAATAATTAGCGTGGCTGGTGGTCTGGTTAACAGCATGCAGGGGGCCGTCAATGCGTGAAATTATCGTTGATAACTTTGCCGGTGGCGGTGGCGCGAGTACCGGCATTGAACTGGCGATCGGGCGTAGCGTGGATATCGCTATCAACCACGAAGAAAACGCTATTGCGATGCATAAGACGAATCACCCGGACACTCTGCATTATTGCGAGTCGGTGTTTGACGTTGATCCAATCGCAGCCACCAGCGGTAAACCTGTCGGTCTGGCCTGGTTTAGCCCAGACTGTCGCCACTTTTCCAAAGCGAAGGGCGCTAAGCCAGTTAAGAAAGAGATTCGCGGGCTGGCGTGGATTGTCTTGCGCTGGGCGCTGGCAGTACGTCCGCGCGTCATGATGCTGGAGAACGTCGAAGAATTTAAGACATGGGGCCCGCTGCTGGATGAAGAATTACGGCCGGATCCTGAGCGTGCTGGTGAAACATTCGAGGCATTTGTCGGCATGCTGTCGACGGGGATCGCGGCGAATCACCCAGCATTGGCTGAGGTTTGTGAATTTCTTGCCATTGAGCCGCAAGGCCAGCAGGCGCAACAGCTGATCGCCGGGCTTGGCTATGAGGTCGATTATCGTGAGCTGCGCGCTTGTGACTACGGCGCGCCGACGATCAGAAAGCGTTTCTTCATGGTCATGCGCTGTGACGGCCGCAAGATTCATTGGCCTGAAGCGACTCATGGGGATCCAAAATCACTGGAAGTACAAAGCGGCAAGCTGGCGCCATGGCGTACCGCGGCGGAGTGCATTGACTGGAACATCCCGGCCCGGTCCATCTTCGACCGCAAAAAGCCGCTGGCGGAAAATACGCTCAAACGTATAGCCCGCGGCATCCAGCGTTTCGTTATCGAGAATGCTTCGCCGTTTATCGTTAAGTGCAACCACACCACTTCACACGGCAAATATGATTGTTTCCGTGGGCAGGAGCTTGAGGCTCCTTTACAGACCATCACGAAAACCCACGGCTATGCGCTGGCGGTACCGCACCTGACTAAATTCCGCACCGGGGCCACCGGGCAGCCAGTAACCGAGCCGGTACCAACTGTCACCGCTGGTACGTCGGCGCGCCCGGGCGGGAATGGGCATGCGCTTGGCGTAGTTGAGGCCGCCCTGACACCGTTCCTGGCTGGCAATGGCGGCAGTGAGTACCAGGCAAAGCCGCGCCCGCTGGATAAACCCGCTCATACAATCCTCAAGCAGTCCCGCGCGTGCGTGGTTGCGCCGGTCATCGCCCGCCAGTTTGGCGCCAGTGTTGGGCACAGGGCTGACGAACCGAGCGCGACGATTACTGCAGGTGGTGGCGGTAAGTCGCAGCTGGTAACTCCAACACTGATCCAGATGGGGTACGGCGAACGCCCAGGGCAAGAACCGCGTGTTCTTCAACTGAATAACCCGCTCGGCACGGTCACTGCTGGTGGTAATAAGTTTGCAACGGTGAGCGCGTTCCTGGCGAAGCACTATGGTGGGAATTACACGGGGCCGGGTGTTGGTATGGATGAGCCTGCCCACTCAGTCACTACTGTTGATCATCACGCGGTAGTTGCGTCGCACCTGGTGAAGCTGCGCGGAACCTGCCGCGACGGTCAGACCATGGATACACCTATGCCGACGATTACCGCTGGTGGCCAGCATGTTGGCGAGGTCCGGACATTCCTCGAAACATACTGCGGTGATAGCGAGGATGAATGGCTGGTGACGATCGAGGGGGTTAAGTACCAGATCGTCGATATCGGAATGCGCATGCTGCAACCGCATGAGCTTTATAAGGCGCAGGGCTTCCCTGACGGCTACGTTATCGATCAGGACTATCGCGGCAATCGTTACGCCAAAGACAAGCAGGTAGCGCGCTGCGGTAACGCAGTACCGCCGCCGTTCGCTCGTGCGCTGGTAGAGGCAAATCTTCCTGAATTATGTGCAAATCAAAAGGCGGGTGCAGCCGCCTGATATGGAGAAATAGCATGAATCAGTTAACCGCAAAGGGTGTTGTGACAATGTCCAGCCGTGAAATTGCCAGGCTGGTGCAGAGCAAACATGGTGATGTGAAGCGCTCAGCTGAGCGCCTTGCATCTGCTGGTATTTTAACCGCGCCGTTGGCGCACACCCCCTACACACACCCGCAAAACGGGCAAACCTACGAGGAGTATTGGTTCAACAAACGTGATTCTCTGGTGATCGTCGCCAGGCTGTCGCCAGAATTTACCGCCGCTGTTGTCGATCGCTGGCAAGAGCTGGAGAACAGCCAGGCCGTAAGTGTCCCGCAAACATTGCCGGAGGCATTACGTCTCGCCGCGGATCTGGCCGAGCAGAAAGAACAGCTGGCCCAGCAGTTAGCCGCTGCCGCGCCGAAAGTTGAGTTTGTCGATCGGTATTGTACTGCTAAAGGCTCAATGTCTTTCCGCCAGGTGGCAAAGCTGTTGCAGGCCAAAGAGACCGATTTCCGCTTGTTCCTCATTGAGAGCGGCATTTTGTACCGGCTCAGTGGAGTGCTGACACCACGGCACCAGCACATTGCTGCCGGGCGGTTTGAAGTGAAAACTGGCACCACGAGCGAAACAAACTACGCCTTTAGCCAGGCACGTTTTACACCCAAAGGCATAGAGTGGATCGGCGGCCTGTGGACGGCACACATCGCTAAGGGGCATGCCGCGTGAGAGGACTTTTTACAGCCGAGACTGTTCCGCGCCTTGGGCTGGTGGTGTTAAAGCCGGGCAGCGAACTGATGTCTCTGTTTCAACAGGGGCGTGTGCTGGTGGAGCCTCAGCCAAAAAGCATGGCTGGGCTTCCGTCGGGCCTCGTCCCTGATGCCAGGCAGCCGCTGGCAGAAGATAAGTCCCTCGAGGAATTCTTCACCGACGAGAGAGTAATCCGTGCAGCAGGCGGTTTGACCGCGTTGGAATCCTGGTTAGAGCGTAACGTGAAGGAATGCCAGTACCCGCACGCTGATTATCACCATCATGAGCTGGTAACGATGCGACATCCCCCCGGATCAATGTTGCTCTGTTGGCATTGCGATAACCAGCTGCGCGAGCAAACCACCGCGGCGCTGGCAGAACTGGCCCGGCGTAATCTCATTAACTGGCTGATCAGTTCCATCCTGTCTTCGCTTGGCTACAACAACGAGCGTGAACTATCACTCGGTGAATTGTGCTGGTGGGCCGTTTACTCAGGCATTGCTGATGCAATCACGGAAAGGATGGCCCAGCTTGCGCTTCGACTACCGGATGAGCCGTTTTTATCCGTATATCGAGAAACTGACATTGTGCCGATGCCCCCGGCAAAAAGCATTTTGCAGAAGAAGGTCACCCCTGCGGTCACGGCTGCGAAATTAAAGCATGGAGCAAATCAGGAAGTAGCCTATGAACAGCCAAAGGTTCTGGCTCTGCATGCGGATCCCGAATCCCCTGAATCATTCATGTTGCGCCCAAAACACCGCAGGTGGGTGAATGAGGACTATACCCGGTGGGTTAAAACCCAGCCCTGTGAAGGTTGCCGGCGGCCAGCGGATGATCCACACCATGTCATTGGTCACGGCATGGGCGGTACCGCCACTAAAGCCCACGATTTGTTTGTGATCCCTCTGTGCAGAGAGTGTCACGGCAAATTACATGCTGATGTTGCAGCGTTCGAGAAAAAACACGGTACCCAGCTGGAGCTGCTATTCCGGTTTATGAATCGAGCGCTGGCGATCGGCGTAATAACAAAAGCGTAATTGTATGGAGCGCTGAACATAATGAATTTACAAGAACTGGAATTTACGCGGATTGAACTGCGCCGCGCTCTGGCAGATTTATCAGGAACGACCAAAGGACAGCTGCAGGCGTTCAGTGAGCATCCACCAGCAGATAAGAACAAATACCCCCGGCGCCATCCTGAAATCGTCATGGAGGGTGGGGAATGTTGTGGATCAAAGGTTGTAAAAACGCTGGTCACTCCACTTTATGTTCTTGAGACAAGGAGCCGTCGTCGACCTTTACCGCCTATTAAAGATACGGAGTTCGCTTATTCAGCATGGCGTCGTTCGGTCAATGGTCTGGGTAAGCATTTGCAGGCATGGGTGCGGTACTGCTATGGGTATGACCTTACTTTCCGGTATCAGACGTTAATGTGCCAGTACGTGTGGGAACAGTTTCAGCGTCAGCATAGTGGCAAAAAAATCCAGGACCGTGTCACTAAAAAACTGGTAGGGCTTGTCTGGCTGGCGGCGCAAGAGGTTGCTCTCTCACGTAATAACAATACCTATCAGGAGTATGCTGGTGCAGCTTTGGCGCGCATGGTCAGCGTTGAGCGTTCAACCTGGCTTAGAGTGTATTCAGGCCACTGGGCGGCGTTCAAAACGTCGTTTGCTGAAATGGACAGTCAGGCACTAAGCGAAATTTTGACACGATATGAAGAGTATCAAGAAATGAAAGTGGCAGAAATGTGAGGTAAATTTCACTAACTTCTTCTATCAGGCTTGCAAAATGCAACAAAATGAGTCATATTTGTTTGTGATCATATAAAATGCCATTATTATATTCAACCTCGCAATTGCGAGGTTTTTTGCTATGATAGCTTCCTTTTACAGGAGAGCAGATCATGGATCTGATTCATTTATTAGAAATTTTAAGTCCAGCTAAAAATGTATTAACGGTAAAAGTTGATAATGCTAAATCAACATTTGATACTATATCTCAGTTATTAGTGGCAGCTTCTCCTGTAGCTGTTGGGCTGTTAGCAATGTGGCTTTCACACCGACAATTCAACAAAAATTTATCGCAGCAATCGTCACAGTTTAACTTGAGTATTAAAAATCAATTAAGTGCATTAAGATTAAATACTCGGTTGGTAACTGAAATAGAATTGAAAAAAGAGACTTGCAAAGAAGTGCGGTCAGCTTGCGTTGACTTTTTGGAACATGCTTATGCTTTTTATACAAATAAATATTTATATAATTCCTATCAAAAAATTTCATTAGAAAACCGAGAAGCAAATCATAGACAATTGATCGATGATGCTTTCAATGCGTCTGTAGAGTTTGGTGTGAAACTTTCGTCCTCTCGTTGTTATTTAGGTACTTTTCTTGATCTCGATAAAGACAAGGATTTTATAAATAAAATAAACCATGTCTTTGATATAGCAAATAGTGACTACTCAAGCGAACTTCCAAAAAAATTTGGAGATGCAAGAAGGCAATGTCTTGATATGTGTCGCCTGTATATATCTTCTATTCATCAAGAAGTAATAAACTTGTCTGAAAATTTAGAGTCTAATTCATAAAGTTTTAACTATAAAGGTCTCATGTGAGGCCTCACTTCTGTGAACAGGGCGACTAAAGGATGTTTTATCACCAATATAGTCATAAGTTCATGCATTTAGATCACAAGCTAACCAAAGCTCACTGCGTTAGCGCAAAAATCTAGTGAGCCTATCTGTTTTACGCTTATTATCTATGGATAATACTTTGAATATAATCAGCAGTGAATGAGTTAACTAATTAGCCGCTTAGAAAGTGTGTTGTATTCTCTCGCAAATTATTCTAGAGGAGTTGAGATTATAAGAGGGGGTAATGTACGATCCTGTTTCTGGCACTATTTTAACGACAGATAGTCTTTTCTTCACTAACTTGAGCACAAAAAAGTGCGGAGAACGACATCACTCCTCTCCGCAATAATAACTCCATCCCATGCCCGCTTGTCTTTCTTTTATCCACAAAGAGGTAAAGTCATGACTTAGTGCAAATGGTAACATCTAAAAACTATTTGAAAAGTTAATTATTTTTTCATTGGTTAGCTCTTCTTAAGGATTGTTTAATTTATTGCACTCCTAAGGAGAAAAAAGCTCCGGAAAGTATCAAACATCCCAAGGTTGCCGTTTGGCGGCCTTTTTTATTTCAAGTAACAGCACCCGCACATTGCGAGGTGAGAGACCATGAAAATGAATGATTCAGGGAACATCTTCACGCAGTTCTTCGCGTGGGTAGCGGCTCTGGCGTCAGCCATTGGATTTACCACTCAGGATCTGGTGTTCATGTTCTTTGGCGCAGCCGGTTTGCTTATCTCGCTTGCCTCCTACATCAACGGGCGTATAGATGCACACCGCAGGCGTAAAGAGGATGAGAAGCGAACAAAAATGGTCAATGACTACCTGAAAGGCGTTGGTGACAAACCGCTTCACGAACGTCCTGCAGCTGCAAGCGTGGTCGTTGAGGCATTACAAAAGGAAGGTGAGTGATGGGAACCAGAGCAAAATTGAGTGCTGCTGTTCTGGGGCTGGTACTCGCTGGTGCGCCAGCATCCGTCATTCTCGATCAGTTTCTGAATGAGAAAGAGGGTAACAGCCTCACGGCGTACAAAGATGGCGGCGGAATCTGGACTATTTGCCGCGGTGCCACGATGGTTGATGGTAAAGCGGTTGTGCAGGGCATGAAATTGACACAGGCCAAATGCAATCAGGTGAACGCCATCGAACGCAATAAGGCTCTGGTGTGGGTTAACCGCAATATTACGGTACCGCTTACCGAACCGCAGAAGGCCGGGATCGCATCTTTCTGCCCGTACAACATTGGTCCGGGTAAGTGCTTCCCTTCCACGTTCTACAAGCGCATCAATGCCGGTGACCGCCACGGGGCATGCGAGGCGATTCGCTGGTGGATTAAGGACGGTGGGCGTGATTGCCGCCTGACAAAAGGCCAGAAGAATGGCTGTTATGGGCAGGTCGAGCGGCGTGATCAGGAAAGTGCGCTGGCGTGCTGGGGGCTGGACCAATGAAAATTAATCCGGGTCTTATCGGCGTTGTCGTAATAGCTGGCCTTTCGGTCGCTCTCGTTAAGAGTTGCTCCGACGCCAGTAGCCTTCAGAGCGATAACGACGTTCTGCGAAGTGACAACTCTATGCAGGGGCAGGTGATCGCCACCCAGGCATTCAACTTCAATCGATTCAATCAGGTTGCAGAACATGCCAACAGGCTTAACTCCCTGATCGACACCAGCACCGAAGAAACCGTAATCGAATACCTGGAGATACTCCGCCGTGAAAAAACCTGTGATCTGCCTGTTCCTGCTGACATTGCTGGTGGGCTGCTCGAATACGCGTACCGTTTACGTGCCAGCGCAATGCACGCCGATACCGACGGACCTAACGCAGCCGATGATAGTACCGCTGCCGCCGGCTCAATAACGTATTGCCAGGCTGTTTTGTGGATTAAGCCTCTGCTGGCCGTTATCGAAAAAGGTAACAACAACTTCGCGGGTATAAGGCAGATTGAGCAAGATCGCAAGTGACAATATCCCTCAATGGAATACCACAGTCATTATCTCAGCAGGATATTAAGCAACTTCCACTAAGCTGCTGCTTTGATAGATGCCATAAAATATAATCATTCGAAACGCCGTAATAAACGAGGTCATGATGGATGAAAAAGTAATGGCTTTATCGTCTCTTGAAGCAGCGCAGAAAGCAGCTGAATGGGCGTATTTGTCAATGTGGGGAACATGGGCCTCTGCCATAGCGACAGCTTTTGCAGCGTTTGTGGCCTTATGGGCGATCAAAGGCTGGAGAAAACACGAAGAAGCGCTTGAGCTGAGGGAATTACGAGTCACGGCTTATAACTATCACGTTTCTTTGATACGAGCACCTGAAAGAAACAGTGACGAGCTAGATGAACGTGAGTTTCTTGGAGTTCAAAGGACATACGATGCTCTGAATGAGTTTTATCTTTCCACAATAAAAATGCACTCTGCTGTCACTAGAGGAAGAGCCGCTGTGGTTTACAAGCAAATTGCTGATGTTCAGCAAAAATATACTGCTGGGCAAATAACAAAGGGTGAGGCTGAACAAGAGGTATTAAAGATTCGACAGCACGAACCTTTATTGGGTATCGGTTTGAAGGATGAAAAAAAATAAGTTGTCACAAGCCCTGCTAGTCAGGGTTTTTTTATGGGTCCTCCCGGCAGGGTAGCCTACCACGGGGCGGCGCGCTCGCGGGAAACGGCTAGTTTTTCGGATCCAGGGTCATCATCATCATATGCGCAGGTCTTTGATTTAATTAGAGGCCATTTTCTCAAGATGTCGAATCGTTCAAAAAGTGTTCACCATCATGGACCAGGAAATTGCCACTTTAAAACTCAATATCAACCAGCTGGCAGGGATAACCGGCGTACACCGTCAGACGGTTGCCGCGAGACTGAAAAATGTTGAACCTGCTCCAGGCAGCAACAGCAAGTTAAAGCTCTATCTGGTGACCGACATTCTGACCGAACTGATGATCCCTACCGTTTCGGCCAACATCGATGATATGCCCCCCTCTGACAGGCTGTCCCACTGGAAAGCAGAGAACGAGAGGCTGAAGTTCGAACAGGATACGGGGCAGTTAATACCCGCAGATGAAGTGGCGCGAGAATTCTCATTGATGGCGAAAGCTGTCGTCATGGTACTTGAAACCCTCCCGGATGTGCTCGAGCGCGACTGTGCTTTAACGCCTGCTGCGGTAGTTCGTGTGCAAAGCGTTATCGATGATCTGCGCGACCAGATGGCGGAGAGGGTGCAGGACGCTGAAAAAGAGGAGGAAGAGCCTGAGGAGGACTGATGGCAAAGCGGGCATCCGCCAGGGACATCCGCCGCGATGTTTCCGGTATTTTACGAGCCCCGCGTCGTATGCCGGTGGCCGATGCGGTCAGTACTTATATGCGCGTGCCGATGGGGGCGGGAAACTCAGTTCCGTGGGATCCGGATCTGGCACCCTATGTGATTGAGCCGATGAACTGCCTGGCATCGCGTGAATACGATGCGGTGGTGTTTGTGGGCCCGGCACGAACGGGTAAAACCATCGGGCTGATTGACGGCTGGATTGTTTATAACATTGTCTGCGATCCGGCAGATATGCTTGTGATTCAGGTATCTGAGGAAAAAGCGCGCGAGCATTCCAAAAAACGCCTCGACCGCACTTTTCGCTGTAGCCCTGAAGTTAAAACCCGGCTAAGCCCAAGACGTAACGATAACAACGTCTACGACCGTACATTCCGCGCCGGTAACTATCTGAAGCTGGGCTGGCCATCCGTCAATATCATGTCGTCCTCGGACTATAAGAGTGTGGCGCTGACGGATTATGACCGCTTTCCGGAAGATATCGACGGGGAGGGGGATGCTTTTTCACTGGCATCAAAACGTACCACGACATTCATGTCCTCCGGGATGACGCTGGTTGAGAGCTCGCCCGGGAGAGATATCAGAGACACAAAATGGCGGCGCTCCACGCCCCATGAAGCCCCTCCGACCACCGGAATTTTATCGCTCTATAACCGTGGTGACCGCCGTCGTCTTTACTGGCCATGCCCGCATTGCGGCGAATATTTCCAGCCGGAAATGGACAATATGACCGGATACCGCGACAGCAGCGATCCTGTGCTTGCCAGCGAAGCGGCGTTTCTTCAATGCCCTGCCTGCAAAGGGAGGATCACGCCGGACATGAAGCGTGCGCTGAACATGAAATGTGTCTGGCTCCGGGACGGACAAACCATCGACAGTAAAGGCCTGGTTAGCGGTGACGGCCGTCGTTCCCGTATTGCCTCCTTCTGGATGGAAGGTCCGGCAGCTGCTTACCAGACCTGGTCGCAGCTTATTTATAAGTTCCTGACCGCCGAGCAGGAATATGAATCCACGCGCAGCGAAGAAACCCTGAAGACGGTGATCAACACCGATTTCGGCAGGCCCTATTTGCCGCGGGCCAGCATGGAGCAGCGTAAAAGTGAATTGCTTGAACAGCGTGCCGAAGAAGTCCCAAAACGCTCGGTACCGGACGGCGTGCAGTTTCTCACTGCGACCGTGGACGTGCAGGCCGGGCGCAACCGGCGCTTTGTTGTGCAGATTACGGGTTATGGAAGTATGGGTGAGCGCTGGATAGTTGACCGTTACAACATCCGGCATTCGCTGCGCTGCGACGGCAACGGGGAAAGCTTACAGGTGGATCCGGCGAGCTACCCGGAGGACTGGGATCTTTTACTCACCGACGTCTTTGATAAAACGTGGCCACTCGCAGCTGACCCGTCAAAGGGCATGCGGCTGATGTCGATGGCCGTGGACTCAGGGGGGGAAGATGGCGTGACGGATAATGCCTACAAATTCTGGCGCAGATGTCGTCGTGAAGGGCTGGGTAAGCGTATCTATCTCTTCAAGGGGGACAGCGTCAGGCGCAGCAAACTTATCCAGCGAACGTTTCCCGACAACACGGGCAGATCAACGCGCCGCGCACAGGCGACGGGTGATGTGCCTCTTTATCTTCTCCAGACCGATGCCCTTAAAGACCGGGTGAACAATGCGCTGTGGCGTGATTCACCCGGCCCTGGCTATGTGCATTTCCCCGCCTGGCTGGGCAGCTGGTTCTATGACGAACTGACGTATGAGGAACGCTCGAATGAAGGGAAATGGAGCAAGCCCGGCCGGGGCGCAAACGAAGCATTTGACCTGCTCGTTTATGCCGACGCGCTCGCCATCCTTAGTGGTTACGAAAAAATCAAATGGCCGTCAGCTCCTGAGTGGGCACGGCGGGAAACGTGGATCGAGGACACGCAGACGGAAACTGGCGAAATGCCATCCCCGCCGCCTGCGCCGAAATCTAAATCAAAACCAAAACGTGAGAAGCCCGTAACCGAGCAGGCTAATCCGTGGTCTTCGTCAGGAGGTTGGGTGTGAATCCAGCAGATATTCAAAACATGATCGACCGCTACGCTGCAGCCGAGCTGTCTGTTCTGGAGGGGAAATCAATCACTTTCAACGGACAGCAGATGACGCTCGAAAACCTGTCGGAAATCAGAAAAGGCCGTCAGGAATGGGAGCGACGACTGGCAACGCTCAATAACAAACGCCGCGGGCGACCCGGCTACAGGCTGGCGAGGTTTGGATGAGTTTTTTAGATGATGCGATTGGCCTGTTTTCACCAGGCTGGAAAGCCTCACGCCTGCGTGCCCGCGCAGTTATTAAGGCGTATGAGGCGGTAAAGCAAACGCGTACCCACAAAGCCCAGAAGGAAAATCGTTCAGCCGATCAGCTCAGCCAGATGGGGGCGGTTTCACTGAGGCAGCAGGCGCGCTGGCTGGACAACAACCACGATCTGGTGATTGGCGTTTTCGACAAGCTGGAAGAAAGGGTGGTGGGTGCGAAGGGCATCATAGTTGAACCGCATCCGATGCTGACTAACGGGAAGATAGCTAAAAAGCTGGCCACTGATATCCGCAGAAAGTGGGGTGAATGGTCCGTAAGACCCGATGTTACAACCCAGTTTACCCGCCCCATGCTGGAGCGGCTGATGCTGCGAACGTGGCTCCGGGACGGTGAGGTATTTGCTCAGCTGGTTCGCGGTACCGGAAATGGTCTTCAGCCGGTTGCTGGCGTGCCGTTCTGGCTGGAAGCGCTGGAGCCGGACTTCGTGCCGATGAACAGCGATGCCGCCACCCAGCTCAATCAGGGCGTTTTTGTCGATAACTGGGGGCGCCCGAAAAAATATCAGGTCTATAAAAGCCTGCCAGTATCCGGGCGTCAGTTCGATACCAAAGAGATTGATGCAGAAAACATGCTTCATCTCAAATTCACACGACGCCTGCACCAGACCCGCGGAACGTCTCTTTTGTCAGGTGTTCTGATGCGTCTGAGCGCGCTGAAAGAGTACGAGGACTCGGAGCTTACCGCTGCCAGAATTGCTGCCGCACTCGGCATGTATATCAAAAAAGGCGACGGACAGAGCTTCGAGTCTGATTCCAGCAGCGATGACCGCGAGCTGATGATTCAGCCCGGTATGCTCTATGACGAGCTGCAGGCCGGGGAAGAAATCGGGATGATTAAATCCGATCGCCCGAATCCTAACCTCGAGTCGTTTCGTAACGGACAGCTACGCGCAGTGTCCGCCGGCAGTCGCCTCAGCTTTTCCAGCACATCCAGAAACTACAACGGAACGTACAGTGCCCAGCGGCAGGAGCTTGTCGAGTCAACCGACGGATATCTGATTCTTCAGGACTGGTTCATCGGTTCAGTGACCCGGCCCATGTACCGGGCCTGGCTGAAGATGGCTATTGCTGCCGGAGAAATCAAGTTGCCGAGAGGCATCGATATGGACTCGCTTTATAACGCGGTTTATTCGGGGCCCGTTATGCCGTGGATTGATCCCGTTAAAGAAGCGAATGCCTGGAAAACGCAGATCCGCGGCGGTGCTGCTACTGAATCCGACTGGATACGTGCCAGCGGTCGCAACCCGGATGATGTTAAGTCACGCCGTAAAGCGGAGGTTGACGAGAACCGTGAACAGGGCCTGGTGTTTGACACCGACCCCGCCAATGATAAAGGAGGCACCAGTGCCGAAGCCAAAGAACCGGGCGCGCCACCGTCCGAAAGCCAGCGCAAAAAGTAATTCGTGGTTCCGCATGCAGGCCAGCAATAACAGCGAGGCCGACATTTTTATTTATGACGAAATCGGGTACTGGGGCGTAACGGCGAAACAGTTCGTCAATGATCTCCGGGCACTTGGGGACGTCACCCACATCAACCTTTATATCAACTCGCCCGGTGGTGATGTCTTCGACGGTATTGCTATTTATAACGCGCTGAAGCATCACGGCGCGGCGATTACCGTGCATATCGACGGTCTGGCGGCCTCCATGGCCTCGGTGATTGCGATGGTAGGCAATCCGGTCATCATGCCTGAAAACACGATGATGATGATCCATAAGCCCTGGGGGTTTGCTGGTGGTGACGCGAGCGATATGCGCGACTATGCGGATCTTCTCGACAAGGTTGAATCCGTTCTTATCCCGGCTTATGCGCAGAAAACCGGAAAATCCACCGAAGAAATTGCGGCAATGCTGGAGGACGAAACCTGGATGAACGGCAGCGAGTGCCTTGAACTGGGTTTTGCCGACCAGGTGACACCATCCCTTCAGGCTATGGCCTGTATTCATTCAAAACGTATTGAGGAATTTGAAAAAATGCCAAAAAGCATTCGCAACATGATCACCCCGCCGCGCAACACTACCCAGCGTGACCCGGTTATTACCCAGCCTCAGGCACCGCAGGCAAAAACAGACCCGGCACCGGATGAAAATGCGATCCGCGCGCAGGTGTTGGCTGAGCAGAAAGCTCGTGTTAACGCTATCGGCGATCTCTTTGCCATGTTCGGCAATAAGCACATGGAACTGCAGAACCAGTGTGTAGCCGACCCTGATTGTTCCGTCGATAAGGCGAAAGATTTGCTGCTGGCAGAACTCGGTAAAACGGCCACGCCGTCCAATAAAACCACCCAGCCGCATATTCATGCGGGCAATGGTAACTTCGTCGCGGATGGTATTCGCCAGGCACTGATGGCGCGTGCGGGGTTCGAAGGTCAGGAGCGGGATAACGTTTATAACGGTATGACGCTGCGCGAGTATGCGCGTATGGCCCTGACTGAAAAAGGTATCGGCGTGGCCAGCTACAATCCGATGCAGATGGTTGGCCTGGCGCTGACCCACAGCACCTCTGACTTTGGCAACATTCTGCTTGATGTTGCGAACAAAGCGCTGATTCAGGGCTGGGACGAGGCGCAGGAAACCTTCGAGCAGTGGACCAAAAAAGGCCAGCTGTCGGACTTCAAAACGGCGCATCGTGTCGGTATGGGTGGTTTCCCTTCGCTGCGAAAAGTTCGCGAAGGGGCTGAGTACAAGTACATCACTACCAGTGATAAAGGCGAAACCATCGCGCTTGCCACGTATGGTGAAATCTTCTCAGTAACCCGCCAGGCGATCATCAACGACGATCTGAACCAGCTTACCGACGTACCGATGAAGATGGGGCGCGCAGCGAAAGCAACGATTGGCGATCTGGTTTACGCCATTTTGACTAAAAACCCGAAACTCTCAGACGGAAAGGCGCTGTTCCATGCCGATCACAAGAACCTGAGCGCGGGCGCAATTTCTGTGGCCAGCCTGGACGAGTCGCGCAAGCTGATGCGTCTGCAGAAGGAGGGGGAGCGAACCCTGAATATCCGTCCGGCCTACATGCTGGTGCCCGTCGCCCTGGAAACTCTGGCAAATCAGACCATCAAGTCGGCCAGTGTAAAAGGTGCAGACATCAATGCCGGGATCGTTAACCCTATCCAGAACTTTGCAGAAGTCATTGCCGAACCACGCCTGGATGAAGCTGATGCGAAAGCCTGGTATCTGGCTGCCGCGAAGGGCACCGACACTATTGAGGTCGCTTATCTCAATGGCGTCGACACGCCGTACATCGATCAGCAGGAAGGCTTCACCACTGATGGTATCGCCACGAAAGTGCGTATTGATGCCGGTGTTGCACCGCTGGACTATCGCGGCATGACCAAATCCACTGGTCAGTAAAAAACAGTCCTGACAAACAGACGCCCGTAAGGGCTTTTTTTATACCTGAAACCAGCCCCGCAAGGGGCTGAACGGAGAAATTATGGCTAAGAACTATGCGCAGGACGGGAAAACGATCCCTCTGGTAAACGGTGGTGCAACCGATGTTCACAGCGGCGACCCGGTTGTTGTTGGAAAACTGATCGCGGTGGCAATTACCGATATTCCGGCTGGCGATACCGGGGACGGTTTTACTGAGGGTGTATTCCTCCTGCCAAAAGTTTCCGCAGATGCGGTTACTGCCGGGGCGCAGGTGTATATCAAGGACGGCAAAATCACAATCGAAGAAACGGACGCCGTTGCCGCGGGCATCGCCTGGGAAGATGCAGGGGCAAGCATCACCGTTGTTGAAGTTAAGATCAATGCCTAACCCCTTTGACCGGATGGCGGCGCGCATGGACGCGGCCACCATAAAAAAGATGGGAAAGACAGCGATCATAAATGGCAGCAGCTATGACGTTGTTCCCGCCGAGCAGCTCGAGGAAATGGGGCCATTGTCGGGAACAGTTACTTCGCTGGTGGTTTTCTCTGAGCTTTACCAGCCACGCCGAAACGACAGCGTCGACTACGACGGTAAGAACCTGACAGTTACCCGCTATGACATGTTCAACGGAAAACCCCGCATCCATCTCGAATGAGGAGGCGCTATGTCTGTGAAAGGACTGGAAAGGGCTATTCAGAACCTGAACAGCCTCAGCCGGTTAATCGTTCCTGAGGCAACCGCAAAAGCACTAAACCGGGTGGCCAGCAGAACGATAAGCCAGGGGAGCAAAGCTGTAGCGAAAGAAGCAACAGTTGATGATAACCGGAAAAAGGGGCTTCCGGTTCGTCTGGTCCGCCAGCGTTCCCGTCTGCGCAAGGCCCGTCACGATCGCCCGGTCGCGTCGATAAAAATCAACCGCGGTAATCTTCCTGCGATAAAGCTCGGCACGGCGCGCGTCCGGCTCTCGCGTAAAAAAGGGGCCAGAAACGGAGCGGGCAGCGTCCTTAAAATCGGGCCCTATACCTTTCGTAACGCTTTTATCCAACAGCTCTCGAACGGGCGCTGGCAGGTCATGCGGCGCGTAGGTCAGGCTCGTTATCCGATTGATGTGGTCAAAGTTCCTCTTGAGACACCGCTCACCGTGGCCTTCACCGCTATTTCAAAGCGCCTTATTGAAAGCGATATGCCCAAAGAACTTTCCGCAGCCCTGAAAAATCAACTGAGGATCCACCTGAAGCGATGAACAGACACAGCGCAATTCGTGCAGCCATTCTGGCAAAACTGAAAGCCGAGATCACCGACACGGTCACCTGGTTTGACGGGCGCCCTGTTTTTCTTGAAGAGCAGGATCTCCCTGCCGTGGCTGTATACCTTTCTGACGCGGAGTACACCGGCGATTCGCTTGACGAAGATTCGTGGCAGGCGGTTGTTCACATCGAGGTATTTCTTAAAGCCTCCAGCCCCGACAGCGCGCTTGATTCCTGGATGGAAGAGAAAGTGTATCCGGCAATGGCCTTCATCCCGGGTCTGACCGAACTGGTCGAGACGTTCACCCCGCAGGGTTATGACTATCAGCGGGATGATGAAATGGCCACCTGGGGTTCAGTCGATTTCACGTACTTAATCACCTATTCAATTTAAGAGGTACTTATGCCTACTCCAAACCCGCTGGCTCCCGTGAAAGGTGCCGGTACCACCCTCTGGCTTTACACCGGAACGGGCAACGCTTTCGCTAACCCACTCTCGGATATCGACTGGAACCGCCTGGCGAAAATTAAAGAGCTGACGCCGGGCGAAATGACCGCCGAATCGTATGACGACACTTACCTCGACGACGAGGATGCCGACTGGAACGCGACGGCCCAGGGGGCAAAATCTGCTGGCGATACCTCGTTCACCCTCGCCTGGAAGCCGGGCGAAGAAGGGCAAAAAGACCTTGTCGCATGGTTTATTGATGGCTCAGTACGCTATTACAAAATCAAATACCCGAACGGTACCGTCGACGTTTTCCGCGGCTGGTGCAGCAGCCTGGGTAAAGCCATTCCGGCAAAAGAGGTCATTACCCGTACAGCGAAAATCACCAATACCGGCAAGCCGGAACTGGCAGAAGAAAGCGGGACCCCGAATATCCCCGTGACCGGCGTTACGCTCGATAAAGCCACGGCAAGCGTGGCCGTCGGCGCAACCACAACGCTCAATGTGGCGGTTAACCCTGCCAGTGCCTCAGATACCTCGTTCCGCGTGGCAACCTCCGACGGGGCAAAAGCAACGGTCACCGTTAGCGGCAACGCGATCACCGTCACCGGCGTAGCGGCAGGCACCGCTGACGTTATTGTTTTGACCAGCGACGGTAATTTCGTTGCGGTCTGCAAAGTCACCGTAACTGCAGCGTAAGGAAGGACGCATGTTTCTGAAAAAAGAGAAGTTCACCTGGCAAACAGAATCCCTGACCATCTTCGAGCTGTCGGCGCTGCAGCGTATTGAGTACATCACGTTTATGGCCGCAGAGGAAAAGGCCGTCAGCGCTGACAGCGACGGCATCAGCGATCAGGAAATGACCGCCAGGCTGATAGGCTCAAATATTCGCTGCGGTGCGCGTTTGATCGCGATGTCTTTGTGGCATAACGATCCGGCTGGCACGGATGTGGAAACGCTTTATCAGCAGGTGCTTAGCGGCTGGCCGCCGGAGGCGATCGGTAAAGCAGAAATGGAAATAAAGCTGCTCTCCGGCATGCTCGTTCCGGTTGAGGATGACAACGTTGCCGATCCGGATGCCTCAGCGGAGGCCGAAAGCGCTGAACCCGTTACGGCGGAAAAGCCCTTGCCAGCGAGCTGAAGTTTGTCCTGAATCTGGCGCGCGAGTTCGGGCGACCCGACTGGCGCGCCATGCTGGCTGGAATGACTTCCAGTGAGCTGGGCGACTGGCACCAGTTCTACCGGGAGCATTATTTTCAGGACGCGCAGCTCGATGCGCATTTCTCAGAGCTGCTTTATTCCATCTCCACTCTTTTCTTCCGCGACCCGGAACTTACCCCCGCACATTTCAGCCTGCTTTCTCCTTCCGGTATCGTCATCAGCGATGACGAGCCGGATGATGATGCGCTGATGGCCGCAGCTGAGGGGATAACAGGAGGTATCCGATATGGCCCAGCAGATTAGCGATCTGGTCATCAACCTTGACGTCGACAGCGCCACGTTTAGTGAGCAGGTTGCCCGCATAAAGGGCCAGCTCACCGGGATGGCTGAGGACTCTGAAAAAGTCCAGACGCGAATGCAGCGCGCTTCCGAGCGGCAGGCGGCTGCGTTTAAAACCGTGGGCGACGCTGGCGCGGCGGCTGCCGCAGATATGAAATCCCGCCAGTCGGCCGCAACGGAAGGGCTGACCAAAGACTGGCAGAACGTTTCAAAGTCCGTTGATGAAACTCACCGCCGCGTTACCGAGCTTAATCAGCGCATGCGTGAGAATTACGGGCAGGCCGCAGCGCTTGCCCGTCGACAGGATGAACTGGCGGCATCATTTTTCCGCCAGATTGACGGCGTTCGCCAGCTCAACGGTGAGACACAGTCGCTTGCGAACGTGCAGGCGCGCTTTCGCGCAGCCAGGGCACAGGGCAACATAACCCAGCAGGATTATCTCGCCCTTATTTCCCGCACCACGGCCCGGCAAAAAGAACTGCAGATCGTGGAGGAAAAATCGGCCGCAGCGCGCACGCGATTCCTCAGCCAGCTGAAGCAACAGGTTGCAGAGCAAAAGCTCTCCGGTACCGAGCTGCTGCGCATGAAGGCGGCGCAGGTCGGTGCCAGCGATGCGGCTGAGGTCTATATCCGCAAGCTTGAAGTTGCCAAAGTGGCCACGCTTGGTCTGGGGCTGCAAAGTGCTGCTGCCCGGCAGGAGCTGGGGGTACTTATCGGCGAGGTCATGCGCGGTAACTTCGGTGCGCTGCGCGGCTCCGGGATCACGCTGGCGAACCGGGCAGGATGGATAGACCAGCTGCTGTCGCTGCGCGGCCTGGGGATCGCCGGCCTGGTTGGTGGGATTGCCGCGGCGGTATTCGGGCTGGGTAAGGCCTGGTATGACGGCAGCAAAGAGTCTGAGGAATTTAACAGGCAGCTGATCCTGACCGGGAACTACGCGGGGAAAACATCAGGGCAGCTGCAGGCGCTGGCGCGCTCGCTGGCAGGTAATGGCATCACGCAGCATGCCGCTGCAGGCGTGCTGGCGCAGGTCGTTGGCAGCGGCGCGTTCAGCGGTAATGACGTCAGCATGGTCAGCAATGTTGCCGCCAGGCTGCAGCAGGCTACCGGACAGGCCGTCGACGAAACCATAAATCAATTTAAACGCCTGAAGGATGATCCGGTTAACGCAGTCGCTACGCTCAACGATTCCCTTCACTTTCTGACGGCTACCCAGTATGAACAGATAGCTTCTGCTCAGGCGCTGGGGGATTCGCAGAAAGCTGCCGAGTTGGCCATGCGGGCATATTCCGACGCGGTCATTCAGCGCGCCGGGGCGGTCGAGGATAATCTTGGCTCCCTCGAAAAAGCCTGGAACTGGGTGAAGAATGCCGCCTCCGGCGCATGGGATGCGATGCTTGGCATAGGGCGTAATCCTGACTCCGCGATGAAGCGCCAGGACTCTTTTGCTGAATGGCAGGCAGCAGAGAAAGAGTACCGCGCGCTGTCCAGCAATCTTAAAGTCGATCCGGATTATGCCGGTAACAACGTTCTGCAGAAAGCGGATGCGGAAAGGCTGAGAAACGCGCGCCAGCAGGTGGAGCTGAAAAAGCAGGCTTACGATCTTGCCGATCAGCAATATGCCCAGGAAGGGCTGGCAGCCGCGCGGGAAAAAATGCGGACGGACCAGCAGGCTCAGGCAATCCGCAGCCAGCAGCAGTTTAATCAGCTGGTGGAGTCCGGCGCGACGGCGGCAGAAAAGCGGGCTTCAGCAGAGAAAAAGCTGAGTCAGCTTATTGAGAAAAACCGCCAGGATGCGAAAGACGGTGTCGCCACGCTGTGGACTGAAAAGGACATTGCCGCGGCCCGCGCCGGGATTGAAAAGCAGTGGAAGGATCCAAAAACGCCGAAAGGCAAAAGCTACTCAACGCCCGCCGGGGATAAAGCCGAGGAAAAGGCGCAGGCCGAACTTCTCACCCTTCAGGCCCAGCTTAAAACGCTCGAGCAGCATACCAGCGTGAACGACGTCATAAGCAAACAGCGTCAGGATCTCTGGCAGACTGAAAATCAGTTCACCGTTCTGCAGGAGGCCGCGGGGCGTCGACAGCTTACGGTACAGGAAAAATCCCTGCTGGCGCACAAGGAAGAAACGCTTGAGTACAAGCGGCAGCTGGCCGACCTGGGCGATAAGGTTGCCAGCCAGCAAAAGCTCAACCAGCTGGCCGATCAGGCCGTGAAGTTTGAGCAGCAGCAAAAAGCCGCCAGGGCGGGCCTGCAGGCTCAGTCTGAGGGGGTATCCAGCCGGGAAGCCGGGCGACAAACTACGCTGCAACGCCTCAGCGAAAGCTATTCCTACAGTCCTCAGGCACAGCAAAAGGTTCTGGAAGAGCAAAGGGCGACGTTCGAGGCTGAAGATGCCCTGCGCGCAAACTGGCTGGCCGGTGCTAAACAAGGCTGGGCTGAATATCAGGACTCAGCGACAAACGTCTTCAGCTCGGTACAGCAGATTTCGCAGGCAACGTTCAGCGGGCTGGCGGGCCAGCTTACCAGCCTGACAACAACCGGGAAGGCGAGCTTCAGGGACTTCACGACGTCGATCCTCAAAATGATTGTCTCCGTTATCAACCAGCTGCTGGTGGCCTACACCATCCAGAGCGCGATGGGCTGGGTGAATGGTGGTACCAATACAGCATCTGCAGGTCAGTCATTTTCGGTTCCGTCTTTCCGCCCTACGGGCTTTGACGCAGGCGGCTTTACCGGGCATGGCGGCAAGTACGAGCCAGCCGGTATCGTTCACCGCGGGGAGTTCGTCTTCACCAAAGAGTCAACCAGCCGCATCGGCGTGGCCAATCTTTATCGGCTGATGCGCGGGTATGCATCCGGTGGTCTGGTCGGCGGGGGGAGCGCAGCAGCTTCTGGTATCGGTGGGATTAACGTTTACGCACCCGTTTCAGTGACTACAGCGCAGTCTAACGATACGAAGCAGCAACAGAGTGGTGATGGTGCACTTGCTCAGGCTTATCAGAAAGTGGTTGATCGTTCGGTCCGCGAAGGCATCGCGCGCGAAATAAGGCCTGGGGGAATCATCTGGAATGCCAATAAACAGAGGTAAATGATGGCCATAGAGCATTTTGCATGGAAGATTCAGGCAGCAAGCCAGCCCACTCTGAGCAGCAAAGATACAGTCAGAACGGCGCAGTTCGGTGATGGGTACAAGCAGGTATGTGGTTCTGGCCTGAACGATGAGGTTCTAAATTATGCCTTTTCTTTTACTGGCGATCCGGTAACAGCCAGGGAGATTCATTCATTCCTGCGGAGGCATAAAACCAAGTCTTTCACATTCACTCCACCTGGTGGTGATCTAGCCCTCTGGCGTGTTGAGGCTGACAGCCTTCAGCGAGTCACCCTGAATAAAAAAGTGGAAACCGTAACCGCAACGTTTGAACAGGCATTTGCACCATGAGCCTTAATGCTGATTATCAAAAACTCGAGCCGGGCAATGAAGTCCGGCTTTTTTCTGTCGATGGTACGGCCTTCGGCATGTCAGATGTGCTTTTCTTCCATGCGCATAATATCGCGCATACACCAGAAGAGATTGATGCTGCTGGTGGGGATGAAAGTAAACTGCCAGCGAAATCCATCTGGTGGCAGGGGCAGGAATACAAAGCGTGGCCCTGCCAGATTGAGGGGATTGAGGTTTCCACCAGTGGGAGCAGCGCGCAGCCTAAATTATCTGTTGCTAACCTCGACAGCTCTATCACTGCGCTCTGTCTTGCCTATGATGATCTGCTGCAGGCGAAGGTCACTATCCATGATACGTTGGCCTGCTACCTTGATGCCCGAAATTTTCCAGACGGGAACCCAGCGGCAGACCCTACGCAGGAAAAGGTGAAAGTATTTTACATCGATGCCAAAACCGCAGAGACGAACGAGTCCGTGGAGTTCACACTTTCAAGTCCGATGGACCTGCAGGGACTGATGATTCCGACGCGACAGCTGCATTCGCTCTGTACCTGGTGCATCCGGAATAAGTATCGCACCGGCGACGGCTGCGACTATGCCGGGACCAACTATTTCGACAAAAACAATAACCCGGTCAGCGATCCGTCCCTGGATGAATGCAGCGGCACTCTGACGGCCTGCAAACTTCGGTTCGGCGAAAATAACGAACTCTCGTTTGGTGGCTTCCCGGGGACGTCTTTGATCAGGAGCTGATATGCATCAGAAAACCATTGATGCCATTATTGCGCATGCTGCAGCTGAATATCCTCGTGAGTGCTGTGGCGTCGTGGCGCAGAAAAGCCGCGTTGAACGTTATTTCCCATGCCGTAATCTTGCCGAGGCGCCAGAGGACAATTTTGTCCTTTGTCCGGAAGATTACGCAGCAGCTGAAGACTGGGGAACTGTGATCGCCATTGCTCACAGTCACCCTGATGCCACGACGCAACCAAGCGAACTGGATAAAGCGCAATGCGATGCAACGCTTTTACCCTGGCACATCGTGAGCTGGCCGGAGGGGGATTTACGCACCATTCAGCCGCGTGGAGAACTGCCACTGCTGGAGCGTCCGTTTGTGCTCGGACACTATGACTGCTGGGGGCTGGTCATGAGCTATTTCCGGCAAACCCACGGTATCGAGCTCCACGACTATCGGGTTGACTATCCCTGGTGGGAAAAGGGCTATCCGGACAACTTCTATCAGGATTGCTGGTACGAGTGCGGCTTCCGGGAATTCGACGGACCACCGAGGCCTGGCGATATGGTTATCATGCAGGTCCAGGCCGATAAATGGAATCACGCGGGGATCCTGCTTGAGGGCAATATGCTACTGCATCATCTGTACGGACATCTTAGCCAGCGCGTGCCGTATGGTGGTTACTGGCAGGAACGGACGATGAAGATTTTACGTTACAAATCTCTGTGCTAACCTTTTGCAAAACCATAGGGGTTAGGGATATGAAAAAAACATTATTGGCATTTTCATTGTTAATTATGGCTGGTTGTTCGACAGAGCCAGTTCTCCCGCAGTATGCAAAAGAAGTGTCAGCACCAAAAGAATTTCAACAGAAAACAAACACAACTGCCGTGACTATCATTCGCGATAAAGGTTTCGTTGCTGGTGGGTGCGCTATTACAACCTATATCAATGGTAAGTATTTGGCTGAACTTGATACTGGGGAAAAAGTTACTGCTTTCTTAAACCCTGGCGATGTATTGGTTGGAGCAGGGTTTGCCGGGAAAGGCCTATGTAATGGCGCACCTAAAAAAGAACGGGAGTTTTCAATAAAAGAAAATGCTCCACGAGCTTTAAGGATATTTATCGACCAAAGTGGGAATGTGGACATACTCCCGATGTCGATAAACTAGAGTCTATTTTTAATATTAAAAGGCCACCTTCGGGTGGTTTTTTTTATCGGGGTGATTCATGTCAGATGTAATGACACGCATTGAACTTGGCGGCGTTCTAGGAAAGACTTTTGGTAAAACACATTATCGCTCGATAAGCACAACCCAAGAAGCCTGCAAAGCCTTATCTGCAACGATTAATGGTTTCGAAAAATTCATGAATACGAGTAAGCAAAGAGGACTTTCTTATGCGGTTTTTCGTGGGAAGAAAAATATAGGCATTGATGAATTAGGTTTTCCTGTTAAGGGTGAGGTTATAAGAATAGTACCAGTGCCGATTGGAAGTAAAAAAGCAGGTGTATTACAAACTATTTTAGGTGCGGTATTAGTAGCAGTAGGGGTGGTATTGAATTTCACACCATTTGCTGGAGCATCACCATTTTTCTATCAAGCTGGTGGCGCTTTGATCCTTGGTGGTGTTGTCCAAATGCTATCACCTCAACCAACCGGATTAGCCAGCAAACAAAGCGCAGACAACCGCGCCTCATACGCGTTCGGTGGAGTGACAAACACCGCTGCTCAGGGCTACCCGGTACCGCTGCTTTATGGTCGCCGGCGAATCGGCGGAGCGATTATTTCAGCCGGAATTTATGTCGAAGATCAGCAGTAGATAACAAACCTTTTTTCAGGCCACCTTCGGGTGGCTTTTTTATGGGCGCAATATGGCTACAGAAAAAGTGTTAAAGGGCCGCAAGGGCGGCAGTTCCAGTTCCCGAACCCCTACTGAACAGCCAGATGATCTTCAATCTGTAGCGAAGGCTAAAATCCTCGTTGCGCTTGGGGAAGGGGAATTTGCAGGGCAGCTAACCGGCAAAGATATCTACCTGGACGGAACGGCGCTTGAGAACGCCGACGGCTCCCAAAACTTCAGCGGTGTGACGTGGGCGTTTCGTGCGGGGTCGCAGGCGCAAAATTACATTCAGGGCATTCCCGGTACAGAAAATGAAATCAGCGTGGGTACAGAAGTATCAAGCGCTACAGCATGGACACGCACGTTCACCAATACGCAGCTATCAGCGGTTCGTCTGCGTCTGAAATGGCCCTCACTTTTCAAGCAGGAGGACGACGGGGATCTGGTCGGCTATTCGATTAACTACGCGATCGACCTGCAGACGGACGGCGGAACATGGCAGACGGTACTCAATACCAGCGTGACCGGGAAAACGACATCAGGTTATGAGCGCAGCCACCGAATTGATTTACCGCAGGCTGGCAGCACCTGGACAATTCGACTGCGTAAAATTACCGCCGATGCCAACAGCGCGAAGATCGGCGATACGATGACCCTGCAGAGCTTCACTGAGGTGATTGACGCCAAGTTACGTTATCCAAACACAGCGCTGCTCTACATCGAATTCGACTCCAGCCAGTTTAACGGCTCTATCCCTCAGATCTCCTGCGAGCCCCGCGGCCGCGTAATCCGCGTGCCAGATACTTACGACCCAGAAACCCGTACCTACAGCGGCACATGGACCGGTGTGTTTAAATGGGCATGGACGGACAATCCCGCGTGGATTTTTTACGATCTGGTTGTTTCTGACCGGTTCGGCCTCGGCCACCGCTTAACAGCTGCTAACATCGATAAATGGACGCTTTATCAGGTTGCCCAGTATTGCGATCAGATGGTACCTGACGGCAAAGGGGGTAACGGTACCGAACCGCGTTATACCTGCAACGTGTACATTCAGGATCGGAATGATGCTTACACAGTCCTCCGCGATTTTGCTGCCATCTTCCGTGGCATGACCTACTGGGGTGGGGATCAGATTGTGGCCCTGGCAGACATGCCGCGCGATGTAGATTACAGCTATACGCGCGCTAACGTTATTGAAGGGCGTTTTACCTATTCGAGCAGTACCACGAAAACCCGCTATACCACGGCGCTGGTGTCATGGTCCGATCCGGGCAACGCCTACGCCGATGCTATGGAGCCCGTATTTGAGCAGGCGCTGGTTGCGCGGTACGGTTTTAACCAACTGGAAATGACCGCCATCGGCTGCACCAGACAGTCAGAGGCGAACCGAAAGGGGCGCTGGGGCATTCTCACCAACAACAAGGATCGTGTTGTTTCGTTTGATGTCGGTCTGGACGGAAACATACCACAGCCGGGGTACATCATTGCCGTGGCAGACGAGCTGCTGTCCGGAAGGGTTATGGGCGGCCGCATCAGTGCCGTAAACGGTCGCGTTATCAAACTTGACCGCGTTGCTGATGCAGAAGCTGGTGATCGCCTGATTCTCAACCTTCCCTCAGGAGCGTCACAGAGCAGGACCATTCAGGCTGTGAACGGCCAATCAGTCACAGTCACTACTGCATACAGTGAGACCCCACAGACCGAAGCTGTTTGGGTGGTTGAATCTGACGAGCTTTACGCGCAGCAGTATCGTGTTGTCAGCGTTTCTGATAACGATAATGGCACTTTCTCGATTACCGCCGCATGGCACGACCCGGATAAATATGACCGTATTGATACCGGAGCCATCATTGACCAGCGGCCGGTGAGTGTGATCCCGCCGGGTAACCAGTCGCCGCCTTCGAACATCGTGATCAGCTCGTTTTCCGTGGTGCAGCAAAATATCAGCGTTGAGACCATGCGCGTGAGCTGGGACCAGGCGCAGAACGCTATCGCCTATGAAGCGCAATGGCGCCGCAATGACGGGAACTGGGTTAACGTGCCGCGCAGCTCCACCACGTCATTCGACGTCCCGGGGATTTACGCCGGACGCTATCTGGTGCGCGTGCGTGCTATTAATGCCGCTGAAATTTCCTCAGGATGGGGATATTCGGAAGAGAAGACACTGACGGGCAAAGTAGGAAACCCACCTAAGCCAGTAGGATTCACGGCCACGGGTATTAACTGGGGCATTCGTCTTAACTGGGGCTTCCCGGCAAACACTGGCGATACGCTAAAAACGGAAATTCAGTACACTGCCAACAGTGACTTTTCAGACCCACTCTTGCTCTCAGATGTGCCTTATCCATCTGCGGAATACACCCAGCTCGGCCTTAAAGCAGGGCAGGAATTCTGGTACCGCGCGCAACTGGTAGACAGAACGGGTAACGAGTCCGGGTATACCGACTGGATCAGGGGGATGTCTAACGATAACGCCGATGATTATCTGGGTGATATTGCAGACGATTTCCTTACCTCTGCTGATGGGGAGCGCCTCACTGGTGACATCGATACCAACATTGAGGGAATTCTTCATAACGCTCTGGCGAACCACGGAACAGTCGAGCACCAGTGGGCACAATACGGGGAAGTGCGTGCCGATATTCTGGTTGTTAAAACGACCATTGCTGACGTGAGCCAGGCAATGGCGGAGATGTCCACTCAGGTGCAGGCGCAGTTTAACGATGTGACGGCAGCTCTTGAAGACAAGCTGACGGCAGTCGTGGACGCCACCGGCGCATCAGCCATTTATACGCTGAAAACGGGTGTCAGGATTAATGGCGTGATGTACAACGCCGGGATGTCGATTGCCGTCCTGGCTGAGGCAGGAAAACCGGTAGTAACTAGGGTTGGTTTTAACGCTAATCAGTTTGTGCTGATGAGCGGCAGTGGTGACACCCAGTACTCTCCATTCGCTGTAATCAATGGCCAGGTATTTATCAGCTCAGCGTTTATTCAGGATGGCAGCATTACTAACGCGAAGATAGGTAATTACATACGCTCATCAAACTATGTAGCTGGTCCTGGTGGTGCCGGGTGGAATATTGATAAGGGCGGGAATTGTGAGCTTCATGGGGCGCTTTACGCTACCAGCGGCAACTTCGCGTTCACCGGTAACGGTAACGGCGTCACCATTGACGGGAAGGGAGTAAAAGTCGACCTCGGCGGTGGTGATATGATGATTCTTGGGGAGTGGCCATAATGCCAAGAGGATTACGAATACCTTATAACGACGGAGGACCGGCAATGGAAATAACAGCCGGGCTCCGCTGCCCTTCATTTTGCCAGAATGTTAGCGATGCCGGTTCGGGGAACCAGTTCACAATTAACCAGCGAGTTGATGGAAGTCAGATCGTCCTTATTCCGCGCAATACTGTCGACAGATTTTGGGTTGGCACCAATCTGATTCCAACCATTGTCATGCTGGATGGTTTTACCGTAAACGGCAATACCATGACCATGAACAACTGGCGGAGTGATGGCCTTGGGAGCTCTCGTACTTTTGCCTCATCAATCTGGCAAATTCTACCGACCTCTTCAGGTAGGGGGTTGCTGATTAAGGACAGCACGGATTTCCTCTCAATCACTGATGCCACGATGTCGGGATACTGCGTCTGGCGCGGTACCGTCACCTTCACCGGAAGCTGGTCTACCCCAACGACAAACATCTCCCGCGATCGTTATATGGTGTTCGCCAAATGGAGTGCTGATAACGTCACCATCGAATTCGACGGCTCGAATATTATTGCAACAAAAGACCACTCCGGCCTCGATCAGGATGCTACGGTCACCATGCAAATCGCAATTTTTGCCAGTGGCGTAAGCCCGACGCCTGGGAGGGGGCTAAATATCATTAAGGGTGGTGTCTGTGTATTCTCCACCACGCGCAGGCCATTTGTGTACCGGAACCAGACCTATATACCATCATGGTCAAATACCGATATTGGCGAGGGCATGATTTTGCTTGGCCGCTATGGCTATAACAGCGAGGTTTACACCGGCTGGGACTATTTGAAATGGGCGGGCCTGATCCGCAGCGGCAATCTGGTGCGTGCCGGGAGGGGAAGAAATGCTGCTTCGTGGACATCGAAATACAGCGTCGTAGGACGAAGGCTGACAAGTCTATCCATCCCCGTTATTGATGCAATTTACTGACAACCCGCTCCGGCGGGTTTTTTATTATCTGAATTCAGGAGTCCATTATGTCGGCAGGAACCATTACCCTGACAAACGGGTCCGCCATTGTTGGCGGTTCCGGAACCTCATTCGCAACAGAACTCACCGCAGGGGACTTCATTGTCTCTACTGTGGGGGGTGTTCCTTTTACGCTGCCGGTGAAATCAGTCGAGAGCAATACCCAGCTGACACTGGTCATCAACTTTACCGGGCCAACGCAATCCGGTGCGGCCTGGTCAGCGGTCCCGCGCGTGGCGCTGAACATGGTAACTGCTGCGCTGGTGGCGCAAAGTGCTGAAGCACTGCGTGGACTGAATTACGACAAACAGAACTGGCAGCAGGTTTACAGTGCCGCTGGAAACATCACAGTGAAGCTGCCAGACGGCACTACCTTCACCGGCCCGTCATGGAAATACCTGTCTGACAATATGGCGACTAAGAACGGCGGAGCCGTACCTGTTAATCAGGGCGGTACCGGATCGACAACCGAATCAGGTGCACGCACAAACCTCGGTTTGGGAAGTGCAGCTCTGAAAAATGTTGGTTTAAATCCTGGAGACATTGCAACCGTCCATTCCGGGCGAGGATCATCAGCAAACCCAGTTCAAAAAATCTGGGATGGGATATATGAGCCGGGAGTAGCTGGGGCATTGTTTCCTGAAAGTTGTGTAATTCAGGTATTGCCGGGTCCGACATCATCTGAGTGGGGAGAATTGGGTATAGGGTATGGGCAGTCAAACAGGGCGTTCATTGCAAAGGCATCTTACAGTTCCACAATACCTACTGGAAATATTACGGTGATGGAGCTGTGGCACTCACATAATACAACGGTCGATGCGAACGGTTTTCTTAAGCGAGCTTCTCCAGTAGTGAAGATCTTTAAAGATGGCGATTATGAAACTAACGACGAATCAGCAGGGGTTACTGTCACTCGTCTGGATGTCGGCCAATATCTGATTGAAGGTTGTGAAGCACTCAATTCAGACGCTGCCTGGGGGGGGATCGACGGAGGGTTTGAGATTCCCACAGACCGGAATAAACAACCGCTGATTTGGCTGGATTATGAGGTTAATGCCGATGGTTCTGTGTTGGTCAAAACCTATCATCGTACACACTCTGATGCACCAGCATTCGCCAGGAACGAACAGGACGGTATAAACGATGGAGATCCTGTCGATATCCCTGCTGATCAGTTCGTCTGCGTTCGGGTAGAAATGCCGACTGGTTGTTTATTCAACCAAAAAAATAAAGTTGCTGAGACAACTCCCGACTTAAGTTGAAAAATTTACAAACGGCATAATTCGAAGCGCGTGAGAAACTTAGAAACGAAACGGCGAAGCTTTAAGCAGTGACGGTAGGGCCTGTATCTTGCGGACACTTAGAAATAAAACTACTGTATATAAAAACAGTATTTAGGGTGTGTATTATGGAATTCATCAGGCCAACAGAACTGCGAGAAATTATCGCTCTCCCGCTTTTCAGTGACTTAGTTCAGTGCGGTTTCCCAAGCCCCGCAGCTGATTACGTTGAACAGCGTATCGATCTCAATGAGTTACTTGTCGCTCATCCGAGCTCCACCTATTTCGTCAAAGCCGCAGGTGATTCAATGATCGAAGCCGGGATCAGCGATGGTGATCTGCTGGTGGTGGACAGCTCGCGCACAGCTGAGCACGGTGACATTGTCATTGCCGCGGTGGAAGGGGAATTTACTGTTAAACGCCTGCAGCTACGCCCGACAGTCCAACTCATCCCAATGAATAGCGCCTACAGTCCGATTGTTGTAGGCAGCGAAGAAACGCTTGACGTGTTCGGTGTCGTAACTTTCATAGTTAAATCTGCGAGCTGAACATGTTTGCGCTCTGTGATGTGAATTCGTTCTACGCATCATGCGAGACGGTGTTCAGGCCAGATCTGAGAGGGCGCCCGGTTGTCGTTCTCTCGAATAATGATGGCTGCGTAATCGCGCGCAGCGCCGAGGCCAAGGCCGCTGGAATTACTATGGGAGAGCCGTTCTTTAAGCAAAAGGAGTTGTTCCGGCGCGCTGGCGTGGTTTGCTTCAGCAGCAATTACGAGCTTTATGCTGACATGTCCAACCGGGTAATGACGACGCTTGAGGAAATGAGCCCCCGCGTCGAAATTTACAGCATTGACGAGGCTTTCTGCGACCTTACTGGCGTTCGCAACTGCCGGGACCTGACCGAGTTTGGCAAGGAGATCCGCGCTACGGTTCTGAAGCGTACGCACCTTACCGTTGGCGTTGGCATTGCCCAGACAAAAACACTTGCTAAACTCGCCAATCACGCTGCAAAGAAATGGCAGCGGCAGACGGGCGGGGTAGTTGACCTGTCAAATATCGATCGGCAGCGTAGGCTGTTGGCGATCGTGCCTGTAGAGGATGTTTGGGGTGTTGGTCGCAGAATCAGTAAGAAGCTAAATGCCATGGGCATCAAAACGGCGCTGGACCTTTCCGAGCAAAGCACCTGGATTATCCGCAAACACTTCAATGTTGTACTTGAGCGAACCGTCCGGGAACTGCGCGGCGAGCCCTGTCTCGATCTGGAGGAATTTGCGCCTGCAAAGCAGGAAATCGTCTGCAGCCGGTCATTCGGCGAACGCGTTACCGACTATGAGCAGATGCGCCAGGCTATTTGCTCTTATGCCGCCCGCGGAGCTGAAAAGCTCCGCGGTGAGCACCAGTATTGCCGCTTTATCTCAGCGTTCGTGAAGACCTCTCCCTTTGCGCTTAACGAACCATATTATGGTAATAGCGCCTCAATGAAGTTGCTCACTCCAACGCAGGATAGCCGAGACATTATCAACGCCGCGGTAAAGTGCCTGGACAAAATCTGGCAGGATGGACACCGGTACCAGAAAGCCGGCATTATGCTCGGCGATTTCTTCAGCCAGGGTGTGGCTCAGCTTAACTTGTTTGACGAGAATGCGCCGCGAGCGGGTAGCGAAAGGTTGATGGAGGTTCTCGATCACCTGAACGCTAAAGACGGTAAAGGAACCCTTTACTTTGCCGGGCAGGGAATACAGCAGCATTGGCAGATGAAACGCGAAATGCTGTCGCCGCGGTATACGACAAGATATTCAGACTTGCTAAGGGTTCGATGATTTTCCTGATGCCTCGGTCCGCTTTGTATTAGAGACGGACGTTGAATAAGATTATGTTATGCTATTTTATGATGTGCTGGTATTGGATCATCAGATACGCTAAGGATCATTTATGTCTTCACAAAAAAAAATAGAGCGCTTCGTGGCAACGGACGTTAACGGTGCCATCTGGTTGCGATTGAAACGACTCACAAGCTCGCAACTTTGTAAAAAAATAATCCAAAACAATCATCCCTCGCTACAAGAAGATGAATATATTAATAAATCGGTTGGAATGTCATCTGCAATAAGAAGTGCAATCGGATATTGGGAAACCCAAAATGGGGGGTTGAATTCAAAAATCCTCTCCAGATATTATGCTTTATTGCAGCTAAGTTTGGCTGAGCAAATTTCATCAGGAAACCCTAAGGATGATTTGAAAACTGTCCAAAAGCATACCGAATCAGGGCATGGACTATTTACGAAGACTGTTGATAATGCAACCTTCCCTGATAATATATTTATTGGGTGTGTTAGGAGTGGACATTTTTATTCTTATGCAAAAAGTATTGGCATTGACATTAAAAAATATTCATCCGAGCGACGCCCACGGGATGATGAAGAGTTAAAATCGTCATGCACCTATACATTGACTGATTTATTAAGACGAATTCCTGAATTAACCCTTCAAATAAAAGAAACACTGGGTAAAAGTCCACTTTCATTCCAGATTGGGCATGCAAGTAGAAACATGTTATTAAGATCAAGAGGATTGTCACCGAAAGGATTATCAAGAGTGGCACCAGAATTTCCTGGGTTTACATATGCGGCAATTTATCCGAAAGGTGCCGAGGTTACTGCTGAAGAATTAAATGCTTTTAACCTTGGGATTGATGACATTGAAAAGGAAACTGAGGATAATCTAACTAGATTTGATGATGGCCATTTCGTAGGAAAAGTATTTCACCCTGAGGGTGAATTATGGTGGGATCATGTTTTAACGCACAAGTCGGGATATTGTGGAACAAGTGCTATAGTACCTTTCTGGGGAACGCAAGATCCATTTGTTTTGCACTTGGTTGTTTTTTATGCCCTAAGCATTATCGTAAGGTATCTTCCAGATACTTGGTATGAAATAGAACATGGTAAACTCGATTATATGAGTTCTCTCTTGGAAGATTACTTGGCTATTTTTGATAGCGTTCTGCCCAAACTCACTGTAGAAAGGTTAACAAAAACGCAGTTAATTGTGACTTCACCTGACAGCATGAATTCTCCCATATAGCTAAAAAAAGAAAAATAAGGTGTAGTTTAATACTATGAGTTTAATCGGATAGCCTCGGTCAGCTCCGGTCCCTGATTCTTCACATTACCCACGGCGCGCGTCACGGCGTGCCAGATAAACTTGTCGGCTGGTACGGCACCGTCGGCCGCTATCTCTTCTGCTTCTTTCCCGCCTATATCCTGGCTCATCCATTCGCGTGCCGCTTCAGGTGACAGAACCAGTGGCCTGCGGTCGTGAATGTCGACAAGACCTTTGTCAGCTGCAGACGTCACTATCAGGAAACCTTCTGCTTCATCGCCGCGCTCAAACGGTGTGCTGCCGATCGCTGCCATGAAAATGGGCTGGCCGTCGGCACGGTGGATGAAGTAGGGCTGTTTTTTGCCGCCTTCCTTCTTCCATTCAAACCAGCCATCAGCGAAACAAATCGCCCGACCATGCTGCCAGAGAGGTTTGAACATGCGGCTTGTAGCTGCTGTCTCGACTCGGGCATTTATCAGTGGCGCTTTATCCCACCACCCGGGCGCATATGACCACAGGACCGGATCAAGATGCAGCTGCTCGTCGCGTTCGCTCAGCAGCAGAACTCTAGTACCTGGCGCGACGTTGTAGCGGCCAATAGGCTCCGGGTCGTATGCGATGTCGCGATCGGCTTCTTCAGCCAAATAGGCAAGATATTCTTCACGGGTTTGTGCTTGTGCGAAACGTCCACACATAGAAACCTCCAGCCTGATGCAAACTGAAAGTATAGGGCAGGGAGAAAAAGTAGAGCGCGCTGGTTAAGTCTTACAAACGGATTCGTGGCGATTATGCTGAGCAGAAAGAGAGGCGTAAAGCGATACGTTGTGAAACTGGAAGGACCTACGTAAAGTTTCAACAATGATAAAAGAAAAAACTAAACCCGGTAGGGGAGCCGGGTTCACTGTGATGACAGTAAAGGAATTCATTCATTTGTAAGCCACATATCAGACTCTTCAAACATATCCTCCAGCATACGGTTCAACTTTTCACGATCACTTTTGCTTGCATCACTGTTCAATCCGTTAGCCTGCATAGGTTTTACCTTCACTTCAGCATCAGGGAATATGTGATGAACTCTCTTCGTCAGCTCAGCCAAAATAATTTCTCTGGCACCATCCAAACCTTGGACATTTCGCTTATCGTAAACCAACTCAACGAACATAACAGTCTCCTAAATTTCTATGAGAGGAGGTTGTATTTTTACTGTAAATATATACAGTGTCAAGGTGAGTGAAACGATTTCCAGGATGTGCTTTTTTCGTCTGTCTGAACATAAATTGCAGGTAGTTATTCCCCAGTTATTCCCCAATGTTTCCCCACAAGAAATTTGCCAATAAAAAACCAGCCATAAGAGGCTGGTTTTCAATGTGTTTTTGGTCGGCACGAGAGGATTTGAACCTCCGACCCCCGACACCCCATGAC
>NZ_FOQN01000004.1:0-454618 GCF_900113755.1 Enterobacter sp. NFIX59 | reverse complement strand
CCCATACCCGGTAGCTGCCGGTGAGTTTGTCCTCAACGTTAACCTGATGCTCACCCAGCAGGGTTTTCACAATCTGCGGCACCGTCTGCCCCTGGAAAATACGCAGGTTACGGTCGCGCTTCATCGGCCACAGGTCCGGCTCCACCGTCAGCTGGTACACCGCATAGCGGGTGCCCGTCAGCTCAACGGCGCTGACCGCCACGCGGGTAATCTTGCCGTTAATATAGCGGGACGTCAGCAGGCTCTGCGTCGGGATGGTCACCGTGACCGGCTGGCCCAGCAGCTTACTGCGGTCGATGCGCGCGTCCGTGCCGAGCACGGTCAGCGTCAGCGCGAACGACTCGGACATCGCCTCGCGGCCCGTCAGTTTCCAGAACAGAAGCCCCTCCACCGGGAGCTGAACGGTAATTCGGTTGAGCATAATCTTTATTCCATCTAGCTTATGCGATGCAGAAAAGGGGTTCGCATCTGTGATAAAGTGTCATTCAAGAAAGGGGCTTTTCCCTCTTGATCATCCAAAAAACAAGAGAGTAGATTTTCAGTGACTCTGATGTGACAAATAAACCTACATTCAACCAGATGTTTGAAATATCAAACATACTTAATAAAAGAGGGAACAATGAGACCGAACATCTGAATGAAATCAAGCGAAATAATTCCTGAGCAAGGGCAAATTTAACCGCTCCAATCTTTCGCTTGAAGAATAACCAGGCCGAAGTAAACAAAGAGAGTAATAAAAGTAAGTCAAGCACAAAAAAAAGCATGACCAAAATGCTGAAACCATCACCTGCATAATAATGCAACGAATCACCAAACGCTTTTGCATCAGAAATGAATGGAATTCTGTCGTGGCGAACTGAATTCACGCAATAAAGTAACATTGCGAGAAGATCCATGCTTCCCCAGAAATACCATAGATTGCTATTTAAATGAGCGAGGTTGTTTTGTGTACGCCCGATATTATTATTTACAAAAATGGGGAGGCACATGTTGGCTTCAACTCAACTCTCCAGATTAGGGTTAAATTCAAAACGCATAAACAGGAGAGACAACCTTCTCACATTCCTTTGGATGTGAAGCCTCTGGCTTCGAAGATTGTACACTTCCATAGTATCTCCTGTTTATATTCCTACGGATTCACCAGCCAGGTGCCCGGCTTGGCAATATCCAGCGTCTGGCCACGCGTTCTTCCGTTGCCCTGTAGTTCAATCTTCGCCTCACCGGCTGGCAGCTTGAGCGATGCATAGCCGTTGGTTCCCGGGCGCAGCGCTTTTGGCTCGCCGTTTACTTTCAGCGTTTCGCCGTCGAGGATGCGGATATAGACCAACGCAACAGGGCTCGCGACAGGCGGTGGCGTCTGCTGTGCCGTCGCCGGTTCGCTTACCTTCGCCGTTTCTGGCTTCACGTCTGGCGTGTTCGCGGCGGTTTCGGTTGGACGCGTCTCTGCCGGTGCCTGCGCAGCCTGCTCAGGCGCATCGTTACCGCCGCTGAACAGCATCGCGCCAGCGACAACGCCGACCAGCACGCCTGCGGCAACCATGCCCGGGATCTTGTAGCGGCGCCAGTCGAGTAGCGAAGCCGGTTGTTCCTCCTCCACCGGTACCAGCATCGTGCCGGGCTTTTTCGCCGTCAGCACATCGTTGATACCGGCGACCGGCATCTCTATCAGCGCGGCGAACTCGTCGATGGACTGCGGACGGTCCTCCATGTGCAGCGCCAGCGCGCGGTCAATGGCCTGCAGCAGCGGAATGGAATAGCCCTGCGGCATGATTTCCACCAGCGGTTTGCAGGTATCCTGAATAGAGCGCACCACGCTGACCGGCGGCGGAGAACCCACAATCAGAGTACGCAGCACCGCGCCGAGGGCGTAAATATCCGTCCACGGGCCCTGCTCGCTTTCGTTGTCGTCGGTGTACTGCTCAATCGGCGCAAATCCCGGACGCAGCATGGTTTCCGTTTCGTCGGAGAGATTACCGATGGTGCGTCGCGCGGAGCCGAAATCGAGCAGCACTGGCAGGCCGTTATCCTGAATCTGAATGTTATCCAGAGAGATATCGCGGTGCAGGTAGCCTTCGTCGTGGATTGTCTTGATCGCACCGAACAGCATCGGCAGCGTGCGGCGGATCCAGGCTTCGTTGATCAGCTCCGGCTTTTCTTCGCGCAGGCGCGACAGCGTGGTGCCGCTGTAAAACAGCGTCCCCATATAGGCCGTGTCGTTTTGCACCCAGAAACGCAGGACGTGCAGCAGGTTCGGGTGGTTAAAGCGCGCCAGCAGACGCGCTTCCTGAATAAAGCTGTTCAGGCCCGCGGAGAACGCTTTGCCAAAGCGCTCGCTGCGCAGCACCAGGGTCATGTCGTCGCCGCGCACGGCGAGCGAGGAAGGCATAAATTCTTTGATAGCGATAGTGCGTTCGAGCTGGTGATCCCACGCGCGATAGACAATGCCAAAACCGCCGCCGCCGATCACCTCTTTGATTTCAAACTCGTTGAAGCGGTACCCGACCGGGAGCGCGTTTGGGACAGTCCGATTGTTATCATTATCCGTCATCTTTTACAGTTCTCTTGATGATTATTACGCGGCAAACTGACAGTGAAACTCGCCCTGCTCGCAGGTGACGTGCAGACGTCGGTACTGCTCGTCGCTGCGGCTGGCGGTAAGTAAGATCTGGCTCATCTGAGGCAGCAGAGTGTTGGTCAGAATAGCGTCCACCATGCGGCCGCCGGACTCCACCTCGGTACAGCGCTGAACAATTTGTTCCACCACGCTGTCGTCAAACTCAGAAATAATGCTGTGATTCTCTTCCAGACGACGCTGAATGCGCTTGAGCTGCAGGCGAACAATCTGCCCCAGCATCTCGTCGCTGAGCGGGTAATACGGCACCACCAGCAGACGGCCCAGCAGCGCGGGCGGGAAGACCTCCAGCAGCGGCTGGCGCAGCGCGCCGCTCAAGGCGTCCGGCTCCGGCACCAGCTCCGGATCGGCGCACATGGCGCTAATCAGGTCGGTGCCGACGTTAGACGTCAGAATAATGATGGTGTTACGGAAATCAATGTGGCGCCCCTCTCCGTCTTCCATCCAGCCTTTATCAAAGACCTGGAAGAAGATTTCGTGGACGTCCGGGTGCGCTTTTTCAATTTCGTCCAGCAGCACCACGCTGTACGGGCGGCGGCGCACGGCCTCGGTCAACACGCCGCCTTCACCATACCCTACGTATCCCGGAGGCGCACCTTTTAAGGTGGACACGGTGTGCGCTTCCTGGAACTCACTCATGTTGATGGTGATAACGTTCTGCTCGCCGCCGTACAGCGACTCCGCGAGCGCCAGCGCGGTTTCGGTTTTACCGACGCCGGACGGGCCGCACAGCATAAAGACGCCCACCGGTTTGTTGGGATCGTCGAGCTTCGCCCGCGAGGTTTTCACGCGGCGGGCAATCAGATCCAGACCGTGACGCTGTCCGATAACGCGCTGGTTCAGCGTGTCGGCAAGGTTTAGCACCGCGTCGATCTCGTTTTTCACCATCCGGCCCAGCGGGATCCCGGTCCAGTCAGAGACCACCGCGGCAACCACGTTTTCATCCACCGCCGCAAACAGCAGCGGTTCATCACCCTGTAAGGCGTTCAGCGCCTGCTGCTGTTCCGTCAGCTTGCCGCGCAGCTCAGCGGTATCTTCTTCGCCCGCCGCGAACAGCGCGGCGCGCAGGCGGATAATCTCCTGCACCAGACTGCGCTCTTCTTCCCAGCGCCGGGACAGGGCTTCGCGTTTTGTCTCATACGCGTCACGTTCGGCGCGTAACGTTGCTACGCGCTCAGCGTCTCCGGCACCGACGCGCGCCTCGCGTTCTGCGATCTCAATTTCCACGTCCAGCGCGGCAAGATGGCGCAGGCAGTCTTCCAGCTGCGCAGGCGGCGCGCTCTGGCTGACCGCGACGCGGGCGCAGGCGGTGTCGATCAGCGCAACGGCTTTATCCGGCAGCTGACGCGCCGGAATGTAGCGATGCGACAGCTTCACCGCCGCGCTGACCGCTTCGTCAAGCAGCAGAACCTGGTGGTGCGTCTCCAGCGGCGACACGGTGCTGCGCAGCATCAGAATGGCTTTCGCTTCGTCCGGCTCGTGCACCTGCACCGTCTGGAAACGACGGGTCAGCGCGGGGTCTTTCTCGATGTACTTTTTGTATTCCGCCCAGGTAGTGGCGCCGATGGTGCGCAGCTGACCGCGCGCCAGCGCGGGCTTCAGCAGGTTTGCCGCATCGCCGGTCCCCTGCTGGCCGCCTGCGCCAATCAGGGTGTGGATCTCATCAATAAACAGAATGATCGGCGTGGCGCTGGACTGGACTTCATTAATAAGCGCCTGCAGCCGGGCCTCGAACTCGCCTTTCATGCCTGCGCCGGCTTGCAGCATGCCGATATCCAGCAGCCACAGCTGAATGTTCTGCAGCGGCTCCGGCACGTCGCCGTCGGCGATACGCAGCGCCAGACCTTCCACCACCGCCGTTTTCCCGACCCCGGCTTCCCCGGTCAGCAACGGGTTGTTCTGGCGACGACGCATCAGGATATCCACCATCTGGCGGATCTCCTCGTCGCGCCCGACAACCGGGTCAATCTTCCCGTCGCGGGCGCGGGCGGTCAGATCCTGGCCGTACTGGGCCAGCGTCCCCTGCGCAGCCGGTACTGCACCCGCCGGCGCATCGACGGCGGCAGCGGCCTGCTGCGTCTCTTTGCTGTTGGCGCAAATAGCGTCGAACTGCTCAATCAGCACCTCGACGTTAAGGCGGGTGAACTGCGGCGAGATGCTTTTCAGCACGTTGGCCAGATTCCAGGTTTTCAGCATGCCGATCAGCAAATGGCCGCCGCGAATACGGCTGACGCCAAACTTCAGCGAGCCGAAGACCCAGGCACGCTCAACGGCGCTGTCGATGTGTTCGGAGAGATCGGAAACGGAACTCGCCCCGCGCGGAAGGACATCCAGCGCCGCAACGATATCGCGCGTCAGCTGCTGTTCATCAAGGGCAAAGTGGCGGATGACCTGCTGCAGATCGCCATCCTGCTGCTGCATCAGCTGATGCAGCCAGTGCACCAGCTCAACATAGGGGTTGCCGCGCAGCTTGCAGAACGCAGTGGCGCTTTCCAGAGAGGTAAATAACAGCGTATCCAGTTTGCCGAAAAGCACGGCACGGCTTATTTCTGACATGTTCGGTTCCATTGATAACAATGCGTTAGAAAAATTATCGCTCTGCGCAATACACCAGATCGCCACGCGGGACAGGCCGCGGCTGAAGGCCCAGCCAGGTGTTGTAGCCTAATCGCCCGGCACCGCCGAGCGTGGTGCCCTGCACCGCGTCTTCACGCAGGATCACCCGTGTTTCCCATTCAAACTCCACCCCGGCGTACTGACGCACCCAGTCACGCAGTTCGGTGACCCACGCTTCCCCCGGCAGAAAACGGTTGTACTCCTCCGCGCTCAGCGGGCCAATGTCGATGCGAAACTTATGCTGCACGTCGCGGACGGCGACGCCGAGAAAAGCGGACTCACCCATGCGCGGCATGCGGCGTCCTGCTCCCAGCTGCGCCTGCTCGCGCGTGGAAAGCGGCATCCACTGCGGCACGTTGCTCACCAGCTTAACCGGCGCCTTAAAATAGCTGCGCAGGATCTTCTCCAGCCCCTCCGGATCCCGCCCGTGACGGGTCAGGTGTCCGGCGTGGGTAAAGCGGGCATGCGAGCTCAGGCTGCCTTTGTTCATCTGACCCGGCTGCCCCATGCCAATCAGCGACGCCAGGTAGTCCTCAAAGCGCCTGTTATCAGCGCGATCCAGCGAGACGGTGGGCTGCGCATCCGCCCAGGCGCGGTAAAACAGCAGCGCAAGGCGGTGATGGAACAGATCGGCAAACGCGCTGAGGCTGGTGTCCTGATGATGATAAATACGCTCGCGGGCGTATTCGGTCATGTGGACCGGCAGCGGGCCGTTCGGGCCAAACAGGCCGAAGCTGAGGATAGACACCTCATGCAGCCCGCTTTCCTCCCGCTGACGCACCTGAGCCAGCGTCGACGGGGCAAAACTCATCGACGGCTGCTGGCCGATGCGCAGCGGTTCAAATTTTGGCAGCGGCGCGCGGCCCAGCGGGTAGCGCTCGCCGCCCTGGGCATCAATGCGCCTTAACAGCTGAAACAGATCGTAGCGCCAGGGCGTCTCGCGGACCCCGTGCCAGAACGCATCCGGCAGCTTCGTCAGGCGATGCACGCGCAGCGGTGCAGCGGTGTCACTCATATCAGCGCCCTTTTACCCATGCGCGGCGCCCAGTAGCCAATCTCGCCGCGCTGCTGACTTTTCAGGGTGAACTCCGTAAAGCTGTTGATCGACACCAGACGGGCAAAGAGACGCTCCATCACGCTGCCGAAGAGCCACGGACTGGCGCCGGAAAAGGCTCGCTCATCCACCGTCAGGGTAATGCCGATCCCGCGGGCGAAAACGACCGGGCCGGGTTCTGGCACGCGGCGGTGAACCGGTTCCAGCACGCAGTGACGAACGCCTTCCACCTGACGCGCAACGGGCGTTTCTGCCAGGTTGGCGTACAGCCCTAACAGCTGTCGCAGCGCGGCTGCGCCCTCTTCGTTTTCGCTGTCCATCAGGCTGAGGTAGTTCATCTGCAGCTGGCTGATGAGCCGCCAGGTACTGAACCCTTCGGCCAGCGCCGGACGCGGCGGCGTCGGGCCTTTACGCAGCGTGAGGGATTTCACCGGCATGGAATCGGCCATAATGAACTGCCCGAGCTCCTGCTGCAGCATCAGCGGCAGGTCGCGGCTGGTGCAGAGTACCTCGGCAGAGATATAGCGCAGGTTTTCCTGCCAGGGGGCGTGCTGTTCATCCACCAGCGAGACAAAGACCTCCGAGCCGATATAGCCGGTACGGGTGCCGTAGCGCAGAGCATGCTCGGACAGCACGCGCTGTTCGCGGCGCAGGGAAAAATAGGCCCCGTAGTTGCCCGCATCGCCGCTCCAGGTGCTCCAGAAAGGACGAAACGTCTGGTCATCACGCTGGCCGTCCGCGCTGCCATAGATTTTTTTGACCGCGTAAATTTCATAATCCAGCGGACGGATGTTATCCACCACCAGATGGTATTCATGCTGGCCCTCATTCAGCTTCTGACGCGCCGCGACCTTTGGGAACAGGTTGATGACCGGCGTGCAGTGCAGCGCCAGGTGGCTGGCATCGACCACGCGCTCCAGCTGTTCATCCGACTTATCCAACAGAATAAAGATATCGAAGGCTTTTTCGTCTTCACAGCGCTGGATGAGCTTGCTCAGGCCGCTTAGGCTAATGAAGCGGAAACGGGCCGGAAAGGCGAAATACTCCTGCAGCAGGCGATAGCCGTCAAAGTTGCGCAGATCGTCCGGAAGCAGCGCCTGGTCAGGCTCAAAACCCTCCTGGCGCAGCGCATCCGACGCCAGCAGCTGTCGCTGCGGCTGCGGGCCGACCGTCTGACAGACGATCCCAACGTGGTGCTCCATCACCAGCTCCAGCAGCTTCAGCGCTTCAATGTCCGGACCGCCGAGGAAAAATTCCAGACGGTCGAAATCCAGGTGCCCGAGGTTTTGCGGGCCGTCGCAGGCGATGCGGATCCGCAGAGCGCTGCCGATCCCCCGCTGGCTCAGCCCCAGCTGCGCGAGCGGCAGATCGGCGGGCACGCCGCCCAGCTCGACCTTGTCGATTTTCAGCGGCAGCAGGTTGACCTCGTGCGCCGTGGTATAGCTGCAGGTCACGCCGGTTTTTTTCAGCGCCAGGCTGTCCATCATGGTACCGCGCGGCACAATGAAGCCCTTGCTCAGGTCACCCCTGCTGCTGTCGGGCTCAATCTCCGCGATCGCCATCGACGGCGTGGGCGCAAGATAGTTCGGCGCAATCATCTCCAGCAGACGCTGAGAGAAGCGCGGAAACTCCGCGTCCATTTTCATCTGCACGCGGGAGGTCAGGAAGGCGAAGCCCTCCATCAGACGTTCGGTATACGGGTCCGCCACCTCGATGCCGCGCATGCCCAGCCGCCCGGCGACTTTAGGATAGCGTTCGGCAAACTCGGCCCCCATTTCGCGCAGGTAGGCCAGCTCACGGTTGTAGTATTCGAGCAGTTTACTTTCCATGATTACCCCGCATCTTTCAGTTCAAAATGGCCGTTTTCCAGATCGACATCGGTACGAAACAGAAACTCCAGCGGGTAAGGCACACACCATAAACGCCCTTTGATCTCGATGGAGAGCACGTTGTGCAGATCCAGCGAGGAGGTATCCGACACGCAGCGGACCTGCAGCCCCTGCGGCAAAATGCGCGGTTCAAAATTGATGATGGCCTCGGTGAGCTTGCGCTGAATGTCGTGCCATTCGATGTCCGACATTCTTTTCCCGGCCAGCGGCGCGACGCCGAAGTTAACCACCGAGCGGCTCACATGCGGTAACGCGCTCAAATCACCGGAGGCATCGTGGTTGATGGTATTAAACAGCCACTGCAGATCGCGCAGAACATTGCGTCGCAGGGCGGCGTGGGTGATCAGATTGCTGTTGGCCGACTCGCGCTTTTTTTCCGGGTCGTTATCGGTGAGGCGATCCAGCAGCGAGGGCTGCATTTTGTCGCGCGCCCCCACCTTCTCCTGCTTGCTGCGGGCTTGCCAGCCGCTGCGCAGCAGATCGCCTTCGCCAGCGGGATTACTCATCGGCTCCATCCGTTGCAAACGTCACGAGGCTGAGCGACAGCAGCGGACTTTCGCTTTGCTCGCTCAGCCAGGCCTTCTGGCCCTGGCCTTCATACAGCGTGCCGTCAGTATCGAGCGGGTGCCAGTCGGTGGTGCGCCCCAGTTTGACCGCATCAGAGGCGTCGTCTGCAAACGGATAACGCGCCGGGATCTGACACACCTGCTCCGTACCGTCGGTCAGGCGCACCAGGGCGTGACGCCAGACTAGATCGGTCACGCTGGCGGGCGCCTGGAAACGGATCTCCGCGATAGCGCTAAAGGGCAGCCAGAAATAGCGGCCGTTCACGATGGTTTCGCAGACCGGGCCGAGACGGGCGTCGCCGTCCATCAGCCAGTCAAAAGCCTGCGTCTCCTCATTTTCGAGGGCGATGTGACCAGGGTTTGCCTGAGCCTGTTCAAGCGCTTCAAGACGCAGCGCCCGGGCGCGCTCGCCCTCCTCGCTCAGCGCCGCGGCAAGGGTAGTCAGCCACGGCCACTGGGTTTCAGGCATGGCCGGACGCGCCTGTCCCGCCATCACCTGCGCGCGCTGCAGCTCGCCCTGGATGGACTGCTCCAGCAGCGTGACGGTGGGTTTCGCCTGCGGCTTCAGCGCCAGCCAGCTTTTCAGCTGGGTCAGGGCGCGCGTCCAGTTGCCGCTGAGGGTTAAAAACTGCACGAACGCGGCGCGGAGGTCGGCATCCGCCGGACGGGCTTTGATTTCAGCTTCAAGGCGCGCGAGCGCGTCGTTGAGCGACTCACCCGCCAGGTGTTGATAGAGCGTATTCATAGCCATTCCTTAATTCGCCGCGCGCCATGCGCCGACGGCCGGATCGCGCAGCTGAGGACGCAGGGTGTCAATCAGAACGATATTCAGCGGCGTGCCGGGTGCGACCCAGGCGCTCCAGGTTTTTTTCACCGCCGCGATACGCGCCTGCAGCTTTGCATCATCGCTGGCGGTTTCACGGGAGATCTCCACCGCGACCGTGCCGTTGCTCTTCCA
The DNA here is from genome assembly GCF_900113755.1 of Enterobacter sp. NFIX59. Lineage (NCBI taxonomy): Bacteria > Pseudomonadati > Pseudomonadota > Gammaproteobacteria > Enterobacterales > Enterobacteriaceae > Enterobacter > Enterobacter sp. NFIX59. The sequence continues at coordinate 444,903 of NZ_FOQN01000004.1, read as the reverse complement.
GCTGTTCAGGGCGTTGTCGTAAGGCAGGATCATCCAGCTCTGGTCGCTGTTTGGGGTGCTGAATACCATGCGCTCTTTGTTGACGGAAGTGATCAGCGCGTTTTCCGGATCGGCGCTTTGATTCAGTCCGGTCACCGGGAAGCCATGAATGTAGGTCACCGCCATCTCTTTCTGCCCGCCGTTGCGGGACTGCGACACAACGGTGTGTCCGCTCAGCCAGCTGCCGTTCCCGCAGCGGGTGGTGTCAGAATCCGGAATAAAGAGCGCCGGAGCGGAAGCGCCACCTTCCCAGAAGGTGCGCAGGTGGCAGCCGTCCTGCAGGGTGAATTCCTGCCACGGCGTGCGGTCGGCCGCGACAGTGCGGGATGCAGCGTTCTGGTCTGGCGGCAGTAACGCGCCGCTGGCTGGGGTTGCGGTGACGGTCGCAGCAGGTGCGGCCTGCTCCTGTTTCACCACCAGCGCCCAGTCCTGCGCTTTGCCAGCCGTGCCCTGCGCCAGCGTGGTACCCGCCGGATCGTTGAGCGTCCAGCTAAGCTTATTCACTTTGCTGCACTGGTGTTCCAGCAGTGAGCCAAGACGCGGCACAAAGTTCTCCAGCACGGAGACGTCTTTCTTGCCGTTTGCCACAATGCGCAGCGCCACCTCAGGCTTACACCAGCTCTGCGGCGTGTTGTCTTTGATGTTGTCGATCCAGATATCCAGCTTCTGCGCAGGAGACTGCACGATGCGGAAATTTTCAGCCTGAGCGGTGGAGGTCGCCGCCAGAAGTGCCAAACCCGATAGCCAAAGTTTCATATCGTTCCTTGTGTGTCTAATCAGTTCCGCAGGGAAGAAATTGTGCTGCGTCAGAGAGGGTGTGCAGCAAAGTGGTGTCCTGAGGGTTGCCCATCCATACCGCCAGGGCAGTATAGTTATCCTGAGCATTCCCCTCCTGTTCGCCATTCTTTTGAATGATTTGGTTCATTAAGGTCAGCCACTCCTGCGGCGTATTGACCATATGCAGCGACTGCTTCATTTGCTCTTCGCTGACGCCGTGCCAGAACCCGTCGGTGCACAGTAAAAAGGCATCGCCGTCCTCAACCTGCACCACGTCGCTGTAGCTCGCTTCCGGCCCGCCGTTTTCAATCCCCAGCGCCAGATAGAGCAGGTTGCTGTTCAGGTTGTCGGTCTGGTGCCCGGCATCTTTCATCTGCTGCACCAGGCTGTGGTCGGTAGTCACATGCCACAGCCATCCCCGGCGAAACAGGTACAGGCGGCTGTCTCCGGCGTGCGCCCAGTAGGCCAGCCCGTAATCACGGTCAATGAACAAGCTGACCAGCGTCGTGCCCATCCGGCGATAGTCCTGCACGGCCTGCTGCTCGCTGAGGATCGTGCGGTTCGCCGTCTGCACGTAGTCGCGGATGTGCTGCGCATTAAGATGTTTGTCGCCATCGAAGCGGGAGATAATGCTGTTGCGGGCCAGCGCTGCGGCCACCTCGCCGCCCGGCAGCCCCGCGATGCCGTCGCAGACGACAAAGCAGGCTGAACGTTCCCCTATGGTTTCTCCCGTCTGATCCTGGTTGCTGGCGCGCGTCCCCTGGCGGGAGAGAGAAGCCGTTGCGATATTCATTTGTCTTCCGATCCGCTCTGTGAGTCTTTGTACTGATTGACCTCCATGTCATACGCATGAAGGAAGGCCTCGCCGAACAGGGTGTGGAAGTCGTCCTCAATCTCGCCCGCCGTCTCGCCATAGCTGCGAACAAAGTAGTCCCACAGGGCCGCTTTGCGGCTGCCCGGCAGCGCCAGACGCGAGGTCATCCCGTTCTGCTTCGCCTGCTCTTCCAGCTGCTCAGGGTTAAAGGACTGCAGCATCGCGGCGATAATGGCGCGGATGCCGGAGATCATGCCCAGCTGGTGCGCCTGCAGATCGATCAGCGCGTCGCGCACCGATTTGGTCGGCGGCATAAAGCCCGGCATCGGTGTGCCGAACATCTGGATCAGCACGGTTTTGCCGGTCGGCAACAGCTTGAACGGGTTGTTGGCATCGTCCAGCACCATGGTCATATCGGCTTTCACGCCGCGCTTGAGGATAGAGCGCGAGGAAAGCAGCGCCACGGTCCCCTGAGAGAACATGCCGAGGATCTGCCCCAGCTGACGCATATTTTCACGGTCAAACTGCGGGACGGGCTGCATTTCGCTCAGCCCCATCCCCTCCAGCAGTGCCTCCAACAGCTCACCCTGCAGCACTTCGCCCTTCTCACCGCTGTTTGCCGTGGTGGGCGAGGCGGCGTTATTGACCGGGTCGATGCGCAGGCGGCCCTTCGGGGCCTGCGCGCTGCTGCGCGCAACGGCCTGTGGCGTAGGCATGGTGAAGCCTGCGTAATCCGGTCGCGCGGGCTCTTCTTCAGCACGCGGTTCTTCCTGCGGCTCTGGGGCGAACAGCGGAGAATCGGCCAGCACGTCCTCTTCCTGTTCAGGTTCAGGTTCCGGCACTGGCGCAGGCTTCTCGGCAATAATGTCATCCGGATGGGTTAGTGGCGCGCCGCCCATCAGCCCGAGCGGGTCGTCATTACGCGCGGCTGGTGCGCTGGCCTTACCGCCAAACAGGGCCAGCGGATCGAGCTCATCCGTCGCCTCTTCTTCTGGCTTCACGGGGCTCGTCTCGCCCGGCGGCACCAGCGTTGACGGGGTGACGTCGTCAAAAATACTCTCTTTTTTGAACAACGCTTCGTCGCTGAACAGCATGTCCGGATCGACATGCTTACGCTCGAGTTTTGGATCGCTGTCGTTGAACATCGCCAGCGGATCTTCGGCGTTACGCTCCGGGGCCGCAGGCTGGGAGAACGGATCGTGCGATGCAGCAGGCTGCGGTTTTGTACGGTTGCTGGAGATGCTGTCGGAGATGGAGAACTCCTGCATCAGGCTATCCCAGATCTCCGTTGGCACGGCGGTCGGCTCGGCTTTCCCGCGCGGTGCGGCACTTGCCGGTTTCGGTTGAGAAGCTGGGGCGGTCGCGGGTGCGGCTGTCGGACGCGCCTGCTGGTGCAGACTGGCCGCCATACGGCTCACGGGCTGGGTATCGTGGATCAGTTCGGTCACTTCGATACGGTAGTCATCAATACCGAGAATGTCGCCATCCTGCAGTTCAACCTGACGCCCTCGCTCCAGCGGAATGTCATTTAATACCACGCGGGTGACGCTGCCACGGTTGGTCACGCGGCATTCACCCTGGGCGTCCACGTGAACAATGGCCTGCAGACGAGAGATGGTGCGGTCATTATCCGGCAATACCAGATTGTTATCCGTACCGCGCCCAATGGTGCCGCCCGGGGCGTAAAAATCACAGCTGCTTTGCGGCGGCTGATGACCGGGTTTCGTAGAAATAATCGTGAATCGCATGGCGTATTCCTGCTGGTATGATTAGCGCTCAAACGCTGCCGCTCTCGGGGCGAGAACGGCGGCGTTTGGGGCCGAATTCCATTGATTCTATTTTGCGGTTTTGAGCGGACGAATCGCGTCGCTGTTGGCGATTAAGCTGCACTTTAAAACCTGATATTGACCCGGTTCGGTACCGCCTACTTTCTCTTTCAGTAAAGAAACAATCATCTTGTCAGCTTTTTCAAAATTCTCTGCAGGGAGATTGCTTGCTTCCAGCCATGCGGCCGCGCTGGCCTCTGCATCGTCTTTCAGACTTTTGCTGTCCGCAATCTTACTGATGCATCGATTTTGCACCCAGTTTTCAAAGATTTGTTGCTGAGAAAAAGCGCTGACATCAGGCAGGGTTTGGGCATAAACAGCAGAGGCATTTATAGCCAATACCAGCAGTAATAAACGTTTCATTTCAGGCTCCAGAATGTTGCGTTGGTCGGAATAAACGAACCATTACCCGGTGAGCCCAGAAAATGGCAATCATCAGAGCAAATATTACCATTCCAGAGTGTGACATGCCCGGTTGCGTCGCTCCAGCCGTGCCCGGTAAAGATGATAATGCCTTGTTTGCCTGCAAATTGCGCAGGAGTGGGAGAAGAGACAGACATATCGGCATTGCCCAGTACCGTGGGTAGAAATGCAATCATATCTTTAACGCGGAACATATAGCGCTTTTTGTCGTTTCCGGTCACTGTCGCATATTTACTGTTAGAAGGAATAGGAATGCCACAGTAATTTAAAACGTAGCTCATACGAATTGGGCAGGCATTTTTAAAAATACCGGCGTCGATATTATGCTGAACTTTTCCACCCAACAATTTGCCAACCTGTTCTACGCTTACGTTCACTTCTCTGAATCTGTTCCAGGCGGCACCAAAAGCAGGACGCATTTGAGACATCTTGTTTCTCCTTGATAAGAAGCTCCGGATAAAGTGAGCCCTTTCGGGCCCACTATTATTACGCTTCTTTGTTCTCTTTGATGTTCCAGCCAGCGCTGCTTTCAGCACCTTTACCACCCGACGTGGTCTGCTCCCAGTACTGCTGTTTCACTTTCGCAGCCTGGAATGCATAGGTCACACCAACGGTGTCGCCGTTGTCAGCACCGGTGTACTGAACAGAGGTCACCAGCACATCTTCCAGCGTGATGCGGGAGTATTCCACCTGCTGGCCGCCCGCTTTACAAACGGACAGTTCAACTTTAGTCAGGTGTTTACCGCTGGCGCAGTGTTTCAGGATAGCGGTGGTGGATTTGTCGATCAGCGCGTTAACGTGCAGGTCGTTAAAGTTAACTTTACCGGCACCGCCGCCACCGCCAACGCTCATATTACCTGGCTGGGAAGCGCCCCAGGAGAAGGAGGTAATATCAGTCCAGCCGGTGTGGTTAGAATCTTTCGATTCGCCCGTAACACCCTCGACCTTCAGAAACATATCAATAGCCATAATATCTACTCTTCGTGGATGAACAATATTGCTTTCGAAAAAGCACTTATATGGCAAACAGGAAAGCATGGGGCTGAATAAAACCGTCCATATTTTACCTCTGCCTCATATCAAATGACCCGTGTCATTTGACAGTCTTACATTCCCCCTGAATGAACGGAAAGAATGTGAAGTCTTTTACTACTCTGGGTTATCCTGGATCCAGCTACGGTCAGGATCGCCAATGATGACCTGCGGAACCAGTTTGTTCAGTTCGTCGCTATGATAAAGACGTATACAGTTTAAGGTTACGCCTTTGACATCGGGTTTTCGCTCTGAATGAAAACCATTAATTTGATTTTTATATTTTTCGATGAGGGCATTCACTTTATCCGTGCCATTTTCAGCATCAAAAGGTATCCACTCAATAAATGCGCTCGCACTTCTGGCCGCATCAGCAGAAAACTGACTGCCTTTATCTGCCACTTGAGCAAGACAGCGCGCCAGAACTAAATCTTTTAAAACCTGCCGGTATGTTTGCTGCTGATAAAAATCAGGATAGTTATTTCCGGCACACACATAAAAGGTCATAAATACGAGGAAAAAACAGAAAAGTTTCACCTTATATCCTTTGCCATCGGCCCCACAGCGCATCAGCTATCCAATTCCAACCGGTTCAGCAGTGGAGCGTTCTATAAGCCAGTCCGATGTTGACAGGGGCTTAATTCTCCCATTGCATCGGTAATGATTTCAGAAGCCCGCCGTTTGCTCTCCTGCTCAGATAAATGGGCAAAGCGAGAGTAAAGAAATTCATGAACCGTATTGGGCAAAATCGGATGACCTTTACACCAGGCCTTCCCCTCTGATGCATCAACCACGCCTAATAGATACATATCCGCCTTAATGCGCTCGCGTTCATTCGTTTTTGAAAGCCAGGCACTGGCGAAGCGCGCTGCGCTGAGATTGAAATCGTACCCCGTTAATAAGCCCGGGTCGCGAAGCAAATTTGACGTATCATCCTGCGGTAATGCTGTTGCGTCAGGATAAGAATAATTTCCCGTTTGTGCTTCAGCCAGAGACGCGATAAACAACAAAGCGATTGCAAACAGGTTTATTTTATTCATTGTAATATCGCGTTAGTGGAATGCCTTAATTAAATATAAGCCAGCACGAGGTATTAACGTTTCTCTTTCCATTTCTCTGCAACAACGTAGATAACTATCGCTAATGCATTAAGTCCAGCACATAAGAATCCATGCATTGCGATTCGCGGGACATCTTCTGGCCAGTCAAAGATAAACAGATAGTAGCCGGATACCGTCACAAACAGCATGAATGAAATAATTAACAACGCATAAACGATTAAATAGATGATGAATTTTCTTGTTATCGCTTTCACAGGTAAATTCATTAGCTATCTCGTACTCACAATAAGGTTGCCGGCCCCAGGAGGCCGGCTATCTGCATCACGCGTCTTTCGTCTTCAGCGACGGCAGTTTAGATACCAGACGCAGAGAAACGGTCAGACCTTCCAGCTGGTAGTGTGGACGCAGGAAGAACTTCGCGGCGTAGTAGCCTGGGTTGTCCTCAATCTCCTGCACCTGCACTTCCGCAGCTGCCAGCGGTTTACGGGACTTGGTCTCCTGGGAGGAGTTCGCCGGGTCACCGTCGACGTAGTTCATGACCCAGTCGTTCAGCCAGCGTTCCATCTCTTCGCGCTCGCGGAAGGAGCCGATTTTGTCGCGCACGATGCACTTCAGGTAGTGGGCAAAACGGCAGCAGGCGAACAGGTACGGCAGGCGTGATGCCAGGCGCGCGTTAGCGGTCGCATCCGGGTCATGGTACTCCGCCGGTTTCTGCAGGGACTGCGCGCCGATGAAGGCGGCAAAGTCGGAGTTTTTGCGGTGAACCAGCGGCATAAAGCCGTTTTTCGCCAGCTCGGCTTCACGACGATCGCTGATGGCGATCTCGGTCGGGCACTTCATGTCCACACCGCCGTCATCGCTCGGGAAGGTGTGGCACGGCAGGTTTTCCACCGCCCCGCCTGACTCCACGCCGCGAATCGAGGTGCACCAGCCGTACTCTTTGAAGGAGCGGTTGATGTTGGCTGCCATCGCGTACGCGGCGTTCGCCCAGGAGTAGCTGTTGTGGTTCGCGCCGTCGGTCTGCTCTTCAAAGTCAAAGCTGTCGACCGGGTTGGTGCGAATGCCATACGGCAGGCGCGACAGGAAGCGCGGCATCACCAGGCCCAGATAGCGGGCATCTTCGGATTCACGCAGTGAACGCCAGGCCGCGTATTCGGTGTTCTGGAAGATCTTGGTCAGGTCGCGCGGGTTAGCCAGCTCCTGCCAGGACTCCATCTGCATCACGCCCGGTGCGGTACCGGTAATGAACGGACAGTGCGCCGCAGAGCCGATGCGCGCCATTTCACCCAGCAGCTCAACGTCCTGCGGGCTGTGGTCGAAGTAGTAGTCGCCCACGATGCAGCCAAACGGCTCGCCGCCGAACTGACCGTATTCCTGCTCGTAGATTTTCTTGAAGATCGGGCTCTGGTCCCAGCCCACGCCCTTGAAGCGCTTCAGGGTACGGCCCAGCTCCTGCTTGGAGATGCTCATAAAGCGGATCTTCAGCATCTCGTCAGTTTCAGTGTTGTTCACCAGGTAGCTCAGACCGCGCCAGGCGCTCTCCAGCTTCTGAAACTCTTCGTGGTGAATGATCTGATTCACCTGCTGCGACAGCTGCTCGTCGATACCGGCAATCAGGTTCTGAATGGTGCGGTAGGTATCGTTCGAGAAGGTGACGGTATTTTCCAGCGCCTGCTGCGCCAGGGTTTTGACCGCGCTTTCGACGGCGGAGCGGGCCTGATCGGTTTTCGGGCGGAATTCTTTGTTCAGCAGCGCGCTGAATTCATCCTGACTGAACGCCTGACCCGCCTGCTGCTCGTGTTGTTGAGTCTGGTTGCTCATCGATTATTCCTCGCTACCTTTCGCGCTTTCGTCATTTTTCGGCAACTGGCTCAGGGATTTGAGCAGCGTCGGATCCTGCAGAATTTTAGCGATCAGCTCTTCCGCACCGTTTTTGCCGTCCATATAAGTCAGCAGGTTAGAGAGCTGGGTACGCGCTTCCAGCAGCTTGTTCAGCGGCTCAACCTTGCGGGCCACCGCATCCGGCAGGAAGTCGTCCATGCTGTCGAAGGTCAGATCCACGTTGAGCTTACCTTCGCCGGTCAGGGTGTTATCCACCTGGAACGCCACGCGCGGCTTCAGCGCCTTCATGCGTTCGTCAAAGTTGTCGATGTCGATTTCGAGGAATTTACGCTCGTCGACGGCCGGCAGGTTTTCCACCGGTTTGCCGACCAGATCGGCCATGACGCCCATCACAAACGGCAGCTGAATTTTACGTTCTGCACCGTAGATCTCTACGTCGTACTCGATCTGCACGCGGGGAGCACGGTTACGTGCGATGAATTTCTGCCCACTGTTACTCATTGCCATGATGTTCTCCATCAAAGATGCGCGGTGAAGGTGAAACGGCAGGCTCCATGCCTGTCGTCATAATGCCTGGACGCGCTATTCGCGGCGCCCAAAGATGTTTTCCAGTTGGTTAACGCCGTCTGGCGCCAGGTCGCGAATAATGTCCATAAAGTTAAGTTCTGACAGCCGCTGCACCCGTTCAATCATCAGCGGTGCGGGGTGGCTCGGTTCGTACTGCGCAAAATACTGCTTCGCTTTTTCCAGCATCAGCTGCGCGTCGGCGCGGCTGGTGACCTGCACGCTTCGCCAGTCGGTGACCGGCTGAGCGGGCTGCGTTGCCGCCGATTGCTGCTCGGCCTGTGGTTCTGCCTGCACCTCACGGTTCGGCAGCAGCTTGCTGATGTCGGTCACCTGACACGCGCTGGCTACCAGTCCGACGGTTTTCAGCAGCTGCTCCATCTCGGGCACGCCGCTTTCACCGAGATGCCCGGTGAGCAGCTCGCGAATCGCCAGCAGCCGTTCGTTAATGACGATAACCGCTGCGGTTCCCGGCTGGTCGCCGCGGGCCAGCTCGTCAATCAGCCGTGGACGGCCGCCGGGATAGTCCGGACATTCCGTCTTACTGCCGTCCAGCAGGGCCTGGGCATCCCGGAGCGAAATTTCATCGCCGTTTGAACGCAGAAGCGAGGCGTTTCGCACGGCGACGGTGAGGTCGGATTTATCGCTGAGCCCCGCCAGGGCGTTAATGCGATAGAACGGATCGGTTTCGCCATACTCTTCCAGCAGCGGATAGAGCGGTTCCCAGTAACGGGCGATCGCCTCCTGCACCAGCAATAATCCGTCCGCGTAGCCCGCCAGCCCGCGGCGGCGCGTCCAGGCATGGGTTAACGCCAGCAGGACGCGAAGATCTTTGGTGCGGGTCAGCAGGCTGGTGGCGTATTTTTCTACCGTGTTCCAGTCTGCGGGCTCTGCCGGGATAATGGTGTCGCCAAACTGCTGTTCCGCTTTCCCAAGACTTGCCTGATTCATGATCTGGAAGTCAGCGTCGTACTCCAGGTTTTCGCCGCAGGGCTTGTCGGGGCTTATTGGCGCGAGAAATTCTTCGATATTCATAAGATCCCTGCTTATTCAAACATGGGCGGATAGAGACCGTGACGCCCCGGACGGGCGCCCCCTGCCGGGTCGAACAGCAGGGTGAAAAGCTGCCCGGTAAAGTTACCGCTGTGCACGTGGGTGTATAGCGGGTAACCGTCGCAGCGGTTGGTCCACCAGTAGCTGGTCTGACGTAGCGGATCAAAACACTCCGCCGCCTGAGGCCAGCCCAGCGTGCTCTGGCCGTCCTCGTCATAGCCAATCACATCCAGGATGTCGGAGCGCTTTTGCGGCTCGACGGGCTGCGGCGCCGGAATGGTCATCAGCATCTCATCCAGCTGCGAGGCGGAAAAACTGTTGCGCACCGCGTGCAGCCCCAGGCGCCCAATCTGCTGGTACCAGCTTTCTGCCTGGCTGAGCAGGCTGGTCGACCACTCTGACGGGGCGAAGCTCAGCTGAAGGCAAACCGGGTACTGTCGGCCAACGCTGTCGCGGCCGGGCAGCAGACAGCCCATCTGGATCATCTGGCTGCCCAGCATGGGCGGTACCACATAATTCCAGACTGGCGCTTTCTGGAACTGGCGCTCGCCGCTGCGCTGCTCTTCCTGCTGCCAGGCCAGCAGACCGACCTGAAACCAGTGTGACCACTGGCGCTGTAAAGTGTCAGGAAAGCGACGCTGCAAAAAATCTCCGGCGCTGGGTAATTTGCCATACCAGCTGTAGCGGTTCATCGCAGGGGTATTCGTCATACGGCTGTCCTTGCGGTTATGGGCATGAGAAACGGGGAAGCTGGAACGGGTTGCGAATGCTGTTTGGCGCAAACTCCAGCGTGACCTGATGTCCGTCGACGTTGAAGGTGGCCTGACGGCTCAGGCTACCCGCGCCCGGGCTGGTGCTCGCTTTATCGAAGAAGCGGTTGAGCGCCCAGGCGCCGTTGGTGACCAGCGTCGCCGTGCTGCCGTTCGCCAGCCCCAGCTGCATGCGTACCTGGTTGGTGCCGCCCGGCCCCGGCCAGTTCATGATCTGCACGGCCTGCGGACCGTGGCTGTAGCGCAGCAGCTGGCCGTCAACGTCCAGGGTCAGGTTCAGAATGGTGTTATCCATTCGCACGGTGCGAACCGTCACCTTGAAGGACGGCGTCGTTGCGCCATTAGCAAAGAAGGCGTCGCGAATCGACTGGGCCTGCTGGAACGGTCTCAGCAGCCCTTCACTTCCCGGCAGCGTTTTCCCGTCGATGCCCGGCATAAAGCGCCAGTTGGCCTGCGTGGTGTCCACCTTATTGGTCAGATTGTCGCGGAAGAAGGCGTCCATGAGCCCGGTTCCCGGCGCAAACATGCGCGCGAGATCGTCAGGGGTGACCTCGGTGCTGGCGCTGCGCACCAGCGGGTAGCGACCGGCAATCGCCTGACGGCAGAAACCGCCCACTTCAACGTTAATTCGCTTACGCACGTTTTCCAGATCACGACGCTGGGTATCGCTGCTGGCGCCCACCGCCATGTTGCTGAACATGGTTTGCAGCCCGCCCGGCAGACGACCGGCGCTGGCCTGCAGACGGCTGATCGCCTCACCGCCCGGTGCCGGCATCCCGCTGTTGGCCGCGTCCTGAACGGCGGTCAGGTAGCGATAGAGTTCATCCACCTGCTTGAGAAAATCATCAAACACGATGGTCTTTCCCCCCTTCTCCAGCGGCTGCGCCAGCTCAATCATCGGCGCATAGTGGTCGGTGACCAGCTGTTCCGGCGACTGGGTGACCACGGCGGTCTGGGTCGGCGCTGCGTCATTGTTGCTGAACAGGGCTTCCAGCGTACGGGTGGCGCGGTTGCTTTGATCCTGCGCTTTGCCTGCATCTTCTGGCGCTGGCGCATTGCGTGACAGCGTCAGGACCTGGCTCAGGTTCTGCACCAGACGGCGCAGCGGCGAGTTGGCGCCGGAGAGCAGGCGCGCGGTGTTGATGCGCTGGGAAAGGTCGGCGCTGTTATTGAGCTGAATGTCGGCGAGGAAGCGATCCCAGTTAGCGATAAAGTCGCGCATGTAGAGCTGGCGCACGGCGTTATCGATCTGCTGCTTATCCTCCTGCGCGGTGGCGGCCCCCAGCACCCAGGCGTCGTCCTCGTGCAGGGCGGTGGTCACGCTGTCAATCTGGCCGTTAAAGCTTTTCCAGTAGCCGTCCGGCGTATACAGACCCGGTACGCCTTCGCTCACCGGCTTGCCGCTTTTGCGGGAAAATACCAGCTCGCTCTGCGGTCCGCCCAGGTCGGAAAGGGAGACCGGCTTCAGGTTGTCATCATGTTCCAGCAGGCGCTTGAGGCGACCGTATACGCGCGTGGAAAGCGGCTGCTGGTTGATCATCGCTCTTTCGCGGGCAACCAGAGATTCATCCTGCGCGTACGGCGAGGCCTGAATTTTCGGTTCCAGCAGCTGCGTCAGGTGCCATTCAAGCTGCTGCAGCTGTGCCTTCGTGACGTTCTGCGGCAGATTCCGCTGCAGATTGAGCATCACCCACGAATGCAGGAATTTGCCGTCATAGTGCTTCGGCTGATACAGCATCTGATAGGCTTTCAGCGCTTCATAGCTGTATTCCACATCGCTGCCGTTGTCGTTGCGAAGCCAGGTAGTGATATGCATGGCGACGGCAGGGAGCAGCATCTGATCCAGCGCTTTCTGGTACAGAGACTGCGCGGCATCGCTGACGTCATCCCCGCGATAGAGCCCCATACGGCGGGATACGGGCGGATCGTTCACATCAAACGCGTCGCTTTTCGGCAGGTCAACCAGACCATTCAGCAGCGGCAGCAGATCGAACAGGTCGCGCTGCGGCTGGTTCTGTAGCGCTTTGCTCTGCTGGTCGAGCAGCGGCACCTTCGCATCCACCTCTGCCAGATAGGTTTTGTTCTTGGCATAGCTGGTCAACCACAGACCGCCGAGGATAACCAGCAGGGCCAGCAGCGCCGCGTAGCCGGACCAGATCACCGCCCGGTTGCGCAGCTCCCACCAGCGGTTTTCCCCTGCGATCCCGGCTTCCTGGAAGATGACGTTTTGCAGCAGGTTCTTAATGAAGAAACTCTGGCCTTTAGCACCCGGAATAGGCGCTTCTTTGCTGACCGAATCCCAGTTATCCGCCTCGCTCCCTTCCGGCAGCGACAGGGCGCGGTTCAGTTCGCCCATCACGCGGTCGAACGGCATGCCTTCCTGCGTCCCGCTGGCGAAGTAGATCCCGCGCGGAGAGAACTCGGTTTCGAAGTTGGAGCGGGCAAAGACCGTGCTCAGGTAGTCTGCCAGCAACGGACGCAGCGCGGCGAACTCCTGCGGGAAGAGATACGCTTCTGCGCGGGTTTTCGCGTCATGCTCTTTCAGCATGGTTTCCGGCAGCCCGGCATCAAGGCGCTGCTGTAGCAGAGAAAACTCCTGCTGGAAATTGCCCATCAGGTCGTAATCAGCGTGCTTGGTTTGCTCCCACGGCAGCGTAAAGCCCCAGATCTGGTCGCGCTGCGCTTTATCGTAGTCGGCAAACCACGCGCGGAAGCCTTTAAGCAGGTCGGCCTTGGTCACCATCACGTACACCGGGAAGCGGATACCCAGCTGTTCATGTAGCTCGGACAGACGCTGGCGCAGGTTCACCGCCTGCTGGCGGGACGCCTCGGCGGACTGGGTGAGCAGGTCAGAAATGCTGATGGTGATGATGACGCCGTTGATCGGCTGGCGGCGGCGATACTTACGCAGTAACCCCATGAACTCCAGCCATTCGCCGGCGTCCTGCACCTGCTCGCTCTCCTGGGTGGTATAGCGGCCCGCCGTGTCCAGCAGCACCGCCTCATTGGTGAACCACCAGTCGCAGTTGCGTGTGCCGCCAATGCCCCGCAGCGCGGTCTTACCGAAACGATCGGCCAGCGGGAACTGCAGCCCGGAATTGACCAGCGCCGTGGTTTTACCGGAGCCCGGCGCGCCGATAATGACGTACCACGGCAGCTGATAGAGATATTGCGTGCTGAAGCGCTGCGTCCACTGGGCGCCCTGGCCCGCTTTGCTGAAGTGTGCTTTTTTAAGCATCTGCGCGGCTTCATCAAAACGGCTGGCGAGGATCTGCTCCTCGCTGTTCAGCCGCTTCTGCGGATCCGCCGCTTCCGGGCTGGCGGTATTCTCCTTGAGCTTGTCCATCAGCTTGCGGTTCAGCCAGGCGTTGTACAGGCGCGGCAGAATGTGGCCCTGCGCCCAGAGCAGATAGACCACGGCAATGCTGATAATACGGTTCTGCTCAGACTCAAGCGGTCGAGTGTCCACGATGGACAACAGGGGACCAATCATCCAGATCACCGCCGCCAGCGCCGTGACGCCGAGGAAGCTCCACAGAATGCGGTTGGTCAAAATGGAAAGAAGTGTAGTCAGCATTCCTTAGTTTCCTTGCGGCAATCCGTTCAGCTCAGCCTGAGTGTTTTCAGGCGACACCAGCAGAGTAATTTCCACACGGCGGTTACGGGCGCGATTTTCAGGCGTCGTGTTCGGCGCCACCGGGTTAATCTCGCCCCGCCCTTCCGCTTTCACGCGGCCAGGCTGAGAGAGGCTTCCCTGCAGCATTTTCTGTACCGAGCGGGCGCGTTCCAGAGAGAGTTCATAGTTAGAGGCAAAGCGCGCGCTGCGGATCGGCACATTGTCGCTGTAGCCCACCACCAGAATTTTGCCGCTGACGTTATTCATCGCCTGCGCAATGCGGTGGATGACCGGTTCATAGCGGTCACGCACGACGGTAGAGGCAGAAGCAAACAGCCCGTCGCCCTTCAGGATAACGACGCTGCGATCCGCTTCGTCTTTCACCGCGACCAGGCCAGCCTCGATTTCAGGTTTCAGGAAGCCGCGCAGGTTCAGCACAGCCGGAAGCTGACGCGCCGGTTGCTGAATAGTGGTTTCCGGCAGCTGAGACTGATAAATCTTCGCCAGCACCGGGTTGGTGTTATCGCCAAGACGCCAGTTAAGCACGATATAAAACAGGCAGGCGATAAACCCGGCCAGCGCCACGCAGGCCCACAGGGGAACCATCGGCCGCCAGAGCTTGCGCAGCACGGGACGATCTTCCGGATGAGGAGAAAGCGGCGGCGGATAGCTGCCGCGCACGCCGCGGATCATCTGCCACAGCCGCTGCTTGATGGTTTCAAGCTGGGTGCGGCCGTTATCCAGCACCCGATAGCGTCCTTCGAAGCCCAGCAGCAGGCAGTAGTTGATCATCTCCAGCAGCAGAATGTGCTCGCGCGGGTTTTGCGACAGGCGCGCCAGCAGCTGGAAGAACTTCTCGCCGCCCCAGGTTTCGTTATGGAACGTCACCAGCAGACCGTTGCTTGACCAGACGCCGCTGCTGCCCCAGGGGGTGAGCGCGGCGGCCTCATCGAGCGCCGTACACAGGCAGTAACGTGCCCCGACGATCACTTCGTAGGGCAGCCCCGCCTGCTGGCAGCGGACTTCGAAACGGCGAATTTCATCAATCAGGCGCTGGCGTAACGCCACCTGATCGTCATGGGAGATCGAGTGACGGATCTGCGGAATCGCATTGAGCAGCGGATTGGCGGCCGCCACCAGCTGATTGTTGCTACTGGCTCCGGTAAAGGCGGCATCACTGCCGGTGTCCTGTCGTTCCTGCATATTAAGCGCTCGCTTTATTATTCTGTCGGGCTACGGATGGCCCAAAACTCCATATCCAGCCCCGGGAATTCCCCTGCAAGATGCAGGGCGAATGCACCGGACTTATCCATCTCGTGCCACAGCTCGCTGCCCTTCTCCAGTTCAAAGTAGCTATAGCCGGCATGCCACGGGATCTGCGGCGGCGCGACCGGCATGGCGCGCAGCATAATGCCCGGCAGCTGAAGCTGAACCAGATCGCGGATTTTCGAGACCGGCGCGACCTTCATCTGCGCCGGGAAATGGGTTTGCAGGTGTTCGCCTGGCACGTTGGCTTTAACCGCCAGCACGAAGCCGAACTCACGCACCATGCTGGTTTCAGGCACCGTGGCGATGTTCAGGCCGTGAGAGCGTTCGTTAAGCGGCAGCTGAATCGCGTGGTCTTCCATCACCAGCGACAGCCCCTGACGCAGCATCAGCATCAGCTTGCTGAAGCAGTTTGCCAGATCGTCATGATCGTAAATCGGCAGCACGCTTTCAGCGGTACGCTGGGACGTCCAGGTGGCAAGCTCGGTCGCAAACGGCAGCCAGCTGCGCCAGAGCGTTTCCGGATGCAGCAGCGGGAGGGTTTTTAAATGAGAAACCTCGCCCAGATGACGGTTAACCAGCGACAGCAGCGTGAACTCAATCAGCTCGGAGGTATTAAAGCGACCGGGCTGGCGCAAACGACCGCCAATTTGCTGGCTGCGCTGCACCAGCAGACCGTGCAGATCGTTGATCATGCTGTAGATCTGCGGGCTGTTGTTGGCGTTGAGCATCGGCGGGATGTAGCTGTTGTCGAGCCGCACGTGGTTGTCGTTACGCTTCTCGGTCACAAACGCCACGCCGATGGCGGTCCACTCTGCCGTGAGGTCTTTTTCCAGCATCAGGGTCAGACGCAGGCGGCCAAACTGGACGGTGGCATCCCCCACCGACATGGCGTTATCGTCTTCCACCTCTTGCTCGAAAGCGATGAAGCGCGCCAGCGAGGCCGGTTCTTCGCTAAAAATCACCTCTTCTCTCTCGCCACGACGTACCGGCAGCGCAAGCACCACCTTTTCGTTAGTGAGATTGTCAGGAATTTTCAGCGGTGCAGGGCCGTTGCGCCCGTTACGTACCTGGAAAAAGGTGCCGTCCGGCAGCAAACCGCTGCAGTAGCTCAGGGCAATGCATCCCTGACGAAGCATCGCTTCATCCAGTTCAACGTCGAGAAAGCCCCAGAGATACGACCGCTGTAGTGCGCCCCATTCACGAACATGGTTGAGCAGATAGCTTTCAGTCCGCTGAAAATGGTGTGGACGCAGGAACATGCCTTCGGTCCAGACGACCTTTTCTGCTTTCGTCATGATGATGTGTTTCCTGTTTTGAAGCGCGTTACTGGCTGATGACACGAATGCCGTTCACGTCGAGAAAAACGTTGGCCTGAAGTTCATCTGCGGACCATTTCCAGAACTGGTAGATATGATTTTCGCCAGGCACAGGCAGAGGGAGTGAAACGCGCCATTTTTTGCCATCCAGCACCTGATACTCCGCCATCACGCCGATGTAGCGGGCCTCCGGAGAGCTTTGCCCGCTGAGGGTTTTGGACAGCTGTCCCGGCATCAGGAAGAACACGTCGCTGTTCAGCAGATTCGCGCCAAGCGTGGCTGACGCGTTGTTCTGCAGGGAGTAGAAGTCGCTGGACATGAAATCCGCATCGGATTTCAGCAACAGCACCCGGACCTTAAGCGGCGCAGATTCATTGATTTGTGGATGAGCCTGAAACTGCAGATTGTAGCGGGAGGGGTCGCTGTGTGAAGACGACGTACAACCACTGACCAGGGCGAAAATCGCCGCGTAAAAGAATAACCACAGCTTATGAAAATTTTTATTATTCATAAAAATGCGCTCATGAAAGCCGTTTAGTTCAGGATCCAGGTACCGTTAGCGCTGTCTTTGCAGGCTTTGCTGTTGCCATCGACATCGACACAGGTCGCTTTTTTACGCACCTTTGGACGAATCGCCTGTTTACGCACGGCGGCGTCGTACTGGTCGGCCTTGATAACCGCACGCATCGGGACGTAACCAATCAGCTGATCGTTGCCTTCGTCGGCAAGCGCCATCCAGTAGTGTTCAACCTGCCCCAGCACCACGTACGTTTTTCCGGTCTCGAGATTACGGATAACTTTGCCGCCGAAGTCAGGTCGGCTCATCAGGGAAGCCGGATACATGGCACGATACGGTTCGTTGACCGGCGTGAACTCCGTCGGCGGCGTCACAGCGTGACGGTGGGTTAAGGTAACGCCGTTGACCTGGCTGGTCTCGATCGTATCGTCGTTGATCACAGGTTTTTGCGGCGCTTTACAGCCCGCCACCGCCATTACAAACAGAAGTGAAAACAGTACGCGCATTTTCATATGCTTTTCCGTAGCGATATTTCGATGATGGAGATAAGGGGATGAAGTTTGACTTAAGTGCTATTGTTAAAATAGCCAGGATATTTTCGGGGCGTTACTATTTTAAGGACATAGCTACCGCACGAGCCCTTCAGAATAAGGCCCAGTGTCTTCCTGACATATTTTGACAAACGGTAAGCAAGTTTACATGAGCTTCGCATCAATTCAATATTTACCGCCGCGTAACTGTTGGTAAATGAAGCAGTCGGAAAATTATAGGATTAATCCTATGAAAAAAAACGATTTGCCCCACCCTTTCTTATTTCCTCACTGCAAAACCACATAACATGATGTTTTATCTATTAAAAACACAAAAGAGAACCACTTTCATTAACGCAATAACGCTATTATCGCCACTACCATAATTAGTAGAATTCGCGTTTTTTTGATGTCAAAGGAATATATCTCCGATGAATTATTTGTTGCACTAACAGGGTATCTTTAATATTTAACACACTTCATCACCTGGCTGGGAATATTTCACTTATGCAGCGCTACGTTAATTTCACGTCGCAAAAAAACTGTATATTCACGCGGTGAGAATTCCACAGTAAGGTATACCTTATATCTATTATTCATTAAGCCTGAGTAAACCTTCCTGTCATTTCCTCAAACCCAAAATGCCGCCAGAAGCCCGCCAGACGTGAATCGTGGCGATATCTCCAGCGCATCAGCTTCATTCGAAGTTTTACTGGTACTACATCCTTCCTTGCTCACCGCTATCTATCTCGCCTACCGACCGATAGATAAGATTTATTATTAAAATGATAAAATTTCGTTATAATTTCTTTAAATATTTAAACATCAGTTAACATAAACCGCTGTAATAAAAAGAATTTAAGATAAGGCATCTTCCCGCACCGCATGCGCGTAGCCATACGGTCGTCATTGCTTTTGCTTATTGTCCTGTGCAGCGCTTTTATGGGTTCAGATGTTGTTGACCGAACAAATCAGGAGTGGGTATGAACAAGAAAAGACGCTCGGTGCCAGGCATCAGACATTATGACGGTCCTGCCGGCGGCTGGGGGGCACTAAAAGCGACGGCCATCGCGGTACGTACCCAAATGGATACCCTTGACGCTCCCGCGACGCTGCTGCGCACCAACCAGCCTGACGGCTTCGACTGCCCGGGCTGCGCGTGGCCTGATAAAGAACACAAATCGACGTTCCAGTTCTGCGAGAACGGCGCCAAAGCGGTGACCTGGGAAGCGACCAGCAAACGCGTCACCCCCGCGTTTCTGGCTGAAAACAGCGTCTCCTCGCTGCTGGCAAAATCGGACTTTGAGCTGGAAGGCTACGGTCGACTCACGCACCCCCTGCGCTATGATCGGGCAAGCGACACCTTCCGCCCCGTCGACTGGGACGCGGCGTTTCAACGTATCGGCGAAGTATTGCGCGGGCTCGATCCGGACCAGGTCGAGTTCTATACCTCAGGACGCGCCTCTAACGAAGCGGCGTATCTGTTCCAGCTGTTTGCTCGCGAATACGGCACCAACAACTTCCCCGACTGCTCGAATATGTGTCACGAGGCCACCAGCGTCGGTTTACCGCGTTCAATTGGCATCGGAAAAGGCACCGTTTCGCTGGACGACTTCGATAAGACCGAGCTGGTGATCTCAATTGGTCACAACCCCGGCACCAACCATCCGCGAATGATGGGGACCCTCCACGAGCTGGCCCGCCGGAAAGTGCCGATTATCGTCTTTAACCCGCTGCGCGAACGTGCCCTGGAACGTTTCGCCGACCCGCAAAGCGTGATTGAAATGGCAACCTACAGCTCCACGGATATCGCTTCGACCTATTTCCAGGTGAAGGCCGGGGGCGATGCCGCCGCGCTGAAAGGCATTGCCAAACACCTGCTGGAAATGGAAGCCGAACGCGGTGACGTGCTGGACCACGCATTTATTGCCGAACACACCCAGGGCATTGAGGCGTTCGCCGCCGATATCGCGCAAACCCGCTGGGACGAGATCGAGCGCGAGTCGGGTCTGAGCCAGGCGGCGCTCAAAAAGGTCGCCGAAGCCTATGCAAAATCGAAGGCCACCATCATTACCTACGGGATGGGGATTACGCAGCACAACAAAGGTACGGCGAACGTCCGCCTGATTGCCGACGTGCTGCTGCTGCGGGGGAATATCGGGAAACCTGGCGCGGGAATATGCCCGCTGCGCGGCCACTCAAACGTGCAGGGGAACCGTACCGTCGGGATCAGCGAGAAACCCACGCCGGCATTCCTTAATCGCCTGAAGGACGTGTTCGGCTTTGAGCCACCGTCACACCACGGACACGACGCGGTGCAGGCCACGCAGGCGATGATCGATGGCCGCGCGAAAGCGCTCATTTGCCTCGGCGGTAATTTTGCGGTGGCGATGCCCGATCATGAACGCGGCTTTCCGGCTATGGGATCCCTGGATTTGAGCGTGCACGTCGGCACCAAGCTCAACCGTACCCATCTGCTGGTGGGCAAAGAGACCTTTATTTTCCCGTGTCTTGGCCGTACCGAACTGGATATTCAGGCGACCGGCCGCCAGTCCATTACCGTCGAAGACTCCATGTCGATGGTGCATGCTTCATCCGGCAAGCTGAAGCCTGCATCGCCGTTGCTTCGGTCAGAACCCGCTATCGTCGCGGGCATGGCGAAAGCCACCCTGCCGGATACCCGCGTGGACTGGCTGACGCTGGTTGAGGATTACGACCGCATCCGCGAACTGATCGAGCAGACCATTCCGGGGTTTGAGAACTATAACGCGCGGATCCGCGTTCCCGGTGGTTTCCGTATGCCGCTGCCACCGACGCAACGTATCTGGCCAACGGCGACGGGAAAAGCGATGTTCTCGGTGTTCGACGGGGTTCACGAGAACGCCAGCGGTGAAGGTGAGCATGTTCTGCGCCTGATCACGCTGCGCAGCCACGACCAGTACAACACCACCATTTACGCCCTGGACGACCGCTACCGTGGCGTATTTGGCCGTCGCGACGTGCTGTTTATGAACGAAGACGATATGGCGCAGTCAGGGCTGGAACACGGCGACCGCGTGGATATCGAAACCGCCCTGCCCGGCAGCGTTCAGCGTCTGAAAGACATTACCGTGGTGGCGTACAACATCGCGCCGGGGACCGTCGGCGCCTATTATCCGGAAGCCAACGTGCTGGTACCGCTTGATTATCTGGATAAGGACAGCGGTACGCCGTCGTATAAATCCGTTCCGGTTCGCATCACCCTGCGCTCAAAAGAGATTCGCATGCTGTAAGGCTGTTCGCGCAGAGAAAAAGATGGATATTAAACAGTTAAAATATTTAATCGCGCTCGACGAGACCCGCCATTTTGGCAAGGCTGCCTCGCAGTGCAACATTACCCAGCCGACCCTCTCCATGCGCATCCGCCGCCTGGAGGAGGAGCTCGAGCTGGTATTGATTGTGCGCGGGCAGCGCTTTGAAGGGTTTACGCCGGAGGGTGAACGCATCCTCGCGTGGGCCCGCTCGCTGCTGGCCGCGCATGACGGGCTACAGGCGGAAGCCGCGCTGTGCAAAGGCCAGGTGGTGGGCGAACTCCGTCTGGGGATGGTGCCGCTGGCGAGCGTGGATCCGATGATTTTTATTCGCCATTTGACGCAAAAATACCCGGAGCTGACCTACAGCCTCTATTCTATGTCCTCCGCGCAGATTGCCGACGGCGTCAGCCGCAATCAGCTTGAGCTGGGAATTTGCTACCTCAACAGCATTGACACCAGCCAGTTCGATATTATCCAGCTTCCCAAAACGAAGATGGGCCTGCTGCACGACGTCCGTCATTTCCAGCTCGGCCAGGAGACATTGACCTGGCGCGATCTGACGGATTTTCCGCTGGGGTTCCTGACCAAAGGGATGCACTACCGGGCGCATATGGAAGCCGGCTTTAAGTCTGTCGGCATTGAACCGACGGCCGTTTTCGAGAGCGACTCGACGTTCCAGATCATTCAGGCGGTTCAGAGCGGCGTATGCTGTGCCGTCATGCCGCTGAACAACGGGCTGGAAGCACTGAACAGCCATTTCAGGATTGTCCCCATCGCTGACGCGAACATTGAGGCCCCTGTCGGCCTGATTATGCGCAGACAAAAGCCTATCTCCTCGCTGGCGCTGCGCTGTTTTACCGACGCGCAGGAGATTTATCACGCGGACAATGAGGCGTAGGCCTCGCGCGTCACCACGCTAAAACCGCCGATCAGCACCGCGTCACAAATCGCCCGATGTTCCGGTGAACTGACCAGCGCATGGAGCGCATCGCGAATGGCGTTTAGCGTTTCAGGTGAGGTGTTATGCGAAGCGATCAGCGGCAGTCCCGGCGTCAGCGGGGTATGGTCAATGATCGCCAGCCCCGCAAGCCGTTCCGGCTCATGGCGCTGCAGCAGTGCCCAGGTTACGCAGTCGATGGCCGCGATATCCCCTGCCCCGCGTTTCACATCAATCAGCGACTGGCGATGGCTGCCGCTAAAGGACGTTTGCGCGAAAAATGGACCGCCACTCAACAGGGGAGCCACTTTTTTTCGCAGCGCATTATAGCCAGACTGGGAATCCGCAGAGTTACAGACCGCCCGTCGTCCGCGAAACTCCGCCAGCGTCAGGTGCCGATCCTCCTCGCGCACCACCAGAAAGCTGCGGTACCGGATCCCTTCGCAGCCCGGTGCCGTGTAGTGAAAACAGCCGACCACCTGCACGTCCGGGAGCTGCGTGACCAGCGGGTAACCGCAGGTCTGGCTAAGGATAAGCCCGGGCTGTTGCCAGTGCGTGAGCAGACCGGACTCCGGCCAGTCGGGGACATCATCGACGGGCACACCGCGTGCAGCCAGCAATCCCTTAACCGCCAGCCAGAGCGCGAGCGTGTCGGCGCGATCCACCGCATACATGGGAAACGCCAGCAGGTTACTCATACCCTTCTCCCTGTTGCTTTCCGGGGTGAACGGTGACGTCGACGGGTCTGAACCAGAACCGGCGCAGCCATTCACCGTAGCCCCTGACGAGAAAACCGTGGTTTCGACGCTGGTACGCCTCCCGGTTTTGCTGGTAGATCGTCTTCAGCCCGTACCAGGGAACGCCCGGCAGATCGTGATGTACTGAATGGTAGTTGAGATTCAAAAACAGCACCCGCCAGAACAGCCCGGCCTCGTTAATGACGGAGCGCGCCAGCGGATCGTCCGCCGCACGATGTTCGAAAAACGATCGCACCTTGGTCAGCGCGAGCGCGGGATAACTGACCGCAAGCACGAACCAGACGGGTGAAAAACCGATATGCGTCATCCAGACGAAGAGTACCGCCAGCAGCGTGATGTGAACCAGCCACATCGTCATCGCCCTCAGGTGAAGATGACGAAACGCCGCCGCGGCGCTGCCCAGCGTCTGGACGATATCCAGCAGCGGCGCCAGCAGAAGCCGCCCGGCAAAGGTATTTCGGGCCCGGATCAGGCGCTTCTGCCTGGGGGAAAAGCGCCCCCAACTCTCGTCGGTAAAATAGTACGACTCCGGGTCATCCACCGGATGGGTCAGGCTATGGTGCCGATGATGGGCCAGATGGGAGTCCCGGTACAGGCCGTACGGATACCAGACCGCCAGCGGGAGCGTGCCAAACAGCTGGTTAATCCAGGCAAAACGCGTGGGGTGTCCGTGGATCAGCTCATGCTGCAGGGACATGTACCAGGCGCTAAACCAGACGAGCAGCAGCGTGGAGGGCAGCAGGCCGAGCGTTTGCCAGAACGTCAGCGTGCCAAACCAGCCTGCATAAACAGTGATAATCAACAGCCAGGTGGGCAGTTCGCTTCGCCATATAAAACCCGATGCAAGATGGCGGATTTGTTCGCGTTGTTGCGGATGTAAATAGAGGGAGCTTCGTTGACTCATTCCTTCGGACGCCGTTTCGCCAGAGACAGAGCCCTGACGATCGGGGATAACGCCTGAAATAACAAAGAACTTAAATCGCTTTGCTTTGCCAGAAACACAGAGCGCACGCGTTGCTTGACTTATTCTGTGATAAAGGTACTTTTCAGGACATGAAGAAGATCCTGATTATCGTTCCCGACGGCGGCATGCTGTTTGAAGCCGCCGGTATCGCCGACATTCTGATGCAGGCCAACCGGCTGCATCCGGAAGGGCTTGCGCAGCCCCGCTACCGGATTATCATCGCCACCACGCAGCCTCACCAGGTGATCCACGGCCAGTCCGGCCTGAACCTGCTGGCGGACTATCGTCTGCCTGAGCTGGATCCGCGTGAACCGCTGGATACCATTATCATCACCGGACGCGGCATGAACGAGCTGGAGAGCACGGCGGTGGTGGACTGGCTGCACCTCGCTGCACCGCATGCCCGGCGGGTAGCCTCTATCTGCGGCGGCGCGATGCTGCTGGCCCAGACCGGCTTGCTGGACGGTCGTCGCGCCACCACCCACTGGCGGCTGCTGGAGACGATGCAAACCCAGTATCCGGCTATCCACGTCGAAGGCGGTCCGCTGTATATTCAGGACGGCCCCATCTGGACCTCCGGCGGCGTAAGCTCCGGGTTCGATCTGACCCTGGCGCTGGTGGAGGACGACTACGGATTTACCCTCGCCCGCGACGTGGCGCAGGATATGGTGATGTATCTCCGTCGTCCCGGCGGCCAGCTGCAGTTCAGTCGTTACAGCCTGCAGCAGCCTGGCGCATCGGGCCCGATAAGCGAACTGCAAACCTGGATCCTGCAGAACCTCACCGCCGATCTGTGCGTGGAAAATCTGGCCGAGAAAGCGGCAATGAGTCCGCGTAACTTCACCCGCGTGTTTACCCGCGAGGCCGGAGTCTCTCCGGCCCGCTACGTGACCGAAGCGCGTCTGGCCGCCGCCCGCCAACTGCTTGAGCAGACCCATGACTCCCTGGAGCGCGTTGCTGAGCAAAGCGGGTTTGGCACCAGCATTAATTTGCGCCGCATCTTTGAGAAACAGCTTCACCTTACCCCCGGCGAGTACCGCCAGCGATTCCACTGCCGCAAGATGGCGTAATATGATCCTTTTTTGTCATTTACGCCAACCGACCCGACGCCTAGAGTGACTCCAGACAACAGAGATAAGGAGTGCACCATGGTTAAGGTCGGTATTAACGGTTTCGGCCGTATCGGACGTAATTTCCTGCGCGCGGCGCTGGGTAACCCGGACCTGCAGATTGTGGCCATTAACGATCTGACGGACAGTAAAACCCTCGCCCACCTGCTGAAACATGATTCCCTTCTGGGCAAACTGCCCGCGCCCGTTGAAGCGGCAGAAGGCGCGCTGCAGGTAGACGGGCAGCGGATCACGGTGTTTAGCGAACGCGAGCCGGCGAATATCCCGTGGCGTGATGTCGGCGCCGACGTGGTGATTGAGGCCACGGGCTTCTTTACCGAGCGGGAGAAAGCGGCGGTACATATCACCCACGGTGGCGCTAAGCGCGTCATCATTTCCGCTCCCGGGAAGAACGACGACCTGACGATTGTGATGGGCGTTAACCATGACCAGTACGATCCCGCCCTGCACGCGGTGGTAAGCAACGGGAGTTGCACCACCAACGGTCTGGCACCGGCCGCGCAGGTGCTGCACCAGCAGTTCGGGATTGAGCATGGCCTGATGAACACGACGCACGCCTACACCAACAGTCAGGCGCTGCACGATCAGCCGGAGAAAGATCTGCGCGGCGCACGCGCGGCGGCGCTGTCGATTGTGCCCTACTCCAGCGGCGCGGCGAAAGCGCTGGGGAAAGTCATCCCCTCCCTGGACGGCAAGCTGACCGGGTACTCCCTGCGCGTGCCGGTGCCGGTGGTGTCGATTGTGGATTTAACCGTGACGTTGAGCCGCAACGTGACCGCCGAAGAGGTGAATGACGCGTTCCGCAACGCGGCCGCCAGCGGGCCCCTGAAAGGCATTCTGGGGTATAGCGATGAGCCGCTGGTCTCCAGCGATTACCAGGGCGACCCGCGATCGTCGATTATCGACGGGCTTTCCACGCTGGTCATCGGCGGGAACATGGTGAAGATCCTGGCGTGGTATGACAACGAGTGGGGCTTCTCCAACCGCCTGGTGGATCTGGCGGTGCTGATGGATAAGAAAGGGCTGTAAGCCTGAGGCCGGGTGGCGCTAACGCTCACCCGGCAAAAAATCATTCCGCTTTCACTTTCACACCCATAAACACAATCACCATCGCCATCACCAGCAGGAAACCGCTTCCCGCGAATACGCCGCTGGCGCCGTTGAGGTCAAATACTGCCCCGCCTCCGGCCGCACCGGCGCTTATCGCCAGCTGGATTGAGGCCACCAGCAGCCCCCCCGCACTTTCGGCTTCATCCGGGACAGTGGTGGCAAGCCAGGTTGACCAGCCCACCGGAACCAGGCCAAATGCAAAGCCCCACAGCGCGACCAGCAGCCCGTCCAGCATGGCCAGATGACCAAAGGCGACCATCATGAGCGCGAGTACGCCCATCGCAAACGGCACCAGCGCCAGCGTCAGGCGCAGATTGCGTGCCAGCAGATGCCCGGCAACGGAGGTGCCCACAAAGTTGGCAATACCAAAGCCCAGCAGGATCAGTGAAATGGTCTCCACGCTCGCCCGCCCCACCGTTTCCAGGAACGGACGCAGATAGGTAAAGAAGGCGAAATGGCCGCTGAAGATCAGAATGGTCGCCAGCATGCCGCCGATCATCCCCGGACGACGCAGCACGCGGAACAGCGTACTCAGGCTGCCGCTGCTCTCCGGCTTCATGGACGGCAGGACCCAGAGCTGCCACAGCAGCGCCAGCATGCTTGGCAGAATGCAGAGGATAAACACGTTACGCCAGCCGATCAGGCTGCCCAGATAGCTGCCCAGAGGCGCCGCGACTACCGTGGCAATCGATACGCTGGAGAAGATCACCGCCAGCGCCTTCGGCACTTTATCCGCCGGAACCAGACGCATCGTCGTGGCCGTCGACATCGCCCAGAATCCCCCGATGGCTACCCCCAGCAGCAGGCGCCCCATCAGCAGGACGTGCAGGTTGGGCGCAAAGGCCACCAGCAGGCTGGAGATAATTTGCAGCACCGAGAAAAACATCAGCACCCAGCGGCGGTCAATACTTTTGGTTGCCGGGGTGATCAGCAGCCCGGTGACCAGCGCCACCAGCGCGGTGGCGGTGACGGCCTGTCCGGCCATCCCCTCGGTCACGCCCAGGCTCGCGGCCATTGGCGTTAACAAACTGGCCGGCAGAAATTCTGCCGTAATCAAACCAAACACCCCCAGCCCCAGTGAATAAACGGCCCGCCAGGCGGGTTTTGCAGGCGCTACCGCCTCGCTCGCCGCGACACATGAACTCATCTGTTGATCTCCCGTTATAAAAATGTGACTACAGTCGCAAAAGAATAGAAGGTTCACCCTGGACGATCTATGACATATAATCTCCACTTATTGATTATTCGTCCGGAGTTGCGCCATGACCGTACAGTCACCCGATTTGATCAGCGAACTTTTACGCGGCATGCGCCTGTCAGGCGTGAAATACCGGCGCATTGAAGCCAGTGCGCCATTTGGCGTCGCGTTTCATCAGGCTCCCGGCCGGGCGCAGTTTCATTTTGTGAGCCACGGTAGCGCCCTGCTGCGCATGGAGAGCGGAGCAACGTTCGAACTGAGCGGTGGCGACGCCCTCTTTATTCCCGGCGGGAATTCCCATGCCCTGCTCTCTGACGAGCAGGCCCCTCTTACCCCTGTCAACGCCTTTCCGAGCGAGCCTATCTGCAGCTCGGTCTGCGCCATCACCTGCGAGCCCTGCCCGGAGAGCGAGAACACCCTCATCTTTAGCGGGTGCATGGATTTTGAGCTGGGCGGAATGCAGCCGCTGATCAAGGCAATGCCGGAAGTGATGATGGTCAGCCGGCTGATGTCCACCTGGCCTGAGATCCACCCGCTGCTGGCGGCGATGGAGCGGGAGTCCGTGGCGCGTCAGGCCGGGTTCGCCGGGATCCTTGCGCGACTGGCCGACGTGGTCGCGGCGTTAATTGTGCGCGGCTGGGTTGAAGGCGGCTGTGGTAAAGCCACCGGCTGGGTGCAGGTTTTGCGCGACCCGCGCCTGAGCCGGGCCATTTACGCCATGCACCAGCAGCCGGGCCTGAACTGGAGCGTCGCGGATCTGGCAAAAGAAGCGGGCACGTCCCGCTCCGTGTTCGCCGAACGGTTTCTGGCCGCGACGGGAACCACTCCGGCAAAATATCTCAGCGAGCTGAGGATGCGCCTGGCCATCCAGTACATTCGCCATGAAAATCAGCCGATAGAAACCGTCGCGCTGCGGCTGGGGTACGGCTCTCTGGCGGCATTTAGCCGGGCATTTAAGCGCATTATTGGACATGCGCCGGGCACGCTGCGGGAAGCCAGCCAGACGCCGGAAGAGGTCTGACTGGCCAGCAATATTTAACGCGAAGCGGGCAATATTCGTCTAAGGTTTTCAGGTGATTGACAACAGCGGTCACGCTGTTTAGTGAAGACAGGAGACGAACTGATGATAAGACCTCGTACACTACGCCCCGCGTTCTTGACCCTTGCGTTGGGCGGCGCGCTGCTCGGCGTAACGACATTCGGTTATGCCGACGATAGCCCCGCAGCCCAGACAGCCTCACCCGATATTTTGCTGGGCCCGCTGTTTAATGATGTGCAGAGCGCCAAACTGTTTCCCGATCAGAAAACCTTTGCGGATGCCGTCCCCAAAAGCGACCCGCTGATGATTCTGGCGGACTATCGGATGCAGCGCACGCAGTCCAGCTTTGACTTACGCCACTTTGTCGAGATGAACTTTACGCTCCCTGCGGAAGGGGAAAAATATGTTCCGCCTGCTGGACAAAGTCTACGTGAGCATATTGACGATCTCTGGCCCGTACTGACGCGCACCACGGATAAAGCCAGCAACAAATGGGATTCCCTGCTGCCGTTACCCAAACCTTACGTTGTGCCCGGCGGACGTTTCCGCGAGGTCTACTACTGGGACAGCTATTTCACCATGCTGGGCCTGGCAGAGAGCGATCATTGGGACAAAATCAGCGACATGGTGGATAACTTTGCCTATGAAATTGACACCTTCGGCCACATTCCCAACGGCAACCGCAGCTATTACCTGAGCCGATCCCAGCCGCCGTTCTTCTCGCTGATGGTGGAACTGCTGGCAACGCACGACAGTGATGCGCTGAAGAAGTATCGTCCGCAGATGGAAAAAGAGTATGCCTACTGGATGGACGGCGTCGACGCCCTTCAGCCGGGTCAGGCCAACAAGCGCGTGGTGAAGCTGGATGACGGCGCTGTCCTCAACCGCTACTGGGATGACCGCGACACTCCGCGCCCGGAGTCCTGGCTTGACGATGTAAATACTGCCAAAAGTAACCCTAACCGACCGGCAACCGAAATCTACCGTGATTTGCGTTCCGCCGCGGCCTCGGGATGGGACTTTAGCTCCCGCTGGATGGACGATCCGCAAAAACTCGGCACCATCCGGACCACCAGCATTGTCCCCGTGGACCTGAATGCCCTGATGTTCAAAATGGAAAAACTGCTGGCGCGGGCAGCCCAGGAGAGTGGCGACGCCGCCAGCGCAAGCAAATACGAGGCGCTGGCCACCGCGCGTCAGAAAGCCATCGAGAGCCACCTGTGGAATGATAAAGAGGGCTGGTACGCGGATTACGATCTGAAGAGCAAGAAGGTACGCAATCAGCTCACGGCGGCAGCCCTGTTCCCGCTTTACGTGAAGGCGGCGGCGCAGGATCGTGCCGATAAAGTCGCTGCGGCAACCTCCTCACGTCTGCTACAGCCGGGCGGAATAGCGACCACCACCGTCAACAGCGGTCAGCAGTGGGATGCGCCAAACGGCTGGGCCCCGCTGCAATGGGTGGCGGCGGAAGGGTTGCAGAATTACGGGCAAGAGAAGGTCTCGATGGATGTGACCTGGCGCTTCCTGAAAAACGTTCAGCATACTTATGACCGGGAAAAGAAACTGGTCGAGAAATACGACGTGTCGACAACCGGTACGGGCGGCGGCGGCGGCGAGTATCCGCTGCAGGACGGCTTCGGCTGGAGCAACGGCGTGACGCTGAAGATGCTGGATCGGGTCTGCCCGAAAGAGAAACCGTGCGACAGCGTGCCGGAGAATCGGCCTGCCGCGAATGATGAGGTGGCGCCGGTGAAGGCGACGGCGCAGTAAGTGAGTATTGCCGGGTGGCGGCTACGCCTTACCCGGCCTACTTTTTAAACTCACAGGGCTTTGCTTAGAAACTGTAACTCGCCCCTAACTGATACGTTCTGTCGCGCCCAATCCAGCAGTTGGTCGCATCGTAGCAGGTCAGCGTCTCTTTGTTGGTGATGTTCTGCGCGCTGGCCTTAAGCGTCAGCCCTGCCAGCGAAGGCAGGATTTCGCCCATCCGATAGGATGCCGCCAGATCGTACTGGGTGGTACCGCCCAGCTTACCCGCATCGTTAGCCGGTGAGATTTCCATCGGGCCGGTATAGCGCGCCCCCGCCCCCAGCATCAGCCCTTTCAGCGGCGTGTTCTCAAAGGTGTAATCCCCCCAGAGATTGAAGGCATTCTCCGGCACCTGCGTTGGACGTTTCCCTTTGTACTTATCATCTTCCGTGTTGATCGCGTGGGTGTAGGCATAGTTAGCAATCAGCGTCAGGTTGTCCGTCGGGCGGCTGATGGCAGACAGCTCAGCCCCTTTGGATTCCACCTCCCCGGTCTGACGATAGTTCAGGAAGCCCGGATCGGAGGTGACGACATTTTTCTGACGGATGTTGAACACCGAAGCGGTAAAGGTGGTGGCGTAGTCGGCCAGCAGATATTTCACGCCGCCCTCCACCTGCTTGCTGGTGGTCGGCTTGACGTCTTTCGCCGCAAGCGTTCCCTTCGGCGACACCGGCGCAAAGCCTTCGGAATAGCTGATAAACGGTGACAGACCATTATCAAAGGCGTAAAGCGCGCCCAGGCGTTTGGTGACGCGATCCTGAGAGACCCAGTCCTTATCACCGTTTTGCAGATAATTGGTGGTCACGGAGCGATAATCGTCGTAGCGCAGGCTACCCAGCAGATTTAAGCCCCCCCACTCCACCTGATCCTGCAGGTAGTAGCCGTTCTGCTGATAGCTCAGACGGTTTTTCTGGGCGGTATACAGCCCTAATGCGCTTTCACTGATTTGCGAATAGTCAGGATGACGCATATCCATGCCCGGCGTGGTCGACGCGTAACGGTAGTGGAAATGGGAGTTCAGCTTCTGGTAGTCAAACCCGGCCAGCAGATGGTGTTTCCAGTCGCCCAGCGCCACGGTTTTAGTCACCTGGTTATCGATGTTGAAGCTCTGCAGATCTTCATCGGTGGTGTAGGCAAAGCGGTTAAGCTGATAGACCTCGCTTCCCGTGCCCGTCGCATAGACGCTGCGCTGATGCGTATCGACGTCGAAATAGCGCGCCTTCTGGTTAAAGCCCCAGCCGCTGTCGAACGCATGTTCAAAGCTGTAGCCCAGCATCCACTGGCGCTGCTTAAATCCGTTCCACTCATCACCGGCATAGTCGCGCTTGCCCGCGTATTTCGAGCGCAGGTAGGCGAGCGGCAGCGGGTTCGACGGCGTCAGGCTCGGGGAGTTCTGCGCCAGCGCATCCAGAGTCAGGCGGGTTTTGCTGTCGGGTTGCCAGGTGACGGACGGGGCAACCAGGTAGTTTTCATACCGGGTGGTGTGCGGCTGATCGTCATTTTCCGTCGCTTTACCCAGCAGACGGTAGTTCCAGTCGCTGTCGGCGATCTGCCCGGTTGAGTCGAGATACCCCTCTTTCAGATTGCGGTTGCCGGTGTTAAATCCGAATTCGGTTCGCGCTTCTCGCTGTGGCTTTTTACTCTGGATATTCACCAGCCCGCCCGGCGAGCCGCCGCCGTAGAGAACCGATGAGGGGCCTTTCAGGATATCAACGCTGTCAATCAACAGCGGATCGATGCGGGCTTTGGTATTGCCGGTGACGTTATAGGGCAGCTGCAGCCCGTTGTAGAACTCCTGGTCGACGGTAAAGCCACGAATTTTATATTCGCTCATGTAGGAGGTATTCCCCCGCACCTCGGTTGAGACCCCTGGCGCATAGCGCAGGATTTCATTCACGGAATTCGCATGGCGCTTGTCAATTTCCGGCGCAGAGAGGGTCGTGATGACCTGCGGCGTTTTACTTTCAGCAACGGCCGATTTCGTGGCGCTGTTCGTCCAGGCCGGCAGCGCGCTGCCCTGCTCTGCGCCGGTGACGACGATAGTGGATTCTTCGGCGAATGCCGGAACGTGCAGTGCGAGCGAGACGGCGCCTGCCAGGGCGCATAGCGTAAAACGTGAAGGAGTCATAATGTCGTCTTGTTGTTAGATGCGATACGGAACGACAATTATTATCATTTAGATTAACAAATCAATACGCAGGCAAAAAAACGGCCCTCCGCAGAGAGCCGTTTACGTCATGTTATGCTCGTCGCAGTAACCTGAATATGCCCAGCACCACAATGGCGCCCACGACAGCGACCAGAAAACTGTGCAGGTCAAAACCACTTATGTTGCCTCCGAAGCCAAACATCGTCGCCAGCCAGCCGCCCACAACCGCACCAACGACCCCGAGTACGCAGGTCAAAATAAAGCCGCCGCCATCGTTTCCCGGCATGATCAATTTCGCGATAGCGCCAGCAATAAGACCAAAGATAATCCAGGCGATGATACCCATAGCGATGCCCTCTTGCAGGTTTAACGCGTGCGCAGAAAACCTTCTGCACAGCTAACTTAAGTATAGGTCATCGCCGGAAAACCATTTTCATCTCACCGACTTATCTTTACGTAAACAGGCAAAAAAAACTCACCGGTTTGTATTAAGTTTCATTGCAGATTGCCGATAACGCTAAGACAGTCTGTCATCAATCAAGGAGCCATCCGGCGTGAGTCATTACAGTGAGCAGTTCCTCAAGCAAAATCCGCTGGCTGTATTAGGGGTATTACGCGACCTGCAAAAAGGTGAAGTGCCGCTGCGCATCAGCTGGTCGAATAATCAGTTCATCAGCAAGATCCTTGACGCCTCGCAGGAGCGGCTGGTGATTGATTTAGGCAGTCAGGAGTATGAAAACCGCGCGGCGCTGAAGGCGGAGAATATCGCGGTGATGGCCGAAACGCAGGGCGCCAAAGTGGAGTTTGTCCTGTCGCGACTGGAACTGAGCGAGTACCAGGGACTCCCTGCTTTTGCTACCCCACTTCCCACCAATCTCTGGTTTGTTCAGCGTCGTGAATATTTCCGCATTAGCGCTCCGCTTCACCCCGCCTATTTTTGTAAGGCCAAAATGCCGGATAAAAAAGAGATCCGCTTCCGCCTCTTCGATCTGTCACTGGGCGGCATGGGTGCGCTGATGGATACGCCGAAACCCGACGGACTGGTAGAAGGCATGCGGTTTACGCAAATTGAACTGGATATGGGGGGCTGGGGTCGCTTTTATTTCGATGCACAGCTGATTGCCATCAGCGACCGTACCGTCGTGGACAGCAAAAATGAAACCATCACCACGCCGCGTCTGAGCTTCCGCTTCCTGAACGTCGGGCCCGGTGCAGAGCGTGAGCTTCAGCGCATCATCTATTCGCTGGAGCGGGAGGCGCGGGAACGCGCAAATAAAGTTCTGTAAGAAAATCGGGCAGCGTGACCGCCGCCCGTCTGCGGCATTACATGGCATCCATCGCTTTCTGTACTTTCCAGATATAACGAGGCGCCTGTGGTGCCGGGTGATTTTTCGCTACATGCTCAAAGAATTCGTCTTTGTCCATGCCGTTAATTTCTTCTATCGCCTCTTTGCGGTCAGAGGAGAAGGTTCTGAGCAACGCGCCGGCACCGTTAACGTAAGAGACCACCAGCGCGTACTGCATCACCTCCGGATCCTTAATACCCTTCAGCACGCCGTGCTCCATGATGCTCAGATAGGCCGTGCCCATTGAAATGTTACGTTCCGGGTTCTTCAGCTCGCTGGTTGACGGCTGACCGCTCCAGCCCATATAGCGGTAAACTTCTTTCCCCGCCGTTGACGCTTTAAGCTGCATCAGCCCCACCGCGTTGGATTTGCTGACAAGCGTAGGGTTACCGCCGGACTCCACCGCAATGATCGCCGTGATAAGACGCGGACTGACGCCCCAGGCCTTCCCGGCTTGTTCACTGATCGGCATCCACTGCATGGCCCGTTTAACCGGCACCTCCGGGTTCCAGGGTGGGTTTTGATAATCATGTTTTGAACTACAGCCAGCAAGCAACACAATCAAAAAAGCAAACCATCTCAATTTCACGTCATCTATCCTTATAGCCGGTCATCGCGGTGCGCCGCCTCTTGAAGCAGGCGTCGTATACGCGGCATGATATAGACAATTAGTTTCTCATTCAGCAAGGAATTGCCATGTCTCAGTTTCATCTCATCGCGCCGTCGGGCTACTGCATTAACCAGGACGCGGCGCAGCGGGGCGTTCAGCGTTTGCTGGAATCGGGTCATCAGGTAGAAAATCAGACGATTATCCCCCGCCGCCAGCAGCGTTTTGCCGGTACAGAAGCGCAGCGGCTGAATGATATCAACAGCCTGGTGAACCTGAAGGGTGACAACCGGATTGTGCTGGCGGTGCGCGGCGGATATGGCGCGAGCCGGCTGCTGGAGAGCATTGACTGGCAGGGTCTGGCGCAGCGCCAGCAGCATGATCCGCTACTTATATGCGGCCACAGCGATTTCACCGTCATCCAGCTTGGGCTGCTGGCGCTACATAACGTTACCACCTTCAGCGGCCCGATGCTGGCCGGTAACTTCGGCGCCCCGGAGCTGAATGCGTTTACCATGGAACACTTCTGGCGCGCGCTGCGCAATCCCACCTACAGCGTGGAGTGGCAAGGCAATGGACCGCACTGGGAATGCGAAGGTCAGCTCTGGGGCGGCAACCTGGCGATGCTGGTTTCGCTTATCGGCACGCCGTGGATGCCGCACATCGAGGACGGCATTCTGGTGCTGGAAGATATCAACGAACATCCGTTCCGCGTCGAGCGCATGCTGTTGCAGCTCTATCATGCCGGTATTCTTGAACGCCAGTCCGCGATTGTGCTGGGCAGCTTCAGCGGTTCTGCGCCGAATGACTATGACGCGGGTTACTCCCTGGAGACCATGGTTGAGTTCATTCGCTCGCGGCTGGATATTCCGGTCATCACCGGTCTGGATTTCGGCCATGAGCAGCGCACCGTGACCCTGGCACTGGGGGCACACGCCTCGCTGATCCACAATGATTCCGGCAGTCGGCTGACCATCAGCGGCCATCCTGTCATAAAGGCATAAAAAAGCCGTTATACCCCCTTAATAAAACGCTGTTGCCGTCGTTAATATGTTAGGGTTTTAGTAACAGCGTTAACATTGAGGTGGGAGTAAGAGAACATTGGATGCCGCAGCGATAATCAGCCTTTTCATTTTGGGTTCGGTCCTTGTAACCAGCAGTATTTTATTAAGTTCATTTTCATCGCGTCTCGGCATACCTATTCTTGTCATTTTCCTCGCCATCGGCATGCTGGCCGGCATTGATGGCATTGGCGGTATCCCTTTCGATAACTACCCTTTCGCCTACATGGTGAGTAACCTCGCGCTGGCGGTGATCCTGCTGGACGGCGGGATGCGCACCCAGGCGAGCTCCTTCCGCGTGGCCTTAGGGCCCGCGCTGTCGCTCGCCACGGTCGGCGTGCTGATTACCTCCGGCCTCACCGGAATGATGGCCGCGTGGCTTTTCCATCTCAATATCATGGAAGGTTTGCTGATTGGCGCGATTGTTGGCTCAACCGATGCGGCAGCGGTATTTTCCCTGCTTGGCGGAAAAGGGCTTAACGAACGCGTGGGTTCAACGCTTGAGATTGAATCCGGCAGTAACGATCCGATGGCGGTGTTTCTCACCATTACGCTTATCGAGATGATTCAGCAGCACGAAAGCGGGCTGAGCTGGACGTTTGCGTTACATATTCTGCAGCAGTTTGGCCTGGGGATTGTCATCGGCCTGGCAGGGGGATATCTGCTCCAGCAGACGATCAACCGTATATCGCTTCCTCTGGGGCTTTACCCGCTGCTGGCGCTGAGCGGCGGCATTCTCATTTTTGCCGTCACTACCGCAGTGGACGGCAGCGGCATTCTCGCCGTCTACCTCTGCGGGTTCCTGATGGGCAACCGCCCTATTCGTAACCGGCATGCCATTTTGCAGAACTTCGACGGTCTGGCCTGGCTGGCGCAGATCGGCATGTTTCTGGTGCTGGGTCTTCTGGTTACGCCATCGGACCTGCTGCCGATCGCCGTTCCGGCGCTGCTGCTCTCTGCATGGATGATCTTCTTTGCCCGTCCGCTGTCGGTATTTGCAGGCTTATTGCCGTTTCGTGGCTTCAACCTGCGCGAGCGGATCTTCATCAGCTGGGTGGGCCTGCGCGGCGCGGTGCCGATTATCCTTGCGGTGTTCCCGATGATGGCCGGTCTGGATAACGCGCGGCTGTTCTTTAACGTGGCGTTCTTCGTGGTACTGATTTCGCTGCTGTTCCAGGGAACCTCGCTCGGGTGGGCGGCTAAAAAAGCCAAAGTGGTGGTCCCTCCCGTGGGCTGGCCGGTCTCCCGCGTGGGGCTCGACATTCATCCGGAGAACCCGTGGGAACAGTTCGTCTATCAGCTGAGCGCCGACAAATGGTGCGTGGGGGCTTCGCTGCGCGATTTGCATATGCCGGCCGAAACGCGCATTGCCGCTCTGTTCCGCGACAACGTTCTGCTGCACCCTACCGGCAGCACCCGCCTGCGCGAAGGGGATATTCTCTGCGTGATTGGCCGCGAGCGCGACCTGCCCGCGCTGGGCAAACTGTTCAGCCAGTCGCCTCCGGTGGCGCTGGATCAGCGTTTCTTCGGCGATTTTATTCTCGAAGCTAGCGCTAAGTTTGCGGATGTGGCGCTGATTTACGGGCTGGATGAAGGTGCTGAAGACGGAGATAACCAGCAAACGCTGGGCGAAATCATCCAGCAGCGGCTTGGCGCTGCCCCGGTCGTGGGAGACCAGGTGGAGTTTGCCGGGATGATCTGGACCGTTGCCGAAAAAGAAGATAACGCGGTGCGGAAAGTCGGTTTGAGGCCGATGGAAGAGGAAGCGGAGTAGCGGTTTTTTTGCCGGGTGGCGGCTTCGCCTTACCCGGCCTACAAAACCCTCGAACGTAGGTCGGGTAAGCGTTAGCGCCACCCGACGCAAACATTCGTTACACCGTCACAACTGGCACTCTCGGCGCCAGCGCGCACATCAATTCGTACCCCACCGTGCCCGCCGCGGCAGCAACGTCATCAATCTTAATTTCGTTACCCCACAGCTCGACCGGTGAACCGATGCCCGCCTGCGGGCAGGGCGTCAGGTCAACGGCCAGCATATCCATTGATACGGTGCCCACCGTTCCCGTGCGAACCCCATCGACCCACACAGGCGTACCGGTCGGCGCGATGCGCGGGTAGCCGTCGGCATAGCCGCCCGCCACGATGCCAATCCGCTGCTCGCCCTTTGCCCGGTAGCGGCTGCCGTAGCCCACCGTGTCGCCGGCCTTCAGGGTTTGCACACCAATGATTTCGCTGCGCAGAGTCATGACCGGCTTCAGGCCGCTGTTGGCGATATCCTGCCACTGGCCTGAGGGAGACGCACCGTACAGAACGATCCCCGGACGCACCCAGTTATAGTGCGCCTCGGGATGCCACAGCGTGGCCGCCGAGTTCGACAGCGAGCGCGGGCAGTCCAGCCCTTCTGCCGCCTGCTCAATGCGGACCATGGCATCGGCAATGCCGTCCGGTCTTTCCGCGTCGGCAAAATGCGCCATCAGCGTCATTTCACCTACGTTCTTCAGCGCGCGCAGCTGCTGCCAGACCGTATGCACCCGCTCAGGCTGGAAGCCCAGGCGGTTCATACCGCTGTTCACCTTGAGATAGATATCCAGCGGAGCATGGAGCTTCGCATCCTGAATCGCCTTAATCTGCCAGTTGCTGTGCACGCTGGTGGTCAGCCGATACTTATCCAGCAGCGGCAGATCGTCGGCGTGGAAGAAGCCCTCCAGCAGCAGTATCGGCCCTTTCCAGCCGCGCTCGCGCAGCAGAATGGCCTCTTCCAGATTAAGTAACGCAAAACCATCGGTGGCGCTCAGGGCGCTCCAGATACGATCGATACCGTGGCCGTAGGCATTCGCTTTCACCACCGACCAGACGCGCGAACCAGGTGCCGCCCGACGAACAATTTGCAGATTATCCTTCAGGGCCTGCAGGTTCAGCTGGGCCAGAACAGGACGGGACATGACAACTCCTTAGTTATGCGCGCCGTGCAGATGCTGTGGACGCGAAGGCGTAAACCCCGATTGATAGCGTGCGGCGCTTAAATCGTCAAACGGAATTGCCGGCGTGCGCCCGGAAATCAGGTCGCTCAGCAGTTGGCCCGATCCGCAGGCCATCGTCCAGCCAAGCGTGCCGTGGCCGGTATTGGTCCACAGGTTTTTAAACGGCGTGCGGCCCACGATCGGCGTGCCGTCCGGGGTCATCGGACGCAGGCCGGTCCAGAACGTCGCCTGCTCCACAAAGCCACCGCGCGGGAAGAGATCGCCCACCACCATCTCCAGCGTTTCACGACGCGGCTGTAGCAGTTCGGTGTTGAAGCCGACAATCTCCGCCATGCCGCCTACGCGAATGCGGTTATCGAAGCGGGTAATGGCTATTTTGTAGGTTTCATCCAGAATGGTCGATACCGGAGCGCCGCTCTCTTCTTTCACCGGAATGGTCAGCGAGTAGCCCTTGAGTGGGTAGACCGGAATGTCGAGAATACCTTTCAGCATGGCGGTGGAGTACGAACCAAACGCCATCACGTAGGCATCGGCTTTGATCACCTCGTCGCCGCACTTCACGCCGTAAATTTTTTCCCCTTCCGACAGCAGCTTGTCGACAGAGGTGTTAAAGCGGAACTTCACCCCTGCCTGCTCGCACATTTGCGCCAGACGTTGCGTAAAGAGCTGGCAGTCGCCGGTTTCGTCATTCGGCAGGCGCAGGCCGCCCGTCAGCTTATGCGCCACTTCCGCCAGCGCCGGTTCAACCTGGCCAAGCTGGCTGGCTTCCAGCAACTGGTACGGTACGCCGGCATCTTCCAGCACGGCGATATCGCGGGTGGCATTTTCGTACTGTTGCTCGGTGCGGAACAGCTGCAGCGTTCCGCCCTGACGGCCTTCGTACTCAATCCCCGTCGACGCGCGCAGCGCTTTCAGGCAGTCGCGGCTGTATTCCGCCAGGCGCACCATGCGCCCTTTGTTCTCCATGTAGTGGCGGGTGTCGCAGTTGCGCAGCATCTGCCACATCCACTTCAGCTGGAACTGCGTGCCGTCAAGGCTGATGGCCAGCGGCGCGTGGCGCTGGAACATCCATTTAATCGCTTTCAGCGGAACGCCCGGCGCAGCCCACGGAGCGGCATAGCCGGGAGAGATTTGCCCGGCGTTCGCCGCGCTGGTTTCGAGCGCCGGACCGGATTCACGATCGATAACGGTTACGTCATGTCCCGCCTGACTTAAATACCAGGCGCTGGTTACCCCAACGACACCACTTCCCAGTATGACAACACGCATAGCCACTCCATTATGTGCAAAAGAACAATCTTCTAATTACAGATTGATAACCTAGTTGAAAATATTATTCAACATATGACTTTTTTATGGTGACTTACCTCACACATCCCCCAGCATCAGGGGATAGCGCTAATTTGGGATCTCCTGCTGCGCGCTATTTTTAACCAGCATAATATGCTGAGACATACCGTTTTTTTGCCGCATCAAAAACGCGAAATCGCAAAGAAAAAATTTCTGCCCCAGCACGCTTTTTAACACGTTGATCTATGCTTGAAAGGAGGCTCTCCAGACAGAGAGAGCACCCACAACGAGGGCGCGCTAATGGCTACTATTGATTCCCTGAACAAGGACAACACACGTCTGAGCGATGGACCCGACTGGACCTTCGAGCTGCTGGATGTTTACCTCGCCGAAATCGACCGGGTCGCAAAACTGTATCGTCTGGATACCTATCCCCATCAGATTGAAGTCATTACGTCCGAACAGATGATGGACGCCTACTCCAGCGTCGGGATGCCGATTAACTATCCACACTGGTCGTTTGGTAAAAAATTTATTGAAACGGAGCGGCTGTATAAGCACGGCCAGCAGGGGCTGGCGTATGAGATTGTCATTAACTCCAATCCGTGTATCGCCTATTTAATGGAAGAGAACACCATTACCATGCAGGCGCTGGTGATGGCGCACGCCTGCTACGGGCACAACTCCTTTTTCAAGAATAACTACCTGTTCCGCAGCTGGACGGATGCCAGCTCCATCGTCGATTACCTGATCTTCGCCCGTAAATATATTACCGACTGCGAAGAGCGCTACGGCGTGGACGAAGTGGAAAAACTGCTCGACTCCTGCCACGCGCTGATGAACTACGGCGTGGACCGCTACAAACGCCCGCAGAAAATCTCACTGCAGGAGGAGAAAGCCCGGCAGAAAAGCCGCGAAGAGTATCTGCAGAGCCAGGTGAACATGCTGTGGCGTACCCTGCCGAAACGTGAGGAAGAAAAAGCGGTCGCCGAAGCGCGTCGTTATCCGTCCGAGCCACAGGAAAACCTGCTCTATTTTATGGAGAAGAACGCCCCGCTGCTGGAGCCGTGGCAGCGTGAGATCCTGCGCATCGTGCGCAAGGTGAGCCAATATTTCTATCCGCAAAAGCAGACGCAGGTGATGAACGAAGGCTGGGCGACCTTCTGGCACTATACCATCCTCAACCACCTGTATGACGAGGGTAAAGTTACCGAGCGGTTCATGATGGAATTCCTCCACAGCCATACCAACGTGGTGTTCCAGCCGCCCTACAACAGCCCGTGGTACAGCGGCATTAACCCGTATGCGCTTGGCTTTGCCATGTTCCAGGACATTAAGCGTATCTGCCAGTCGCCAACGGAAGAAGACAAGTACTGGTTCCCGGATATCGCCGGCTCTGACTGGCTGGAAACGCTGCACTTTGCGATGCGCGACTTCAAGGATGAGAGCTTCATCAGCCAGTTTATGTCGCCGAAGATCATGCGTGACTTCCGCTTCTTCACCGTGCTGGACGACGACCGCAACAACTATCTGGAGATCTCCGCAATCCACAACGAGGAGGGTTACCGTGAGATCCGCTCTCGCCTCTCTTCCCAGTACAACCTGAGCAACCTTGAGCCGAATATTCAGGTGTGGAACGTCGATTTGCGCGGTGACCGCTCCCTGACGCTGCGCTATATCCCGCACAATCGCGCGCCGCTGGATAAAGGGCGCAAAGAGGTGCTGAAGCATGTGCATCGCCTGTGGGGCTTTGACGTGCAGCTGGAGCAACAGAATGAAGACGGGAGCGTCGAGCTGCTGGAACGCTGCCCGGCGCGGTTGAATACGCTGTAGTGCAGCCTTTTTTGCCCGGTGGCGCTACGCTTACCGGGCCTACAAGACCCGCAGGTCGGGTAAGGCGTAGCCGCCACCCGACGAAAAAAAAACCTCTCATACGAGAGGTTTTTTATTTCAGCGGCTCTGAATCGCCAAATCGCCCGGCAACGTTTTCTGCATGCGGTGCCAGATTTCACCGGAATCATGACCGTAGCGGCGCACCGTCTCATAAACCTGATCGTGCAGGCCTTCGGTACAGAGCTTGCTCAGCTTATGGTAGAAGCCCAGCGCCAGGCTACGCGCTTCCGGATTGGCAAAGTAGTGGCGGCCGATGCGGGTATAAAGCCCTTTCATACCGTTGAGGATCAGGCCATACACCGGGTTGCCGGAGGCAAACGCCAGGCCGCGAAACACGTTGTAATCGAGGGTGGCAAAAGCATCGGCGTGATCTTCCACCTCGTTCGCTGTGGCCAGCACCGCAAGGGCGTCTTCCGGATGCTGACGGAAAGCGGTACGAATAAAGATCGTCGCGATGTTGGTGCGAACGGATAGCAGATTATCAATGAGCTGCGGCACGCTTTCATGGTCGAGACGCGCCAGCGTTTCAAGAATGTTCAGCCCGGACGTTTCCCAGAAGTTGTTTACTTTCGTCGGCTTGCCGTGCTGGATAGTCAACCAGCCATCGCGCGCCAGCCGCTGGAGCACTTCACGCAGCGTGGTGCGAGTGACGCCAATCAGTTCAGAGAGTTCGCGTTCAGCCGGAAGAATGGACCCCGCAGGGAAACGATTATTCCAGATGCTTTCAATGATGTACTCTTCCGCGAAACCCGCCGGGCTCTGCGCCTTAATGACCATAGTGAGATTTCCATTACACAGCTTTAGCAAATTGGACTCATCATACCAGAGGCAGCCAGTGGCAGGTAGCACGGCAAAGAGAGAAAAGAGGGATCGCCGTTTCATTTTTATGAAATTTACAATGCAGCCTTATCCGCCTCCAGGCCGCGATTTTTGCGTATACTGATGTTTTGTCTTACTTGACGGGGATGGACGTCTGTCGTGGAAATTTCTTTTGGGCGCGCACTGTGGCGCAACTTTTTAGGCCAGTCTCCGGACTGGTACAAACTTATACTTCTGGTGTTCCTGGTCGTTAACCCTCTCCTCTTTAGCGTAAACCCGTTCATTGCCGGGTGGCTGCTGGTGGCGGAGTTTATCTTCACCCTGGCCATGGCGCTGAAATGCTATCCCCTGCTGCCGGGCGGACTGCTGGCGTTTGAGGCCGTCGTCATCGGCATGACCCGCGCCGAGCACGTCAAAGCCGAGCTGGCATCCAATCTCGAAGTGCTTCTGCTGCTGATGTTTATGGTGGCGGGCATCTACTTTATGAAACAGCTGCTGCTGTTTATCTTCACGCGCCTGCTGCTCAGCATTCCGTCGAAAATGTTGCTCTCGCTGGCGTTTTGCCTTGCGGCCGCCTTCCTGTCGGCCTTCCTGGATGCGCTGACGGTCGTCGCGGTGGTGATAAGCGTAGCGGTGGGGTTTTACGGTATTTATCACCGCGTGGCCTCCTCTCGTCCGGGCGAGGATTTGCAGGATGACAGCCACGTCGATGCGCATAATCGTGAGGTACTGGAACAGTTTCGCGCCTTCCTGCGCAGCCTGATGATGCATGCTGGCGTCGGTACCGCGCTGGGCGGCGTGATGACCATGGTGGGCGAACCGCAAAACCTGATCATTGCCAAAGCGGCGGGCTGGCACTTCGGTGAGTTCTTCCTGAGAATGGCGCCGGTGAGCATACCGGTGCTTTTCTGCGGGCTGGCGACCTGTCTGCTGGTGGAGAAGTTTCG
The DNA here is from genome assembly GCF_900113755.1 of Enterobacter sp. NFIX59. NCBI lineage: Bacteria > Pseudomonadati > Pseudomonadota > Gammaproteobacteria > Enterobacterales > Enterobacteriaceae > Enterobacter > Enterobacter sp. NFIX59. The sequence continues at coordinate 402,123 of NZ_FOQN01000004.1, read as the reverse complement.
CCTCTTTGGCTATGGGGCCCAGCTCCCGGAGCCGGTACGTCAGGAGCTGCATAAATTCGATCTGCAGAGCCGACGCCAGCGGACGCGCCAGGAGACGCTGCGTCTGATTGCCCAGGGGATCATCGGCGTCTGGCTGATCGCCGCGCTGGCGTTCCATCTTGCCGAAGTGGGGCTGATTGGCCTGTCGGTCATTATTCTCGCCACCACCTTTACCGGCGTGACGGACGAGCATACCATCGGTAAGGCGTTTACCGAAGCCCTGCCATTTACCGCCCTGCTGGCGGTGTTCTTTGCCGTCGTGGCGGTGATAATCGACCAGCATCTGTTCGCGCCGATTATTGCCTTTGTCTTAAAGGCATCGCCGGATGCTCAGCTGTCGCTGTTTTACCTGTTCAACGGCCTGCTCTCGTCGATCTCAGATAACGTCTTCGTCGGGACGGTCTATATCAACGAGGCCAAAGCGGCTATGGAGCAAGGCGTTATCAGCGCCGGACAGTTTGAGCTGCTGGCCGTGGCGATCAATACCGGCACCAACCTGCCATCGGTGGCGACGCCAAACGGCCAGGCCGCCTTCCTGTTCCTCCTGACCTCCGCCCTCGCGCCGCTCATACGACTTTCTTATGGCAGGATGGTGTGGATGGCGCTGCCCTATACGCTGGTGCTCACGATCGTGGGATTGCTTTGCGTCAAAATTACCCTCATTCCCTGTACGCAATGGTTGATACAAGCGGGTATACTTGCGGCGCAATAAACACTGCATCTCGGGCAGTTCGCTGCCCGTTTGCCTTTTCGCACGATAAACATCCAATTACGTTTTATTTCGCCAGGTACAGGTGGCGCGAAAAACGAATTCGTTTACACTGCGATTTCTAAGCATGTTCCAGGGAAATGATTATGTTGAGATTTTTAAACCAGTGCTCCCGCGGTCGCGGAGCGTGGTTGTTAATGGCCCTGACCGCCTTTGCGCTGGAAATGGTCGCGCTGTGGTTCCAGCATGTAATGGGACTCAAACCTTGCGTGCTTTGTATTTATGAACGCTGCGCGCTGTTCGGCATTATGGGTGCGGGCCTGGTGGGCGCGATTGCCCCAAAATCGCCGCTTCGCTATGCCGGTATTGCCATCTGGATATACAGCGCCTGGAAAGGAATTGAACTCTCCTGGCAGCACACCATGATGCAATTGCATCCGTCACCGTTTATGACCTGTGATTTTGCCGCCCGCTTCCCGAGCTGGCTGCCGCTGGACAAATGGCTGCCGCAGGTGTTTGTCGCATCCGGTGACTGCTCCGTTCGTCAGTGGGAATTCCTGACGCTGGAGATGCCGCAGTGGCTGGTGGGCATTTTTGCCGCATACTTCGTCGTGGCGCTGCTGGTGCTGATTGCCCAGCCGTTCAAACCGAAGAAACGCGATTTGTTCGGAAGGTAAAAGCAAAACGGCAACCGAGGTTGCCGTTTTTAGTGTTTGCGCCCTCTCCCGTGGGAGAGGGTTGGGGTGAGGGCATCAGGCCGCACAAACACAAGAAAAAACCCGCCTAGGCGGGTTTTTTTATCTCAACGGGTCGGGTGGTTCATGATGTGGTCTTCCCAGTCACGCACCTCGGACTCTTTCACCGCGATGTGGCGCACTGAAATGCGCTCACCGTGCATCGCCGCTTTTGAACCGGTTAACAGCGGATGCCAGTCAGGCAGACCTTTCCCTTCCGCCAGCAGGCGATACGCGCAGGTATGCGGCAGCCATTCAAAGGTGGGCAAATTATCCCGGGTTAACTTGATGCAATCCGGCTCAAACTCGAAGCGGCGCTCATAGTTACGGCACTGGCAGGTTTTAATGTTTAACTGCTTGCAGGCAACGTTGGTGAAGTAGATTTCGTCCGTGTCTTCATCCATCAGCTTGTGCAGGCAGCACTGACCGCAGCCGTCGCATAAGGATTCCCATTCCGCGTCCGTCATGTCGTCGAGAGTTTTGCTTTGCCAGAAAGGGATGTCGTTCATCAGGATGTCCACACGTCAAAAGAAAGCGCACCTTATAACGAGTCTGGCACGTCGATGCAAGTTTTGCCGCCCTTTTCAGGCGGCAAGAGGAGGTTACAGCACGCGGGTTTTCAGCGACAGGCCGTTAAAACCGACCTCAAGCTCGTCACCGCTGAGCAGCGGGCCAACACCTTCTGGGGTTCCGGTCAGGATCACATCGCCCGGCTTCAGGGTAAAGAAGCGGCTCATGTAGGCGATCAGCGGCACAATCTTATGGATCATGTCTGCCGTGGTGCCCTGCTGGCGGATTTCACCGTTAACCTTCAGGCTGAGCGGGGTGTCCTGCGGATCGCCGGTAAATTCGCTCACCGGCACAAACGCCGAGATCGGGCAGGAATTATCAAACCCTTTGGCTTTTTCCCAAGGCTGCCCGGCTTTCTTCATTTTGCCCTGCACGTCACGTAGCGTCAGATCCAGCGCCACGCCGTAGCCGGCAATCGCTTTCTGAACATGATCTTCGGAGGCCTGACGCAGCGTTGCGCCGATCAGCACGGCGAGTTCAACTTCGTGATGCACCGAGCCGAGCCCCTGCGGCAGGGCCAGCGGCTGGCGGATATCGCAAAGCGCCGTTTCAGGCTTAATGAACAGAACCGGCTCTTCTGGCGTCGCGCTGCCCATCTCCTGAATATGTTTTGCATAGTTGCTGCCCACGCAGACGACTTTGCTGACGGGATAATCCAGTAATGCACCTTGCCAGTTGTGATGTTGATACATGGTCGACCCCTAAACGGTTGATGTGTTGTGCCCAAAAACAGTTGAGACTATTTTTTACCGTTCGCCTCAAGATGCTGTTTTAATAAATTCTCGGGTGGCGGTGGAAGCTGTAAATAATAGCCTTGCTCGGCTAAGGCCGTTTTTACTTTATCCAGATCGGCATTAATCAGTTTCTTACGACCATCAAGCGGCAGCAGCATCGCCAGCTGTGGTCGGCCAAAGTTCTTCATTAATTCTTCAGGCACGCGTGAAAAATCGTCTTTCTTTTCGACATAAAGATAGGTCTGGTCACGGCTTGTACTTCTGTAGATCACACAAAACATGTTTTTACTCTGAATTAATGGGTGGTTGCTTGCCTCAATATACTCCTGACTATAACATGCCTGATACTCTTCGGAATATCGCAGCGAGTGGTTGCGGTTAATAGCAAATTGAGTAAGGCCAGGATGTCAAACACGCCCATCGAGCTTAAAGGCAGTAGCTTCACCTTATCAGTGGTACATTTGCATGATGCAAAACCCGAGGTTATTCGTCAGGCGTTAGAGGACAAAATCGCCCAGGCTCCCGCCTTTCTGAAGCACGCCCCTGTTGTTATCAACGTTAGCGGTCTTGAGGCTCCGGTTAACTGGAAACTTCTCCAGCAGGCCGTCTCCTCGACCGGACTGCGTATCGTGGGCATCAGCGGCTGCAAAGATACTGAGCTGAAAGCGGAAATTGAGCGTGCGGGGCTGCCTCTTCTGAATGAGGGCAAAGAAAAAGCCTCGCGTGCGGCACCCGTTGCCGTGCAAACGCCCCCTCCTGCGGTGCAAAACGTTACTACCGTCACAAAAACGCGAATGATTGATGTGCCGGTTCGTTCCGGTCAGCGCATTTATGCACCAAACTGTGATCTGATTGTTACAAGCCACGTCAGTGCTGGCGCTGAGCTGATTGCAGATGGCAACATTCACGTATACGGTATGATGCGTGGACGTGCGCTCGCGGGTGCAAGTGGCGATCGAGACGCGCAAATATTTTGTACTCACCTGACGGCGGAACTGGTGTCCATCGCAGGTGAATATTGGCTGAGCGACAAGATCCCAGCCGAATTTTATGGCAAAGCGGCTCGCCTGCTTCTGGCAGACGACGCGTTGACCGTTCAACCGTTGAATTGATCCCTTTTTAACAAGGAATTTCTATGGCACGCATTATTGTTGTTACTTCGGGTAAAGGAGGCGTTGGCAAGACCACCTCCAGCGCGGCCATCGCTACTGGTTTGGCCCAGAAGGGAAAGAAAACCGTCGTTATCGACTTCGATATCGGCCTGCGTAACCTCGACCTCATCATGGGATGTGAGCGTCGCGTCGTGTATGACTTCGTGAACGTCATTCAGGGCGATGCCACGCTGAACCAGGCGCTGATTAAAGACAAGCGCACCGAGAACCTCTACATTCTCCCGGCCTCTCAGACGCGTGACAAAGACGCCCTGACCCGTGAAGGGGTAGAAAAGGTGCTCGACGAGCTGAAAAAAATGGAGTTCGACTTCATTGTCTGTGACTCCCCTGCCGGCATCGAAACCGGTGCTCTGATGGCGCTCTACTTCGCTGATGAAGCGATCATCACCACCAACCCTGAAGTTTCATCCGTGCGTGACTCAGACCGTATTCTTGGGATCCTCGCCTCTAAATCCCGTCGTGCGGAAAATGGCGAAGATCCGATTAAAGAACACCTGCTGCTCACCCGCTACAACCCGGGCCGCGTGAATAAAGGTGACATGCTGAGCATGGAAGACGTGCTGGAGATCCTGCGCATTAAGCTGGTGGGCGTTATCCCGGAAGATCAGTCCGTGTTACGCGCCTCTAACCAGGGCGAGCCAGTGATCCTGGATACAATGGCAGATGCAGGTAAAGCTTACGCCGATACCGTTGACCGTCTGCTGGGAGAAGAACGTCCTTTCCGCTTCATTGAAGAAGAGAAGAAAGGTTTCCTCAAACGCCTGTTCGGAGGATAAGTTATGGCATTACTGGACTTTTTTCTCTCGCGGAAAAAGAACACCGCCAACATCGCAAAAGAACGTCTGCAAATTATCGTTGCGGAGCGTCGTCGTAGCGACGCCGAGCCTCACTACCTGCCGCAGCTGCGTAAGGACATTCTGGAAGTGATCTGTAAGTACGTGCAGATTGACCCGGAGATGGTGACGGTGCAGCTGGAACAAAAAGACGGGGATATTTCGATTCTGGAGCTGAACGTGACGCTCCCGGAAGCGGAAGAGTCGCGTCCGTAGGTTTGTGATTTCGTAGCCCCGGTAAGCGCAGCGCCACCGGGGGAATATGCCGGGTTTATCACCCGGCATATTTTTTATCGCGGATAACCTTCCAGCAACGTATTCAGACGATCGGCCATCAATTCCCCGCGCCATCCCGCCATCATTTCCGGTACGCCATTCTGCGGCTTCAGCTTCCAGTGCCAGTTAAGCAGCTGGTTAATCTGACGGCGTGAAGCGAGCAGTTCCGCGCTCAGCTTGCTTTCCGTTGCCACCATCTGCACCAGCGCTTTGATATCTTTAAACGCTTTGCGATAGCCCGGCATATCCATCAGGTTCAGCAGCGGTTCCGGCAGCGCATCTTCCGGCAGCTCCTGCGCTTTTGCGACCAGCGCCAGCAGGGTTTTGCCGTGGAAGCGGATCTCGCTGCCCGAAAGCCCAATGCTGTCCAGCTCGCCCAGGCTGCCCGGCATATAGCGCGCCACCGCCCAGAGATGTTCTTCGCGAACCACAAAGTTAACGGCCAGATCGCGCTCGCGCGCTTTACGCAAACGCCAGTCTGCCAGCAGCTGCAGGCACGCCAGCTGACGCGTACGCAGCTGCCAGGCGTTGCTGATGTCGCGCCAGGCCTCTTTCGGGTCAACTACTTCCTGACGACGCTGCTGGGTCATACGACACTCGTCGAGCGCTGCAGGCAGCCATCCGGAGGCTTCTGCCTCTTTCATTAACTGTCCGGCAATCGGCAGCAGGTAAAACACGTCTGCCGCCGCATACTCCAGTTGACGCTCGGTTAGCGGACGCGCCAGCCAGTCGGTACGGGATTCACTTTTATCCAGCGTCAGCCCCGTATACTCCTCTACCATGGCAGCAAAGCCCCATGAGAGGGGACGATTGCTGAATGCCGCGAGGATCTGCGTGTCAATCAGCGGCTGAGGCATGATGCCAAAGGTGTTCAAAAAGACTTCCAGATCTTCACTGCCTGCGTGCAGGTATTTCGTCACGGCGGTATCGAGCAGCAGGTCACGCATCGGCGTCCAGTCGGTAATGCCGAGAGGGTCGATCAGCGACACGTGTTTACCGTCGTACATCTGAATCAAACCCAGCTGCGGATAATAGGTCCGGGTACGGACAAACTCGGTATCCAGGGCAATGGCAGGAAAGTCGCGCGTCACTTCGCACAGCGAAGCCAGCTCGTCGTTGGTCGTGATCATCTGGTAATTCAAAACGGGTTCTCTTTTGTTTGCGCCCATAAAAAACGCCGGCTTAACCGGCGTCTGGGCGATTAGCGTGAAGCTCAGGCCTTATTGTCTACTTTGCCACGGGCTTCGTCACGTAATTCTCGTCGTAATATCTTCCCGACGTTGGATTTCGGCAGCTCGTCGCGGAATTCCACCAGCTTCGGCACCTTGTAGCCCGTCAGCTGACGACGACAAAACGTTACCAGCGCTTCCTCGGTGAGAGAAGGATCTTTCTTGACCACAAATATCTTCACCGCTTCACCGCTGCTGCCGGAAGGCACGCCGACTGCCGCCACTTCGAGCACGCCGCTGTGCTGCATAACCACGTCTTCGATCTCATTCGGATAGACGTTGAAACCGGAGACCAGGATCATGTCTTTCTTACGATCGACGATGCGCAGGAAGCCTTCGTCATCCATCACCGCAATATCACCGGTGTGCAGCCAGCCGTCTTTGATGATTTCGTCGGTCGCATCGGGGCGCTGCCAGTAGCCCAGCATCACCTGCGGACCTTTGACGCACAGCTCCCCCGGCTCGCCCGGCGCGACTTCGTTATCGTTATCATCGACCAGTTTCGCTTCAGTGGAAGGAACGGGCAAACCAATGCTTCCGCTATGATAGTCGATGTCATGCGGGTTAACGCTGACCAGCGGCGCGCATTCCGTCAGGCCATAGCCCTCCAGCAAATACTGACCGGTGAGCTTCACCCAGCGCTCGGCGACAGCCTGCTGAACCGGCATGCCTCCGCCCGCAGAGAGATGCAGCGTGGAGAAGTCCAGCTGCTGGAACTCTTTGTTATTCAGCAGCGCGTTAAACAGGGTATTTACCCCCGTCATGGCGGTGAACGGGTATTTCGCCAGCTCTTTCACCAGGCCCGGGATATCGCGCGGGTTGGTGATGAGGATGTTCTGACCACCCAGTTCAATAAACAGCAGGCAGTTCATGGTCAACGCAAAGATGTGATACAGCGGAAGCGCGGTGATCACCACCTCTTTGCCCGGATGCAGCAGCGGCCCGTAGGTGGCGTTTACCTGTTCAAGGTTTGCCAGCATATTGCGGTGGGTAAGCATGGCCCCTTTGGCGACGCCGGTGGTCCCGCCTGTGTATTGCAGAAACGCAAGATCTTCCGCGACCACTTCGGGTTTCACATACTGCATACGGTAGCCCGCATGCAGCGCGCGGCGGAAGGAGATGGCGTCCGGCAGATGGTATTTTGGCACCAGACGTTTGACGTATTTGACGACAAAGTTAACCAGCGTGCCTTTGGCGGTGGAGAGCTGGTCCCCCATGCGCGTCAGGATAACGTGTTTCACCTGGGTTTTGTCGACCACCTTTTCCAGCGTATGGGCGAAGTTGGACACAATGACAATCGCGGCCGCGCCGCTGTCGTTCAGCTGATGCTCTAGCTCGCGCGGGGTGTACAATGGGTTGACGTTGACGACAATCATCCCGGCTCGCAGGATACCGAACAACGCCACCGGGTATTGCAGCAGGTTCGGCATCATCAGCGCGACGCGGTCCCCTTTTTGCAGCCCCAACCCTTCCTGCAGATACGCCGCAAACGCCCGGCTGCGCTCCTCCAGCTTACGGAACGTCATCACCTCGCCCATATTCACGAATGCGGGCTGGTCCGCGTAGCGCCTTACCGAGTGTTCAAATAATTCCACCAGGGATTGATAACGGTCAGGATTGATCTCGGCAGGAACATCTGCGGGATAACGGTTAAGCCAAACCTTCTTCAATGCATCACCTCTGAAATGAGTGTTCGTCGTCATCACAACCCCGATAATAAACAGTTTGTTAACATTATATTAACTCAGCGTACCAGTTTATTAATTGTTCAGATTTAAGGTTGCGAAGCGCGTCACTCTTTTTTTTCGTTTTATCCGTAAAAAAACAGAGACAGCGGCTGAGCCGCTGTCTCTTTTCTAACAATAACAGTAAGTTACTCAGTAACGATCGTCTGAACCTGTGCAGGGCCCGGGTTGTACCAACCCCAGCCCGGGTAGCCATAACGATAAGGATGTGGACCCCACATCCACGGATCCATCGGCTGAGGCGGCATGATCACCTGCTGTGCAAGCCGCCAGCGTTTATACCCGTTGACCTGCATGGTCATAAATTTGTACGGCGTGTTGCCGATTTTGCCCTGCACGGCGCCGGTAATCGGCCCGACGACGGTCACCAGCTGTCCGCGGAAATCGACCGGATCGAGGAAACCGCTGACGTCCGCGTAGATACGTCCCCGGGAGGCCTCGCCCAGTACAGGCCGCGCGCCGCTGTCCAGCGGAACGGTGGCGATCTCCAGACGGGTTTTCCCCTGCTGGTTTTGCACGTCTATGACCTTACCGCCAAAGCGTGCTTCCTGGCCGACGTACAGCTCAGGGGCATTCATCACCCGAACCAGATCCTGCTGTGGCGTCGGGCTGCTGCCCTTAATCGCATCAGGAACGGAAACGCATCCGCTCAGTGCTATGGCAACTGTGCCTGCCATAATAAGGGGTACTACTTTAGTCTGAACCGCCATGATGCGACTCCTTTTTCTCAGTTCCTGTTACTGAGATTCACTCGCGGCCCGGAAGTTTCTTCCACGCGACGGTGTTTCGCAAATAAACCGGTTCCGCCTGTTCAACGGCCACGGTTTTTCCTGCTGCGAGCAGCTGGCTGGCAATCGGAAGCATATCTTCAGCAGCCGGGAGCAGCATGTTGCCGTCCACCAGCGTCAATCCGGTGTCGTTCGCCATCTCAGGCCACGCTGGCCAGCCCGTGCCGACGGTCGCCCACTCGCCGGACAGCTGCTTCAGTCGTTCTGTGACCGCTTCTGGCTTAAGCACGGCTTCCGTCTCTTCGCCGTGCCACACGCCCTGCTCGTCGCGGGTGTATTCGGCCCAGTAGACTTCGCCCATGCGTGCATCAATCGCTGCCAGGACGCGCGTTGCCCCGGTCATGCGCCATGCGCCCTGCGCCATGGTGGCAAGGGTAGAGACGCCGATCATCGGCAGTTCGGCGCCCAGCGCCAGCCCCTGCGCAATGCCAATCCCGATACGTACGCCCGTAAAGCTGCCGGGGCCGCGGCCAAAGGCCAGCGCGTCGAGGTCGGTTAAGGAGGTGTTGCCCTGGGTTAAAATGGCTTTTACCAGGGGCAGAATGCGTTGGGTGTGTTCCCGGGGGCACTCTTCGAAATGGGCAGAAACAGCACCGTCGTTCAACAGGGCAACAGAGCAAGCCTCTGTCGCGGTATCAATAGCCAGAATTCGCATCAGTCGTCGCGCTCTCGCAAGGGTCAGTCACAAAATGGCGCGCATCTTAGCACACTCCGGGGTAAATTACTCCGCCGTTGGGTTTGCCAGGAAACGCACCGCGCGTTTTATGTCCCGCGTCCGCGGCGCGGGCGGCAGGCTTGCGAGGAAAGTCGCACCGTAAGGACGCATCACCAGCCGGTTATCGCAGATGACCAGCACGCCGCGGTCGGTGACGTCACGGATTAAGCGCCCTACCCCTTGCTTAAGCGTGATGACCGCATCCGGCAGCTGTACCTCGTCAAACGGATCGCCGCCGCGCAGACGGCAGTCTTCCATCCGCGCCTTCAGCAGCGGATCGTCCGGGGAGGTAAACGGCAGCTTATCAATGATCACCAGCGAAAGCGTGTCGCCGCGCACGTCCACCCCTTCCCAGAAGCTGCTGGTTGCGACCAGCAGGGCATTACCGGCGCTGACAAACTGCTGCAGCAGCTGGCCTTTGCTGGTTTCGCCCTGCAGCAGCACCGGTAGGGTCATCGTGGCGCGGAACTGCTCGGCGAGATCGCGCATCATGGCGTGGGAGGTGCAGAGCATAAAGCAGCGGCCGTTATTGGCCTCGATCATCGGTTTTAGCATTGCAGCCAGATGGCGCGCCGCACCCGGCTGGTTCGGCAGCGGCAGATTACGGGGAACGCAGAGCAGCGCCTGTTTTTCGTAGTCGAACGGGCTGGGCAGGAGCAGCGATTCCGCCTGCTCAATGCCGAGGCGCTCGGTGAAGTGGTGCAGATCGTCATTCACCGACAGGGTTGCCGAGGTAAAGATCCAGCTTCCCGGCTTTTGCGCCATCACCTCTTTGAATTTATCGGCCACCGTCAGCGGCGTGAGCGCCAGCGTGAAATGCCGCGAGGTGCACTCATACCAGTAGCTGTACCCCGGCTGGTTGATCTCTTTCAGCCGTTTGAGCCGACCGCGATAGAGCGTAGCGCGCTCGAAGGCCGCATCCAGCAGCGCGGAGCGGCCGAGGGACAGTTTCGCCACGTCGTAGCAGAGCTCCAGGGCGTCATCGAGCAGCAGCAGCGCGCGCTGGATATTTTTGTCCGCCAGCAGCTCGCGCAGGTTGCCGCGATAGCCCGGCTCGCCGAGCTGTAAGCGGAAATCCTGCGCGCTCTGCGCCAGGCGGTCGGCGCACTTCTGCAGCTGCTGGGTATCTTTGAGTTCGGTCCGGTACGCAATGGTGAAATCTTTCGCCAGATCCTGCAGCTGACGGCTGGAGAGCGACTGACCGAAGTACTGGCTGGCGATATCCGGAAGCTGGTGCGCTTCATCAAAGATCATCACGTCCGCCTCGGGGATCAGCTCGCCGAAACCGTTGTCCTTGACCACCATATCCGCGAGAAACAGGTGATGGTTTACCACCACGACGTCGGCGTCCATCGCCGTTTTGCGCGCTTTCACCACGAAGCAGTCTTTATACAGCGGGCAGTCGCTGCCGAGGCAGTTGTCGTTGGTGCTGGTCACCAGCGGCCAGGCCGGGGAATCTTCCGGCACGCTCGCGCAGGTGCTGATATCGCCCTCTTCGGTCTGGTTCGCCCAGGCACGAAGGATAATAACATCGCTGAGGGTTTGAACAGGCAGGTCGCCGCCCGCCAGCGCCTGCTGCTCAAGGCGCTCCAGGCAGAGATAGTTGGAGCGCCCCTTCAGCAGGGCCAGACGTCCCTTGTATTTCAGCGCCTTAGCTACCGTGGGCAAATCGCGGCTGTAGAGCTGATCCTGCAGCGCTTTTGAACCGGTGGAAATAATCACCTTCTTTTTCGCCCGCAGCGCCGGCGCAAGGTAAGCATAGGTTTTACCCGTGCCGGTACCGGCTTCAACCACCAGCGGCTGAGCCTTATCGATGGCGCGTGCAACGGCGTGCGCCATCTGTCGCTGAGGCTCACGGGGTTTGAAGCCGGGGATAGCCTGCGCTAATTGACCTTCAGGGGAAAAATCGTCTGCCACGGTGCTCTCTCACTGTATTTTTGCACAGGGATTATGTCAGCCCATCCTCTCATGTGCCACCCCAAATAGTGACGACAGGAGAACAATATGGCAGTCTTGCCGCCTGATGACGAAAAATAACGAGGAAACGTTTATGACAATTGTGCGCATTGATGCCGAAGCCCGCTGGTCTGATGTGGTGATCCATAACCAGACGCTCTACTACACCGGCGTCCCGGCTAACCTGGACGCGGATGCGTTCGAGCAGACGGCAAATACCCTGGCGCAGATTGACGCGGTGCTGGAAAAACAGGGCAGCGACAAATCCCGCATTATGGATGCGACGATTTTCCTGGCAAACAAAGATGACTTCGCGGCAATGAACAAAGCCTGGGATGCGTGGGTGGTGGCGGGTCACGCGCCTGTACGCTGCACCGTACAGGCCACGCTGATGAAGCCGGAATACAAGGTCGAGATTAAGATTATCGCGGCGGTTTAAGCCCGATTACTCTTCATCTTCATCCTCGAAACGCGCCACGATCCGCTCGCCGGTATGCGTGGCGCGCAGTTCTTCCGCCACCTGGGAAATCGCCTGTCCGCTGCTCATCCCCTGGGACATCAGTTCCTGAATTCGCTCAACCGCTTTCTGCTGCTGTTCATGGCTCAGAGAAGGTAAACCTGCAAACATCGTCAACTCCTGCTAAATTATTCGCGCTAATTATTTCACGCTGCCCGGTAGTATGCCATACATGAACATGCGCTTCCCCACTGTTATTACCCTGCCCTGGCGGACAGACGCCGCTGAATACTGGTTTGCCCGCCTGAGCCATCTTCCGTTTGCGATGCTGCTGCATTCCGGCCATGCGGATCACCCCTATAGCCGCTTTGATATTCTGGTCGCCGATCCGCTGAAGACGCTGACAACCGATGACCTGTCGCTGACGGACGATCCGCTGGTGCAGCTTCAGCACGACATTAACGCGCTGGGCTTATCTGCCACACCCAACCCGGACCTTCCTTTTCAGGGGGGCGCGCTGGGCCTGTTTGGCTACGATCTGGGTCGCCGTTTCGAAACGCTGCCGGAGCATGCGCAGGCTGATATTTCCCTGCCCGACATGGCCGTGGGGCTGTATGACTGGGCGTTAATTGTTGATCACCAGAAAAAAACGGTTTCCCTGCTGAGCCATCGTGACGTGCAGGCGCGTCTGGCCTGGCTTGAGGCGCAACAGGCTGCACCCGCAGAGACGTTCACGCTGACCTCCGACTGGCGCTCGAACATGAGCGCCGCAGAGTATGGCGAAAAATTCGCGCGCGTTCAGGCGTATCTGCAAAGCGGTGACTGCTACCAGGTTAACCTTGCCCAGCGCTTCCAGGCGACATACCGGGGAGATGAGTGGCAGGCGTTTACCCGCCTTAATGCCAGCAATAAGGCGCCGTTTAGCGCGTTTGTGCGTCTGGAACAGGGGGCGATCCTCAGCCTGTCGCCCGAGCGTTTTATTCATCTGGCCGAGGGCACGATTCAAACCCGTCCGATTAAAGGCACCTTGCCGCGTCTTGCCGATCCCGACGCCGACCGCAAGCAGGCGGAAAAACTCGCCGCCTCGCCGAAAGACCGCGCCGAAAACCTGATGATTGTCGATCTGATGCGTAACGACATTGGCCGGGTGGCCGTTCCGGGGAGCGTCCGCGTGCCGGAACTGTTTGTCGTCGAGCCTTTCCCGGCGGTGCATCATCTGGTCAGCACCATTACCGCGCGGCTGCCTGACTCGCGCACGGCCTGCGACCTGCTGCGCGCGGCGTTCCCGGGCGGCTCCATCACCGGCGCGCCAAAGGTGCGGGCGATGGAGATCATTGATGAGCTGGAGCCGCACCGCCGCAACGCCTGGTGCGGCAGCATCGGCTATATCAGCCTGTGCGGCACGCTGGATACCAGCATTACCATTCGTACGCTGACCTCCTGCAACGGAAACCTTTACTGTTCGGCCGGAGGCGGCATTGTTGCCGACAGTGAGGTCGATGCGGAATATCAGGAAACCTTTGATAAAGTTAACCGTATCCTGAAACAACTGGAGTAATCACGGGTGGAAAAAGAGAACCTGACGCTGGATGACTTTTTATCGCGTTTTCAGCTATTACGACCGCAGGTTAATCGCGAAGCGCTGAATCAACGTCAGGCGGCCGTGCTGATCCCGGTCGTGCGTCGCGCGCAGCCGGGCCTGCTGCTCACCCAGCGTTCCGCCCATTTACGCAAGCACGCGGGTCAGGTCGCTTTTCCGGGGGGCGCGGTAGACAGCTCCGACGCCTCGCTGATTGCCGCCGCGCTGCGCGAAGCGCAGGAAGAGGTGGCCATTCCGCCGGAGGCCGTTGAGGTCATCGGCGTGCTGCCGCCCGTCGACAGCGTCACCGGTTTTCAGGTCACGCCGGTTGTCGGCATTATCCCGCCGGGCCTGCAGTATCACGCCAGCGTCGATGAAGTCTCTGCGGTGTTTGAAATGCCGCTGGAGGAAGCCCTCCGACTGAGTCGTTACCACCCGCTGGATATTCAGCGTCGTGGGCATGACCATCGGGTCTGGTTGTCCTGGTATCAGCATTATTTTGTCTGGGGCATGACGGCGGGCATTATTCGTGAGCTGGCGTTGCAAATCGGCCTGAAGCCTTGACTATACTTTACATTCCGCCCTCTTCTGCCAGGTTTGCGATCTGCGTCGCGCTATTAGCAAAACCCATCGTTAACCATTAGTTTAATTCATGTGAATAGTTAAGCCGAGGTCGGTGTTCCCTCTTACACTATGCGCAGTTATAACATCGTTACTGGAACCCCGGTAACCCTGTCAGGAGTGTGAAAGTGATTAGTATATTCGACATGTTCAAAGTGGGAATTGGCCCTTCGTCTTCCCATACTGTTGGCCCGATGAAGGCCGGTAAACAGTTCGTCGATGATCTGGTCGAAAAAGGATTACTGGAAAGCGTTACCCGTGTCGCCGTGGATGTTTACGGCTCGCTGTCATTAACGGGTAAAGGCCACCACACCGATATCGCCATTATTATGGGTCTGGCAGGCAACATGCCGGATACCGTTGATATTGATGCCATCCCGGCATTTATCCGCGACGTGGAAACACGCGGTCGCCTGCTGCTGGCAAACGGCCAGCAGGAAGTCGATTTTCCGCAGGATGACGGCATGCGTTTCCGTAGCGACAACCTGCCGCTGCATGAAAACGGCATGACCATTCACGCCTGGAGCGGTGAAAAAGAGATCTACAGCAAGACGTACTACTCCATCGGCGGTGGCTTCATCGTGGATGAAGAGCATTTTGGCAAAGACAGCGTCGGCGACGTCAACGTACCGTACCCGTTCAAATCGGCTACCGAGATGCTGGGCTACTGCAAAGAGACCGGTCTTTCACTGTCCGGTATGGTGATGCAGAACGAGCTGGCCCTGCACAGCAAAAAAGAGATTGAAGACTATTTTGCGAACGTCTGGCAAACCATGCGCGCCTGTATCGATCGCGGGATGAACACCGAAGGCGTTCTGCCGGGTCCACTGCGCGTACCGCGTCGTGCCTCCGCCCTGCGCCGTATGCTGGTGACCACGGACAAGTTTTCCAACGACCCGATGAACGTGGTTGACTGGGTAAACATGTTTGCCCTGGCCGTTAACGAAGAGAACGCCGCCGGTGGCCGCGTCGTGACGGCGCCAACCAACGGCGCGTGCGGCATTGTTCCTGCAGTGCTGGCGTATTACGACCACTTTATTGAGCCCGTGACGCCGGATATCTATATTCGCTATTTCCTGGCGGCAGGTGCCATCGGTGCGCTGTACAAGATGAACGCCTCCATCTCCGGTGCGGAAGTGGGCTGTCAGGGTGAAGTCGGCGTGGCCTGTTCCATGGCGGCGGCAGGTCTGGCAGAGCTGCTGGGCGCAAGCCCTGAGCAGGTCTGCGTGGCGGCTGAAATCGGTATGGAACATAACCTCGGTCTGACCTGTGACCCGGTCGCGGGCCAGGTGCAGGTGCCGTGCATCGAGCGTAACGCGATTGCCTCAGTGAAAGCCATCAACGCCTCACGTATGGCGATGCGCCGTACCAGCGAACCTCGCGTATCGCTGGATAAGGTGATTGAAACCATGTACGAAACCGGCAAAGACATGAACGCGAAATACCGCGAGACGTCCCGTGGTGGCCTGGCCATTAAGGTGCAGTGCGACTAATACTGCCTTTCGCCCATCTGCAACGGATGGGCGAATTTCCCTCTTCTTCCTCGTCTCCCGCTGTTTTCCCCACTACAC
This sequence comes from Enterobacter sp. NFIX59, assembly GCF_900113755.1. NCBI lineage: Bacteria > Pseudomonadati > Pseudomonadota > Gammaproteobacteria > Enterobacterales > Enterobacteriaceae > Enterobacter > Enterobacter sp. NFIX59. The sequence continues at coordinate 386,395 of NZ_FOQN01000004.1, read as the reverse complement.
TTTCACTGTTGCGTCCGGCTTTTGTGGCTGGTGGCTTATCAGGCGACCGTTCATGCAAACTGCACAAACGATCATTAAAAACTATCGCCGAAAACGCGTTATCGTCTGTGTCACGGTTGCGCTCCTCACACTCATTCTGACGTTAGGCATTCGCTTTATTTCACAGCGCAATGTTAACCAACAGCGGATCCTCGATTTTACCAGCCACACCGTCCGCGCCCTTGATAACATACTGCTTTCTCTGGAGAACCGCCGCAGCGTGCTGCAGCCCCTGGTGGGACAGCCCTGTCCCCAGGCGCACCTGGCGCTGCGAAAGCAGGCCGCCATTTTGCAGACGGTACGCTCTATCGCCCTGATTAAAGACGGTATCCTGTACTGCTCGAGTATTTTCGGGAGCCGCGATGTGCCCGTTCGTGACTTCCTGAAGGAACTCCCCGCCAGCACGACGAAGCTGATTTTATCCACCGACCAGTGGTTGCTTAAGGACAGCCCGATATTGATTCAGTGGTATCCCGTTTCTCAGGACGGTGAAGCAGGCGTCATCGAGATCATCAATATCGATCTGATCGCCAAAATGATCCTCGAGCCCCAGCGCCCGCTTATCAATGACGTGGCGCTAACCGTGGGCGATCGTTTTCTGCGCTATGGTCAACGCGTCAGCGACAGCCTGACGTTTGATGATAAAGACTCTCTTTTCCAGCAGTCATCAACCCGAAATCCTTTCACCATTACGGTCAGCGGGCCAGGTCCTGGAGCATTAGCCTTAAAAAGCCTGCCAGCCCAGCTGCCGCTGGGGCTTATGCTGAGCCTGTTGCTGGGCTATCTCGCCTGGCTGGCGACGGCAAACCGGATGAGCTTTACGTGGGAGATTGATATGGGCATTGCGGGGCGGGAATTTGAGCTTTTCTGCCAGCCGTTGGTGAATGCCCGCACCCAGGCGTGTACTGGCGTGGAGATCCTGCTGCGCTGGAACAACCCCCGTCAGGGTTGGATCACCCCGGAGGTGTTTATCCCTCTGGCAGAAGAACATAACCAGATTGTCCCCCTGACCCGCTATGTCATCGCCGAAACGGTGCGCCAGATAGGCTACTTCCCTTCCAGCGCCGGTTTTCACATCGGCATTAACGTTGCCGCCAGCCATTTCCGTCACGCGGTGTTGATACAGGACCTGAACCGTCTCTGGTTCAGCGCCTGTCCGCGTCAGCAGCTGGTGATAGAACTCACGGAACGGGATGCGCTGCTGGATGCGGATTATCGCATCGTGCGCGAACTGCATCGCAAAGGGGTGAAGCTCGCCATCGACGATTTTGGCACCGGGAACAGTTCCCTCTCCTGGCTTGAGAAGCTGCACCCGGACGTCCTGAAAATCGACCAGTCGTTTACCACCGCCATCGGCACCGACGCCGTGAACTCGACGGTGACGGATATGATTATTGCGCTGGGCCAGCGGCTTGATATTGAACTGGTTGCTGAGGGGGTCGAGACAGAGGAGCAGGCGCGCTATTTGCGCCGCCACGGCGTACCTGTCCTGCAGGGCTTTTTCTATGCGCGGCCCATGCCGCTACGGGATTTTCCGAAGTGGCTGGCGGGGAGCGCCCCCCCGCCAGCGCATCATAACGGGCACATCGTGCCCTTAATGCCGCTGCGCTAAGCCGGCTTACTCATCTTCGTCGTGGGCTGATTGTTCTTTAACAATACGAACCATATCAACGCGATAGTCGTTGGCTTCAACGATCGTAATGTGCAGCGGCGAAAGCTCGATCACATCTCCGACGCGCGGGATTTGCCCGTTAACCGCGATCACCAGACCAGCAACGGTCGCGATGTCTTCTTCATCGTTGATCACGTTTTCCAGCCCCAGCGTGTGCGAGAGCGCGTGCAGGTCGGTGGTACCTTTAACCAGCCAGCCTTCACCGTCGGCAACAATCTCTGGCGTTTCGTCTGCATCCGGGAACTCACCGGCAATCGCTTCCAGCACGTCCAGCGGCGTGACCAGCCCCTGCACCACACCAAACTCGTTGGTGACGATAACAAAGCTACCGCGAGCGCGACGCAGCACCCCGAGCAGGTTGATCGGATCCAGCGTTTCCGGCACGACAATCGCAGGCGACGCCGCAGCAACGGCTTCCACGTTGACGCCCTCTTCCAGGGCCACCAGCATCTCTTTCGCCCGCACGACGCCGATGATCTCATCCAGCTCACCACGACACACCGGGAACAGGCTGTGCGGTGAAGAGAGCAGCTGCTGGCGAATTTCATCAACGCTCAGGTTAGCATCGACCCAGCTGATTTCCCCGCGCGGCGTCATGATGCCGCGCAGCGAACGGGAGGCCAGGGAGAGCACGCCGTTAATCATGTAGCGTTCCTGTTCCACAAACGCCCCTTCCGGGACCGGAACCGGATTATGGTTTTCGGAATCAGACTGAACGTTCACCTGACGACGACCGCCCATCAGGCGCAGAATGGCATCTGCGGTACGGGCACGCAGCGGCTGATTCGACTGCTGCTTAATAAAGTTACGACGCGCAATCTGGTTGAACAGCTCGATCAGGATCGAGAAGCCAATCGCGGCGTACAGGTAGCCTTTCGGAATATGGAAGCCAAAGCCTTCCGCCACCAGGCTCAGACCAATCATCAGCAGGAAGCTCAGACACAGCACGACCACCGTCGGATGCTGGTTGACGAAGCGCGTCAGCGGCTTCGAGGCCAGCAGCATAACCGCCATTGCAATAACGACAGCCGCCATCATTACCGGCAGATGGTTGACCATGCCGACCGCAGTGATCACCGCATCCAGCGAGAAGACCGCATCAAGCACCACGATCTGCAGTACCACTACCCAGAAGCTGGCATAGCCTTTACCGTGCCCATCATCGTGCTGACGGTTTTCCAGCCGCTCGTGAAGCTCTGTCGTCGCTTTGAAGAGCAGGAATATCCCCCCGATCAGCATGATTAAATCACGCCCGGAGAAGGTGTAATCCATGACGGAGAACAGCGGTTTGGTCAGCGTGACCATCCAGGAGATGACGGAGAGCAGCCCCAGTCGCATGACCAGCGCCAGCGAGAGACCAATCAGACGCGCTTTATCACGCTGTTTTGGCGGCAGTTTGTCCGCAAGGATGGCGATAAACACCAGGTTATCAATGCCGAGAACAATCTCCAGCACCACCAGCGTGAGCAATCCCACCCAGATTGACGGGTCCATTAAGAATTCCATGACAAGCTCCTGCTAAAGGAATGACGAAACGGTGCCCCACTCAATGTGGGCAAAACAGAGGTAAACAGAGTCGATACGTGGCGAGGATCGCCGGTGAATAAGGCGCGAAATGGCCTGGTAGATGACTGACGTCGGTGACGGTCCATATAGTGGGCTGTAGCCCTATACTCCTGAACAATTAAACGGAGGCTAAACATATCAGAGACACTGTGTTTTTAGCAAAGATTTACGTTCCTTTGCAAAGTTCTGTAACACAGCCGCTTTACGCTACAGATAAATCTGTAACGCGTGGCTAAATTACGGATCTTCATCACATAAATTATTTTTTCACTATCTAAAATAATTCGCGGAAGTCTTAGTTTTTTGAACTCTAACCCTTATCTGAATCGATTCGGTTCGCCAATACGATTCTCAGTACGACTGCCTGGCAGGCGTATTAATGATAATAAAAGGAGGTAGCAAGTGACCATTGCTATTGTCATAGGCACACATGGTTGGGCTGCTGAGCAGCTACTCAAAACGGCAGAGATGCTGTTGGGCGAGCAGGAAAACGTCGGCTGGATCGATTTCGTTCCCGGTGAAAACGCCGAGACGCTGATTGAGAAGTACAACGCTCAACTCGAGAAGCTGGATACCAGCAAAGGCGTGCTGTTTCTCGTTGATACATGGGGCGGCAGCCCGTTCAATGCTGCCAGCCGCATTGTCGTCGATAAAGAGCACTATGAAGTTGTCGCCGGGGTCAACATTCCCATGCTGGTGGAAACCTTCATGGCGCGCGACGACAATCCGACGTTCGATGAGCTAGTGGCACTGGCCGTTGAAACCGGTCGCGAAGGGGTTAAGGCCCTGAAAGCGCAGCCGGTTGAAAAACCTGCCCCTGCGCCTGCAGCGGCACCGAAAGCGGCAGCACCGGCAAAACCGATGGGCCCGAACGATTACATGGTTATCGGCCTTGCGCGTATTGATGACCGCTTAATCCACGGCCAGGTCGCCACGCGCTGGACCAAAGAGACCAACGTTCGACGCATTATCGTGGTCAGCGACGAAGTGGCCGCCGATACCGTTCGTAAAACCCTTCTGACTCAGGTTGCTCCTCCTGGCGTTACCGCGCACGTCGTGGATGTCGCCAAGATGATCCGCGTTTACAACAACCCGAAATACGCGGGTGAACGCGTGATGCTGCTGTTCACTAACCCGACAGACGTTGAGCGCATTGTTGAAGGCGGCGTGAAAATCACCTCCGTGAACATTGGTGGTATGGCATTCCGTCAGGGCAAAACGCAGGTCAACAACGCCATTTCAGTCGATGCGAAAGATATCGAGGCATTCAACAAGCTGAATGCGCGCGGTATTGAGCTGGAAGCCCGTAAGGTTTCCACGGATCAAAAACTGAAAATGATGGATTTGATCGGCAAAGTTGGGAAATAAGCCCGCGCCGGTTCTCATATAAAGTTTACGTAATAGGAGAAGTGCAATGGAGATTACCACTCTTCAGATTGTGCTGGTGTTCGTGGTCGCATGTATTGCGGGTATGGAATCCGTACTTGATGAATTTCAGTTCCACCGCCCGCTGGTGGCCTGTACCCTGATTGGGGCCGTTCTGGGTGACATGAAAACCGGTATCATCATCGGTGGTACCCTGGAAATGATCGCCCTGGGCTGGATGAACATCGGCGCGGCGGTTGCGCCCGATGCCGCGCTGGCCTCTATCATTTCTACCGTTCTGGTTATTGCCGGTCACCAGAGTATTGGTGCAGGTATCGCCCTGGCAATCCCGCTGGCAGCCGCAGGCCAGGTTCTGACCATCATCGTTCGTACTATCACCGTTGCCTTCCAGCACGCGGCGGATAAGGCGGCCGACAACGGCAACCTCACGGCACTGTCGTGGATCCACGTTTCATCCCTGTTCCTGCAGGCGATGCGTATCGCGATCCCGGCGGTTATCGTGGCGATCTCTGTCGGTACCAGTGAAGTCCAGAGCATGCTGAACGCCATTCCAGAAGTGGTCACCGGCGGTCTGAACATCGCGGGCGGTATGATCGTGGTCGTCGGTTATGCGATGGTCATCAACATGATGCGCGCAGGCTACCTGATGCCGTTCTTCTACCTCGGCTTCGTGACCGCTGCCTTCACCAACTTCAACCTGGTTGCACTGGGCGTGATTGGTGCGGTGATGGCGATTCTCTACATCCAGCTCAGCCCGAAATATAACCGCGTCGCGGGTGCCCCAGCGCAGGCTGCTGGTAACAACGATCTCGATAACGAACTGGACTAACAGGTGAGCGAAATGGTTGATATGACAAAAACTACCACCGAGAAAAAACTCACTCCGGGTGATATTCGTGGCGTGTTCATCCGTTCTAACCTGTTTCAGGGTTCATGGAACTTCGAACGTATGCAGGCGCTGGGCTTCTGCTTCTCCATGGTACCGGCGATCAAACGCCTGTACCCGGAAAACAACGAAGCGCGCCGTCAGGCCATCAAGCGTCACCTGGAATTCTTTAACACCCATCCTTACGTTGCGGCTCCCGTACTGGGCGTAACGCTGGCAATGGAAGAACAGCGTGCAAACGGCGCAGAGATTGACGATGGTGCTATCAACGGTATCAAAGTCGGTCTGATGGGTCCGCTGGCCGGTGTCGGTGACCCTATCTTCTGGGGTACCGTGCGTCCGGTCTTCGCGGCACTGGGTGCCGGTATCGCGATGAGCGGCAGCCTGCTTGGCCCGCTGCTGTTCTTCATCCTGTTCAACGCCGTGCGTCTGCTGACCCGTTACTACGGCGTGGCCTACGGCTACCGTAAAGGGGTGGACATCGTTAAGGACATGGGCGGCGGCTTCCTGCAGAAACTGACTGAGGGGGCGTCAATCCTCGGCCTGTTTGTCATGGGCGCGCTGGTAAACAAGTGGACGCACGTGAACATCCCGCTGGTGGTATCGACCATCACCGGACAGGATGGTCAGACGCGCGTCACCACCGTGCAGACGATTCTGGACCAGCTGATGCCGGGCCTGGTGCCGCTGCTGTTGACCTTCGCCTGCATGTGGCTGCTGCGTAAGAAAGTGAACCCGCTGTGGATTATCGTTGGCTTCTTCGTCATCGGTATCGCGGGCTACGCCGTCGGCCTGCTGGGTCTGTAAGTTTCAATGCTATAGGCCGGGGGCTTGCCCCCGGTTTTTTTTATCTGGAGGATGAATGACTGTCACGGACATCGTACTGGTTTTATTTGTTGTTGCCCTTCTGGCTTACGCGATCTATGACGAGTTCATCATGCCTCGCCGTCACGGCGAGATGCTGCTCTCCCTTCCCCTTCTGCGACGCGGGCGCGTGGATGCCTTTATCTTCGTGGGTCTCATCGCCATTCTTATTTACAATAACGTTACCAGCCATGGTGCATTATTAACCACATGGTTATTATGTGCGCTGGCATTAATGGCGATTTATCTGTTCTGGATCCGCACGCCGAAAATCATTTTTAAATCCCGCGGATTTTTCTTCGCCAATGTGTGGATAGAATATAACCGTATTAAAGAGATGAATTTATCCGAAGACGGCGTGCTGGTGATGCAATTAGAACAACGCCGCCTGCTTATTCGGGTGAAGAATATTGACGACCTGGAAAAGATATACAAGTTACTCGTTAAAACTCAATGAGTTAGATATATAGCAATGGCTATATACTGCGTTTATCTGGCGCAAGAAATATAGCCAAAGCTATATCTACTTCGTTAATTTTATCTCTATTTGTTAACGATATTTTCACGCCTAAAGACAAATGAAAATCGTTATCAACAAGCATTTTAAATAATGCCTCTTCATTGTTGTTTTATATTCTCAAAATATGTTAAGGTTGCGCCCGTCGTTGGGGAGTAGCCGATTTCCTGTTCGCAGGAAATGTACGTGTCAACATACTCGTTGAAAAACGTGGCACGTACGGATCGCTGACAGCACATCTCATGTGCAGCGCGATCAGGCGAGACCATAGATACATCAACTGCTGTTTACTGGGGGCAGTGATGTGTCATATGGATATCCCCGGTCTGGACGCTGTTATGAATATCTCCGCTACGATCCTTCTCGCTTTTGGCATGTCCATGGACGCATTCGCTGCTTCCATCGGAAAAGGCGCCACGCTCCACAAACCTAAGTTCTCAGAAGCCCTGCGTACCGGTCTGATTTTTGGCGCTATCGAAACGCTGACGCCGCTTATCGGCTGGGGTCTTGGCATGCTCGCCAGCCAGTTCGTGCTGGAGTGGAACCACTGGATTGCGTTCATCCTGCTGGTATTTCTCGGTGGCCGAATGGTGATTGAAGGTTTTCGCGGCAGCGATGAAGAAGACGAGGAGCCTCAGCACCGCCACGGGTTCTGGCTGCTGGTCACCACGGCCATTGCCACCAGCCTTGATGCGATGGCCGTCGGTGTCGGTCTGGCATTCCTGCAGGTCAATATCATTGCCACCGCGCTGGCCATCGGCTGCGCAACCCTGATTATGTCCACGCTGGGCATGATGGTCGGACGGTTTATCGGCCCGCTGCTGGGTAAACGCGCTGAGATCCTGGGGGGGATTGTGTTGATTGGCATTGGTGCCCAAATCCTCTGGGCACACTTCGCCGGTTAATCTTCGCGCTGCCAGAGGTGGATACTGAAGTCCGTCTGGCAGCCAAATGTTGAGTGTGCCGCTAACGCTTCCCATACTTCCGGTTTTGCCCGCCACGCGAACGGCGTCATCTGCAATAACGCGACGGCCTCTTCCCCTTTCAGCGTCATTTCGTACGCCACCGATTCCGCTTGCTTCAGGGTAAAACCGGCAAGCTGCTCAGAATGCGGGGCATGCAGACGCACTTCGTCGTAGATCAGCCCTTTCAGCTCCATCAGATGACGCGGGCCCGGCGTCACGGTGACTACCCATCCGCCCGGTTTTACCACGCGAGCCAGCTCTTCCGCCTTGCAGGGCGCGTAAATGCGAATAACCGCGTCCATACTGGCATCGTCAAACGGAAGTCGGTGGCTGGATGCCACGCAGAACGTTACGTCCGCGTAACGCTTTGCCGCTGCGCGAATCGCCACTTTCGACACGTCCAGACCGAACGTCTGTGCGCCCTTCTCACGAGCAACCTCCGCAAACCGTGCGGTGTAGTATCCTTCCCCACAGCCGATATCGAGCATGGCGGTGGCTGAATCCGGCAGAATGTCATCCAGCATCTGCGCGACGGTCTCCCGCAGCGGCAGATAGTGCCCGGCATCAAGAAATGCGCGTCGCGCCTGCATCATCTCTGCACTGTCGCCTGGATCGCGGGAGCGTTTATGCTGCACCGGCAGAAGATTCACGTAGCCTTCTTTTGCCCTATCAAACTGATGCCCCTGCGGACAAGTATAACTTTTATCTGAGTGCGTCAGGGGGGCGTGGCAAAGGGGACAGCTGAAGGACATGGTGACTCCGGAGCATAATCAAAGGGCGAAGTGTACCGCTATTCGCCCTGGTTATAAACGCCCGGTTAACGCATAACGATAAGGTGATCGGACCCTGCCGGTAACCCGTCAGGTTTCACATTTTCCAGACGCAGCACGTTGCCCATAATCTCACTGAAGACAGGGGCGGAGACGGCCCCGCCGTAGTAGGCACCATTTTGCGGATCGTTAATCACCACCACCAGGGCAAAACGCGGATTGCTGGCAGGTGCAACCCCTGCGGTGTAGGCGACGTATTTATCGACATACTTCCCGCTATCGTCAATTTTCTTCGCCGTACCGGTTTTCACCGCCACCCGGTAATCACGAACGGCGGCCTTAACCCCTCCGCCGCCCGGCAGCGCAACGCTCTCCATCATATGCTCCACCTCGTGCGCAATCTCTTCTGGCATGACGCGTTGCCCGATAACAGGGGGATCGATACGCGTAATCGAGAGAGGTCGCTCAAGCCCGAAGCCGCCAATCGTGGCGTAGACGTGCGCCAGCTGGAGCGGCGTCACCATCAGCCCGTAGCCGAAGGCAAATGTCGCGCGGTCGAGCTGGCTCCAGTATTTACGCTGGGGCAACAGCCCCGCGCTCTCACCCGTTAAGCCAAGCCCCGTATTCGTGCCGAATCCAAAATTTCGGTAGGTATCAATAAGATGCTGGACAGGCATTGCCAGGGACAGTCGGGACACGCCGGTGTCGCTCGATTTTTGCAGGATCCCGGTCATTGTCAGTTCAGGATAATAGCCCACATCGCGGATACGATGCCCGTCGAGGGTATACGGATGCGTGTCAATGACGCTGTCCGGCTGCACCAGCCCCTGCTGCAGGGCCGTCATCAGCACCAGCGGCTTGACCGTGGAACCCGGTTCGAACGTATCGCTGATCGCACGGTTGCGAAAATCGTTTATCGTTGCGCCTTCCCGGTTATTGGGGTTGAAATCCGGATAGCTCGCCATGGCGAGTATTTCCCCTGTGGGGATATTAATGAGCACCGAGGCCCCAGACTCGGCCTTGTTCCAGGCCACGGCATTATCGAGCGCATCCTCGGTGATGGTTTGCAGACGCTCGTCGATACTTAACTGGATGTTATGCGCCGGCGCGGGCGCAACTTCCGTCAGGTTTTCAACCACGCGTCCATAGCGATCTTCCCTTACCTGGCGCACACCCGCCTTGCCGGTCAGCTGCGCGTTGAAGCTTTTTTCCACGCCCTCAATGCCCTGCCCGTCAATATTGGTGAAGCCAATCAGGTTCGCTGCCACATGGCCGGCAGGATAAAAACGGCGGGATTCATCGCGTAAATTGATGCCGGGCAGATTCAGTTTATCTATCCACTTTGCCTGTGCCGGATCGACCTGACGGGCAAGATAAATAAAACGGCCCTGCGGGTTGGCGTTGATTCGCGCCGAGAGTGCGCCCAGGGAGAGATGTAGCGCGTTTGCCAACGCCTGCCAGCGTTCGTCGACGCCAACGCCTCCTTTTGCCAGCACCGTTTTAGGATCGGCCCAAACGGCCCGTACAGGCACGCTCACCGCCAGGGGACGACCTTCGCGATCCATTATCATGCCGCGCGGCGCATCAATCGCCAGCTGGCGGAGGGAGCGCATATCTTCCTGCTTCACCAGATTGTCAGGCTTGATGATTTGCAGCCAGGCTACGCGGCCAAGTAAAAAGGCCAGACTACAGAAAATAGCTAAACAGAGCAGCGCAAAACGCGCTGGCGTGAAATTGCCAGCGGTCATTATCAATTTCTTCTTCACCTGAACCCCAGGACTGTTAAACAACGCCCTGATTTAACGGGAAAAGATGCGCTTAGGGAGGCGAAACAGTGCTACTAACCTCGCAGCTTTGCAACAAGTTACTAACAAGACCGTGAATGGTAATATTTTGAAAGATTAAGGACATAAAAAAGCCCCGCGTTATGCGAGGCTTTATGTCTGAGAGTGAAGTGCTAAGCGCTTCAGTCAGCAGCGGTTCGATCAGATAGCAGTTACGTTAACTGCAGCTGGGCCTTTCTGGCCGTCCTGAATTTCGAACTCAACGTTCTGGCCTTCAGCCAGAGTTTTGAAGCCGTTACCCTGGATTGCAGAGAAGTGTACGAACACGTCTTTGCTGCCGTCAGCAGGAGTAATGAAACCAAAACCTTTAGACTCGTTGAACCACTTAACTTGACCTTTAATCTTTGCCATTTTGCAAAATTCCTTAGAGTGTTTTCTTAGCCCGCAGGCATTAACTGAGATAAAACTGAGACATTACTGCATGAGGCACTAATATAAGGTTCGGCAGAGAAGCGGTATTCAACGACAACGTGTTTACTCAGGACTTCTTTACTGAAAATGCCACACATAAACAGAACTGTACCTCGTTTGACCCAAAACGTGTTATCACACACTATGTTTAATATGGCAAGCCATTTTTAAACATGTCTCGATCCGCCGCACAAATTCGAACAGTGCCTGTCAGGTTTTGCACAATTATGCGCATCACGTCCAGACAGCCCTGCTGCGTAACAAAGACCCAGCGTTGCTTTCACAACCGCTGTAATCTAAGACTTTTTTAACATAGCTCAATCATTACGAACCGTCCAGCAAACAGGAAAAGAAATCTTACGTCTTGATTGAGTTAGAACAATTTGTGAAAACTTATGCTTAAATCATTGTAACGCGACCAAATTGTTTCAGAGAAAAAACAGTGTTAATAACCCGCGCCCAGCTGTATTAAAATGCACCAGCGAATAAACAGCGTTATGCACCAAAATAATGAAATTTTTATGACTCTGCATCAAAAGAAGGCAAGCAAAACGTTTCGATAAAAATAAAACATTCCTGCGCGCCTTTACATCAACAATATATGCAACAATTTATCGCTTCGTTTATAAGGATAAATATTCACCAATCTTCAGTATCCTGAAAGAATGGTTAACTGGTGCTAAATTATCGAGTGCGTGAGTTAACTCCTGCACAGGTTCATCTAAGGATTCATCTGCCAGTTCAAACACGCCCCAGTGAATAGGGAACGCCAGAGGTGAGCCCAGCTGCTGCCACAATGCCACCGCAGATTGCGGATCCATATGATGGACAGCCATGAACCATCGTGGGGCATAGGCACCAATCGGTAACGCGGCGGCATCTATCTGGCCCAGGCGTTCAGGAATTAACAGCAGCTCAGGTGAATAACCGGTATCACCGCTAAACCAGAAACGGTGATGCCGTCCTTCCATCACCCAGCCGCACCACAATGAGCGATTGCGGTTCCATGGCGTGCGCATACTCCAGTGTTGAGCCGGTACGGCGGTCAGCGTCATCCCTTGCCAGGTGAAACTCTGCCACCAGTCTAGCTCAACCACGCGTTTTGCTCCCCGACGCCGAAACCAGTCGGCCAGGCCCAACGGAACAAAAAAACTGACGTCGGGGAAGCGTTTGAGGATACGGCGAATGGTCGCGTCATCAAGATGATCGTAATGATTATGAGAGATGACGACCGCATCAAGCTGATGAAGCTGATCGACTGACAGCGCGGGAGGCGTTTTGCGCTGTGGTCCCAGGAAAGGGAGAGGAGAAGCACGTCGCGAAAACACCGGGTCGGTAAGGATGATATTGCCGTCCAGCTGCAGCAACACGCTCGCGTGTCCGAGCCACCACACCCCATCTTCATGAGTTTGCGTAAGCTCAACCGGATGCCACCACTGGCGGATAAAGTCTTCATAACCCAGCGCGGGCGGCTTCGGTAAACCGGCCTCTTTACGCGCTTTACGCCAACGGTCGAGGTCGCCGGGTTGATGTCCAACAGGATCGGTATTACGAAAACCGTTCGGGGTGTGATGTTTCAGGGAGGGGTCATACCAGGGGTTTTTCCAGACCACAGCCACCTCCCAGGACAAAAAGATTAACGCTCAGCCACCAGGCGGATAAAGTCATCTTCGTCTTTGTTATCTTCAGCGACTGCGTCTTTCGGCGCGTCTTTCTCTTCCGGTTCGTTAGCCTCACACAGACGGCGTAGCAGCGCATTCTGACGTTTTTGCTGATCGAGCAGCGCTTCCAGCAGTTCAATCTGCTCGTTAGTACGGGAACTGGCGCGATTCACAAAAAACCAAATGACCAGCCCGACAAGCAGAACAACCATAGAAATCATCAGGGATGCTATATTTAGCAGCCCTGAATTCAGTAACTCACCCATTTCACCACCTCAATAAAAACGTCTATTTTACCACTGGCGCGAAGGAAGGAAATCACCTTGAGAAAAAATGCGTGTTACCACGGAATAAATTTATTGATTGCGCAAACGCCGCTAAAAAACTGTACATCCTGATCGCACATCACATTGATCGTCTGCGTCCATAACACCACGCACGCTATCAGCACGATAATCAGAATTACCCAGCGTATTTTTTTCACTCCACACTCCGTCTAATGACCTGATGTAACGAGGTTATCACGCTTATCTTAAACAAGGGCTAACTATGCCGCCATCGCGCTTTTTTCAGAATCCTGCACTTGTTTCGTTTCGTAAACCGTTTACGCTAGCATTATGATAACAACGATAAAAGAGGTAATGATGCGCTTAATCATTCGAACAATTATTGCACTGGCCATTGTCTGGATTGGCCTTCTGCTAACGGGTTATGGCGTACTTGTGGGAAGCACCGAAAATGCTGCCGGGTTAGGCATTCAGTGTAAATACTTAACAGCACAAGGAATGAGCACTGCGCAATATCTGCATACTGACAGCGGGATTGTTGGCTTAACCCACTGTCCGGTCCTGCGTAAGACTTCCGTCGTGATTGATAATGGCTAGTCAGCCGGGTAAATGACCGACAAAAAACGCCGCAACAGATGCGGCGTTTTTTATGTGAACAGAGATTAGAACGGGTAGTCGTGATACCCCATCTGTTCAGAAATCTTACGTGCGGCAGTGTGGAGAATAGCCACATACTCATGCAGACGCTCTTCGGAGAAACGTAAGGTTGGGAAAGAGATACTTAAGCCCGCGATCACCACGCCAAAACGGTCAAATACCGGAACGCCGATGCAGCGCAGTCCCTCTTCCTGCTCCTCGTTATCTTCGCCATACCCCTGCTCGCGTACGCGATCGAGCACCGTTAGCAGCGCGTCCGTGCTGGTAATGGTTCGTGAGGTACTTTGCTTGTATTCCACGCCTTCGAGGATCTGCTTCACTTCCTCACGATCGCGCCACGCCAGCAGAACTTTACCAATGGCGGTACTGTAGAGCGGGTTGCGACGACCAATGCGCGAATACATGCGCAGATTGTACATGGAGTCGATTTTATGGATGTAAACAATGCTGTCTTCATCCAGCGCGCCGAGATGGATGGTCTCTTTAGTGAGGCGAGAGATTTCACGCATCTGAATATCGGCGCTGCGGATCAGGTCAACATTTTGTAGCGCGCGGGCACCCAGCTCAAACAGCTTCAGCGTCAGGGAGTATTTTTCAGATTCGCCTTCCTGGGCAACGTAACCCAGCGATTTCATGGTCTGCAAAAAGCGATATACGGTGCTTTTTGACATCATCACGCGCTGTGACAACTCTGTAATACCTATTTCACGCTCCTCTCCCAGCGCCTGTAAGATGCCAAACACCTTCAGCACGGAAGAAACAGAATCTGGCTGTTTATCCAAATCCGCAATAGCCATTTACCACCTCATAGCGAGTGTTTTATAAAAATCAGAACCGGTTTTTATTATAAGTTCCCGTCATGTCACCTGCAATCAATCCCCGTTTACTTCGTTACAAATCTGCGACATATCGCGGCTGTAACAATGCTAAAATAGTTACCCTGAGAATAATTTCACGCTGAGCTTTTTTAACCCTAATGGAAAAGACCCTTTCCGATGGCCTGCCTTTACCCCAGCGGTATGGCGCGATAGCGACCATCATTATCGGTATATCAATGGCGGTCCTTGACGGCGCAATCGCAAACGTTGCCCTGCCAACCATCGCCAGCGACCTGCACGCCTCTCCCGCCAGTTCGATATGGATTGTTAACGCCTATCAGATTGCGATCGTGGTTTCCCTGCTCTCGTTCTCTTTCCTGGGCGATATGTTCGGTTACCGTCGGGTGTATCAGTGCGGTCTGGTGGTTTTCACCTTTACGTCTTTGTTCTGTGCTCTTTCAGATTCACTGCATACCCTGACGCTTGCCCGCATTGCGCAGGGTTTTGGCGGCGCGGCGCTCATGAGCGTAAACACGGCGCTGATCCGCTTAATTTATCCGCAGCGTCATCTGGGGCGAGGAATGGGGATAAACTCGTTTATTGTCGCCGTCTCTTCTGCCGCCGGGCCAACGATTGCGGCGGCGATCCTTTCCGTTGCGTCATGGCAGTGGCTGTTCGCCATCAACGTGCCGCTGGGTATTGTCGCCATCTTCTTTGCCCTGCGCTTTCTTCCCGCTAACGGTCCCAAAAGCACCATGCCGCGCTTTGATGTGGCGAGTGCGGTGATGAATGCCCTGACCTTTGGCCTGTTGATTACGGCGCTGAGCGGATTTGCGCAGGGACAGTCTCTGATGCTTACCGGCGCGGAGCTTATCGCCCTGCTGGCGATCGGCTTCTTCTTTGTTCGCCGCCAGCTCACTCTCCCTGTGCCTCTACTGCCTGTTGATCTGCTGCGTATTCCCCTCTTTTCCCTCTCCATTTGCACGTCTGTCTGCTCGTTCTGCGCCCAGATGCTGGCACTGGTCTCCCTACCCTTCTTTCTGCAAAGCGTGGTTGGACGTTCAGAGGTGGAGACCGGCCTGCTGCTCACCCCCTGGCCGCTGGCGACCATGGTGATGGCACCGCTGGCAGGTTATTTAATTGAACGCGTCCATGCCGGTTTATTGGGTGCTTTGGGGCTGGCGGTGATGGCGACAGGCCTTTTCGCGCTGGCATTGCTACCGTCATCGCCAACCGATCTGGACATCATCTGGCGCATGATCCTGTGCGGCGCGGGGTTTGGTCTGTTCCAGTCCCCTAACAACCACACCATTATCACCTCCGCGCCGCGTCATCGCAGCGGAGGAGCCAGCGGTATGCTGGGGACCGCGCGTCTGCTGGGCCAAAGCAGCGGTGCGGCACTGGTCGCCCTGATGTTTAACCTTGCCGGACAAAACGGTAACCACATTGCGCTTCTCACCGCAGGTGCCCTTGCTTCCCTCGCGGCGGTCGTCAGCGGCCTGCGGGTGACACAGCCCAGGGTTCAGGCATAAAAAAAGCCGGGCAGAGTGTTCTCCTGCCCGGCTTATTAGGGTTCCTGGCGTTACTTCAGGTATTCCCCACTGCGCAGCGCTTCAATACGTTTATCCAGTGGCGGGTGAGACATAAACAGCTCGCTCAGCGATTTGGATTTACCGTTAATGCAGAAGGCCATCATGCTGTTCGCTTCCTGCGGCTCGTAGCTGGTTTTCAGACGCTGCAGCGCGGCAATCATCTTCTCACGACCAACCAGCTTCGCAGAGCCGGCATCCGCGTGGAATTCACGGTGACGAGAGAACCACATGGTGATGATGCTGGCCAGAATACCGAATACCAGTTCCAGAACCATCGACACGGCGAAGTAGATCAGCGGGTTGCCGTTGCTCTCTTCACCTTCGTCGCGGTTGCCGCCCATAAAGCCAGCCGCAATCTGCGCCAGGATACGGGAGATGAAGATCACGAAGGTGTTCACCACACCCTGAATCAGGGTCATGGTCACCATGTCACCGTTGGCGATATGGCTGATTTCGTGGGCGATAACCGCTTCAGCTTCGTCACGGCTCATGTTCTGCAGCAGACCGGTGCTGACGGCAACCAGTGACGCATCGCGACGGGCGCCCGTGGCAAACGCGTTGATGTCCGGGGCATGGTAAATCGCCACCTGCGGCATGGCGATGCCGGCCTGACGGGATTGCTGAGCCACCGTATTCATCAGCCATTGTTCCATATCGTTACGCGGCTGTTCAATAACCTCACCACCCACCGATTTCAGTGCCATCCACTTCGACATCAGCAGGGAGATGAACGAGCCACCAAAACCAAACAGCAGCGCCATAATCAACAGACCCTGAACGCTGCTCGACTGAATTCCTGTCAGGCTTAGCACGAGCCCGAAAACCACCATGACCGCCAGGTTGGTGAGCAGGAAGAGCGCGATTCGCATCATAATTTTCTTTTTACCTCAGTTTAACAAAACGCACTATGCGATTACCCACATCGTATGGGTATTACGGTTATTTTCAAGCATCCGGCGGGCGTAAGTCACCAGAAAGACACAACTTTACACAATTGAAAATCTGGCTGACGGAAGGATGAAGAACAAAAAGAAACAGGCACAATTTCTTGTGCCTGTTGGGAGATTATTTTGCCGGAGCGGGCTGTACGGCAGGTTTCTCTTTTTCCTGATTCGCCAGGTCGAGAGCGATATGTACCGTCTCATCCAGATACGGATCCGGCTCCTGGTAATCTTTTGGCAGATCGTCCAGTTTTTTGAGCAGAGGCTTGCCTTCACGCTTGAAGCGATCGTTGATACGCGCCAGGCGGGTTGCATCGTCTTCGTTGTTCTCTTTCTCACGCTGTGCGTAGTTCAGAGAAACGATATTCCGCTTATCTTTCAGGGCATTGAAGCGTGCGATGTCCTTCATGATGTACTGGAATTCCGGATCTTTCGCGATGCGGTCGTTATGCGCTTTCAGCAGTTCAGGGCCAAATTGCGTCATATCACCCGCTTTCACGTAGGTCGCGGCATTGATGCTGTCCCACGGTAACGCGTTATCTTCAAACTTCTCGCCGGTTTCCGTCTCTTCCGTGCCTGTCGGCATCATAATGTCCGGCGTTACGCCCTTACGCTGCGTACTGCCGCCATTCACGCGGTAGAATTTCTGAATGGTGTACTGAACCGAGCCCAGTGCAGGCCATTCCGGACGCAGCATTTGATCGTAGATACGATTAAGAGAACGATACTGCTGAACGGTGCCTTTCCCGAAGGTTGGCTCACCGACGATCAGCGCACGGCCATAATCCTGCATGGCAGCGGCAAAGATCTCAGACGCGGAAGCACTGAAGCGGTCAACCAGGACCACCAGCGGGCCTTTGTAGTAGACCACACCGTCGTTGTCGGCATCTTCACGCACTTTACCGTTGTTATCGCGCACCTGCACCACGGGACCCGATGGAATGAACAGACCAGAGAGTGAAACCGCTTCCGTCAGCGCTCCGCCGCCGTTACTGCGCAGGTCGATGATAATGCTGCTGACGTTCTGCTTTTCAAGCTTCTGCAGCTGAACTTTCACATCGTCAGTCAGCCCTACGTAGAAGCCAGGAATATCTAGGACACCCACCTTCTCTTTACCCACGGTTTTCACCGACATTTTCACCGCGCGGTCTTCCAGACGGATACGCTCGCGGGTCAGGGTAACGATACGGGTTTTGGTGCCTTTTCCGGCTGGCAGGACTTCCAGACGAACCTTGCTGCCTTTCGGACCTTTGATCAGCGCAACCACGTCATCAAGACGCCAGCCGATCACGTCGACCATGTTCTGTCCGGTTTGTCCTACACCCACAATACGATCGCCTACGCTAATCGCTTTGCTTTTGGATGCCGGGCCACCCGCAACCATCGAATTGATCACCGTGTAATCATCGTCCATCTGCAGCACCGCGCCGATACCTTCAAGAGACAGGCTCATCTCGGTATTGAACTGTTCGGTGTTGCGTGGAGAGAGATAGTTGGTGTGCGGATCGATTTCGTGAGCAAAGGCCGTCATGGCCAGCGAGAAGACATCCTCACTGTTGGTCTGCGCCAGACGACGAATGGCGAATTTGTAACGACGCGTCAGCGTGTCACGGATCTCTTTTTCGTCTTTGCCGGTAAGCTTGAGGCTCAGTTCATCGTATTTAACTTTACCGTCCCACAGCGCATTCAACTCGGCTTCATCTTTCGGCCAGGGTGCTTTACTGCGATCCAGATTAAAGGTGTCGTTGCCGGTGAAGTCCATCGGACGTTCCAGCACTTTCAGCGCGTACTGATAGCGTTCGAAGCGGCGCTTTTGCGACAGGTTGTAGAGATCGTAGAACAGATCCAGCTTGCCTGAGCGCAACTCGTCACCCACCTCGGATTTGCGCTTAGCGAACTGCTCGACATCGCTGGCGAGCAAAACGTTATGGCTGTAATCCAGCAAGTTCAGATAGCGGTCAAAGATTTTGGCCGAAAAGGCCTGATCGAGATCGAACTGACGATAGTGCGAGCGGGTAAAACGTGAGGTCACGCGCTCGCTCACCGTCGCGTGCTGCGTCTCTTCCTTGAGAACCGGAATTTGATCAACACGCGTGATATCGTCCACTGCAAAAGCGTGACCTGTTATGGCAAACAGGCCCGCCAGCGCGGTGAGCTTAAAAAAAGTGTTCATGCCAGGCTTGGCCTCCGTTTCAGAACAACAAGTGTTCTGCGCGTACAATCATTGACATACCAGAAGTCAGCTGTACACGAACGCCATCTTTGGTGATTTCCAGTACGGTGGCGTCCATAGCATTGTTACCCGCTTTTACCTTCAGCGCCTGACCTACGCTCAGGGCGTTAATGTCAGAAACCGGCGTATGGCGCGGCTCTTCACGAGGGGCACGCGGGGCTTTTGCTGCTGGTTTGTCTGCACGCGGTTTGCGATCGTTATTATCGTGACGGCGCGGCGCAGGGCGTGGTTTACGCTCACGACGAGGCGCATCTTCCTGGCCGTTTGCCGCGGCGGCTTCGCGTTTTTTCGCCTGCTGTTCTGCACGTTGTGCCTGAACGCGTGCTTTGGCTTCTTCAAGCTGCTTGCGCGCGTGCTCAACGTGCTGCTCGTCCAGCTCACCACACGGGTTGCCGTCGAGATCCACACGGGTCGCGCCAGCTTTGATACCGTACAGGTAACGCCAGCTCGAAGTATAAAGACGTAAGGCGGAACGCAGCTGAGTTTTGCTGAGGTTCATTTCCCCTTCAACACGTGCCACCAGATCCTGAAAAATACCGACTTTCAGGGGACGCGCTTCACCTTCCGCGCTGAAGCACTGCGGGAAACGCTCGGCCAGAAATGCGATAACTTCTTTACTGCTATTCAACTTAGGTTGATTTTCCATGAAATTTCCTGATTACAACGGACGTTGCCAACAAGCGCAGGCATGAACAGGCGTCATTATAATGACGCTATCAGTAAATGCTACGTTATCCGTTGATTATCCTGCGACGCTCGCAAAGAATTTTTGATAATCGGTTGCCGCGAGTACGTTTTCCAGATTAGCCACCAGCTCGCGCAGCCCCTGTTCGTCCTCGGTTGTAAAGCGACTGAAGACCGTACTGTCGATATCCAGAACGCCAATAATCTGATTTTTGACCACCAGAGGCAGAACGATTTCAGAATTACTGGCGGCATCGCAGGCAATGTGCCCGTCAAATGCATGAACATCTTCCACACGCTGGACCTGATTCTCGGCCACCGCCGTGCCGCATACGCCGCGCCCTACCGGAATACGCACGCAGGCCAGTTTGCCCTGGAACGGACCGAGCACCAGCGTTTCACCTTCCAGAAGGTAAAAGCCGGCCCAGTTCACCTCAGAGAGACGTTCAAACAGCAATGCGCTAGTATTTGCCAGAGTGGCTAAGAAGCTGGTCTCACCCGCCATCAATGCCTTAAAATCGCGGTTCAGATCCGCGTAGAATTCTGTTTTGTTCATTATTCAATCACTTAGTTGTCTTACAAATTTACCGCATAGCCTATTAAAATAAGCATTAAATGCGCTCATGCTCAAGATGAATCCGTTCATGAGTTATTATAACTTTCAACAATACTTATTTGTGCGCAGCTGATGGCCTTAAAAACAACCAAAATTACGCCGACAAGAAAGATAACTGTCCATACGGTAAGCGAAGCTTTGCCACGTGCACATTATCAGCGTTGCCCCCAGTGCGATACGCTTTTTATGTTGCCGAAGATGAAATCGCACCAAAGTGCCTTCTGTCCCCGCTGCGACGCCAAAATTCGCGACGGCCGAGACTGGTCGTTAACCCGTCTCGCCGCCATGGCCGTCACCATGCTGCTGCTGATGCCCTTCGCCTGGAGCGAACCGCTGCTGAAACTCTACCTGCTTGGCGTGCGCATTGACGCCAACGTGCTGCAGGGTATCTGGCAGATGACCCGTCAGGGCGATCCCATCACCGCCGCCATGGTGCTGTTCTGCACCGTTGGCGCGCCGCTGGTGCTGGTTGCCGCCATTGCCTATCTTTGGTTTGGCAATATCCTCGGCATGAACCTTCGCCCGGTGCTGCTGATGCTGGATAAGCTCAAAGAGTGGGTGATGCTGGATATTTATCTGGTGGGCGTGGGCGTTGCGTCAATAAAGGTACAGGACTACGCCTTTTTGCAGCCCGGTATCGGGCTCTTTGCTTTCATCTGCCTGGTATTGCTAAGCATCCTGACGCTGATCCACCTGAACGTTGAGCAGCTCTGGGAACGGTTTTACCCTCAGCGCCCCGCTACACGCCCCGATGAAAATCTGCGCGTCTGTCTGGGATGCCACTATACCGGCTTACCCGACGCGCGTGGACGCTGCCCGCGGTGCCACATTCCGCTGAGACTGCGCCGCAACAATAGCCTGCAAAAATGCTGGGCCGCGCTGATCGCCTCCCTGGTGTTTCTGATCCCAGCCAATATGCTGCCGATTTCTATCATTTACGTGAATGGCGGGCGTCAGGAGGATACTATCCTCTCCGGGATTATCTCCCTTGCACACAGTAACGTCGGGGTGGCGGCGATCGTCTTTATTGCCAGTATCCTGGTTCCCTTTACCAAAGTGGTGGTGATGTTTACCCTGCTCATCAGCATTCACTTTAAATGTGAACAAGGCTTACGAACACGCATTCTGCTTCTGCGGTTCGTCACCTGGATTGGCCGCTGGTCAATGTTAGATCTGTTCGTGATTTCGCTGATGATGTCGCTCATCAATCGCGACCAGCTACTTGCTTTTACAATGGGACCCGCGGCTTTTTATTTCGGCTCTGCGGTGATATTGACTATTCTTGCTGTGGAATGGCTGGATAGCCGCTTACTTTGGGATGCACATGAGTCAGGAAACCCCCGCTTCGCCGACTGAAGCGAGAATTAAAACAAAACGCCGCATTTCGCCATTCTGGTTGCTGCCCGTCATCGCCCTGATGATTGCAGGCTGGCTTATCTGGACGAGCTATGAAGATCGCGGGAGTACGGTCACCATTGATTTCCAGACCGCCGACGGCATCGTCGCCGGGCGAACGCCCGTTCGCTTCCAGGGGGTTGAAGTAGGTACGGTTCAGGACATCTCCCTTGGAAAAGGGCTGAACAAGATTCAGGTGCGGGTCAGTATTAAATCTGATATGCAGGATGCCCTGCGCAGCGAAACGCAGTTCTGGCTGGTGACGCCTAAAGCCTCTCTGGCCGGCGTGTCCGGGCTGGATGCGCTCGTGGGCGGTAACTATATTGGCATGATGCCGGGTAAAGGCGAGCCGCAGGATCACTTTGTTGCTCTGGATACGCAGCCCAAGTACCGCCTCAATAACGGCGATTTGATGATCCATCTGCAGGCGCCGGATCTCGGTTCTCTGAACAGTGGCTCACTGGTCTATTTCCGCAAAATCCCGGTTGGCCGCGTGTACGACTACGCGATTAACCCGAATAAACAGGGCGTCACCATCGACGTGCTGATCGAGCGTCGCTTCACCAATCTGGTGAAAAAAGGCAGCCGCTTCTGGAACGTCTCCGGCGTGGATGCGGATCTCAGCCTGAGCGGTGCGAAAGTGAAGCTGGAGAGTCTGGCCGCGCTGGTGAATGGCGCTATTGCCTTTGACTCCCCGGAAAACTCAAGCCCTGCCACCGCTGATGACTCATTTGGATTGTACGCCGACCTGGCGCACAGCCAGCGCGGCGTGATCGTCAAACTTGCCCTGCCCGATGCTAAAGGGCTAAAAGCGGGCTCAACGCCGCTGATGTATCAGGGGCTGCAGGTCGGCCAGCTCACCAAAATGACGCTCAACCCGGGCGGATCGGTCACCGGCGAAATGACGGTCGATCCAAGCGTGGTCGATCTCCTGCGCGAGAAAACGCGCATCGAAATGCGCAGTCCAAAGCTCTCTCTGAACGATGCCAGCCTCAGCACGCTGTTGACCGGCAATACGTTTGAGCTCATCCCCGGTGAAGGTGAACCCAGCAATAGCTTCGTGATTGCCCCAGCGGATAAAGCCCTGCTGCAAAAACCGGGTGTGGTAACCGTCACGCTGAATGCGCCAGAAAGTTACGGTATCGAAGCCGGACAGCCGCTAATTTTACACGGCGTGCAGGTCGGTCAGGTGCTGGAGCGTAAGCTCTCCGCGGATGGCGTGACGTTCTCGGTCGCCATTGATCCGCAATACAGCGACCTGGTGCACGGTGACAGCAAATTCGTGGTGAACAGTCGCGTCGATGTGAAGGTGGGTCTGGACGGCGTGGAGTTCCTCGGCGCCAGCGCCAGCGAATGGGTGAACGGCGGCATCCGTATTTTGCCTGGCGATAAAGGCCCCGTGCGCGACAGCTATCCGCTGTATGCCAACCTCGAGAAAGCGATTGAAAACAGCCTGAGCGATCTTCCTACCACCACGCTGACGCTAAGCGCCGAAACGCTGCCGGACGTACAGGCGGGATCCGTGGTGCTGTATCGCAAGTTTGAAGTCGGGGAAGTGATCACCGTTCGCCCGCGTGCGGACGCCTTTGATATCGAACTGCACATCAAGCCGGAGTACCGCAAGCTGCTGACGCCAAACAGCGTCTTCTGGGCCGAAGGCGGCGCGAAAGTTCAGCTTAACGGTAACGGGCTGACCGTGCAGGCCTCCCCGCTCTCACGCGCGCTGCGCGGGGCGATTAGCTTCGATAATCTCAGCGGCGCGGGTGCGAATCTGCGCAAAGGTGATAAGCGTATTCTCTTCCCGTCCGAAACCGCCGCACGTGCAGTAGGCGGGCAGATTACCCTGCACGCGTTTGATGCCGGTAAGCTGGCGGAAGGCATGCCAATTCGCTATCTGGGTATTGATATCGGGCAGATCCAGAAGCTGACGCTGATTACCTCACGTAACGAGGTGCAGGCCACCGCCGTGCTTTACCCGGAATATGTGCAGACCTTCGCCCGCACGGGCTCGCGCTTCTCGGTGGTCACGCCGCAGATCTCGGCCGCGGGCGTGGAGCATCTCGACACCATTTTGCAGCCGTACATCAACGTTGAGCCCGGCCAGGGCAATGCCCGTCGCGATTTCGAGCTGCAGGAAGCCACGATCACCGACTCGCGCTACCTTGGCGGCCTGAGCATCGTGGTGGAAGTGCCGGAAGCAGGCTCGCTGAACATCGGCACACCGGTACTGTTCCGCGGCATTGAGGTGGGTACGGTCACGGGCCTGACGCTCGGTACACTCTCCGATCGCGTGATGGTGGCGTTACGCATCAGCGAACGCTACCAGCACCTGGTTCGAAATAACTCGGTATTCTGGCTGGCATCAGGCTACTCGCTGGACTTCGGCCTGACGGGTGGCGTGGTGAAAACCGGCACCTTCAACCAGTTCATTCGCGGCGGTATCGCGTTTGCCACGCCGCCGGGAACGCCGCTGGCGCCAAAAGCGCAGCCGGGTAAACACTTCCTGCTGCTCGAAAGCGAACCGAAAGAGTGGCGCGAATGGGGAACCGCCCTGCCACGTTAAACAGCAATGCTCCGGTGTCAACGCACCGGAGCCTTTATGTTACACTGCGCACCTGAACTTTTCCCTGTGGTGTGCCCGTGGCTCAAAACTCCGTATTTCTTCCTGAACAATTCCTGGCGCAGATGCGCGAGGCGCTTCCTTCTCACCTGTCGTTAGACGATTTTATCGCCGCCTGCCAGCGTCCGTTACGCCGAAGTATTCGCGTCAACACGTTGAAAATCAGCGTCGATGATTTTCTGGCACTGGTCTCGCCGTACGGCTGGCAGCTTACGCCGGTACCGTGGTGTGCTGAGGGGTTCTGGATCGAGCGCGATGACGAAGCCTCACTCCCGCTGGGCAGCACCGCTGAACATCTGAGCGGCCTGTTCTATATTCAGGAAGCCAGCTCGATGCTGCCTGTTGCCGCCCTGTTTACCGATGGCAATTCGCCTGAGCGCGTGATGGATGTTGCCGCGGCGCCCGGCTCAAAAACCACGCAAATTGCCGCCCGGATGGGTAACCGGGGGGCGATCCTTGCTAACGAGTTTTCCGCCAGCCGCGTGAAGGTGCTGCATGCCAACATCAGCCGCTGCGGTATTCATAATGTTGCACTGACGCACTTCGACGGACGCGTGTTTGGCGCCGCCCTACCGGAAGCCTTCGATGCCATTCTGCTGGACGCCCCCTGCTCCGGCGAAGGGGTGGTGCGTAAAGATCCCGATGCGTTAAAGAACTGGTCCGCGGAAAGCAACCTGGAGATCGCCGCCACGCAGCGAGAGCTGATCGAGAGCGCATTTCACGCTTTGCGCCCTGGCGGCACGCTGGTCTATTCAACGTGCACCCTAAACCGCGATGAAAACGAAGACGTCTGTCTGTGGTTGAAAGCGAACTATTCGGATGCAGTCGAGTTTCTGCCGCTTAACGATCTGTTTGCCTCGGCACAAGAGGCGGTCACCCCCGAGGGTTTCCTTCACGTGTTCCCGCAGATTTACGACTGTGAAGGGTTCTTTGTGGCGCGTCTGCGTAAAACGCAGGCGGTTGCTCCCCTGCCCGCACCAAAATTCAAGGTCGGCAACTTCCCGTTTGCCCCCCTTAAAGGTCGCGATGCAGCACAGCTTGAAGCCGCCGCCAAAAAGGTTGGGCTGGTCTGGGATGAGAGCCTGCATCTCTGGATGCGTGATAAAGAGATATGGCTGTTCCCGGCTGAGATCGAGCCGCTCATCGGAAAGGTCCGTTTTTCGCGAATCGGGATCCGCCTGGCGGAAGTGCATAACAAAGGGTATCGCTGGCAGCATGAGGCCGTTATCGCGCTTGCCGGACGCGAGAATACCTTTGCCCTGACGCATCAGGAAGCCGAAGAGTGGTACCGCGGTCGCGATGTCTATCCGGACAGCGCGCCATCAGGCGATGAAGTGATAGTGACGTATCAGGGATACCCGCTGGGGCTGGCAAAAAAGGTCGGCTCAAGGCTGAAAAACAGCTATCCGCGCGAGTTGGTTCGGGATGGTCGGCTGTTTACCGGTAACGATCGCACGGGCTGAAAAAAAGCGCATTTTTTTACTGGCGATTTTGCTCTCCTTGTCTACGATCAAAAATGGGTGAATGCACTGGTCATACCAGATTTTGACAACCGAACCGGAGAGCACTATGACGAAAACCAGCGTGCGTATTGGCGCTTTTGAGATCGACGACGCAGAGCTGCGCGGCGAAGCACAAGGCGATCGAACGTTAAGTATTCCCTGCAAATCCGACCCGGATTTGTGCATGCAGCTCGATGCATGGGATGCAGATACCAGCGTCCCGGCAATACTTGATGGCGAACACTCTGTCCTTTACCGTGAGCATTACGATAGTAAAACCGATGCCTGGGTCATGCGTCTTGCCTGACCTAAAGAGAACCCGCCCGAAGGCGGGTTATTTATTACTGCAGCTGCGCCAGCGTAAAGTAACCGTCAAATATGGCGCCCGTATCAATGTAGTGGAGATTATTAAAATCATACCTTCTGTCGAGGGGCGTATGTCCGAACCAGAAATGATCCGCGCCGCTGATGCCCTGCCCTTTGCCCACCATAAATCCCATCAACCTGTCGCGGTTCCATAAGACGCGCTGAGCGCTGACCGGTTTTTGCCATTGGTATTCCGCAGCCGGATAATCCGCATGGGCTATCACATTCAGACCATTCGCACAGGTTATCTCGATGATATGCGGTAAATCGCGACAGGCCTCAAGCAACGACAGCGCAAGCTGTTGCTGGTCGCGTTCAAGATGCGCAAACCACATTCCGCCATTCATCGTCCAGAGCGAAAAATCGTTATTATCCAGACTGTCGAGCGCCATTTGCTCGTGGTTGCCCCGCACGGCACGAAACCATTTTTCATGTATTAACTGCAGGCATTTCACGCTATCAGGGCCACGATCGATGATATCCCCGACAGAAATAAGCAAATCCTCATACGGGTTAAAATGACGGCGTTTAAGCTCATCCATAAGCCACTGATAACAGCCGTGTATATCGCTGACAACCCAGACGTGACGCCACATCCCACCTTCAATTCGCTGATACATAAGCCCTCCCATAGGAAGTATAGTTACAGTTGACTTATGTGTAGGGACGCTGCACACGAGCGCTTTTCATGAAGCTAAACAAACAGTAAACTAAGGATAAATAAATGTTTCACCAGTATTAATACTCTTTTGCATGCCCCCTAAAATATGCATTGCATAAACTTTGAGGTTTTCCCGTGTCAAATACGCGCCTGCAAAACGATGCGCCACAATCGCATCGTACCCATATCATTTCCGAACTGGTGAAAGGCAAACTCGTTCCAGGCCCTATCTGGCAAAAACGCGAGTACCGTCTTAAATTTCTGTTACGTTCATTGCTGTTCTGGTCTTCTACGCATCGCATGCTCGATGCGCTGGCTCGCCGCGACGATTTTGATCAGTTACTGGCTTCGCAGGTCACCCTGCCGAGCAAAACACATCGCCAGTATCTGATGCGTGGCATGAACGCCAATGCGCGTGCTGATGCCATCGTCAGCCATTATCAGTGGATTGACTCTCTGAAAGACGTCGGCCTGGTCAAGGCCTTAACCGGACCACAAGAGCAATCCATTGTTGAGTTTCATGCCAAAGATGGCGTGAGCTATAACGTCAACGCCATGAATGCCAGTAAAGCAGAGCGTGAGGGCGAATGTACGCTGTGGCTGCGTGATAACGAAAATACCCTGCTTGCCAGTGTGACATTTTGCGTTGCTCGCGAAAACGGAGAATATGTTCTGGTGATTGGCGGTCTTCAGGGCCCGCGACGCAGCGTATCCCGTGATGTGATCAAACAGGCAACCCGAGCCTGCCATGGTCTCTTCCCGAAACGCGTGTTGATGGAAGTGCTTTTCCAATTGGCCACACTTTCCGGCATCAAAGCCATTTATGCGGTCAGCGATGAAGGTCATATCTTCCGTGCACTGCGTTATCGTCTGAGTAAAGGTCGCCATTTCCACGCCAGCTACGATGAGTTTTGGGCCTCTATCGACGGTCAAAAACGTTCAACCTTCAGTTGGCAGTTGCCATTGCAGATGGAGCGCAAATCCCTTGAGGAGATCGCCAGTAAAAAGCGTGCCGAATACCGCCGTCGCTTTGAACTGCTTGATGAAATTGAGGCATCCGTTAAATCCCGCTTTTAAACACGGTTCTGGCTTTTACTGATTGCACACGAAAATTTAACAAAACAGGCAAAAAGGGCTGGACTTCCGCATGCTGTGTTGCGTTATGTTTTAAGCAGTCGAACAGGACGAGCGCGCTGTATGAGAAAGAACTATTGGGATTACTCGTTTACTTTCATACAGATAAAAAGAGACCGAATGCGATTCCTGTTTATACCTGCAATTTATATTTCTGCGGTATATCAAACACATACGCATCAACCAGATTAAAAAGCATACATCTGGTGATGCGTTTTCAGGCACTAAAAATCATATAGTTACTTAAAATTCCGGACAAATTCGGACGTATTTCGAATCGATTCATATCAAATTTACCAGCCGCCCCCGTTCCTGCATACTACGGGTTGCGGCTTCCTGATTGTAAATTTTCAACCTTATGATTTAACTCGTTGAGTGCCTGAAGGCATAGTGAGATAACACCTGGATATTTCATAGCGTAGCTATGTTTACTGTCATCTCGTTTTCTTGTTAGCGGTATTACAATAAAAACCGCCCGTAGGGGGCTATACTAATGAAACGGGTAATTTATCCTCTGATACGCCCTTGTCTCGTAGTGACTGTCGATACATTGCGATTCTCTCCAGCTCAACTTGAGATGGATAACTATCAGAGAGATATATTGCGAACTCGTATACAGGCGGCGGGTTGAAAGTTATCACTGAATACCCAGCATCTTCCAGCAACTCAACAACAATCCCATATGATGGCCTGATACCCGTAAACCAGTAACAGCCATGTCTCTCCATACCCTGAACCGCCTTCGCTGCATGCTCTCTAAAAATAGCCAAATAAACAGATTCAGTAAATGCTTCCATTACACAGACTCCAGTCATCACTTTACTCTAAAAGAACTACAACAAATGTGTATGTAGGAATGCTAATCTCATAGATCTATTTTATGCTGTTCCTGAAGAAGTCTTATAGATTAAAGACTATGAATTTAGAGAAACTGCTTCCAGACCAGCTTATTGAAAAGCGCTTTTACACCTTCCATTATCAAAGCTACAAAAATCATATAGCCACCTAATACGGTCAGTATGTTGGACTATGCACCACTGAACACCACCCCAATGTCACCTATCAACAGAAGCCCAATGCCGACCCAAAAAATATGAAAGCTATGAACAGTAATTGAATAAACCAAATCAGTTAACCCAATCTTCAATTGCAACTTTTCCATTCTTCTGCCTCAGCCAATGTAAGTGGATTGCTTATTATACGCAAAAATCAACTTACCCTTCACACCATTAATTTTAATGATCTGAATCACCCGCTATAGCCTCGCCATCCTGAGTTATTAATGCCTTCCTCTGAACTTTTGCGAAGTCCAGCCTACCGCAGAGCGCAATCAGGATGGTGTCACCTATTTCCGGATTTCTGGCAATATTAATTATCACGTACTCAGCTGATGTTTCGATAGTTCGGCAGTTGTCCTCATGACCGCAAAGGTTGGTAATAGTGAGTATCTCCTCAGCGAGGTCTAATGCAGGTGATTGAAAACCCATGATAGCCCCCTAACACCTAACTGTATGTTTATAGAGCTCAACTAAAAACTGAGGGTCAAGAATTTGGGTCAAAAAACCGCACAAGCGGGTAAGCGATTAATAAAAAAGCACTAAACACCATTCTCTGACTCAAGAGAAACCATACAGAATCATCTCTAACTAAAACTTTGATGTTAATGAACCACAACCAGGTGTGTTCGTGAATGTAATGCAGAAACGGGTACCGAAATCTACTGTTATTACTACTCACATCCTTCCTTCATAGCCATCAATGTAAGCTTCAGAGATAGCATCGCTCATGGCTTTACGCTGTTTAGCCGACCATGATTTATTGTCGACGTAACGAGTGCCCGCAAAAATAGTTTCACTCTGGATGGAGTTCAGAAATGCCTCGCTACGAAACTTATCTGCACGCTTGTTCGCGTCCTCTAAAGACATGCCTGATAAGCGGTCTTTTGCTCCCAGATCATGAAAAGTTTTAAAGAATGGCACCGCCATCTTAATACTGTCGGCTTTTATAACGCGTACATTCGGGTCAAAGCCGTCATCTGCAGCATATACATACTGGCGTGCATGGCGTTCTGCACTTGTTTGAGGGGTGCATGCGCTGCTCATCAAAGATGATGTTAACAACGCACACACGAATAATCCGTTAGATTTATTCATGAAGATCTCCTTTCCAGTAAACAATATTCCCATCAGTAGCTTATCAGGATTTTCCGCTCTCAGTCATACCCCAAAATCTGTCATTGACACGTTAGAAACAGCGGCGTAGGATTCGAATCACTGTATATATAACAATGTGTTTATATACAGTATTGTCTAACTTTTAACCGTCAAAGAGGAATTAACTATGAGTGGTAATGGTGGCGACAACGCACACAACAATGCGTTCAGTGGTGGCAAAAATCCTGGCATCGGTAACTCTGGTTCTGGCAGCCATTCCGGTACATCAGGAAATGGAGGGAATGGTGGCCGTACACAGAATATTAATGGATTTTCTGTGGATCCAAACAACAGTGCACAGGTGAATGCTGCTAACAGAGGTGATGCGGCTGGAGTATTTTCTGCCGGTGGTGCAATTGCTATCAGTTCCGGAGTAGACAGTCATTCAGGTAAAGGCTCCGGTGGTAATGGTGGTAACTCAGGTTCACAGTCTGGTAGTAATAACTCCCAGAATCAAAATGGAAATAGCACTACGAGTGCTCCATCTACCTGGGATAGGACGGCAAAGTATTATGGCTCCAATGATAAAGTTTCCCGAAAAGCGCTTAAGAACTTATATGAACAAGCAGTGCGGGATGGAAATATACCAAAAGCAGCCCGGGGTAATTTGCGCGAAAATGTCCAGAAGATGCTCGATGAAGATAATCAAATTGAAGCATTACAAAAAGCCAGCGAAATTATTGCTGACATGGGGGAAAAAGTTGGTAGTCACTTGGGTCAAAAATATAAAGATGTGTCAAGGGACATCGCAAGTAACGTTAAAAACTTCCAAGGTAAAACAATTCGTAACTACAATGATGCAATGACCTCTCTGAATAAGATTATTGCCAATCCAGGGATGAAAATTAATCAAGGTGATAAAACTGCGATCGTTAACGCATGGAAAAGTCTGAATGCAAGTGACATGGCAAACAAACTCGGCAATCTAAGCAAAGCATTTAAGACTGCAGATCTGGTGATCAAAGTCGAAAAAATCCGAGAGAAAAGTATTGAAGGGTATGAAACAGGAAACTGGGGTCCATTGATGCTAGAGGTAGAGTCCTGGGTTATTAGTGGCATTGCTGTCGGTGTGGCTATGGGAATCTTTGGCGCCCTGGCATCTTTTGTTGCGACAGCCGTCGGGCTTCCTATTACTGCATTAACAATTGCAGGAATTATCGGTATCAGTTATCTGGCTTCATTCATTGACGATAAAATCGTTGATAAAATCAACAATGAAATAATCAGACCAGCTCATTAATCTAAAAGGGGCAGAGATGTTATCTGCCCCTTAGCTTTCAACGGTGCTTTATTTTTAACTTTAAAGTCAAGAAAACTGCATAAGCATAGCTGATGTAATAGCAGGTGAGTATATAACACACATAAAATACGCTTACAAAAAAAACGGTAAGAAGATAATCGTTCCCTGATAAAAGCCTCATAAATCGTCCTGATTCAGTTAACTCCACGTCACACACCAATAAATAATAAACAATTGCAATATAAAACACGGTGAATAGCATAAAAGCCAAAATACCTTTCGTGAAAGAAAAAGTAGTTTTTAAATTTAACTCTCTCCGCGCAATCAAAAAAAACAAAACACCTAACAAAGGAGCGATTTTAACATAAAAACTCATAACACCACTTAATAATGGGTTACTGGCTGAAATCAGCTCAGGAACTTTACCAGATAAAGTATATAAATAATTTAGAGAATCGCTCCCTTGGTTGTTAGCATATAATAAAAAAATCAGAAGCAAAGGTATAACCCCGACAAGAAAAATATAATACATCCTTTTTGCCGCAATATTTGTCATATCCCTTGATTTAATTTGCTTCATAGACATATCACCTACCCTGTGTTTGGAACTTGTCCCTCTGAGTTTAGTCAGTGGATTGAATAATAGAATAATTATATTGCAGATCTGCTAGCCGATCCATTTTGTCGGTGTTGTTGACTTTTTTCATGCATAAAAGCAAATAATACAATTAGTGGGTTAAGTTTTCTCCACAACCTTATGCCAGTTATCTGCAAGCTCTTCGAGCCACCCTCTCCCCTCCTGGCGGAAAAGAGAATCCAACTCGCCATTTTGAACAACCGTTAGAGCACCTAATTTCTGCGGCCCCCCCAGTTCAACCCACGACTTCGGACCTTCAGTGAAGAGGACATGCCACAATTGGGGCATTTCGGTAGATCAGTCATTCCCCAGCCCCTGCAGACGCTGAAAATTAGCCAGCTTCGCTTTCGTGCGGCCGATTTCGGTCGAGATATAGCGCGATGACGGAATAATCAGATCATCTTGACGGCTGGCGAAATGCATTTTCTCTCATTTACGGTCTTAAATTACCATCCTGAGATTTACGCCTCTTATGCATTTGCTAACAAGCTCAACAGTGTAAGCAGGGCCCTTCCTCGAGTTCATATGATTGCAAAAAACAGACTCACGCATACATGGGGACAACATCTGCGTATGCCTCGGTACTTAACTCTATAGATAATGATGTTCTTCAATTACTTGCCACAAACCCTGAAATTTTTGATTTCGAAACAATTGATGATGGAGTAGTTAACATTAACGACTTTCAGACCATGGGGGTTGTAGCATTTGCGAAAGGATGTCTGTTCTCAATTCTCACAACTGGAAGTGTGAGGGTCATGAATCGCCGAGTTAAGGTAAACGCACCTTATAAGCAGTCTTGCCTTGAAAAGAGAGATCGCATGGTTGCAAAACTCTGAGATCGTCTGTGCAGAGCATTCCCAGCATTGCATGAGTTTGGTTGTTAATTTAAAAAACGGTGTGGTATAACGGGAATTGCCGGATATTGAAGTTCGGACAATTTTGGGACATTTTCGGACGGATCGCCGTAAGTGACTGAAATATAATACAGATAAAAAGAGACCGAATACGATTCCTGTATTCGGTCCAGGGAAATGGCTCTTGGGAGAGAGCCGTGCGCTAAAAGTTGGCATTAATGCAGGCTAAGTCGCCTTGCCTTTTAAGAATAGATGACGACGCCAGGTTTTCCAGTCCACAGCTAAAGCGGTCGGAAAAAAAGCGCCAGAGCATCATAAAATGTGAAAAACCGCAGTGCTTTCGCAAGCATCTGCGGTTTTTTATTGGAAACCTGAACGTTAGCAGAGCTTGTCGGCACGCTCGATAAACGGCGCCAGACTCATCTTTTGTCCCGGATGCGCTGGGTCATCGATCTGAATAATGCTGATCGGCTGGCCGCTACTCTTGCCGCTGGCTACCTGCTGCTCTGCGGTATCATTTAACGGGTATTGCACCAGCGTGCTCGGGTTAATGGCATACAGCGCATGGCCCGGACGGCAGGTCAGCATCACCTCTTCGCGATTGAACGCCCATTTGTCCTTACCGACTTCAAAACGGCTGACGGTGATAACCTGCGGTGCGGCAAGCGCGCTCCCCGTGCAGGCCAGCAATATGAGAGAAAGTACTGTCTTTTTCATATGATATTTAACCTTGTCAGAAGGGTTCCCAGGTAGCGAACAGACTGACCGTTGCCAGTACCAGCGCGCCCAGCACCACTTCTGCCTGTGTCATCCTGATAAAAATCTGTTGTGCTCGCCCGGTCTCCGGACGAAACCGTGGCACCAGAAAATACCGATTTGCCAGCGCAATTACCACCATCAACGCCACCAGCGCACATTTGAACAACAAAAACTGCACGTAGCCAGCCTGCCAGGGTACATGGACGCCCAGTATCATGAGCGCATTTATCACGCCGGTGAGCAGCACGCCCGCAACGGCGTAATGCCCCACTCGCGAGAAGCGCATCATGGTATAGATGGCGGCATTCTGCCAGCGTCCTTTCGCCAGACGCATGCAGAACAGCAGGGGCAGTAATCCGCCAAGCCAGGCTGCAGCGCAGATCAGGTGAAAAGCATAGTTAAGCCGCTGCAACGCCCCCATCGGACCGTCGTTCATCGCCGCGTGACCTACCCCAGCCAGCAGGATAAGCTGGCTCATGGCGAGCAGCAGCAGCCGCGACCCCTTCAGCGGCGCGAGCCATGCCGCACCGACCGTCATCACAGCAAGAATCATTTGCCACAGCCAGACGCCACCAAACTGTGTCGTAAATACGCCGTACCAGACCTGCGGAGCAAACACATCTCCCCAGCCGTTACCCATCAGTCCGCCCTGAAGCATAAACATCAGGAGTGCAGCCGCCAGGCTCACCAAGGCCGCCACTTTCTGCTGCAGCTGGAAACGCCGGGACATCAGCCGCTGGAGAGAAGAAGGCGCAAACCAGACGCTGTAAAGCGCGTTGCCAAAAACCAGCATCAGCGCCCCGAAATGGATAAAGCGCAACCCGATATAACACAGCGCCAGCATGCTATTTCACGCTAAAGTGATAGCTGCCTTTGGTTTTATGACCGTCTACAGAGACGACATGCCAGTCTACTTGGTACGTCCCTGACGTCAGCGTTTGTTCCAGCGGAACGGTGAGTAGCGCCTTGTTCTTTTCGTCTCGCGTAGCGGTACCCGTTTTGATGACCTGCTTTTGCGCGTCCGTCACCACCACACCGCTAAATCCCGGTTCGATGCCTTCTGAAAAATGCAGCGTAAGTGCCTGCGGAGCGCTCACCACGCTGTCCGCTGCCGGGATCTGCTGCTTAAGATGCGCATGCGCCAGCGCGGAGGAGGTCATCATTGTAGAGGTCAGAAAAACCAGTGCGCATACCGCGCGGGAAGCGGAGAAACCCATCGCAATCATTCCTTTTTGTTATGTCTGTATGCTAAAGAATAACGCTGTATAATAAACGAGTCGAGGAACATCCTGCCTCCGCTTGTCATCGTCGTGCAATCGCGGTAACGTTGCCGCCGCATAAAAAGGAGAAGGTAATGAAGATCAATCTGGCCGCCCTTCCACAGGACGAGATGGATAAAGTAAATGTCGATCTCGCTGCCGCTGGCGTCGCGTTTAAAGAGCGTTACAACATGCCCGTCGTGGCTGAAGTCGTTGAACGGGAACAGCCCGCCCATCTGCGCGACTGGTTTCGCGAAAGACTCATCGCCCACCGTCTCGCCTCGGTTAACCTCTCCCGTTTACCGTACGAACCTAAAGTTAAATAAGCTTAACGAGCCGTTACACTTCCTTACGCGGAATCTGGCAGGATAAGAAAACCCTGATAAATTTAGGTGTATTCTTAAATCTCTGCGACTCAGTGTATAAGGAAGTCACGATGTCACATTGGAATATAGCGGCAGCCCAGTATGGTGGGCAGCATCAGAGTGTCGATGACCATATCACGCACCACCTGCGCTTCATCGCCGAAGCAGCACGGCAGCGGTGCGATCTGCTGGTGTTCCCTGAACTCTCATTAACAGGCTCGGGTAACACTACGCTACCTCCCCCACCCGATGACGCGCAGCTGGAACCGCTGCTGGACGCGGCGCATTTTTACCGGATTACCGTGATTGCCGGGCTCCCCCTGGAACGGAACGGTCAGCGCCAGAAAGGCCTCGCGCTCTTCACGCCCGCCCGTCACCGCATCCTGCGCTACCCGCAAGGTAGCGGTGCCAGCCTGGTGCCGGGGGAGAAACAGCTCAGCATTATTGATGCGCATGCCGATTCACCCAATCTCGATCCCAGAGCGTCGCTGTTTACCAGCAGTCAGTCCGTAGAGGATCACCGCTGGCGGCAGTCCATCAGTACCCTGCAGCGCTTCGCGCATAAATATGCCATTGCGGTGCTGATGGCGAACGCCTGCGGCGGTAGCGCGCTGTGGGATGAAAAAGGCCAGCTGATCGTCCGCGCAGATCGAGGCGAGCTGCTGTTGACCGGCACGCTCGGCGGAGAGGGTTGGCAAGGCGATATCATTCCTTTAGGCTAGGCGTTTTAAGCTCAGGAGTGTTCAATGCTGCGCGTCATCGATACCGAAACTTGCGATCTTCAGGGCGGAATAGTGGAAGTGGCTTCTGTCGACGTGGTTGATGGTAAAATCGTCAACCCTATGAGCCATCTGGTGCGTCCCGACCGACCCATCAGCCCTCAGGCGATGGCTATCCATCGCATTACCGAATCGATGGTGGCGGATAAGCCGTGGATCGAAGAGATCATTCCGCACTACTACGGTAGCCCGTGGTACGTCGCGCATAACGCCAGTTTTGACCGCCGGGTGTTACCTGAAATGCCGGGGGAATGGATTTGTACCATGAAGCTGGCGCGTCGCCTCTGGCCGGGAATTAAATACAGCAACATGGCGCTGTACAAGTCCCGCAAGCTCAGCGTCAGAACGCCTGAGGGACTGCACCATCACCGGGCCCTGTATGACTGCTATATCACCGCCGCGTTACTGATAGATATTATGAATATCTCTGGCTGGACGCCGGATGATATGGCGACCATCACCGGCCGTCCTGCACTTCTGACCACATTTACCTTTGGGAAATATCGCGGGAAGCCGGTGTCCGAGGTGGCGGATAAAGACCCGGGCTATTTGCGCTGGCTGTATAACAACCTCGACAGAATGAGCCCGGAACTGCGCTTAACGCTGAAACATTATCTGGGCGACGCTTAACGCTCCGCACGGCCTGGCAGCGTGTCCTGCGCCAGGCCTATTAAAAAGGCATATTCCAGGGCAACTCCTTCGTAGGATTTAAATCGTCCCGATTTCCCGCCGTGACCGGAATCCATATCGGTACACAACAGCAGCAGGTTGTCATCGGTTTTCAGCTCCCGCAGTTTTGCCACCCATTTTGCCGGCTCCCAGTATTGCACCTGAGAATCATGCAGACCGGTGGTGACCAACATGTGGGGATAGGCTTTCGCTTCCACGTTATCGTACGGGCTGTACGTTTTCATATAGCGGTAGTACATCTCATCCTGCGGATTCCCCCACTCTTCAAACTCCCCTGTCGTAAGCGGGATGGATTCATCGAGCATGGTCGTCACCACATCGACAAACGGAACCTGCGCGACAATCCCCTTAAAGCGGTCGGGACGCTGGTTGATCGCCGCCCCCATCAGCATGCCGCCCGCGCTGCCGCCCATCCCAAAGCAAAGCTGCGGATCCCCGTAGCCCTGCTCAATCAGCGCATCGCAGACGTCGAGGTAGTCATTGAAGGTGTTTTTCTTTTTCAGGAATTTCCCGTCTTCATACCAGTGCTGCCCCAGCTCACCGCCACCGCGAATATGGGCGATGGCGAAGACAAAGCCGCGATCGAGCAGGCTTAACCGACTGCTGCTGAAATCGGCGTCCATGCTTGAGCCATACGAACCGTAACCGTACACCAGGATCGGGTTTTTGCCTTTCTGGAAGTGGGCTTTGTGATAGACGAGCGAGACGGGGACCTCGACGCCATCCCGGGCGGTGACCCACAGGTGCTCGCTGCGGTAGTTTTCAGACTCAAACCCTTTGACCTCGGTCTGTTTAATCACCTGACGCTGCCCGGTATCCATATCCAGCTCAAACAGGGTGTCCGGCGTGGTCATCGATGAGTAGCCGTAGCGCAGCCGCGAGGATTCAGGTTCAGGGTTGAAACCAATCCACGTCACATAGGCCGGGTCGTCGAACGCGATCCCCACCACTTCCCGCGTTTTACGGTTGATTTGCCGGATACTGGTCAGCCCTCGCTGACGCTCTTCCACCACCAGCCAGTCGGTAAACAGGGTGAACCCTTCAAGCATCACCTGATCCCGCGCGGGGATAAGCACCTCCCATTTGCGCTCATCGCGCACTTTGGTTTTATAGAGACCAAAGTTTTTGCCCTCGCGATTAGAGCGCAAATAAAAGCTGTGCTGGAAGTGATCCAGGCTGTACTCGTGATCCTTGCGGCGCGGCAGGAAACAGAGCGGCTGGGCGTCGGGCAGTTCGGCATCCAGCAGCAGAACTTCCGAGGTCGTCGCGCTGGCCAGGAAGATAATCACATAGTGGCGCGAGGAGGTTTTATGCAGGCTGACATAGAACGTTTCGTCTTTCTCTTCATAGACCAGCTCGTCGTCAGCGGAGTCCGTTCCCACGGTGTGTCGCCACACCTGATAAGGCAGCAGCGTCGAGGCGTGCTTTTTGACGTAGTAAACCGTCTCGGAATCATTCGCCCAGACAAAATCCGGGGAGACGTTTTCCAGCATTTCCGGATACCAGTTGCCGGTGTCCAGATTGCGAAAACGCAGGCCGTACTGGCGACGGGAGAGATAATCCTCCGCCAGCGCCATCACCGCGTTATCCGGCGAAATGGACATGCCGCCCAGGGTATAAAATTCGCTGTGGGCGGCGCGCTGGTTGGCATCCAGCAGAATATCCCACTCATCCCATTCGGCGCTTAATACCGACTGACGCTGGTAGATGGGATACTCATTGCCGGGCTCGTAAATATGGCGATAGCGATAGCCGTTTTTGGTCCAGGGCGCGGAGATATCGCGCTGAGGAATACGCTGCACCATCTCATTCAGCAGCTGGTCCTGAAGCGTCTGCTGGCTGGACATGACCTTGCGGCCATAGTCGTTTTCCTCGTGCAGGTAGTCGAGTACCTCTGGCCGGGAGCGCGAATCGTCCCGCAGCCAGTAATAGTTGTCTATGCGCGTATCGCCATGCGTGGTGATCGCATAAGGAGTACGTCGAGCTTTCGGTGGCATGTCATCATTCTTTTAAGTTTTACACCCTATAAGGTTGGCAAAACCCACGCATGATGCAAGCGAAACAGCGTCGCGACGGCGGAGGCTATCCCTGTAACGCCTGTTTTTGTTCGCGGATATCCCGCTCAATGCCCTCGCGCACGTCCTGAGGGATCTTTAACGCATCACCCAGGGCGTTAAGGTAGCCCCGCTCCATAAAGTGATCGATATCGATGGCGGCACAGCTGAGGAAATAGAGCTCCAGCGCCTCTTCCTCATTTTTCACACTTTGCGCAAGACGCTGCGGCTCAAGCGGCTGTTCGATGGCCTGCGCCACCAGCGCTCTGCCCTTCTCTTCAACGCCGGCTTCACGCAGCTGCTGCTCGATCGCCGATCGTTCTTTATCGTCAATATGCCCGTCACTTTTCGCGGCAAAAACCAGCGCAAGAATGAGCCGTTCGGTACGCAGATCCAGCGGCGAGGTGTGCTCGCCATAATGCGGTTCATCGCTGTGCGCGGTCCGTACCCGGTCCTTGTACTTATTCCACAGCACGGTGCCCGCGATAGCGCCGCCGCCGGCCAGCAGTGCACCTGTGCCATATTTTGCCAGCAGCTTGCGTGAGGATTTATTCGCGACCAGCAGGCCTGCCAGCCCGCCGAGCGCCCCGGGTACCAGCAGTTTGCTCAGGTCCCGTTCGCCAGAAGATGTTTTCTGCCCTAACAGGGATTGCAATTGATTTAACCAGCCAGACATGGTTTCCCTCACTTAACGGTGAACATGTTCCACAGCGTAAGCGAGCGGGCGTCAGGAAATGTCTGGTCGGGCTAAAGAAGCGCAAATTTCTGCCCTCGCGTTTATCCCTGCGCAAGACAGACGCAAACGTTTTCGTTTATACTGCGCGCAACTTTTTTAGGGGGATTGTTATGATTCGTTTAGGAACTGCGCTGCGACCTGCGGCGACGCGAGTGGTGCTGTTGGGATCGGGCGAGCTGGGAAAAGAGGTCGCCATTGAGTGCCAACGTTTAGGTGTGGAAGTCATCGCCGTAGACCGTTACGCCGACGCACCCGCCATGCACGTCGCCCATCGTTCTTATGTGATTAACATGCTGGATGGCGATGCCCTTCGCGAACTGATTACGCGCGAGAAGCCCGATTTCGTTGTACCGGAAATTGAAGCGATTGCCACCGATACGCTGATCGCCCTGGAGCAGGAAGGCCAGCGCGTGGTGCCCTGTGCGAAAGCCGCAAAGCTGACCATGAACCGTGAAGGCA
The DNA here is from genome assembly GCF_900113755.1 of Enterobacter sp. NFIX59. Taxonomy (NCBI): domain Bacteria; kingdom Pseudomonadati; phylum Pseudomonadota; class Gammaproteobacteria; order Enterobacterales; family Enterobacteriaceae; genus Enterobacter; species Enterobacter sp. NFIX59. Next base: position 346,260 of record NZ_FOQN01000004.1, on the reverse strand, counting down.
TTCGTCGCCTGGCGGCAGAAGAGCTGGGATTGCCCACCTCGAGCTATCGTTTTGCGGGCGATAAGGCCGCGTTCCTGCAGGCCGTAGAGGAGATTGGCTACCCGTGTATCGTTAAGCCGGTGATGAGCTCCTCCGGTAAAGGGCAGAGCTTCATTCGCGACAGCAGCACGCTCGATAAGGCGTGGGATTACGCCCAACAGGGTGGCCGCGCCGGCGCCGGTCGCGTCATCGTTGAAGGCGTCGTGAAGTTTGATTTCGAGATCACCCTGCTGACCGTCAGCGCCGTTGACGGCGTCCATTTCTGCGATCCGATTGGCCACCGTCAGGAAGATGGCGATTACCGCGAATCCTGGCAGCCGCAGCAGATGAGCGCCCTGGCGCTGGAGCGTGCTCAGGCGATCGCCCGTAAAACCGTCCTCGCGCTGGGCGGCTATGGCCTGTTCGGCGTAGAGCTGTTTGTATGCGGTGATGAGGTGATTTTCAGTGAAGTCTCCCCTCGCCCGCATGACACCGGCATGGTCACGCTGATTTCGCAGGATCTTTCCGAGTTCGCCCTGCACGTGCGCGCCTTCCTCGGCCTGCCCGTCGGCGGTATCCGTCAGTACGGCCCGGCCGCCTCGGCGGTCATCCTGCCGCAGTTAACCAGCCAGAACGTTACGTTTGAAAACGTCGACGCGGCAGTGGGTGCCGGGTTGCAGGTACGTTTGTTCGGCAAGCCGGAGATCGACGGTACCCGTCGTCTTGGCGTGGCATTAGCCACCGGGGATAACGTTGACGACGCCGTGGCGAGAGCGAAAGCAGCCGCAGCAAGCGTTAAGGTAACGGGATAAAAAAACGGGCCGAAAGGCCCGTTTTTCATGCGGCGAATGGCTTACTGCTTCGCGCCTTCCACCGCTTCGCGAGCCAGTTTTGTGATGCGATCCCAGTCGCCCGCTTCCAGCGCATCCGCCGGAACCAGCCATGAGCCACCGATGCACAGCACGCTTTTCAGCGCCAGGTAGTCACGGTAGTTGGCAGGAGAGATACCCCCCGTCGGGCAGAAGCGTACCTGAGAGAAGGGACCCGCAATCGCCTGCAGCGCTTTAGTGCCGCCGTTCGCTTCAGCCGGGAAGAATTTGAACTCTTTCAGACCGTAGTCCATGCCCAGCATCAGTTCAGAGACGGTGCTGATGCCCGGGATCAGCGGAATAGTGCCTTCGGTCGCGGCTTTCAGCAGCGACTCGGTCAGGCCCGGGCTGATGGCAAACTGCGCGCCCGCTTCGGTCACTTCAGCCAGCTGTTTTACGTTCGTCACGGTACCCGCACCGATGATGGCGTCCGGCACTTCTTTAGCAATCGCGCGAATGGCATCCATCGCGCAGGCGGTACGCAGGGTCACTTCCAGAACGCGAACGCCACCCGCAACCAGCGCTTTCGCCATCGGTACAGCGTGCTCCAGCTTGTTTACCACGATAACCGGCACGACAGGGCCAGTGGTCAGGATTGCTTCTGCACTTGTTTTCCAGTTTTTCATCAGAGTTTTCTCTCGCCAGATCGTTAAAATCAAGTCGTCTTAAAACGTAATACAGGTTGCGCCCTGCTCCGCACCGGAGAGCTTCTCACGCAGCGCGCTGAACATTTCGCGTCCGGTCCCCACGCGCGATGCGCTCAGGTCAGGAATATGGGGTTGACGTGCCGCCAGCTCGGCGTCATCCACCAGCAGGGTTAACTCGCCTGTCTGACCGTTAACGCGGATCATGTCACCGTCACGCACTTTCGCCAGCAACCCGCCGTCGTAGGCTTCAGGCGTCACGTGGATGGCTGAAGGCACTTTGCCGGATGCCCCGGAGAGGCGTCCATCGGTTACTAACGCAATTTTGAAACGGCGGTCCAATAATACACCAAGTGGTGGCATAAGTTTATGTAATTCTGGCATCCCGTTAGCTTTAGGCCCCTGATGACGCACCACCACCACGCAGTCTTTGTCGAGCAGACCGGCGTCAAAGGCGGGTAATACGTCGTGCTGGCTTTCAAACACCACCGCCGGCGCTTCGATAATCTGGTTCTCTTCCGGTACGGCAGAGGTCTTCATTACCGCACGACCGAGGTTGCCGCTCAGCACTTTGGTGCCGCCGTGAGGAGAGAACGGTTTGTCGATGGTGGCGATCACCTGCGCATCAAGAGACGCGCTCACCCCTTCGCGCCAGTCCAGCTCGCCGTTGTTCAACCACGGCTCCTGGGTATAGCGCTGAAGGCCAAAGCCTGCCACGGTATTTACGTCTTCATGCAGCAGTCCGCCTTTCAGCAGCTCGCGCATCAGCAGCGGTACGCCGCCCGCGGCCTGGAAGTGGTTAATATCCGCCGGACCGTTCGGGTACAGGCGTGCCATCAGCGGCACCACGGAAGAGATCTCGGAGAAGTCATCCCAGTTAATCAGAATGCCCGCCGCACGCGCCATGGCCACCAGGTGCATGGTGTGGTTGGTTGACCCCCCGGTTGCCAGCAGCGCGACAATCCCGTTGACGATGACCTTTTCGTCGACCATTTTGCCCATCGGCATCCATTCGTTGCCGTTGCCGGTAAGACGCGTGACCTGACGGGCCGCAGCCTCGGTCAGCGCCTTGCGCAGCGGCGCGTCCGGCTGGATAAAGGATGAGCCCGGAAGCTGCATCCCCATAAACTCCACCACCATCTGGTTCGTGTTCGCGGTACCGTAAAACGTACAGGTGCCCGGCGCATGGTAGGACGCGGCTTCCGCCTCCAGCAGCGCCTGACGGTCTGCTTTCCCTTCCGCGTACAGCTGGCGGATACGCACTTTTTCTTTGTTCGGCAGACCGCTCGCCATTGGGCCCGACGGCACGAAGATCGCAGGCAGATGCCCAAACGACAGCGCCGCCATTACCAGGCCCGGAACAATCTTGTCGCACACGCCGAGATACAGCGCGCCATCAAACATGTTGTGCGACAGGCCCACCGCCGCGGACATAGCAATCACTTCGCGGCTCAGCAGGGAGAGCTCCATACCGTCCTGGCCCTGCGTCACGCCGTCGCACATGGCGGGTACCCCACCCGCCACCTGGCCGACCGCATTCACGCTGTGCAGCGCTTTACGGATGATATCCGGGTAAACCTCATAGGGCTGGTGCGCGGAGAGCATATCGTTATAGGAGGTAATGATGGCGATATTGTTACGCAACATGCTTTTCAGCGACGCTTTATCATCAGGCTGGCAGGCGGCGAAACCGTGCGCCAGGTTACCGCAGGCCAGTTGAGATCGGTGGACGGTGTTGCTCTTTGCCTGTTCAATCCGGGAGAGGTAGGCCGAGCGGGTCTCTTTCGAGCGCTCAATAATGCGTTGTGTTACGCGTAACAATGTCGGATTCATAAAAGCTCCTCTAATTTATCTGTCCGGGCTCGGGAGTTTACAAAGTCGCTGGCAGTTGTTAACAACGCTGAAACGCTTGCTGTCCGGAGCTCAGGGGCAAAATCACTTCCGGCAGTGTAATAAAAAAAGCTCCGCGGGTGAATCCACGCGGAGCTTAAAAGTTGAAAATTGTGCCACTAGCTGAGTTAGATCATGTTACCGGTAAAATAACACTTTCGGGCTAGCGGATTATCTTACTCAAACTCGTTCCAGGAGCGGCCATCGCGGGTGATCATCGCCACCGACGCGACCGGTCCCCAGGTGCCCGCCTGATACGGTTTTGGCGCATCCTGATCGGCAGCCCAGGCTTCGGTGATGGAGTCGACCCATTTCCACGCCTCTTCCACTTCATCGCGGCGCACGAACAGCGCCTGGATACCGCGCATGGTTTCCAGCAGCAGACGCTCGTAAGCATCGGCCAGGTGCGTCTGGTTAAAGGTTTCGGAGTAGCTCAGATCCAGCTTGGTGGTCTGCAGGTTGTGTTTATGATCCAGGCCCGGCACTTTGTTCAGGATCTGGATATCCACGCCCTCGTCCGGCTGCAGACGAATGGTCAGTTTGTTCTGCGGCAGCTCCTGCCAAGACTCTTTGAACAGGTTCAGTTCCGGGTTCTTAAAGTAGACAACCACTTCGGAACATTTAGCCGGCAGACGTTTACCGGTGCGCAGGTAGAACGGAACCCCCGCCCAGCGCCAGTCGTCGATATCCACGCGGATCGCCACAAACGTCTCGGTGTTGCTGGACTTGTTCGCACCCTCTTCTTCCAGGTAGCCCGGCACTTTTTTGCCTTGCGCAAACCCGGCGGTGTACTGACCGCGAACGGTCTTCTCACGCACGTTGGAGCGGTCGATGCGGCGCAGTGACTTCAGCACTTTCACTTTCGCGTCACGGATGCTGTCCGCCGTCAGGTCAGACGGTGGAGACATGGCAATCATGCACAGGATCTGCAGCAGGTGGTTCTGGATCATGTCGCGCATCTGACCGGCCTGGTCAAAGTACCCCCAGCGACCTTCAATCCCCACCTCTTCCGCCACGGTGATTTCCACGTGGTCGATAGTGCGGTTGTCCCAGTTATTTACAAACAGGGAGTTAGCAAAACGCAGCGCCAGCAGGTTCAGTACCGTCTCTTTACCGAGATAGTGGTCGATACGGTAGACCTGGCACTCTTCAAAGAACTCGCCCACCTGGTCGTTGATTTCACGCGAGGTTGCCAGCGAGGTACCCAGCGGCTTCTCCATCACGACGCGCGCCGGTTTGGCGTTCAGTTTGGCTTCGCCCAGGCCTTTGCAGATGGCGCCGAAGGTGCTTGGCGGCATGGCGAAATAGTTAATGGTGACACGGTTTTTCTGATCCAGCATCGCGCCTAAGCGGGTAAACGCGCTGACGTCATTAACGTCCAGGTTGCAGAAATCGAGACGTCCACTCAGGGTATCCCACAAACTTTCATCAATTTTTTCCTTCATGAAAGTTTCGAGCGCCTCGCGGACGACTTTGGTATAAGCGTCCTTGTCCCAGTCGGCGCGCCCTACACCCAGGATACGGGTATCCGGATGAATTTGACCCGCTTTCTCCAGTTGATACAGGGAAGGCAGCAATTTTCGGCGTGCAAGGTCGCCTTTCGCGCCGAAAATGACCAGGTCACATGCCTGGGCTGTTTGCGTTACCGCCATGTCATTCTCCTCAGTTGGATCACCTGGTACTTCTGCCAGGTATCGTTGTAATTTTATTACAATGCACTGTACTGCTTTTACGTCATTCCCGAAACCATTAGCGCTTATCGTCGCGTGCGATACCGCGATTTTTCACCCTTTGGATGATTACGACCGCTTAATGACGCAACAACCGTCGTTTCTTTGCGCAACAGGGTCACAGCAAAACCCGACACCGATCAAGTAATGAAAAAAAACAACAACATTATCTTGTCGATTATTACCCTTTATGGAAGCCACGAGGGTAATATCGGCTAAATCGAATCACGATTTCATCAATTTATGAAATCGTTTACACCCATGAGCATCCTGTTAACATGAACATGCTGGAAAAAATCCAGTTTCAACTGGAACACCTTAGCAAATCCGAGCGAAAAGTGGCCGAGGTCATTCTCGCCTCTCCCGCTCAGGCGATTCATTCAAGCATCGCCGCTCTGGCACAGGAAGCGGGTGTTAGCGAACCCACGGTCAATCGCTTTTGCCGCAGCCTGGAAACGCGCGGCTTCCCTGATTTTAAACTGCATCTGGCACAAAGTCTGGCTAACGGCACCCCTTATGTTAATCGTAATGTGGATGAAGACGACAGCGTTGATGCCTATACCGCGAAAATTTTTGAATCGGCTATGGCTTCGCTTGACCACGTCCGACAGTCTCTGGACATGAGTTCCGTGAATCGCGCGGTGGATTTACTCACCCAGGCGAAGAAGATTGCGTTCTTTGGTCTCGGCTCGTCGGCAGCCGTCGCGCATGACGCCATGAACAAATTTTTCCGCTTTAACGTCCCGGTGATTTATTCCGATGACATTGTCCTGCAACGCATGAGCTGTATGAATTGCAGTGAAGATGACGTCGTGGTACTGATTTCGCATACCGGCCGCACCAAGAGTCAGGTAGAGCTGGCGCAGCTGGCCCGTGAAAACGATGCCATGGTGATTGCCCTCACCACGGCAGGCACGCCGCTGGCGCGTGAGGCAACGCTGGCGATCACCCTCGACGTGCCGGAAGACACCGACATTTATATGCCGATGGTCTCCCGCCTGGCCCAGCTCACCGTGATTGACGTGCTGGCGACCGGTTTTACCTTACGTCGGGGCGCAAAATTCCGGGATAACTTGAAGCGGGTCAAGGAAGCGCTGAAGGAATCGCGTTTTGATAAAGAATTGCTTATAAAGAGCGATGTTCCCTAATAGTTGATAACGAAGACGTAACCAATAATTACGATGTAACGATTTACGGCATTCGGTCCACTCTCCGCTGCCTTGCAGCAGATGAAGACCGATTCAATGTTCACGCAACACCAAAGTTGTTTCAGTCAACGGAGTATTACATGTCCAGAAGGCTTCGCAGAACCAAGATCGTAACCACCTTAGGCCCGGCCACCGATCGCGATAATAATCTTGAGAAAATTATCGCCGCTGGTGCCAACGTGGTGCGTATGAACTTCTCTCACGGTACGCCAGAAGACCATAAATTACGTGCCGACAAAGTGCGTGAAATCGCAGCAAAACTGGGCCGCCACGTGGCTATCCTCGGTGATTTGCAGGGTCCCAAAATCCGTGTCTCAACCTTTAAAGAAGGTAAAGTTTTCCTCAATATCGGCGACAAATTCCTGCTGGATGCCAACCTGGGCAAAGGCGAAGGCGATAAAGAAAAAGTCGGTATCGACTATAAAGGCCTGCCGGCTGACGTGGTACCTGGCGATATCCTCCTGCTCGATGACGGTCGCGTACAGCTGAAAGTGCTGGAAGTTCAGGGCATGAAAGTGTTCACCGAAGTCACCGTCGGCGGCCCGCTCTCCAACAATAAAGGCATCAACAAACTGGGCGGCGGCCTCTCTGCAGAAGCGCTCACCGATAAAGACAAAGCGGACATCGTGACGGCTGCGCTGATCGGCGTGGACTACCTGGCTGTCTCCTTCCCGCGCTGCGGCGAAGATCTGAACTATGCGCGTCGCCTGGCACGCGATGCAGGCTGCGATGCCAAAATCGTCGCCAAAGTTGAGCGTGCGGAAGCCGTTTGCGATCAGGATGCCATGGACGATGTGATCCTCGCGTCTGACGTGGTGATGGTTGCGCGTGGCGACCTGGGTGTGGAAATCGGCGACCCTGAGCTGGTCGGTATCCAGAAAGCGCTGATTCGTCGCGCACGTCAGCTGAACCGCGCGGTGATCACCGCCACTCAGATGATGGAATCGATGATCACCAACCCAATGCCAACCCGTGCAGAAGTCATGGACGTGGCAAACGCCGTGCTGGACGGAACCGATGCGGTGATGCTCTCCGCAGAAACCGCAGCGGGCCAGTATCCGGCAGAAACCGTGGCCGCCATGGCGCGCGTCTGCCTGGGCGCTGAAAAGATCCCAAGCATCAACGTCTCTAAACACCGTCTGGACGTGCAGTTCGACAATGTGGAAGAAGCGATTGCGATGTCGGCAATGTATGCGGCAAACCATCTGAAGGGCGTTACCGCGATCATCACCATGACCGAATCTGGCCGCACCGCGCTGATGACCTCGCGTATCAGCTCGGGTCTGCCGATCTTCGCCATGTCCCGTCACGAACGTACTCTGAACCTGACGGCGCTGTACCGCGGTGTGACGCCGGTCCACTTCGACAGCACCAATGATGGCGTGGCCGCCGCGCACGATGCCGTAAACCTGCTGCGCGACAAAGGCTATCTGGTGTCCGGTGATATCGTCATTGTGACCCAGGGCGATGTAATGAGCACCATCGGCTCAACCAACACCACCCGCGTTATGACCGTCGAGTAATAACGTCTCTGTTAAAAAGCCCTCTCCAGATGGAAAGGGCTTTTTTTATTTCGTTGGATACAGCTCTTTGCGTTTATACGGCTCTGTTTCGCCCGGTTTGCGCGTTTTAAGCAGCTTCAGAATCCACGTGTACTGTTCGGCATGCGGCCCCACCAGTATCTCTACCTCTTCGTTCATTCGACGCGCGATGGTGTGGTCGTCTGCGGTCAGCAGATCGTCCATCGGAGGACGGACCTCAATACTCAGTCGATGCGTTTTGCCGTCATAGACCGGGAATAGCGGGATCACGCGGGCACGACAGACTTTCATCAGGCGACCAATCGCGGGGAGCGTCGCTTTATAGGTCGCAAAGAAATCAACAAACTCGCTGTGCTCGGGGCCGTGATCCTGATCCGGCAGATAGTAGCCCCAGTACCCCTGACGTACCGACTGAATGAAGGGCTTAATGCCATCGTTACGGGCATGCAGGCGTCCGCCAAAACGACGACGCACCGTGTTCCAGACAAAATCGAAAATCTTATTGCCCTGATTGTGGAACATTGCCGCCATCTTCTGGCCCTGAGAGGCCATCAGCATCGCCGGAATATCAACGCCCCAGCCGTGGGGGACGAGGAAAATGACTTTCTCGTCATTGCGGCGCATCTCCTCGATGATCTCCAGCCCTTTCCAGTCAACGCGATCGACGATTTTATCCGGCCCTTTCAGCGCCAGCTCCGCCATCATCGCCATGGCCTGCGGCGCGGTAGTATACATCTCATCAATGATTGCCTCGCGCTCGGCGTCGCTTTTCTCAGGAAAACAGTAATAGAGGTTGATCTGCGCACGACGGCGGGCGCTCTTGCCTAAACGCCCCGCCAGACGACCAATTTTACCCAGAACGGGATCGCGAACAGAGGCAGGCAGCATCGCCATCCCCGCAAAGGCGTAAACACCAAGCCAGGCGCCCCAGTTGCGCGGATGGCGGAAGGATTTTTCAAACTCAGGAATGTATTCAATATTGTTTTTTTGGGTTTCCATGCTGGATCCAGGGTCTGATGACGCAAAATTTTATTCAGATAGTGTAGCGAGGCAGTCGTCCACGCACAAAAGAAAAAGCCGGCGTAAGTGTGCGCCGGCTTTTTTAACAAAAACAGAGAACTTAGTTTAAGCTCAGCTGCGGCATCACCTCTTTCACCTGCGCCAGATAATCAGTACGATCTTTACCTGTCAGGCCTTCAGTGCGCGGCAGTTTCGCGGTCAGCGGGTTCACTGCTTGTTGGTTGATCCACACTTCATAGTGCAGGTGCGGGCCGGTAGAACGTCCGGTATTGCCGGAGATCGCAATACGGTCACCACGCTTCACCTTCTGGCCCGGTTTGACCAGCAGCTTACGCAGGTGCATATAGCGGGTCGTATACGTACGGCCATGACGTACCGCGACGTAATATCCGGCGGCACCGCTACGCTTGGCCACCACCACTTCGCCATCCCCTACCGCCAGTACCGGCGTGCCCTGCGGCATAGCAAAGTCAACACCACGGTGCGGCGCGACGCGCCCGGTTACCGGGTTCAGACGACGCGGGTTAAAGTTCGAGGAGACGCGGAACTGTTTTGCCGTCGGGAAACGCAGGAAGCCTTTCGCAAGGCCCGTACCGCTGCGGTCATAGAACTTACCGTCTTCGGCACGAATCGCGTAGTAATCTTTGCCCTCAGAGCGCAGACGTACGCCCAGCAGCTGGCTTTGCTCGCGTTTGCCGTCCAGCATTTCGCGGGACATCAGAACGGAGAACTCATCGCCCTTCTTCAGCTTACGGAAATCCATCTGCCACTGCATGGCTTTGATCACCGAGCTGATTTCAGCGCTGGTCAAGCCCGCATCTCGCGCGCTGGAGACAAAGCTCGCGCCCACGGTGCCTTTCAGAACGCTGTTAACCCAGTCGCCCTTCTGCATTTCGCTGGTCATCTTGAAACCGTTTGCAGTGCGATCGTAGGTGCGGGTTTCGCGGCGGGACATTTCCCAGGTCAGACGCTGGAGATCGCCATCCGCCGTTAGTGTCCAGGAGAGCTGTTGTCCAATTTTCAGGTTACGAAGATCTTTATCCGCAGCCGCCAGCTGGCTGATATTGCCCATGTCGATGCCGTACTGGTTCAGCACGCTGCTCAGCGTGTCCCCGGTAGACACAACATATTCGTGAATACCGGCTTCGTTCTCGGTTTTATCGTCCAGCTCATCCTGCGGGATGGCTTCATCTTCCTGAGCCGCCTGGTCGATAGGCTCACTGGCTTCAGGCAGCAAAGAACGGATTTCGCTCTTTTCAAGCTCAATGGTTTTGATGATAGGGGCAGAACTCGGGTGGTAAACATAGGGCCGCCAGACGGCGACCGCTAAGGTGAGTACTGTAAGCGACCCCAGCATAACGCGGTGGGGTCGAGGCAGATTGTTAAATGCCAGGGCGACAGAGCGGGCTATCTGTTGCACGTATTCACTTCCTCGTTAATCTCCTTTCAGGCAGCTCGCATACTGGTTCGCCAGTTGGCTGAGGAACTGCGAATAGCTCGCTTTGCTCAACTGGATATGCGTACCTAGCGGGTCAAGGGTTCCCATGCGCACGGATGTTCCCCTGGCCACGGCTTCTACGACCGCTGGCCTGAACTGTGGCTCAGCAAAAACGCATGTCGCTTTTTGCTCAACCAACTGTGTTCTGATTTCATGTAAACGCTGCGCACCAGGCTGAATTTCAGGATTGACGGTAAAATGACCCAGCGGGGTCAAACCGTAGTGTTTTTCGTAATAGCCATAGGCGTCATGAAAAACGAAATACCCTTTACCTTTCAACGGTGCGAGCTCATTACCTACCTGCTTATCGGTTGCGGCTAATTGTGCCTCAAAATCCTTCAGGTTGGCGTCTAGTTTGGCTCGACTTTGCGGCATAAGTTCCACTAATTTGTAATGGATTGCAACCGCTGAAAGCCGCGCTATCTCTGGGGATAACCAAAGATGCATGTTGTACTCGCCGTGATGGTGATCTCCATCACCTTTTTCACCCTCTGCAGCGTGATGGTCATGTTCGTCACCGTCGTCATCCGCCCCTTTCATGAGCAGCGGTTTCACGCCGGGGAGGTCTGCAATCGCGACCTGCTTTTCGCCGGCAACCTGTTTTGCTGACTTCTGCATGAACGCTTCCATTTCCGGGCCAATCCAGACGACTAAGTCCGCGTTTTGTAAGCGTTTTACATCTGACGGGCGCAGGGAATAGTCATGCTCGGATGCACCATCAGGGAGCAGAACCTGGGTTTCCGTGACCCCGTCTGCAATGGCCGACGCGATGAATCCGAGTGGTTTAAGCGAAGCGACAACCGCAGCGTTAACATCTTGTGCGGTTGTACCCCAAAGGGCAGCGGATAATGCTGCGAAAAGAAGCGTATTTTTATGTAACATAATGCGACTAATCATCGTAGTGAATGCGTGGAATGTGATATTATAACATTCGTTGACTTCTTCAAGCTTAAAATGACATGACGACATTGGTTTCCCTTGAAAATATTTCGGTCTCATTTGGCCAGCGCCGCGTCCTCTCTGACGTGTCGCTCGATCTGAAGCCCGGCAAAATTCTGACGCTGCTCGGCCCCAATGGCGCAGGCAAATCCACCCTGGTGCGCGTGGTGCTGGGTCTGGTCGCACCCGATGAAGGCGTGATCAAGCGCGAGGAAAAATTGCGTATCGGCTATGTGCCGCAAAAACTTCATCTCGACGCCACGCTGCCGCTGACGGTCAGCCGCTTCCTGCGTCTGCGCCCCGGCACGCGTAAAGCCGATATTCTCCCGGCACTGAAACGCGTGCAGGCGGGCCATCTTGTCGATGCGCCGCTGCAAAAACTGTCCGGCGGTGAAACTCAGCGAGTCTTACTTGCCCGTGCGCTGCTGAGCAGCCCGCAGCTGCTGGTGCTGGATGAGCCAACACAGGGGGTCGACGTCAACGGCCAGGTCGCGCTATACGATCTTATTGACCAGCTGCGTCAGGAACTGGACTGCGCGGTGCTGATGGTATCCCACGACCTGCATCTGGTGATGGCAAAGACTGACGAAGTGCTGTGTCTTAACCACCATATCTGCTGCTCCGGCACGCCAGAAGTGGTCTCCATGCACCCGGAATTTATCTCCATGTTCGGCCCTCGCGGCGCTGAACAGCTGGGCATCTATCGCCATCATCATAATCATCGCCATGATTTACAGGGACGAATCGTACTGCGTCGGGGAAATGGACACTCATGATTGAACTGTTACTGCCCGGCTGGCTGGCCGGGATTATGCTTGCCTGCGCCGCGGGTCCGCTCGGCTCGTTTGTCGTCTGGCGCAGAATGTCCTATTTTGGCGATACCCTGGCGCACGCGTCCCTGCTGGGTGTTGCCTTTGGTCTGTTGCTTAATGTGAACCCGTTTTACGCGGTGATCGTCGTCACGCTGTTGCTGGCCGCCGGTCTGGTCTGGCTGGAGAAGCGCCCTCACCTCGCAATTGATACGCTGCTTGGCATTATGGCGCACAGTGCCCTGTCACTGGGCCTGGTGGTGGTCAGCCTGATGTCGAATATCCGCGTGGATCTGATGGCTTACCTGTTCGGTGACCTGCTGGCCGTCACGCCAGACGATCTCATCGCAATCGCGATTGGCGTTGTGGTGGTGCTCGCTATTCTGCTCTGGCAGTGGCGTAACCTGCTGGCCATGACCGTCAGCCCGGACCTGGCGTTTGTCGACGGCGTGAAGCTGCAGCGCGTTAAGCTGCTGCTGATGCTGGTAACGGCGTTAACCATTGGGGTGGCGATGAAGTTTGTCGGCGCGCTGATTATTACATCACTGCTGATCATCCCTGCGGCTACGGCACGTCGTTTTGCCCGTACGCCGGAGCAGATGGCCGGTGTGGCCGTGATTGTCGGAATGATTGCGGTAACGGGTGGACTCACCTTCTCGGCGTTCTATGACACGCCTGCGGGGCCGTCTGTGGTGTTAAGTGCTGCGGTGTTGTTTATTTTCAGTATGATGAAGAAGACCGCAAATTAACATCGAGGGCGCTGATGCCCTCACCCTGGCCCTCTCCCACAGGGAGAGGGAACAATGCATTACGGCATTGCCGGTGGCGTAATGCCAAAATGATTCCACGCCCGCACCGTTGCCATACGTCCACGCGGGGTGCGCTGCAGGAAGCCCTGCTGGATCAGATACGGTTCAAGCACGTCCTCGATGGTTTCGCGCTCTTCCCCGATTGCCGCCGCCAGGTTATCCAGCCCAACCGGGCCGCCAAAGAACTTATCCAGCACCGCCAGCAGCAGTTTACGGTCCATATAGTCAAAGCCTTCGGCATCGACGTTCAGCATATCCAGCGCCTGCGCGGCGATCTCGGCGGAAATCGAGCCATCGTGCTTCACTTCGGCAAAGTCACGTACGCGGCGCAGCAGACGGTTGGCGATACGCGGCGTACCGCGGGAACGCTTCGCCACTTCAAACGCGCCCTCTTCGCTCATTTCCAGCCCCATATAGCGGGCGCTACGGCCAACGATATGCTGGAGGTCCGCTACCTGGTAAAACTCAAGACGCTGCACGATACCGAAACGGTCGCGCAGCGGAGAGGTCAACGACCCGGCCCGCGTCGTTGCACCAATCAGGGTAAACGGCGGCAGATCGATTTTGATGGAGCGCGCGGCCGGGCCTTCGCCAATCATGATATCCAGCTGGTAATCTTCCATCGCCGGATAGAGCACTTCCTCCACCACCGGCGACAGGCGGTGGATCTCATCGATAAACAGCACGTCATGCGGTTCGAGGTTGGTCAGCATCGCAGCGAGATCGCCCGCCTTCTCCAGCACCGGGCCGGAGGTGGTGCGCAGGTTGACGCCCATTTCATTGGCGACGATATTCGCCAGCGTGGTTTTCCCCAAACCCGGAGGGCCAAAAATCAGCAGGTGATCGAGCGCATCGCCGCGCAGCTTTGCCGCCTGGATGAAAATCTCCATCTGGGAACGAACCTGCGGCTGGCCGATATACTCATCAAGCAGTTTTGGGCGGATCGCGCGATCCACCACGTCATCTGCCTGAATAGTGCCTGCCGATACCAGGCGGTCTGCTTCAATCATCCTTTACCTCACAATGCAGCGCGCAGCGCTTCGCGAATCAGGGTTTCACTGCTGGCGTCCGGTTTGGCAATTTTGCTCACCATACGGCTGGCCTCCTGAGGTTTATAGCCCAGCGCCACCAGCGCGGCAACCGCTTCCTGCTCGGCATCATCATCCGTGGCAGGGCCGCCTGGCGAGGTCAGTACCAAATCGGCAGCCGGCGTGAACAGATCGCCATGCAGACCTTTAAAGCGGTCTTTCATCTCGACAATCAGGCGCTCTGCCGTTTTCTTGCCGATGCCCGGAAGCTTAATCAGCGCAGCAGGATCTTCGCGCTCAACGGCATTCACAAACTGTGACGCTGACATGCCGGATAAAATCGCCAGCGCCAGCTTCGGGCCAACGCCGTTAGTTTTAATCAGCTCGCGGAACAGGGTCCGCTCCTGCTTGTTATTGAAGCCGTACAGCAGCTGGGCATCTTCACGCACCACAAACTGAGTAAAGACAATCGCCTCTTTGCCCGCGTCCGGCAGCTCATAGAAGCAGGTCATCGGCATATGGACTTCATAGCCCACGCCACCCACTTCCAGCAGCACTAACGGGGGTTGTTTTTCAATGATGATGCCTCTGAGTCTGCCTATCACGTGACGCTCCTGCGTTCTGGGAGAAATTAACTGCCGACATAATAAAAAAAGGCTGGATGTTTATCCAGCCTGATTTCTCATTATCGTAACCTGCCTCGCGCCAGATTAAGCCGCGACTCGCTCATCTGCATCGCGTTCTGGCTGACGTGACAGTGGGTAATCGCAATCGCCAGCGCATCCGCGGCGTCAGCCTGCGGGTTCGCTGGCAGCTTCAGCAGGGTCCGCACCATGTGCTGCACCTGACTTTTCTCCGCGCTACCAATGCCCACCACCGTCTGCTTGACCTGACGTGCCGCGTATTCAAATACCGGCAAATCCTGGTTGACCGCAGCCACAATGGCCACTCCGCGCGCCTGACCGAGCTTTAGCGCCGAATCGGCGTTTTTCGCCATAAAGACCTGCTCGATAGCGAAATAGTCCGGCTGAAACTGGGTGATGATCTCCGACACGCCCGCATAAATGAGCTTCAGGCGCGACGGCAGATCGTCCACTTTGGTGCGAATACAGCCACTGCCCAGGTAGGTTAGCTGGCGTCCCACCTGACGAATAACGCCATAACCGGTGACGCGTGAGCCTGGGTCAATCCCGAGAATAATCGACATCACGCGTCTCCTGTAACGGATTTACACGCTCTCATTAGAGAGTCGCTGCAACCTCATCAGAGATTTCACCGTTGTGGTACACTTCCTGCACGTCGTCGCAGTCTTCGAGCATGTCGATCAGACGCAGCAGTTTTGGTGCGGTTTCCGCATCCATGTCCGCTTTGGTGGACGGGATCATGGAGACTTCAGCGTTGTCCGCTTTCAGGCCAGCCGCTTCCAGCGCGTCGCGCACGGCACCCATCTCTTCCCATGCGGTGTAAACGTCGATAGCACCGTCATCGAACGTCACCACGTCTTCCGCACCGGCTTCGAGCGCCGCTTCCATGATCGCATCTTCATCGCCTTTCTCGAAGGAGATGACGCCTTTTTTGCTGAACAGGTAAGCAACGGAACCGTCAGTGCCCAGGTTGCCACCGGTTTTGGTGAACGCGTGGCGCACTTCCGCAACGGTACGGTTACGGTTGTCGGACAGGCACTCAACCATCACCGCCGTACCGCCAGGGCCGTAACCTTCATAAATGATGGTTTCCATGTTCGCGTCTTCGTCGCCGCCCACGCCACGTGCGATAGCACGGTTCAGGGTGTCACGCGTCATGTTGTTGGACAGCGCTTTATCAACCGCCGCGCGCAGACGCGGGTTAGAAGCCGGGTCACCGCCGCCCAGACGCGCTGCCGTCACCAGCTCGCGAATGATTTTGGTAAAGATCTTACCGCGCTTGGCATCCTGTGCCGCTTTGCGGTGTTTGGTGTTGGCCCACTTACTATGACCTGCCATAAAAATATCCTCAAAGAGCGCGCCTTTTCAGGCAGCGTTAATTACAAATTCTTCAATCGCCTGCCGGTTGCTCCACGACTTGGTCAGTGCGGCGGCCTCCGCCGCATTCACCCAGCAGTAGGTCAGGTGTTCGGTAAACACGATCTCCCGTTCATGGGGGAGCGCGAGACAGAACCACGACTCCGTGTTGCGGCTGGTACCCGGCGCGTAGCGATGACGTAAATGGCTAAAAATTTCAAACTCCACCGTGCGCTGACAGTCCTTCAGGGTCAGTTGCTCGCGGGCAACGTCAATGGCGACCTCTTCCTTTACTTCACGCGCGGCGGCCTGCGGCGCGGTTTCTCCCTCTTCCAGACTGCCGGTTACCGACTGCCAGAAATCAGGGTCATCGCGCCGCTGCAACATCAGCACCCGCTTCGTGTCTTCTGCATAAATGACCACCAGAACCGAAACGGGAAGCTTATATTCCATATCAGTTTTTCTCTTCCTTCTTCACCACTTCAATGCCCAGCTCAGCCAGAGAGGCTGGGTTAGCAAAGCTTGGCGCTTCGGTCATCAGACACGCTGCGGCAGTGGTTTTCGGGAAGGCAATAACATCACGAATGTTATCGGTGCCGGTCAGCAGCATGGTCAGTCGGTCAAGACCGAAGGCCAGACCTGCGTGCGGAGGCGTACCGTATTTCAGCGCGTCCAGCAGGAAGCCAAACTTCTCGCGCTGCTCCTGCTCGTTGATGCCCAGGATGCCGAACACGGTCTGCTGCATTTCACCGCTGTGAATACGCACGGAACCACCGCCCACTTCGTAGCCATTGATAACCATGTCATAAGCGTTCGCGACCGCGTCTTCCGGCGCCGCTTTCAGCTCTGCTGCCGTCATGTCTTTTGGCGAGGTGAACGGGTGGTGCATCGCCGTCAGGCCGCCTTCACCGTCGTCTTCAAACATTGGGAAGTCGATAACCCACAGCGGCGCCCATTTGTTTTCGTCGGTCAGGCTCAGGTCTTTGCCGAGCTTCAGACGCAGCGCGCCCATCGCATCCGCCACGACTTTCTTATTGTCTGCGCCGAAGAAGATCATGTCGCCGTCCTGCGCGCCGGTGCGCTCAAGGATCGCTTCCACGATGTCCGCGTTCAGGAACTTCGCTACCGGGCTGGTGATACCTTCCAGACCTTTCGCACGCTCGGTCACCTTAATATAGGCCAGACCTTTCGCGCCGTAGATCTTGATGAAGTTGCCGTAGTCGTCGATCTGCTTGCGGCTCAGTGCTGCACCACCCGGCACGCGCAGGGCCGCCACGCGGCCTTTAGGATCGTTAGCCGGGCCAGCGAAGACGGCAAACTCAACGCCTTTCACCAGGTCTGCAACGTCCACCAGCTCCATCGGGTTACGCAGGTCAGGTTTGTCGGATCCGTAGCGACGCTCGGCTTCAGCGAAGGTCATAATTGGGAAATCGCCCAGCTCAACGCCTTTTACGTCGTTCCACAGGCTACGCACCAGGGCTTCCATCACTTCACGCACCTGCTCGGCGGTCATGAAGGAGGTTTCCACGTCGATCTGGGTAAATTCTGGCTGGCGGTCAGCGCGCAGGTCTTCGTCGCGGAAGCATTTAACGATCTGATAGTAGCGATCGAAGCCGGACATCATCAGCAGCTGTTTGAACAGCTGCGGAGACTGCGGCAGCGCGTAGAATTTACCTTTATGAACGCGGGATGGGACCAGGTAGTCGCGCGCGCCTTCCGGCGTGGCTTTGGTCAGCATCGGGGTTTCGATATCGAGGAAACCGTGATCATCCATAAAGCGACGCACCAGGCTGGTGATTTTCGCACGGGTTTTCAGGCGCTGAGCCATTTCCGGGCGACGCAGATCCAGGTAGCGGTATTTCAGACGCGCTTCTTCAGTGTTGACGTGGTTGGAGTCCAGCGGCAGCGCTTCAGCACGGTTGATGATCGTCAGATCGGACGCCAGCACTTCAATGGCACCCGTCGCCATGTCGGCGTTGACGTTTTTCTCGTCACGCGCACGCACGGTGCCAGTAACCTGAATGCAGAACTCATTACGCAGCTCAGAGGCCAGCTTCAACGCATCTGCGCGATCCGGGTCGAAGAACACCTGAACGATACCTTCGCGGTCGCGCATATCGATGAAGATAAGGCTACCAAGATCACGACGACGATTGACCCAACCACACAGGGTGACCTGCTGTCCGACGTGGGACTGACGCAGCTGCCCGCAATATTCTGTACGCATGAGATATCCCTTAATTAGCCGCAGGCTAAATGTCGCCTGGTATGCAGGCTACTATGTCGCAGCTTTCTGTATGTCACAACTGGATGAAAAAAGGCGGCTATTATACTGGAAATTCCGCCGGACGATAAGAGCGAACCACGGCCAGGCGGTCGTTTGCTGCACTCTTATTGCGCATTCTCACAAAAATTAACAAAATTATGCGACCAATAACAGGCCATCACGTCGTATGGTGTCCAGAAGTGATTAATTTAACGGGAGTAACGATGTTAACCCTTGATGCCAAAAAAACCGCGCTTGTAGTGATTGATTTACAGGAAGGCATTTTGCCCTTTGCCGGTGGCCCGCATACCGCAGACGATGTGGTCAGCCGCGCCGCTCGCCTGGCGGAGAAATGCCGTGCCAGCGGTGCGCAGGTGGTCATGGTGCGCGTCGGCTGGTCCGCGGATTACGCCGAAGCGTTAAAACAGCCCGTTGATGCGCAGGCACCCGCGCGAGTCCTGCCGGAAAACTGGTGGACGTACCCGGTCTCACTCGGCAAATGCGACAGCGATATTGAAGTGACCAAACGCCAGTGGGGTGCCTTCTACGGTACCGATCTCGAGCTGCAGCTCCGCCGTCGCGGCATTGACACCCTCATCCTGTGCGGCATTTCCACCAATATCGGCGTGGAGTCAACCGCCCGCAACGCCTGGGAACTGGGCTTTAATCTGGTGATCGCCGAAGATGCCTGCAGCGCGGCCTCCGCGGAACAGCATAAGGGCAGCATGACGCACATCTTCCCGCGCATCGGTCGCGTGCGCAGCACGGATGAGATCCTTCGCGCACTATGATGTATGTGGGCCTGCCCCAGTGGTCGCACCCGAAATGGGTGCGCCTTGGCATCACCAGCCTTGAAGAGTATGCCCGACACTTCAACTGCGTCGAGGGCAACACCACCCTGTATGCGCTCCCCAAAGCCGAGATTGTCACACGCTGGCGGGAGCAAACAACCGACGATTTCCGTTTCTGTTTTAAGTTTCCGGCGACCATTTCTCACCAGGCCGCACTGCGAAACTGCGGTGAGTTGACCGACGAATTCTTTGCCCGGATGGCGCCTCTGGCAAACCGCATCGGCCAGTACTGGCTGCAGCTTCCGGCCGCCTTTGGCCCGCGTGACCTGCCCGCACTGTGGACGTTTCTGGACGCCCTGCCCCGGGAGTTTACCTACGGGGTGGAGGTCCGACACCAGGACTTCTTTGCGAAGGGCGAAGCAGAAAAAGCGCTCAACCGCGGCCTTCTTGAGCGTTCCGTCAACCGGGTGATCCTCGACAGCCGTCCGGTGCACAGCGCAATACCGCACAGTGAGGCCATCATTGAGGCGCAGCGAAAAAAACCGAAAGTGCCGGTCCACGCCATCGTGACTGCGCAGAACCCGATGGTCAGGTTTATCGGCAGCGATAACATGCAGCAAAACCAGGCGATGTTCGCCGTCTGGCTGGAAAAACTGGCCTCGTGGGAACACACCACCACGCCGTATCTCTTTTTGCACACGCCGGATATTGCCCAGGCCCCCGAACTGGTCGATGCTCTGTGGCAGGCCTTGCAGACTGCGGTGCCGTCCGTGGGCAGCGCCCCTTCCATCCCACAACAATCTTCTCTTTTCTGATATCACCCCCTATCATAGTGAAGTGCCATCTGCCAAAAACAGGGAGTTTGTATGGTCAGCGCGCTGTATGCGGTGTTAGGTGCATTACTGCTGATTAAGTTTTCATTTGATGTTGTGCGCCTCAGAACGCTGTACCGTGTCTCTTACGGTGACGGCGGATTTTCAGAGCTACAAAGCGCTATTCGCATTCATGGCAACGCGGTCGAATACATTCCCGCAGCCTTAATCCTGCTGCTTTTTATGGAGATGAATGGCGCAGAAACCTGGATGGTTCATATCTGTGGCCTGCTTCTTATTGCTGGCCGCCTGATGCATTATTACGGCTTTCACCACCGCTTAATCCGCTGGCGTCGTTCCGGCATGAGTGCGACCTGGTGTTCGCTTTTGCTGATGGTGCTGGCTAACCTGTGGTATATGCCGTGGGAGTTGGTTTTCTCCCTCCATTAGCGCACAATACGCCACTTTATTTTTCCCGGATTTTTACGTTATGTCAGATCGCGACACGCTTTTTTCCGCGCCTATCGCCAGCCTGGGCGACTGGACCTTCGATGAACGGGTAGCTGAAGTCTTCCCGGATATGATCCAGCGCTCTGTTCCCGGTTATTCCAATATTATCTCTATGATCGGCATGCTGGCTGAGCGCTTCGTTCAACCCGGCACGCAGGTCTATGACCTGGGCTGCTCGCTCGGCGCGGCAACGCTGTCGGTTCGTCGTAATATTCACCAGGAAGGCTGCCGAATCATTGCCGTCGATAACTCCCCGGCCATGGTTGAGCGCTGCCGTCGCCATATTGACGCGTACAAAGCCCCTGTTCCGGTGGACGTGGTGGAAGGTGATATCCGCGAGATTGAGATCAATAACGCCTCGATGGTGGTGCTGAATTTCACCCTTCAGTTCCTGGTGCCGGAAGACCGCCAGCTGCTGCTGGACAAAATTTATCAGGGGCTGAATCCTGGCGGCGCGCTGGTGCTCTCGGAGAAATTCAGCTTCGAAGATGCCGAAGTTGGCGAGCTGCTGTTCAACATGCACCACGATTTCAAACGGGCGAACGGCTACAGCGAGCTGGAGATCAGCCAGAAGCGCAGCATGCTCGAAAACGTGATGCTGACGGATTCCGTAGAAACCCACAAAGCGCGTCTGAGCAAAGCCGGGTTTGAGCACAGCGAACTGTGGTTCCAGTGCTTTAACTTTGGTTCGCTGGTGGCGCTGAAAGCGGGGAAACCGGCATGATCGAATTCAGTAACTTCTATCAGCTGATTGCCAAAAACCAGCTCTCCCACTGGCTTGAAACCTTGCCCGCGCAGATTGCCGCCTGGCAGCGCGATCAGCAGCACGGCCTGTTAAAGCAGTGGTCAAACGCGGTGGAGTTTCTGCCCGAGCTGACCCCGCATCGTCTGGATCTTCTGCACAGCGTAACCGCCGAAAGCAAAGAGCCGCTTCCGGCCGGGCAGATCAACCGCATCGAAACGCTGATGCGCAATCTGATGCCGTGGCGCAAAGGCCCGTTCTCGCTGTACGGGGTGAACATCAACACCGAATGGCGCTCGGACTGGAAATGGGATCGCGTTCTGCCGCACCTTTCCGACCTGACCGGACGTACCATTCTGGACGTGGGCTGCGGCAGCGGTTACCACATGTGGCGCATGATTGGCGCGGGCGCGCACCTGGCGGTCGGTATTGACCCGATGCAGCTGTTCCTGTGCCAGTTTG
This sequence comes from Enterobacter sp. NFIX59, assembly GCF_900113755.1. Classification (NCBI taxonomy): domain Bacteria; kingdom Pseudomonadati; phylum Pseudomonadota; class Gammaproteobacteria; order Enterobacterales; family Enterobacteriaceae; genus Enterobacter; species Enterobacter sp. NFIX59. The sequence continues at coordinate 324,674 of NZ_FOQN01000004.1, read as the reverse complement.
AAGCGGTACGTAAGCTGCTGGGTAACGACCAGCGCGCGCACCTGCTGCCGCTGGGCATTGAACAGCTCCCTGCCCTGAAAGCGTTTGATACCGTGTTCTCCATGGGCGTACTGTATCACCGTCGTTCTCCGCTGGAGCACCTGTGGCAACTGAAGGATCAGTTGGTCAGCGGCGGCGAGCTGGTGCTGGAAACGCTGGTGATCGAAGGGGATGAACATGCTGTTCTGGTGCCGGGCGATCGCTACGCGCAGATGCGCAACGTTTACTTCATCCCTTCCGCGCTGGCGCTGAAGAACTGGCTGGAGAAGTGCGGGTTTGTGGATGTGCGGATTGCCGATGTCAGCGTGACCTCTCTCGAAGAGCAGCGCCGCACCGACTGGATGATCACTGAATCGCTGGAGCAGTTCCTCGACCCGACCGATCACAGCAAAACCATTGAAGGCTATCCGGCGCCGATGCGTGCGGTTTTGATAGCGACGAAGCCGTAGCCTGTTAGCCGGGTGGCGGCTGCGCCTTACCCGGCCTACGCGTCGCACGTTTTCTCCAAAATAGTTCAAGCTGCAGCAAGGCGGCAACGCAGCGAATCCCCGGGAGCTTACATCAGTAAGTGACCGGGGTGAGCGAGGCGGCCAACGCGGCTGCGGCTTGAAATATGAAGGAGAAAAAAAGGCCCCTGTTGAAATTGCAGGGGCCTGGTACAAGCAAGCATCATATTGGGCGACATGATGCGCGGTAAAAATCGGTACGTTGCTACACGTGATGGCGCTCAATCAGCGACTTCATTTCCGCAACCGACTCTCCCTCTACGCCGTAGCGTGAATACTCATCTGCTTCAGCATCCGTCGACATTGACAACCCTGTATTGCGATAACGCATGGGCGAAGGTATCCATTTACCCGCGGAGCTGTGCAGCTCTTCTACCCCAGCGTTTAAAAACCGTTCCAGATTGCTGGCGCGGACTCCCGCACCCGCCATTATTATTGGAACACCGGAATGTGCTTTTAGTTCCGTAATTAATTGCAGTCCTTTTTCAGCTGACGCCTGTTGACCCGATGTCAGAATGCGCGCCACGCCAAGTTCTCCAAGCGTTTCAAAGGCCTGAAGCGGATCTTTACACATATCAAATGCACGATGAAAAGTGACGGCCAGCCCCTGTGCGGCGCTCATCACCTGACGCATGCGCGGGAGATCGATATTGCCGTCTTCATCCAGCAGACCGGTGACCAGCCCGGGGAACCCCAGGTCGCGCACGAGGGCGATGTCTTCAAGCATGGCACTGAACTCGCCCGCCGTGTAACAAAAATCACCGCCGCGCGGGCGAATAATCGGGTGAACGGGAATGGTGACGGCCTGACGGGCAGACTTCAACACGCCGAAGGACGGCGTCAGCCCGCCCTCTTTGGGTGCCGCGCACAGTTCAATGCGGTCAGCCCCGTGTTTTTGTGCGGTCACAGCACACTCCACGCTGTAACAACAAATCTCCAGCAGCGCCATTTAATCCTCCTGAAATCCCACTAAACGAATCATCATGCCACGCCGTCCGTTTTCAGTCGCGGCGTGAACTCACATCTCTTACGCTTCGCTGGCAACGATCTGCTCAATGGTCCACGGATGAAACTTCACCGTGACCTGTCCGTCCGTGACGGCCAGCGTCGGGTTAGGTAACCGCTCGCGCTCGCCTTTTGGAGAACTCGTCTTCACAAAAATTCCCGGCTTGCTTAAGCCGTCGTCAGAAAGCAGGGCCAGCGCACGCGCGTTCAACGTCTCCGGCTCACCCGGCAGGACAATTTCGATATGCTCCCAACCTTCGTGCGGATAGCGCTTCTCGCCCGGCCACGGCAACTCAACCACGGTGAAGTGCCAGTGCGCCACGTTCACCGGTTCATGCAGTTTAAACAGGCAAATGGGGCGACCATTGATGATGTTCTCGGAGAGCAACACGCCGCACTCTTCGAAACCGCGACGCCAGCGCTCTGCGGTGGCATTCTGATGACAGCGCAAAGAGATGTGATCGGCCTCAAGCGGTGCGATATCCAGACCCAGACGGGTGGCAAGTTCTGTGAACGCCTGGGTGAAGCGCGGTAAATCTGCGGAAATATCATGCAGTTCGTCAATGGATTGCCAGTTCGCCATAATTCACTCTCTTTTCGTGTCGCAAAGCCGCTAATTTACTCTGTTGCCCTGTTTTGACCAACCGCTGAATCCGGCTTTTTATGACTGCATGTTTATGCACACCTTCACTGCCTGGATTCTGAGCAATCTTCAGGCCCCGCGATGCTGACGACAGAAGGCATTTGCAGTATACTCCCGCCCTAAATTCTTTAACTGGCGCGGGCGGTTGTAAGCCCGCATCAAAAACGTAAGGTATCCAGGTGAATATTCAGGCTCTTCTCTCCGAAAAAGTCAGTCAGGCACTGATTGCCGCAGGTGCACCTGCGGATTGCGAACCGCAGGTTCGTCAGTCAGCAAAAGTACAGTTTGGCGACTATCAGGCTAATGGCGTGATGGCAGTGGCTAAAAAACTGGGCATGCCGCCGCGACAGCTCGCTGAGCAGGTACTGACGCATCTGGATCTCACCGGCATTGCCAGCAAAACCGAAATTGCCGGCCCGGGCTTTATCAATATCTTCCTGGAACCTGCGTTCCTGGCCCGCCACGTTGATGCGGCGCTGAAATCCGATCGTCTGGGTGTGTCCCAGCCGGAAGCGCAGACCGTCGTGATCGACTATTCTGCGCCGAACGTGGCGAAAGAGATGCACGTTGGCCACCTGCGCTCCACCATCATCGGTGATGCCGCAGTGCGCACGCTCGAGTTCCTCGGTCACAAGGTGATCCGCGCGAACCACGTGGGCGACTGGGGTACCCAGTTCGGCATGCTGATTGCTTACCTGGAAAAACAGCAGCAGGAAAACGCGGGTGAAATGGCGCTGGCGGACCTGGAAGGGTTCTATCGCGAAGCCAAAAAACACTACGACGAAGACGAAGCCTTTGCCGAGCGCGCGCGCAGCTACGTGGTAAAACTGCAGGGCGGCGATCAATACTTCCTCGAGATGTGGCGCAAGCTGGTTGACATCACCATGTCTCAGAACCAGCTTACCTATAACCGCCTGAACGTCACCCTGACCCGTGACGACGTGATGGGTGAAAGCCTGTATAACCCAATGCTGCCCGGCATTGTGGCGGACCTGAAAGCGAAAAATCTGGCGGTTGAGAGCGAAGGCGCAACGGTTGTGTTCCTTGATGAGTATAAAAACAAGGAAGGTGAACCGATGGGCGTGATCATCCAGAAAAAGGATGGCGGCTATCTCTACACCACTACTGACATCGCCTGCGCAAAATACCGTTACGAAACGCTGCATGCCGACCGCGTGCTGTACTACATCGACTCCCGTCAGCACCAGCACCTGATGCAGGCGTGGACCATCGTGCGTAAAGCCGGTTACGTGCCGGATTGCGTTCCGCTGGAACACCACATGTTCGGCATGATGCTGGGTAAAGACGGCAAGCCGTTCAAAACCCGTGCGGGCGGTACCGTGAAGCTGTCCGACCTGCTGGACGAAGCGCTGGAACGCGCCCGCCGTCTGGTGGCCGAGAAGAACCCGGACATGCCTGCTGACGAACTGGAAAAACTGGCCAACGCCGTGGGTATCGGTGCGGTGAAATACGCGGATCTTTCCAAGAACCGTACCACCGACTATATCTTCGACTGGGATAACATGCTGGCGTTTGAAGGCAACACGGCGCCATACATGCAGTACGCTTACACCCGCGTGCTGTCGGTATTCCGTAAAGCTAATATCGACGAAAGCGTGCTGGCAAATGCTGCCGTGACCATCACGGAAGATCGTGAAGCGCAGCTGGCGGCACGTCTGCTGCAGTTCGAAGAGACGCTGACGGTGGTCGCGCGTGACGGCACGCCGCACGTGATGTGTGCTTACCTGTACGATCTGGCGGGTCTGTTCTCCGGCTTCTACGAGCACTGCCCTATTCTGTCTGCGGAAAACGAATCGGTCCGCAACAGCCGCCTGAAGCTGGCGCAGCTCACGGCGAAGACCCTGAAGCTGGGTCTGGATACCCTGGGTATCGAAACCGTAGAACGTATGTAATACAAAAAACCCGGCAAGCGCCGGGTTTTGTTTTTTGCAGTCCTGCTCACGCAACCGTCAGCGGTAGTTCACGATGACAGAATTACTCTGCACCTTCAGCGCCGGGATCAAACGTCCCCCGCCCGGCACTTCCCAGATGAAACGCAAAGGCTCAATGGCCGGTACGCCGTTGAACGCCTGCGTCGTACCATTTTCGCCGTCGATTTCCGTGCAGCGCGTCTGAGAACAGAGACGCACCCGCAGTCCGGCTGGCGTAGGGCCAATCAGCCGGTAGTTCCAGACCACAAGGCCCATCTGACCGGAAACGCCTTCAGAAGGCGAAAGCGGGTTAGAGGACATGGCGACGCCCCGGTTGCTGAGGGTCACCCCCATGCTGCTTGCCTGCCAGGTTCCCTCCCCGCCAGCCTGTGCCACCAGCGGGAAGAGTAAAATCCAAAGCCATTTACGCATTATTTTCCTCCAATCGTCGCGGTCATGCGGATATGACGGTTGTCCGACAGCTCCAGATTCGAGAGTACGACCAGCTGATTCAGGCTACGACGCAGGAAGCGAGACAGCAGCGGACGCAGCGCATGGTTCACCAGCAGCACCGGCGGCGCGCCCAGCATCTCCTGACGCGCCAGCGCCTCCTGGGTTTGTGCCAGCAGACGGTCCGCCAGGCCCGGCTCCAGCCCGCCCCCGCCCTGCAGGGCCTGAAGCAGCAGGCGTTCAAGCGGCGTATCGAGGCCGATCACCTGCACTTCTCCGGTTCCCGGGAACCACTGCTGGGTGATCGCGCGCCCCAGCGCCACGCGCACCACCGCCGTCAGCTCGTGCGGATCGCTCTGGATTGGCGCATGCTCTGCCAGCGTTTCCAGAATGGTGCGCATATCGCGGATCGGTACCTTTTCTTCGAGCAGGTTTTGCAGCACCTTGTGCAGCGTGGTCAGCGTCACCACGCCCGGGACCAGATCTTCCGTCAGCTTCGGCATCTCCTGCGTGACGCGGTCCAGCAGCTGCTGCGCTTCCTGACGGCCAAACAGCTCCGCCGAGAATTGCCCAATCAGGTGATTAAGGTGGGTCGCCACCACGGTACTGGCTTCAACAACCGTATACCCCTGGATCTGCGCCTGCTCTTTCAGGGCACTTTCAATCCAGATCGCGGCCAGACCAAAGGCCGGGTCGATGGTTTGCTCGCCCGGCAGCGTGCCTGCGGCGGTACCGGGGTTAATCGCCAGCCAGCGGCCCGGATAGGCATCACCGCTGCCAATTTCAACGCCTTTCATCAGGATGCGATAGCGCGCGGGCGGCAGGTCCATATTGTCGCGGATGTGAACAACCGGCGGCAGGAAGCCCATATCCTGCGCGAATTTTTTACGGATGCTGCGGATACGGCCAAGCAGCTCGCCGTCCTGCTGGAAATCGACCATCGGGATCAGGCGATACCCGACCTCCATTCCCAGGGAATCTTCCAGCTGAACGTCGTTCCAGGTCGCTTCGACGGCCTGGGTATTCTCCGGCATTTTTACCGGAACAGGTTCCGCAGCTGGTTTGGTTTCACGGCCGCGCATCCACCAGGCTAGCCCCAGCAGACCTGCCGTAAACAGCAGGAAGACGAGGTTTGGCATCCCCGGCACCAGACCGAGCAACCCGAGAACCGCCGCGGCAAGCAGCATGACGCGCGGGTTGCTGAACAGCTGGCCCACCATCTGCTCGCCAACGTCCTGATCGGTGCTCACGCGGGTCACTATGACACCCGCCGCCGTGGAAATCACCAGCGCCGGGATCTGCGCAACCAGACCGTCACCAATGGTCAGCAGCGTATAGCTTTCCGCCGCGTGGCCCATGTCCATTCCGTGCTGCAGTACCCCCACCAGCAGGCCGCCGACCACGTTAATCACCATGATCAGAATGCCTGCGATGGCGTCACCGCGCACAAACTTACTCGCACCGTCCATGGAGCCGTAAAAGTCCGCTTCCTGCGTCACTTCCGAACGGCGTTTTTTGGCTTCATCTTCGGCGATAAGACCGGCGTTCAGGTCGGCGTCGATCGCCATCTGCTTGCCCGGCATCCCGTCGAGCACAAAGCGCGCGCCCACTTCCGCAATACGCCCTGCACCTTTGGTGATGACCATAAAGTTGATGATAACGAGGATAACGAACACCACGATACCGATAGCGAAATTACCGCCCACCAGGAAGTGGCCGAACGCTTCCACCACTTTACCCGCCGCTGCCGCCCCGGTGTGACCTTCCATCAGGATGATACGCGTGGACGCTACGTTCAGCGCCAGTCGCAGCAGGGTGGTAAACAGCAGAATGGTCGGGAACGCGGCGAATTCCAGGGTACGCTGGGTGAACATCGCCACCAGCAGCACCATAATGGACAGCGCAATATTGAAAGTGAAAAGCAGGTCGAGGATGAACGCCGGGAGCGGCAGTACCATCATCGACAGAATTAGCAGGATCAGAATCGGCCCGGCCAGGATCTGCCATTGGGTCGATTTCAGGTTGCCGGGCAGGCGCAACATTGCCACCAGATTAGCCATCAGTGTCCTTCTCGTTCATAAAATCCAGCGCGGCAGGCACCGGAAGGTTCTCAGGTTTCACAGGCCGTTGACCGCCGGCCAGACGCCAGCGCTTCAACTGCCATACCCAGGCCAGCACTTCCGCCACGGCGGCGTAGAGCTGTCCCGGGATCTGTTGTCCAATATCCGCATGGCGGTACAGGGCACGCGCCAGCGGAGGAGCTTCCAGGATCGGCACGCGGTGTTCGGTGCCAATTTCCCGGATACGCAGAGCAATCAGCCCCGCCCCTTTCGCCACCACTTTCGGCGCGCTCATTTTGTTTTCGTCATAGCGCAGCGCAACGGAATAGTGCGTCGGGTTAGTAACAATGACGTCGGCCTTCGGCACATCTTCCATCATGCGGCGACGGGCGGCGGCACGCTGCATCTGGCGGATGCGCCCTTTCACGTGCGGGTCACCTTCCATCTGCTTATATTCGTCACGAATATCCTGCCGTGACATGCGCAGTTTTTTGAAGTGGGTATAAAGCTGGAAGATCACGTCAAAACCCACCATCGGGATAATGCTGAGCACCACTAGCAGCGCGCAGAGCCCGACCAGATTCAGCGCGTTGCTCATCGCGGTGAGCGGTGATTCGCTGATAAGACGCATCATTTCCGGCCAGTGGTACCAGAGGTAAAACCCTGCGGAACTGCCCATCAGCACCGATTTGAGAACGGCTTTGAGCAGCTCAGCCCCGGTCTGGGCAGAGAACATTTTCGCAATGCCCGGCAGCGGGTTCAGTTTGGAAAATTTCGGCTGCAGCGATTTGGCGCTAAAAACCAGACCGCCGAGCATCACCGGCGAGACCAGTGCGACCAGCACAACCCCGGTAATCAGGGGCAGCAGCGCAACCATGGCCCCTTTAATAAGCTGAATAATCTGGCTGAGGATCAGATTCGGATCGTTGACCATGCTGTGGTCAAAGCGTAAGCCGGTGGACAACATTCCCGCCAGTTTGCGGGCGAGCGACTCCCCGCCCCACCAGATAATGCACACCCCTACGATAAGGATCAGCAGGGAGGTCAATTCTCGGGATCGGGGGATCTGCCCTTCCTCACGCGCCTTTTCTAGTCGGTGGGGTGTGGGGGCTTCCGTTTTGTCGTCGTTCTCTTCTGCCACAGTGCATGCTCAGCCCATTACGTCACGGGTATCATGCCAGCGCAGCGGAAATCCAATGGCGGGAAAAGCCCGTTTATTCGGGCTCTTTTCGGTGATTTTGTCGCAAACCGCCTCAGGTGGCGTTAACCCCCTGAGGCGGAACGGACCATCAGAAGCCGAGGCTGTCCAGCAGGTCGTCGACCTGATCCTGGCTTGCCACCACGCCCGCTTTGCTGGCGTCGAGCTGAGGACCATTGAGCAGGCTTTCATTCTCGCGTTTTGGACGGGCTGCCGGCTCCGGAATGTTCTCCAGCAGAACCATCAGCAGCTGACGTTCAATCTCCTGGATAACATCCATCATGCGCTTGATCACCTGACCGGTTAGGTCCTGGAAATCCTGCGCCATCATGATGTCCAGCAGCTGGGCGTTGGTGAAGCTGGTGTGACCCGGCACATCACCCAGGTACTGACGGGTATCCGTCACCAGCTCGCGGGCATCCGCCAGCTCGATAGGGTTCTCAAACCACTCGTCCCAGCGTTTGCTCAGCGCTTTCGCCCCCTTTTCCATCGCATCCTGGTGCGGCTGTGACGCTTCAACGCTGTTCAGCGCACGTTCCGCGGCCTGAGCGGTCATCTGCACAACATAGTCCAGACGATCGCGGGCATCAGGAATGGCTTCCGCGGCTTCGGCAATCGCCTGATCCAGACCCAGCTCGCGCAGGCTGTCACGCAGCATGCGCGTCAGGCTGCCGATGCGGACGATGATATCGCTCGGCGAGTGTTCTTCAACGGGTTTCATAGCAGGTTGCAACATTTCCATCACCTCACATGCCGAGTTTCTCGAAGATCTTACCGAGCTTCTCTTCCAGGGTTGCCGCGGTGAATGGCTTCACCACATAGCCGCTTGCGCCCGCCTGTGCAGCGGCAATGATGTTCTCTTTTTTCGCTTCTGCAGTGACCATCAGAACCGGCATAGACGCCATTCCCGCATCGGCACGAATGGTTTTCAGCAGTTCCAGACCGTCCATGTTAGGCATGTTCCAGTCGGAGATAACAAAACCAAACCCGCCAGCCTGCAGCTTGTTCAGCGCATCAACGCCGTCTTCTGCTTCTTCAACGTTGTTGAAGCCCAGCTCTTTCAGCAGGTTGCGCACGATGCGACGCATGGTGGAAAAGTCATCCACAACCAAAAACTTAAGCTCTTTATCCGCCATAAAATAATACTCCTGAGTCAAATACGTATTGCCTGTCCGGCACTGATTTTCGCCAGCATCTGCTGGCTTACCTGGCTAAGATCGACCACTTCGCTCACGCCACCCATATTGATGGCCTCGCGCGGCATGCCGAACACCACACAACTTGCTTCATTCTGCGCAATCGTCCAGGCGCCAGCCTGGTGCATTGCAAGCATTCCGGCGGCACCATCGTTGCCCATCCCCGTCAGGATCACCCCAACGGCGTTGCGCCCCGCATGTTTCGCCACCGAATGAAACAGCACATCCACCGACGGACGGTGCCGGTTGACCGGCGGTCCGTCATGAATTTTGATTTGATAGTTAGCGCCGCTGCGCGCCAGCTCCATATGCTTGTCGCCCGGGGCGATGTAGGCATGTCCCGGGAGCACGCGCTCGCCGTCTTCCGCCTCTTTCACGCTGATCTGGCATAGCTTGTTCAGGCGTTCGGCGAACGAACGGGTAAAGCCTGGCGGCATATGCTGAGTGATCAGAATACCCGGACTTGAAAGCGGCAATGGCTGGAGTACATGACGAATTGCCTCTGTTCCTCCGGTTGACGCGCCAATCACCAGCAGTTTTTCCGAGCTGAGTAAGGGACCGGCCTTCAGGGTCGCAGGCGCGGCCATCGGCGTGTGGGCGGCAAGCTTCGCACGAGACGCGGTGCGGATCTTCTCGGCGATCATTTCGCTGTAGGCCAGCATCCCTTCGCGAATGCCGAGCTGCGGTTTGGTGACAAAATCCACCGCCCCCAGCTCCAGCGCGCGCAGGGTGATTTCCGAGCCTTTTCCGGTCAGGGAGGAGACCATCACCACCGGCATGGGCCGAAGCCGCATTAATTTTTCGAGGAAATCTATGCCATCCATGCGCGGCATCTCGACATCCAGCGTTAGCACGTCGGGGTTATATTTTTTAATTAAATCCCGCGCAACCAGCGGATCGGGCGCGGTTGCCACCATCTCCATGTCGCTGTGGCTATTGATAATTTCAGTCATGATCTGACGCATCAGCGCTGAATCATCGACAGACAACACCCTGATTTTACTCATGCTTTTTCCTTACTCAGCGCATATACCGTTTGCCCACGCAGGCTAAACTCACGCGCGAGGTTGCTGAAGTTTTCCGAGTGCCCTGCAAACAGTAAACCGTCAGGCTTGAGCAACGGAACAAACCGACGCAGAATGTCCTGTTGCGTCGTTTTATCAAAATAGATCATGACGTTACGGCAAAAGATAGCGTCGAACGGCCCCGGCACGTTGTACTGCTTATCCAGCAGGTTTACGGGCGCGAATTCAACGCAGTTCGCCAGCTCCTGGCGTACGCGTACCAGACCTTCATGCGGTCCCGTACCGCGCATGAAATAACGCTGCAGCTGCTGCGGTGACAGCGTTTTCAGCTCATCCTGGCGATAAACACCGTTACGCGCCTTCTCCAGCACCTCGGTATCGATATCGCTGGCGTAGACTTTCCAGCGTCCGGGCGTCATGCCCAGGGTGTCAGCCAGGGTGATCGCCAGCGAATACGGTTCTTCGCCCGTCGAGGCGGCCGCACTCCATACGCGATACTCCCCGGTGCGACGGCGTGCGTGCTCGGCCAGGACCGGGAAGTGGTGGGCTTCACGGAAAAACGCCGTCAGGTTGGTGGTTAACGAGTTAATAAAAGCCTGCCACTCCGCGCTGTTCTGGTTCGCCTCGAGCATGCTCAGATAGCGGCCAAAATCATCCAGCCCCAGCGTGCGCAAGCGCCGCACCAGACGGTTGTAGACCATGTCGCGCTTATGATCCGCAAGCACGATCCCCGCACGCTGGTAGATTAACTGACATATCCGACGAAAATGCGCGTCGGACAGCGCGAGGCGCTGTGTCATCTGCAACAATAATGACGTTTGCCCAGGGGGCATTGGTGATGTCATAGCGCCTTCTTAATTACATTCAGGATACAACTGGCACGGCCTGCGACCGCCCGACTTCTGTTACTGCTTCAACGTGCTCTTTCACATTAAACACCGCGACCAGTCCGGTCAGACGATCTGCCTGGCTGGCCAGCTGATCGGTTGCCGCTGCCGCTTCCTCAACTAACGAGGCGTTCTGTTGCGTCACCTGATCCATCTGGCTGACGGCTTGTGCAACCTGTTCAATGCCGCGGCGCTGTTCGTCCGACGCCGAGGCAATTTCGCCCATAATGTCGTTCACCCGCGTCACGGAGGTGACGATCTCGTGCATGGTTTTCGCCGCCGTATCCACAAGCGTTGAGCCCTGCTGAACGCGCGAGACCGACTCTTCGATCAGCACCTTAATCTCTTTCGCCGCGTTGGCGCTGCGGCTCGCCAGGTTACGCACTTCCCCCGCCACCACCGCAAATCCTCGCCCCTGCTCCCCGGCGCGCGCCGCTTCCACGGCGGCATTCAGCGCCAGAATGTTGGTCTGGAACGCGATACCGTCAATCACGCTGATGATGTCACCAATTTTCTGCGAACTGGTGGCAATCTCCTGCATGGTGCTGGCGACATGGGACGCCTGGTCTCCGCCTTTCTTCGCCGTCATCGCCGCCTGTTTTGACAGGTCAGACGCCTGACGCGCGTTATCGGCGTTCTGGCTTACCGTCGCGGTCAGCTGCTCCATGCTGGCCGCCGTCTGCGCCAGCGAAGCCGCCTGCTGCTCGGTGCGGGACGAGAGATCGTTATTGCCCGCCGCAATCTCTGAGATCCCGGTGTGCATGGCATAACTGCCCTGCCGCACGTCGCTCACCGTTTCCCGCAGCGATCCCTGCATCGCCTTCAGGCTGGCAAAGATCGCCGAAATTTCGTTCCTGCCGAACACCGCTACCGGACGCGCCAGATCGCCTTTCGCAATACTGTCGAAGTGGCTGCTGATAATCGCCAGCGGCTGGACAATCATTCTGCGCGACCAGAGCAGTGCGGCGCCGGTCAGCAGCCCTGCCAGAATCACCACCACGGCAAAGATGACGCCCGACATATGATAGCTTTGACGGCTCTGTTCACCGGCACGCTGAACAGACTGGTTAATATCCTGCTGCCACGCGTTAAAGCTGCCATCAAACGCCGCCTGCGAGGCCTGAACCGGCGCAGTCATAAAGTCCGACAGCTGGTTGTTCTCAAGCCACGTCGCCTGATGGTCCAGATCGCTGTACCACTGTTCAAAGTTCGTCTTCATGGCGGCCTTCAGCGCTTTCTCTTTCTCGCTGTCGGCGGCCTGCGCCGTAAAAGCTTTAAACTGTGCGTCAGCCTGTTTCAGGCTGTCGCGCGCGGTCGCCATCAGCGCTTTAATGTCATCCGGCGGATAACTCAGCGCGGTTAAGGTTCCTGCCTTGTTCAGCGCAGTGCTTGCCTGCAACAGCACGGCACGCGTTTGTGCCAGTGCGGAGCGCTGCTGATTACTCGTCTCAACTTCCTGCAAATTCTGATAGCCATCGCGAAACGCCCAAAAAGACAACCCGTTACTGCCAACCTGCAACACACCGCAAAGGATCAGAATCAAAAACAGTGTGGTCGAGATACGAATACGATTTAACATCCACGCTCCCATCAAGCGGCAAGCAGCCGCGGTTTAATTGTCAGTCAAAATGTTTCCCAGTTTTCATCTTGTCCGGTCGTCGCGGTGCGCGTACGGCTTGCAGCCGATTCAGCGGCTGGCGCGCGATACGTCGCCTGCGAGGTGACCGTGTTTCCAGCGAGTGAAGCGAGACGAAACGCCGAGACGGCCATCTTCAGACGGCTCGCCTGGTCTTCCAGCGCAGCGGCCGCCGCAGCGGACTCCTGCACCAGCGCGGCGTTTTGTTGTGTCACGCGATCCATTTCCGATACCGCCAGGGCAACCTGGTCGATACCACGACTCTGCTCATCAGACGCAGAGGCGATTTCACCCATGATGTCCGTCACGCGGGTGACGGCATTCACGATGTCATTCATGGTCTCCCCGGCACTTTCCACCAGCACGGAGCCGGTATCCACGCGGGAGACGGAATCTTCAATCAGCGACTTGATCTCTTTTGCCGCGTTGGCGCTGCGGCTGGCCAGATTGCGCACTTCCCCGGCCACCACGGCAAACCCGCGTCCCTGTTCGCCCGCCCGCGCCGCTTCCACGGCGGCGTTAAGCGCCAGAATGTTGGTCTGGAAGGCAATACCGTCAATGACGCTGATGATGTCGGCGATTTTCTTCGAGCTGTCGGCGATTTCGTGCATGGTTTTCACCACGCCATCCACCACGCGACCGCCGCGCTGCGCCGTCTCGGAGGCGCTTTCTGCCAGCTGAGACGCCTGACGGGCGTTATCGGCGTTCTGCTTCACGGTCGCGGTAAGCTGCTCCATGCTGGCGGCCGTCTCTTCCAGGGCGGAAGCCTGCTGCTCGGTACGAGATGAGAGATCGTTATTCCCCATCGCAATTTCGCTGGTGCCGGTATAAATAGCTTCCGACCCGTTGCGCACGTTGGCGACGGTGTCGATTAACGAACGCTGCATGTGGTCAACGCTATTTGCCAGCTCGGTGATCTCATTACGCCCGGAAACGGTCAGCGTTTTGGTCAGATCGCCGCCGGCAATTTCACGAATGTGGGCAATGACGCGGCCAAGAGGATTCAGCAGAATATGGCGAATGCCGTACCAGACTGCGACCAGCACAATGACCAGCGCCAGCGCCATCACGGCCATCTGCCATTTCGCAAAACGATAGTCATTCTGGCTTGCGGTAAAGGCCGAGTGATAGAGATCGCCACTGACCTTCGCGTATTCCCCCAGCGCCGCGCCGAGGGCGTTTTGCATCCCCTGCGTAGGCTGTGCGAAATAGGCGTCCATATTGCCGCTCTCCAGGAACTGAATCAGTTCCGTCAGACCGGCATGGTAGGCGCTGTATTTTTCATCGATATTCTGGCTCACCTGCTCCATCGCAGGCTGCGGGGTGATCTTTTTGAAGGCGTCGTAGTGTTTAGCGGCGTCAGCAAGGGTGGCACGGGCATTTTTCAACAGATCGGTTTTCGCGCTGCTCTGCTGATTGTTGGGATCCATCATCATGCGCGCGGACGAGCGGCTCAGGTTGATACGCGTTTGCAGCATCAGATCCCACGTTGACGTGAGTTCACTTTGCTGCAGACGGAGATCGTTCGAGGCCGCGAAGCTGTCCTGGTTCTGTTTTAATGACGAGAAAAAAAGCCCGCCGGAGATAAGCTGAAGAAGTGCGAAAATGACCAGCACCATCATAAGCATTGTGACAACGCGGATACGGTTCAACATACAACACCTTCTCATAGATTTATTAACGGTGTTATCGGCACTACCCACAGGAACTTTACATTTGAGAAAGGGAAAAGCGCGGGGCTAAAACGCCACGTCAACAATCAGCGTATCGGTGTAGGTTCCGGCGGGTGGCGTGGTCTGATTGGTCAGGACTTTCGCGGTGTAATTGTAGGTGCGCAGCAAGCCGTCGGTGCTGACCTGTGACGATACCGCGCTGGACCAGCGCTCGCTGCCGCTGCCGCCCCAGCGGTTACTGGTGGCTTCTTTATAGATGTCATAGCTCATGGCGTTGCTGCCGCTCACCATGCGCCGCACGTTGTTCAGCGCGTTAGCCCCGTTGTTAATGCCGATGGTATACGTACTTCCTTTGGTACAGGTGACGGCAATCGCCTGCGAAACGGTAGGGAAACTTTGTACCAGCGGTGCGCTGTTGAAGTTCACGTCCGGCGTGGTCATGGCGCTGCAATCGTTGGTAACAGTCATGTTCAGTAGAATGGTGGTCGTCGCGGTGCCCGCCTGATTGATTGTGCAAATGCCGAGCGCGCCCACGGAGCACACGCTGTAGTTAACGCTGAAGGTTAACTGCACCTGATATGGCCCGGCAGTGACGTTTTGTCCGGCGACGGTGCGAAAATAGAGCGGAATGTTGTACTGCTTTGACCCCAGCAGCCCCAGCAAGGTATTTCCACTCCAGGTATACGATTTACTTATCTGTACCTCGCTGCTGCTCGCGCAGCCCGAGAGTCCGCACAGCCGGGTGGGGATCACGTCCGTGATAGTCGCATCATCTGTCCGTTTCATGGTGGCCCGGCTGCTGCCCGAAACCGATGCCGCGGTGTAGGTCAGCGTCACCGAGTCGTTGGTCAGCAGATTCAGTATGGCATCACAGGACACCACCAGCGTGCCGGTGGTTTCCACCTCGCCTGTTCCGCTGAGCGCGAAGGAGGTGACGCTGCCAAATGAGGCATTGACCGTACTGACGGTACACGCCGCCCAGCCGCCGCCGGAGAACAGCAGCAGAATCAACAGCAGCAGGCGCGTCATGGCGCCTCCCGACAAATCAGCGGCCCGTAGGTTTTCAGCTTGTGTTCCGGATTGGCCCCCACGGTCAGGGTAGCCGTGCAGCGTTTTCCGTCAGGCGCTATCACCTCCAGCGGGTTCACATCACTAAGATTTTCCAGCCAGGCGATGCCGTCATACCCCACCACCGCATTGCTGCGCGAGACCCGTCGGACCTGGCTTCCCACCGGCAGCGCCTGCCCGTGCGTATCATGCAGAATAACGCTTGCCACCCGCTCCTGCTCCATTGGGAAATCAACCAGATAGCCGCTGTGACGGCGGATCGCGATCCGTCGCTCGGTCTCTTTCAGACGGGTATCCGCCGGCAGATTCAGGGTATCGATCCGGTAGCTTGCGGGGTAATACGCCGACACCCCGCTCACCAGCAGGTAGCCGTTGTTATTGGTTTTACCGACGGGCTGGTTCTCGTAGCTGACGGGCACATCCGGATGACCGTCGGTACTGATGACCACAAACGCATCGTTGATTTTATTCGCTGCAAACAGTTCGCCGTCCATCAGGACAATTGCGCCCATCGCCTCGCCCCACCAGGTCATGGTATCCCTTTCGCCAT
This sequence comes from Enterobacter sp. NFIX59, assembly GCF_900113755.1. Classification (NCBI taxonomy): domain Bacteria; kingdom Pseudomonadati; phylum Pseudomonadota; class Gammaproteobacteria; order Enterobacterales; family Enterobacteriaceae; genus Enterobacter; species Enterobacter sp. NFIX59. Next base: position 308,807 of record NZ_FOQN01000004.1, on the reverse strand, counting down.
AACCGCCGCCCTGCAGCTCTATGTTGTTATTGCGCCAGCCCAGCGTCCCCTGTTGATAATCACTGGATCTTGACTGGTTGGCCCAGGCCATGTTCCAGCTAAACCCACCGTCAGAAGGCATGGAATGGTTATAGTTGATGCGCTGGGTACTGCCTGCATCCGGGGTATTTTCAACGGTGACGGCAGCGCTGTCGCGTGCACCCAGTGGCACCTGCAGCGACAGCGCGACCGTCCAGTCTCCCCGCTGCTGATCCCGGCTGCCGGCCAGGTAAATACTGCTCGCCCCCCACAGATTGCGGCTCCAGGAGAGATTGAGCAGCTCGGTTTTTTGGCTGTCGAAACTCTCCACGCCGATCCAGGCCGCACCGATGTTGCCGTACTGTCCCAGATTGAAGGTCAGAGAATACTGGTCCGTATTACGGCTGAAGCTGGCGATGGGTTTATCGTTTTCGTCATACACCGTCGGCTGGTCGTAAAGGGCCAGATTGCCAAAGCCGCGACCGCGACGCGTGTGCTGGGTGGCGACGCTAAACGCGCTGGTGCTGTACTGGTAACCCCAGTTGATTTGCCCGCCCGCATCATCGCGCATACGGCTTTGCGAGTAAGAGGTATTCACCACGCCAAACTGGCCGAGTTTTATCACGGTCCCCGCCCCACCCAGCGCCAGCTCCTGCGCCCCTTCCGCGTGGCCTTCCAGCGTTAGCCAGTCTGTTAGACCGTAGCGATACGAGCCGCTGCCCGCCGCGGAACCGTAGTCAAAATTCTTGATGCCGTAGTTACGCCGCAGGCTGCCCAGGGTCACGGCACCGTCGCTGAGCCCTTGCTTAAGCAGGTCGCTGGTGACGTAAAACGGTAGCGTGGTGCTCACCTGGCGCCCCAGCGCATCCGTCGTGACCAGCACCGCATCCCCGGCGCCGTTGATATAGGGCAGATTGGTCAGGGTGAAGGGGCCCGGCTGAAGCTGGGTTGAGCCGGAACGATAGCCATTGATAAAGAGATCGACCGAGGTGGGTACCGCGGCCTCCCCTGCGAACTCGGGCAGCGGCCATGTCACCAGATCGGGGCGCAAGGAGAAATCCCGCCCGACGCTTATCCCCCCCATCCGCACGCTGGAGCTCCAGCTCAGGGCATCGCTAATCACATCCCCGACGCTCCAGCTCATCGCGTCATCTTCGTTAGTGAACAGCAGGGTCGTGTCATAGCGAACATACCCTTCCTGCTGGCCGTCGTTACCGCTGAAATTTTCGCGCGCGTAGCCGGTGGAGGAAAAGGAGCCGTTCTCGTTGAAGTAGCGGAACTCATGCCAGAGCGACGCCTGACCGCCGATATGTTCCGTGCGGTTGGTGTAGAAATCGTAATTCAGCAGCGCCCCGCGCCCGTAGTGCGGTTTGGCCTGTGTCGTTTGCGCGCTGAACGGCGTCACCCGGGCCGTCACCCAGTCGCGGGGAACGGTCAGCAGCAGGCGCTGCGCGGCGCTGTCGTACTCCACCCGAACCAGGGCAAGCGAGGAGAGATTCACCTCTCCGGTGGGAACATGCGCCGGGGGCAGCCCCGCGCGCAGCAAATCGGCGCTGGAGATAAAGAAAGCGCCTTTACGTTGCGTCACGGGCACGACCAGACCGGTATCGTAGTGGTTGACCACGAGGGCAAGCTGGAAAACCGCTTCATCATGTATCGCCTGTGCCTGGGGCGGCGGCGGTAAACTGTCGTCACCGGGCTCGGCCCAGGTTGCGGAACTGACGCAGAGCAATATCATCATCGCCGGCTTCAGTTGACGGGCGTCGACTGCCATTGTGCGTCCCTGGCATTAATCTGCGCGCTCATCCGCTCTGGCTGACGAACGCCAGCGGGTACCGGCCAGCTGCGGGTGCTGCCCGGAAGGACGTAACCCAGTAATCCCTCCGCAACCGTGCGTTTCTGCCCTCCCTGCTCCAGCGCCACCTGGCTTAGCCTGACATGGACATCCCCGCGATTTCGAACCTCCAGCGCAGGCTGTCCACCCGCCTGCGTCACCCGCCAGCTCAGGTTTCGGGTCTCCACCAGCGCGTGGTGCGCGCCCTCTTTTATCGTCGGTATCCCCTGTCCATACACAAACAGAGGAATGGAGTATCGCATCTGCAATTTGAGGCCAATGGAGGGTTCGGCCTTGGCATCAGGCTGGGGGATTTCATCGACAATAATGCGGTAGGCCTGTTCGACGCCTGCGGGGACTGAAGTCTGTTTGATAAGGCGAATAAGCTGCTTGCTGCCCGTGCCAATCGTGACGATCGGCGGGCTGGCGACCACGTCCTGCTGCGCGGTATAACGCTCGTGTCCGTCCTCCTGCTTCCAGCGCACGATGCGGACCTGCATCGTCGTGGCGCTGTTTCCCTGGTTCTGGATCCACAGTTCCGTGGCATTGGCGTCCGCAGCAAGCCACGGATCGATCGGCCAGAGCAGGATAGTGGCCGCCGCCTGTACCTGGCCGATTGCCGCAGCCATGCCCAACGCGCCCGCCAGACAAACGGGTCTGAAAAATGGCTTCATCAACACTCTCCCTTTATTACCATGACAAGGTCACGGTGAGCTGATCGGAATACGTTCCTGCCGGGCTAAATCCGGTCAGTAGCGCCACGCCAAAAAGCGGCAGCGCGATGTTATTGCTATTGGTATAGGTCACCGCTATCGCCTGGTTGACGCCAATTTCGCTGTTCGCGGCCAGCGAGCTGCTGCTGTAAAGCCGGTACGGCACCAGTTCTGTTCCGCCTGACCGCTTCATCCGGCGGACGGAGGCGTAATTCTGCCCGCCGTTAATGCTCATGCTCAGCGCCACGCCCGGCGTACAGGCGATAGACAACGCCCCGTTTGGCACAAAGCTGGTGCTGACCGGCGCGCTCTCGACGCCGTTATGGGTGCCAAAATCCAGCGTACCGAGAAGCCCTCCGCTACCGGTGGCTACCGCGCATCCCGGTACAATCGTCGCGCTGACCTTAAACGACTGTGATGTCACCGCATTCGCCGCGGGCATCATGAGCAATCCGACGAGCAGCGCGAAAAAAGGCTGCACGTGTCCCTCTGCGCATTTGCGCAGACCTGTGAGAGTTGCCTTCATGGCTATTCGGGACTAATAGGTTACGCTGACGTTAATCGTGTCGGTGTAGGTTCCCGGGACGACCGTCACGCTGTTACCACCGCCGGTAATACGTCCGTAGAGGGTGTAACTGTCTACACCTCCGGCCGTTGAGGCGATCGGCAACGCGGCGTTGTTGGCAATCACGGTGTTAAACCCGCTGTCGCTGTACAGGCTGTAAGCCACGCCCTGGGCCGCGTTGGCCGTATTAACCAGATAGCGTTCAGGCGTCCCCGGCGAACCGACAACGGTTCCGGGTGCCGTAGAATGGGTATTACCGGTGATCGCCACCGTATAGCTGGCGGTCGTACATTGAATGGTGAAGGTGTTTCCGCCGCTGGCGCCGCTCAGCTGCGTCGTAAGAGTGGAAAAGGTTGCCGGATGGGTACCGAAATCGAGCGTACCGAAATTAATGCCGCTTTGCGCGGGCGATCCGTTTATCAGACAGCCGTTTGTCAGCGTCAGCGTCGCGCCGATGGTGCCACTGCTGGTGACGGCCAGCGCCTGATGGGCCGTAGTCGCAGTCAGTAAGGTTCCTGCGCAGATCAAAAGGAGTTTTCTTTTCATTTACCACCCTCCAGAAGACGTCTCCGTTCCCTTGCCACATTTTATTTTTGTCGTTCAAGATGTTAGCCCCGCTTAAGGTTCCTTTGAGGGGGTTATTGAGAATTTAGTTTACGGATATCGCTTCGACCACCCGCCCCTCAACGCATAAGCCATATGTCTTATTGACTTAATTTCCTTATTAATAACAGAGAGTTAAATTTATTTAATCCGCGATTTTATTTTTTCCGGAGAGAATATATCCATTAAAATGTGATGCAGATCACAATATATCGTCAGGGCAATAACAACAAAATTAATAAAACTTAAAAAGGTGTTGTATCCCCCTACACTTTGCGTCAATTTATGTGCCGAATAATTTCCTGCATCGTAATAAAAAATTTATATGTATCGATGCGGGCTACATCTGAAGCGCATAGAGGGTCTTTTTTCGTGGCAAGTGCAAACAAACTCACACTCTTCATCGTGATATTCATGCTGGCGGGTATTCTTTCAGGGGCAGCAATTCATGAATATGCATCTGCGGATGCCATCACAGCCTGGTCGGATAACATTACCCTTCTGACCGATATTTTCCTCCGTCTGATCAAAATGGTCATTGCACCATTGGTCTTCAGCACGCTTACCGTCGGCATTATGAAACTGGGCGAAACCTCCACCATTGGCCGCGTTGGCGGTAAAGCGATGGTGTGGTTTATCAGCTCATCCGTGCTCTCCATTCTGGTTGGCCTGTTTATCGTCACGCTGGAGCATCCGGGAAGCGGTCTGAACCTGACGATCCCAACCGAAGCGGTGGATACCGGTCTGGCCGTTGGCGGCATGACGCTGAAAGCGTTCCTGTCGCACACCATTCCAACCAGTATCGCAGGGGCGATGTCGAACAATGAGATCCTGCAGATTGTGGTGTTCTCGATGTTCTTCGGCATCGGCGGCGCGTCGCTGGGGCAGAAATTCAACGCGCCGCTGGTGGCCGCGCTGGATGTGGTTTCCCATATCATGCTGAAGGTCACGGGTTACGTGATGTACGTTGCTCCGCTGGCCATTTTTGCGGCGATCTCCTCCGTGATTGCCACGCAGGGTCTTGGCATTCTGCTGAACTACGCCTCCTTTATTGGCGGCTACTATGTTGCCATTCTTCTCACCTGCATGGTGCTGCTGGCCGTGGGTTACATGGTGCTGAAAAAAGAGGTGTTCCGCCTGGTCAGCATGCTGAAAGATCCGGTCCTGGTGGCGTTTACCACCAGCAGCTCTGAAGCCGCCTACCCTAAAACGCTTGAACAGCTGGAGCGTTTTGGCTGCTCGCGCAACATCGCCTCTTTCGTTCTGCCGATTGGCTACTCCTTCAACCTGGTGGGTTCGATGGTGTACTGCTCTTTCGCTTCGATGTTTATCGCTCAGGCGTACAACATTCACCTGAGCTTCTCGGAAGTGACGGTTCTGATGCTGACGCTGATGCTGGCCTCCAAGGGGATTGCGGGCGTACCGCGTTCATCCCTGGTGGTGCTGGCCGCGACGATCCCAAGCTTTAACATTCCGGTGGCGGGTATTCTGCTGCTGATGGGGATCGACCACTTCCTGGATATGGGCCGTTCCGCAATTAACGTTCTGGGGAATGGTATTGCGACCGCGATGCTGTCCCAGAATGAAGGTGCGCGGGAAGCTGAAGCGGAAGCTGAGCTGGTAAAGCAGGAAGCGTAATGGCATGAAAAAAGGGTGAGGCCTGATGCCCTCACCCCAACCCTCTCCCACAGGGAGAGGGAGCAAACACAAAAAACGGCAACCTGGGTTGCCGTTTTGCATTTACCTACGCTACGTGACTCGCCGCGATATCCAGCAGCGCCATCTCATCGCTGTTCAGCAGCTTCTCGATGTTCACCAGAATCAGCATACGCTCGCCGAGCGCGCCCAGACCGGTCAGGTATTCGGTCGACAGCGTGACCGCAAACTCCGGCGCAGGGCGAATTTGGTCTGAGGTCAGGGAAAGCACATCAGATACGCCATCGACCACGATACCGACCACGCGCTGCCCCAGGTTCAGAACGATCACCACGGTGTTGTCGTCGTAGTCAACGTCGCCCTGGCTGAACTTCACGCGCAGGTCCACGATTGGCACAATAACGCCACGCAGGTTGGTGACACCTTTAATAAAAGCAGGCGTGTTAGCGATGCGGGTAACCTGGTCGTAACCACGGATTTCCTGCACTTTCAGGATATCGATGCCGTACTCCTCATCGCCTAAAGTGAAGACCAGGAATTCCTGCCCTGATGGCTCGCCCGCCAGTTTCGTTACATTACTCATACCGGTCATGTTATTACCTTCTACTTAATCAGGCGGCTGTGTACGCCACACGTTGTTCACGATTTAATCCCTGAAGCGCCGACACATCGACGATCAGCGCCACGCTACCATCACCCAGAATGGTGGCGGCAGAAATACCCGGCACTTTGCGGTAGTTACTTTCGAGGTTCTTCACCACCACCTGGTGCTGGCCAATCAGTTGATCAACCAGCAGCGCGTAACGGCGGCCCGCGCTTTGCAGGATCACAACGATACCCTGCGTGGCCTCTGTCTTCGCCCCGTCTACTTCGAACACTTTCCACAGTTCCACCAGCGGCAGGTACTCACCGCGCACTTCAAGAACGCGCTCGCCGCCCGCCAGCGGATGCAGATCTTCTTCACGCGGCTGCAGGGATTCCATCACGGCGTTCAGCGGCAGGATAAAGACTTCGTCCGCCACTTTGACTGACATGCCGTCGAGGATCGCCAGCGTCAGCGGCAGAAGAATGCGAATGGTAGTGCCGGAACCCTGTTTAGACTGGATCTCAACGTGGCCACCCATCTCCTGGATGTTACGTTTCACCACGTCCATGCCTACGCCGCGTCCGGAGACGTCAGTCACCTGCTCTGCGGTAGAGAAGCCCGGTGCGAAGATCAGCATGCCCACTTCTTCGTCGGTCATGTTTTCATTGACCGCCATCCCCTGCGAAATTGCTTTTGCCAGGATGCGCTCGCGATTCAGACCGGCGCCGTCATCGGTCACTTCGATGCAGATGTTCCCGCCCTGATGTTCCGCAGAGAGGATCAGGTTGCCGACCGGGGATTTTCCGGCGGCAATACGGTTTTCCGGCAGTTCGATACCGTGGTCGAGACTGTTACGCACCAGGTGCGTTAACGGATCGATGATACGCTCGATCAGGCTCTTATCCAGTTCGGTTGAGCTGCCCATCAGGGTCAGTTCAATCTGTTTATTCAGCTTGCTGGCAAGGTCGCGCACCAGACGCGGGAAGCGGCTGAAAACATATTCCATCGGCATCATACGGATGGACATGACCGATTCCTGCAGGTCACGGGCGTTACGCTGCAGCTGGCCCATGCTGGTGATCAGATCGCCATGGGTGACCGGGTCGAGTTCGTTTGAACGTTGCGCCAGCATCGACTGGGTGATCACCAGTTCGCCCACCAGGTTAATCAACTGGTCAACCTTCTCAACGGCAACGCGGATACTGGTTGACTCGCTGGAGCGCGCGGCAGGTTTTTCACCACGGCCAGGCGCAGCGGCCTCTTTTGGTACTGCCTTCAGCGCCGGGGCCGCAGGCGTCACAGCCGGTGCCGCGGCCTGAGCGACAACAGCCACCTCTTCCGCAGCCGCAGGGGCGTCAACCGCAGCCGTTTCGGTTTCGAAAGCGATCTGGTCAGCTTCAATCACAAAGCACAGAACCGCCACGATATCGTCCTGGCCAATCCCGTCATCAAGCGTCGCGGCCAGGCTGTCTTTGCCTTTTACCACGTTGCTTAATTTCGCCAGGTTACCCAGCTCTTCTTCCAGCAGGTTAACTTCGTTCTCTTTCAGGCGCGACAGCACAACGCGCAGTTTGCCCGCCTGCGCAGCGGCTGGCGCGGCCTCGTCGGCAGCAACCGCATCGACAACGCTCAGTTTCGCGGCCGGAACCACCGCTGCGGCAACCTCACCTTTTGCTTCCAGCGCGAGCTGGCGCAGCGCATTGCAGATGTATTCAAAGCTGGCGGCATCAGGCTCTGCCGAACTTTTATAGGCGTCGAGCTGTTCCTGCATAATATCTTTGGTTTCCAAAAACAGGTTGATAATGTCGGTATTGAGCTGCATCTCACCGCGTCGTGCTTCATCAAGCAGGTTTTCCATTAAATGGGTCGTTTCCTGCAGGATGGTAAATCCAAACGTTCCGGCTCCGCCTTTAATAGAATGCGCCGCACGGAAGATGGCATTGAGCTGCTCGGAGTCCGGTGCTTCGGGCACCAGGTCGAGCAAGTGTTGTTCCATATCGGCCAACAATTCGTCGGCTTCATCAAAGAATGTCTGGTAAAAATCGCTAATATCCATGCTCACGCTATCACCTCGGATTGGCTGGTGGCGATGTTGGAACGGCAGCCGAAGGAACGGCCCCAGGCTGTTTTAAATCGTCCAGTGACTCATTCTGACTTTCGGCGTTTTCATGCAGGATGGCCTGCTCCGCCTGCTGGTTCAGCACTAAAAGACTGATACGACGGTTGATGGCATCATCCGGCCCGCGGTCGGAAACGCGCATGGTTGCGGCCATGCCGACTACGCGCAGTACCTTGCCATCATCAAGCCCACCTGCCACCAGCTCGCGACGCGAGGCGTTGGCACGATCGGCAGAAAGCTCCCAGTTGCTGTATCCCTTCTCCCCATTGGCGTACGGGAAATCATCCGTGTGTCCTGACAGGCTGATTCGGTTAGGAATGCCGTTCAGCACCGGTGCAATACCGCGTAGAATGTCGCGCATGTACGGTTCGACTTCCGCACTCCCGGTTTTAAACATTGGGCGGTTCTGGCTGTCGATAATCTGAATACGCAGCCCTTCCTGCACCAGGTCGATCTTCAGATGTGGGCGCAGCGCGCGCAGCTTCGGATCCGCCTCAATCAGCTGATCGAGATCGCCACGCAGTTTCTTCAGACGCGCCTGCTCCATCTTTCTTTTTAGCTCGTCGATGTTCGGCTCTTTTTTCACCTCACCCTTCTGCTGGGTGTAATCATCGCCGCCGCCCGGGATTGGGCTTTCGCTGTTAGAAATACGCGGCCCACCGGCCACCGCCGTTGCCAGCGGTGTGCGGAAATATTCGGCAATCTGGATCAGTTCTTTTGGGCTGGAGATGGAGATCAGCCACATCACCAGAAAGAACGCCATCATTGCTGTCATAAAGTCGGCGTACGCAATTTTCCACGAGCCGTGTGCGCCATGCCCGCCGCCCTTGTGCTTGCGTTTTTTTACGATGACGATCGGATGGGACTGGTTTTTCATGCGTCCTCAGTTGTCGTCTGTTGGTTTGGGTTTTTCACCGCACGCACGTGTTCTTCAAGCTCGATAAACGACGGACGCTCGCTGGAGTAAAGCGTTTTACGGCCAAACTCAACCGCGATCGGTGGCGCGTAACCGTTGAGGTTAGAGAGCAGCGTGATCTTCACGCACTGCATCATTTTGGTGGTTTCCGCGCTCTTCTGGCGCAGAACGCTTGCCAGCGGAGAGATGAAGCCGTACGCCAGCAAAATACCGAGGAAAGTCCCCACCATCGCATGGGCAATCAGCGCACCGAGCTCGGCTGCCGGACGGTCTGCCGAGGCCAGAGCGTGAACCACCCCCATTACCGCAGCAACGATACCGAATGCCGGAAGCGAGTCGCCGACCAGCGCCAGGCTGTTGGCCGGCACTTCAGATTCGCTTTCGTGAGTTTCGATCTCTTCGTCCATCAGCGCTTCGATTTCGAAGGTATTCATGTTGCCGCTGATGATGAGTCGCAGATAGTCGACGATGAAGTCCAGCATCATCGCGTCAGCAAGAATGCGCGGATAGCTGGCAAAAATTTCGCTCTCTTTCGGGTTTTCAATATCCCGTTCAAGCGAGAACATCCCCTGCTGACGCGACTTCGCCATCAGGCGATAGAGCAGTGCCAGCAGATCCATATACATGCTTTTGGTGTATTTCGAGCGACGGAACAGCAACGGAATCGCTTTCAGCGTGCCCTTGATCGATTTACCGTTGTTGCCAACGATAAAAGCCCCTACCCCTGCACCGCCGATGATAATAAGTTCAGCCGGTTGATAGAGTGCTCCAAGGTGCCCGCCGGTCATCATGTAACCGCCGAAAACTGTACCGAGAACTACCAGGTAACCTAATAAGATAAGCACGACATCATCCTTCCGCTAGTGACTATGGCAAGGACGTCCAGCTCGCAGCGTTTACCGTTTGCGGGGTAAAAAAAAGCAGCGGTAATTGCTTACCGCTGCTGGAATCTTTCCCACACGTTCGGGTTAAACAGCTTGTTCGATCTGTTCATCCAGCAGTTGTGGAATAATATCGGCAGCATCCCGGGAAAGTTTACGTCTTTTTACTGCGCGGGATGGAGGCTGACATAAACTACAGGCGAAGCTGCCTGCAGGCTGATGAGCGTGGGTAATAAAATTGCCGTTGCAGCAGTTGCAGCGCGACAGCTCAAGCATTCCGCTCTCAACAAAACGCACCAGCGTCCATGCGCGGGTCAGCGCCAGCAGAGGGCCTTCTTCCTGCTGTGGGCATTGTTCAAGGTAAAGTTTGTACGCTTTGATTACGGCGTCAACGCCGCTACACAAACCAGTTTTGAGAAGATACTGCCAGGCATTACAGAACATGGAAGCGTGAATATTCTGCTCCCACGTCATAAACCAGTCGGTAGAAAACGGCAGCATGCCTTTCGGCGGGGGACTACCACGTAACTCTTTGTACAGCTTGATGAGACGGCCACGGCTCAACTGAGTCTCGCTTTCCAGCATTTGTAAACGAGCACCCAGTGTAATCAGCTCCATGGCCAACTGTATGTCACGCGCTTCCTGAACAATGCTTTTCTCGCTCATTGCTAGGCCCTTTTCTTACGGGCTGCGTCATCAGGCTGGCTGATTTCGTTAAGCAAGCGAGTGGAGAGAAGAATACCGGTATGGATCTGTTGAAGATCGTCCACACGGGAATCCTGCGTCAGACGCGTTATTGTCTGCGAATCATCGAAACGGAACTGGCAAACCAGTTGATTCGTTTCAGCCAGTTTAACCATCTGCGGGAGGGTTAAACCGCCCAGCATGGTTGCCATCTCTTCGTTAATACCCAGACGAAACATCGCGGACGCCTTGTCCTGACTAATCAAACGCTGCGCGAGCAGTAAATACGACAAATTAATGTCATAGATATGTTTTAGCAACTCGGATGTATGCATTGTTCCCATCCCGAATAACCAACTATTATTTTTATGCGGAAAGACCGCACCCCGTGATGTCGCCGGGAAATCACCCGGTATAAAAAAGAAAAGGCTAAATGCATAGTTGAATTTAGGTTTGTATTCACTGAAACGCGTAAGAGAGAAACCGCGAATGCGTCTCTTACATGTTTTATCATTTCTTACAAATAACTAAGATTTTTCCTAATTCGACGCAAACTCTACTCGTCAGTTTTGTCACATACAATCCAGCCACCCTCAAATTTAAAAAAAATGTGATCCACGTCACACAATTTAAGTGAATATGACCCATAAATCCATCAGTATGACTTGTAATTTGTTTGTTTTTTAACCAATCAGTACTGTTTTGTATTCTTAATTGACGAATACTCATGCAGACGGGCGATCCGAACTGGCATGCAACGTGCTTCTACCCCCGTAAGCGCTACGCTGAAACATTTACAACAAACCCCTCTCCGGGAAACATTTTTCTTACCGTGAAAAAACATATAGTTATGCAGGTAGCACAAAAAAGATGTTTCAGGACGTGATCATTCGAAATGAGTTTGTAACGCGCCAAAACGATTTAACAGTTAAAGCGTGAATTTGTGTGATTTACGTTAAGTTGTTAATTTTTTTCATTTAGGCGCATTTTTCAGTTATTCTTCTTATAAGAATAATTAATGAATAATTATGATAAGCTTCACACTAATGTCGTAATCAGCTCTTGCAGAACCTGGGAATTCGCGGTAAAGGTGATCAAACGCTGTCTGACAGACACCTAAGGAGTGCGCCATGAGTTACTCCCATCTTCTTGTTTCCGTTGCAGTTTCTCCAGAAAGTCATCAACTCGTCGCCCGGGCCGTTTCCATTGCCAGACCCCACAATGCCCGCATCAGCCTCATCACGCTCGCCGCAGAGCCAGAGATGTACAATCAGCTGGCCGCCCCCATGCTGGAGGATATTCGTGAGGTCCTTCAGGAAGAAACGCAGCAATTTCTGCGCGAACTGGTGGAAAAGGCACAATATCCGGTTTATGAGACAATTATTGCGACCGGTGAACTTAACGCCCATATTCTCGACATGTGTCGTAAACAACATATTGATTTAGTGATTTGCGGGAATCATAACCACAGCTTTTTATCGCGCGCAGCCTGTGCGGCGAAATCCATAGTCGCATCGAGCCAGGTTGATGTGCTGTTAGTGCCACTTGGGGGGAGTTAACCCCCCAGTGGAAAATCAGGCGAGTTTAGGGAAGGTCGCGATCTTTTTTTGCAGATCGCCTTCATGACTTTGCGGGGTGATATCCCGGAGATCCTGAATAAAACGTGCCTGCCAGTGGTTAATGTCGTTCTTACGGATCGTCTCCATCATATCAGCATGACGGGAAATACGTTCCGTGAGCGGCATAGTCAGGGCACGATTCAGCGCGTTTGCCACGTCGTCCCTGTCATAAGGGTTAACGATAAGCGCCGACGTGAGCTCATTTGCGGCACCGGCAAACTGGGAGAGCACCAGAACACCCGGGTCGTCAGGATCCTGGGCCGCCACATACTCTTTCGCGACGAGGTTCATCCCGTCGCGCAGCGGCGTAACCAGGCCAACATCCGCATAGCGGAAGACCTTCATCAGGATCTTACGGTCAAAGTGCTGGTTCAGATAAAACAGCGGCGTCCAGCCCAGCTGCCCGTAGCGGCCATTAATGCGCCCTGCTTCTGTCTCCAGCTGATGGCGAATGTCCTGATAGGCCTGAACCTCACCGCGCGACGTCGGCGCGATCTGGGTATAACGGATTTTACCGTGATGCTGCGGATATTTATCCAGCAGCGTTTCATACGCCAGGAAGCGTTCCGGCAGCCCTTTGGAATAATCAAGACGCTCAACCGAGAAGATATTTTTCACGTGTTTGAGTTCATTCTTAAGCTGCGCCAGCTTCGGCGGCAGCGGGCCGGAAGCCTGCTCCGCGATTTCGTCAGGTTCAATCCCAATTGGATACACTTCGGTGTGGAACGTTTTCCCCCACGCCGTATGGGTTTTCCCGCCTTTGGTCACCAGACGCGCTTTACCTGACACGGAGTCAAGGAATGCGAGGCGGTCATTTTCGGTCTGGAAGCCCAGCAAATCGTAATCACACAGCGCCTCCAGCAGCTCTTCATGCGGCGGGAGCGCGGTAAAAATTTCCGGCGTCGGGAACGGGATGTGCAGGAAGAAGCCAATCCGGTTATTTACCCCTCTTTTTCGCAGCTCTCTGGCGAAGGGCAACAGGTGATAATCGTGGATCCATAAAATATCGTCTTCTTCGATTAATGGCAGCAGTTTATCCGCCAGCAGCGCATTCACGCGCGAGTAGCCTTCGAAGGATTCACGCTGGAATTTGACCAGGTCAAGACGATAGTGAAACGCGGGCCACAGGACGGCATTCGAGAACTGCGAGTAATACTCGTCGTAGTCTTTCTCTTTCAATGCAAATGAAGCCCACGTAATGTTTCCGCGCGTCACCTTTTTGAGCGGTTTCTCTTCTTCACTGATTTCCCCACTCCAGCCAAACCACAGCCCGCCAGCGGCTTTTAAGGCACCTAATACCCCTACCGCCAGGCCACCCGCACTGGCTTTTTTATCGTCAGGCGGTGCGATTCGGTTAGAGACGACGACTAAGCGACCCATAATGGTTTCCCCCTTTGCTTTGCGCTATTTGTTGTTGTTGCTTGTTAGCGATGTCAGATATCCACTGCCAGACGCTGGCGACATCCGCCAGTCGCCATTCGGCAACAGTGTCACCAGGCCCCACCTTGACGGCGATCCCTCCGGCCTGATTCACCACGCGAAACCCGGCCTCGTCGGTCAGGTCATCCCCAATGAAAACGGGCGTTCGCCCTTTGAAAGGCGGCGACGCCATAAACGCGGCGATGGCCGCGCCTTTATTAATCCCTTTCGGTTTTAACTCAACCACGCATTTGCCGGGCTGCAACGCCAGCTGTGGATGCGCATCTGCCACCCTCTGAGCAAGCGTAAGTACTGCCTCCTCATGCTGCGGCGCCTGACGATAATGCAGGGCAAAGGCCATGCCTTTGGCTTCCAGTTCGGTGCCAGGCAGCGCTTCCAGCGCGTCAGAAAGTTGCTTATGGAGCGTTTGCGTGAGTGCGTCGGGGAGTGAAACGATATGCGTTTGATCATGGATGTCGCGGCGCTCCGCTCCGTGTACACCGGCCAGCGGAAAGTGGTATGGACTGGCGAGCAGATCCAGCTCGGCCATTGAGCGCCCTGATATCAATGCCAGTGCTCCCTCATTCATGAGCGAGAGCTGATGCAAATCCTGTAACACCGCCTCCGGAATAGACACCTGATCGGGGTGCGGTTTTATCCCGGCGAGCGTGCCGTCGAGATCAAAAAAGAAAGCATAGTGTCCGGGCAGTACAGGCGGTGCGGTTAACGTGTCAGCCACCCTTTTCCTCCTTACGGTTTACGAGAGGTAAACGCCTTTACCTCTTTCATAGCCATGTAAGTATAGACAGTGTGACGTGGCTCGCCATTTGACAACCGCCCCGCCAGTATTACTGGCGGGGCGGTTAAGAGGTCAACTAAGGTTATAAGTTGAGCAATAAAAGAGGTGCAAAACGGTTACACGGTACGCTTCGCTTTTTGCTTGTAACGGTCGAAAATCACCGCTGCCAGCAGGATCAGACCACGTACCACGTACTGCGAAAACGGCGAAATATTCAGCAGGTTCATGGCGTTCTCCACCGTCCCTAAAATCAGGATACCGGCCACCACATATGAGATTTTTCCGATGCCACCCTTGAGGGAAACGCCCCCTAACACGCAGGCCGAAATGACGATCAGCTCGTAACCGATAGAGGTCATCGGCTGGCCGCTGGTCATACGCGACGCCAGAATAATCCCCGCTGCGGCAGAAACCAGCCCAGAGAGCACAAAGATAATAATCTTGGTGCGTACGACCGGCACCCCAGCCAGACGGGCGGCCTCTTCATTACCGCCAATCGCCAGCGTATTACGGCCAAAGGTGGTCCGGTTAAGCAGGAAGCCGAACAGGATCAGGCAGGCCACCGTCAGCCATATAGGCGCAGGCAGACCCAGCCAGTTGGCATAACCCAGCGTGAAGAAGCGCTCGTCTTCAATCCCCACCGCTTTACCGTCGGAGATGATATAGGCCAGCCCGCGGACAATTTGCATCGTCGCAAGCGTGGTGATCAGGGCGTTAATCTTCAGGCGCGCGATAACAAAACCGTTCACCAGACCGCTGATGACGCCGAGTAACAGACCGGCTAAGACGCCAATCCACAGGCTCTCCGTCATGTTGATCACCACGGCCGTCGTGACGCCCGCACAGGCAATCACCGACGCCACCGACAGGTCAAAATCGCCGGAGGCCAGGCAGAACAGCATCCCGCAGGCCACCATCCCGGACATGGAAATGGCCAGCCCCAGCCCCTTCATATTAATGAAGGTGGCAAAATTAGGGACAAAGATCGCGCAGGCAAGGAACAGTGCGGCAAAAACCACCAGCATGCCGTACTGATCCCAGATACGTCCAATACTCAGCGCCGACTTCGGCTTCGGCACTCCGGATGTAGTAACAGAGGACATCATTAACTCCTTACTCAGGCGACAGCCTGGCTAACTTTAGGCATGGCGAGGTTCAACGCCTGTTGTTCATTCGCCTGTTCATGAAGTAATTCGCCGGCAATTTCGCCTTCACGCATCACCACAATGCGGTCGGCCACGCCAAGCACCTCCGGCAGATCGCTGGAGGCGAAGAGCACCGCCACGCCGCGTTTTGCCAGCTCATAGATCACGTTATAGATTTCGTGTTTTGCCCCCACATCGATACCGCGCGTCGGCTCGTCCAGCAAAATGACCTTCATATCTTCTGACAGCCAGCGGCCTAAAATTGCCTTCTGCTGGTTTCCGCCTGACAGATTCATGATCAGCTGTTCCGGACCCGGCGTTTTGATATTCAGCGAGCGAATATGGTGGTCGGCGTTACTCGACTCCCAGCTATCGTTTATCAGGCAACCGGCGCGAATAAACTTACGACGGGCAGAAATATTGATGTTGTCGCGCACCGAGTGCACCGGAATGATCCCCTCGGCTTTCCGGTCTTCCGGGCAGAGCATCATCCCCGCCCCGATCGCGTGGGCCGGTTTCTGGATATCTACCCGTTCGCCGTCAATAGAAACCTGACCATCGGTAATACGGGTACCGCCGAACAGACCTTTCATCAATTCGCTGCGCCCCGCCCCCACCAGACCAAACAGGCCGACGATTTCACCGCTGCGTACGGATAACGAAATCGGTGTTCTGACGCCCGGCGCTTTGACGTTATCCAGGCGCAGGCGTTCCGGGCCGTACGGGCGCGGTTGCCAGTGATAAATATCGCCCAGATCGCGTCCGACCATCGCCTGAACCAGCTGGTCATGGTTCACCTGCGCCATGTCGGTAAAGGTGCGCACATAGCGTCCATCTTTAAAGACGGTGATGGCGTCGCTCAGGGCAAAAATCTCTTCCATACGGTGCGAGACATACAAAATCGTGCGGCCTTCCTGACGCAATTCGCGGATCACGCGGAACAGATTTTCGATTTCACGCTTAGAGAGCGAACTGGTAGGTTCGTCGAAGGCAATAATTCTGGCGTTACGCGCCAGCGCCTTGGCAATTTCAACCATCTGCCACTGGCCGATGGAGAGGTATTTCAGCGGCGTCTGGGGATCGACGTCCAGGCCCAGATGCTTAAGCTGCAGCCCCGCTTCATAATTAAGTAGCGAACGATTTACCACGCCGCCTTTGTGCGGGAGCTGTCCCAAATAGATGTTTTCCGCCACGGTCATCTCAGGAATGAGGTGCAGCTCCTGGTAGATGATCGCCACCCCGGCATTGAGCGCCGCCGTGGTATCGGCAAACGCCACCTCTTCACCGCGTATGGCCAGCGAGCCGGTAGTGGGCGCGTAGTTACCGCTGAGGATCTTCAACAGCGTGGATTTTCCCGCACCGTTTTCCCCCATCAGGGCGTGAACCTGGCCGGCATAGCAGTCGAAGCTGATATCGGTCAGCGCGTTAACACCGGGGAAAGTTTTCCCGATGCCGCGAAAAGAGAGATACGGATCAGACTGTCGCATAACGTCTCCGTGATTCCTGTAGTGTGTACGTCTGGCCCCTCACGAAGGATGAGGGGCACAATCACCGCGTATTACTTACCGCCCAGTCCTTTTTTCGCCAGCTCCTCTTTGAAGTTGTCGCGGGTAATCAGCACCACGTCGGTCACTTCGGTAAATTTCGGCGGCTCAGCCCCTTTGGTGACCCAGTTGTAGAGCATCTCACTGGATTTATAGCCGTGAACGTCCGGGCTTGGCAGCAGAGAACCGTAGAAGCCGGTAGCCTGCGCTTTGGACAGCTCGCTGACGGCGTCAACGCCGTTGATGCCAATCCCGATCACGTCAGGCGCTTTAAAGCCCTGGCCTTCCGTCGCGCGTACCCCACCCAGCACGGTGTTGTCGTTCATGCCGACCACCAGCCAGTGTTTGACCTCCGGATGCTGAACCAGCATAGAGTTCGCGGCGTCGAAAGCGCCCGGGATATCGTTAGATTTGGTAGGGACTTTGTAGATCTGTTTTTCCGGGAAACCGGCCGCTTTCAGCGCGTCCATTGAACCGGAAGTACGGCGACGTGCGGTGTCCAGCTCGTCTGCGGTAATGGCCATCACCGCAGTCTCTTTGACATCCCAGCCGCGCTTTTGCATCTCTTTATAGAGTTCCTGCCCCTGGCGTTCGCCAATTTTGGTCGCCGCCATCATCACCAGCGGGACGCTATCCATCGGCTTGCCTTTGGCGTTAACGAACTGATCGTCAACCGCGATGACCTTCATATCGTAACCGCGCGCTTTCGCCGCGATGGCCGAACCGAGCTTTGGATCCGGAGTACAGATAACGAAACCTTTCGCACCGCTGGCCGCCAGGCTGTCGATGGCGTTCAGGGTTTTCTCACCGTCAGGCACGGCGATTTTAATCACTTCAAAACCTAAATCTTTCCCGGCTTTATCGGCGAATTTCCACTCAGTCTGGAACCAGGGCTCTTCGGGCTGTTTTACCAAAAAACCGAGTTTTAAATTCTCAGCGATAGCGGATTGTGACATAACGGCAGCCAGACCGATGGCCGCCAGCGCTTTAGTAAATTTGTGCATGGTAAACTCCAGCTTTAGCATTCTTTTCTGTAGGGAATATGTGCGTGCTTCTTATTTAATCGGACTTAAAACAAGGCATTAGCGCTTACCTCGTCATAAGCGTTATTGCTGGTGATAGTTTTAGCGGGAAATTAATCATCCATAAGAGAGCCCCATCACACCGCAGAATTACAGTAATTGCGTACATAAATTCAGCGAAAAATGACATAAAAAAGGCAGGATTTGTCAGACAAATGAAAGTGGGTTAAGCAGAATTATCCATAAGATTAGCTAAGAAATCCCTGATACCCCTCAGCGGACTAAACGTCACCCGGTGTTAAAGGGGTTCAAGATGTTTTTCATCAAAAATGCACCAGGTACCTGAACACGGTTATTCCGCAGAATTTGATTTAGCGCAATTTTATTAGCACATCATATATTCGAAAACATTAATCCGTATTTCTCTTTTTCACGGAGTATTATTCCAACTTAATATTTTCGAAAGAGTAACAGTGTATCACTGCAATAAAAATTGTTAATTATTAGAGCATTAAACCATATTCAATTCATGGCAAGCTGATTGCATTTCTGTACTATATTAAACTTTGTAATGTATGGTAAATACAGCCCAATTAAGAGTTTTCTTAGACCAAAGACAAGGGTATGCTTATTTATATCGAACACAGGAAGTGAATTTCGGTCGACTTCGGTCACGGCAGAATGTGTATTTCTGCTCTTTTCTTCATATTTGCCTGACGCTCAGGTTAAGCAACGGACATCACGTCCCACAGTCAATAAGGATATGAGTATGGCTACCCAAACGATGATGCAAAAACTTAACGCGCAGATGAACCTTGAGTTCTACGCCTCGAATCTGCACCTTCACTTAAGTGCGTGGTGTGCCGAGAATAGCCTCACGGGATCTGCCACCTTCTTTCGCTCTCAGGCGCAAAGTAACGTCACCCATATGATGCGTGTCTTTAACTTCCTGAAAGCCGCAGGGGCAAATCCTGTCGTTAAAGCCCTTGATGGGATCAATGAAAATTACTCTTGCCTGGAAGAACTGTTTCAGAAGACGCTTGAAGAGTATGAACAACGCTGCAGCACCCTCAACAAACTGGCCGATGAAGCCAGAGCGCAGCAGGACATTACGACGCTCAGCTTCTTACGCGATATGGATAAAGAGCAGCAGCAGGATGGCCTGCTGCTGAAGACGCTGGCGGATGAGATCCATAATGCGCAGCAGGCAGGTTTATGTCCTGAGCAAACCGACCGTCATCTGCTCGACATCGTGGCGGTGCAGCACCACTGAGTTTTTTGGCCTGCTCCCATTCGGAGGAGCAGGCTCCCTTCACGTCTCCAACCTTCTGCTTTTGCTGAAATTTAACAAATCAGATCTGGCTCCCAATGATTAACCACACAACGTGTGATGATTTATTTAGTTACATAATCATTGACGAGGGAGCATCATGATCACCATTGAGTTTGTTGTCATTCTCCTCTGCCTGCTGACGGGTACGCGTTTCGGCGGTATGGGGCTCGGGTTAATTAGCGGTATTGGTCTTTTTATTTTATGTTTTGTCTTTGGTCTGCAACCGGGTAAGCCGCCGGTAGACGTTATGCTGACCATCCTCGCGGTGATTGGTTGTGCCGCTACGCTGCAGACTGCGGGTGGCCTCAACGTCATGATGCAGTTTGCTGAACGTCTGCTGCGCAAACACCCACAGCACATCACCCTGCTCGCCCCATTCACCACCTGGATGCTGACCTTTCTGTGCGGCACCGGGCATGTGGTCTATACCATGTTCCCCATCATTGCGGATATCGCCCTGAAAAAAGGGATCCGCCCCGAGCGCCCCATGGCCGTGGCATCGGTCGCGTCGCAGATGGCGATTACCGCCTCCCCCGTGTCCGTTGCCGTGGTGTCGCTGGTGTCTATCCTGGCGGCCCAGCATGGTATCGGCCACGCGTGGGGGATCCTGGAAATTCTCGCCGTGTCGGTTCCCGCTTCACTTTTCGGCGTAGCTATTGCTGCCCTGTGGAGTTTACGCCGCGGAAAAGATTTGGCGGATGACATGGAGTTTCAGGAAAAGCTGAAAGATCCTAAGCAGCGCGAGTTTATCTACGGTGGAACGGAGACGTTAATGAATCAGCGTTTCCCTAAACAGGCCTACTGGTCCACGTGGATTTTCTTTGCCGGTATTGCCGTGGTCGTTTTGCTGGGTGCGTTCCCTGAGCTGCGCCCCGCCTTTGAGCTGAAAGGCAAAATGACGGCGCTGTCGATGAACCTTGTTATTCAGATGATGATGTTAATTGCAGGGGCCGTGATGCTAATGGCCTGTAAGGTCAACGCGTCGGCGATTTCCAACGGCGCGGTGTTTAAGGCCGGTATGGTCGCGATCTTCTCGGTGTTCGGCGTGGCGTGGATGAGCGATACCTTTTTCCAGGCGCATCTCGACGAGTTAAAGCTGGCGCTGGAAGGCGTCGTGAAAAGCCACCCGTGGACGTATGCTATTGTGCTGTTTCTGGTGTCAAAACTGGTGAACAGCCAGGCGGCTGCGCTGACGGCCGTTGCGCCTATGGGCCTCATGCTCGGCATCGACCCGAAAATGCTGATCGCCTTTTTCCCTGCGTCATACGGCTATTTCGTCCTGCCGACCTACCCAAGTGATTTGGCCTGCATCGGCTTTGACCGTTCAGGCACCACCCGCATCGGCAAATTTATCATCAACCACAGCTTTATTCTGCCTGGGCTGATTGGGGTAAGCTGCGCGTGCGCGGCGAGCTACCTGCTGGTCCAGACGTTCTTCTGACAGTATCAAGGGGCGACACATGCCGTCGCCCATTTCCCGGTTTTAGTGGGATTCACCCTGCGGCGTGAATCGCAGTTCAATCAGCGCGATGGCTTTCTGGATCGCACGAAGCGTAACCGGATCGGCGGCAGCGGGATGGCTGGCGAAATCGATGTTTTTCAGCTGCGTAGACATCTTCTCGCGCACTTCAACCGGCGCAATCACGTCAAGAACATCAAGGATTTGTTTGATAACCAGCTGACAGGCGACAACGTCAGAGACCAGTTCCTGATCGGCGCTCAGGTTTTGTGACATGGGGTTTTCTCCTTATTTAAAGGCCGCCATAGTAGCAAAACACACCCCTGGCATCTTCCCTTCATCGCCTGCAGGTATAAAAAAACCCGCCGAAGCAGGTTTTTTTATCAGAACATGGCGCCCGGCGGCACGTCTTTGAAGGTGCGGCAGTAATTGGCCCACATACTTTTCAGGATTTTGCGCAGTTTCACGATGATGCTCCATTAACTTGTTATACAACTTTATTATCAACGTGCCTATAATATGACCACCATCACAAAAATCAACACTTTTGTGATGCGCATCACATTTATATCAGGGCATGGCCTGAAAGCGCTCACCGCGGACCCGTTGCGAAGAGTGAGGGCAGATTGTCCGGCTATTCCAGCCATTGCAGCGGGCATCTGCGGGTACGATAACGTATTTCCATCCACTCAGAGCGAATCATGAAAAGAGTCATTGTAGCCGGTACAATCCTGCTGCTCGCGGGATGTACCATTAACCGCCAGGCTGAAGTCAGCAGCCTCGACGCGCCGAACGGCATCGTCCGCCTCGACTACGGCCAGGCTGCGCTGCAAAATGCGTATTCCGATGAGTATGTGAATAACGGCACGGCGGCAAAAGCGTGTCAGAGCATGGGTTATGCCACTGCCTCAGCCTATGGTCAGCCCATTAAAACCTGCACTCTGACCAGCGGCTCTTTGTGCCTGAACGAGAGCGTGACCATCCAGTATAAATGTATGGGTTACGCCGTTAATCCTAAGTCAACTAATCCGTGGTATTAATCGAAGCTGCCAGCGCATGCTGGCAGTTTATTTCATTACGAACAAAAATAATTCTCATTAATAAGTTATAAAAATCGCCAATGCGTTTTATTCCCATTCGTATTTTAAATAAATAAAATAAAGATTTTACGTTTTGCAAATAATTAAATAACAAATTATAGTGTCGCTCATTGTGAACCAGAAATAATAATCCGGAGCGTCACCATGCTGAAAACTGAAATGATCGACAAGCTCAACGCACAAATGAACCTTGAGCTTTTTTCATCCCTGCTCTACCAGCAGATGAGCGCCTGGTGCAGCTACCACAGTTTCGAGGGCGCTGCCGCGTTTCTGCGTCGTCACGCTCAGGAAGAGATGACCCACATGCAGCGTCTGTTTGATTATCTGACAGATACGGGCAGCCTGCCGCGCATTGAAACCGTGGCATCACCGTTCGCTGAGTATAATTCTCTTGATGAACTGTTCCGCGCCACCTACGAGCACGAGCAGCTTATCACGCAGAAAATTAACGAACTGGTTCATGCCGCGATGACCAGCCAGGATTATCCAACCTTTAATTTCCTGCAGTGGTACGTCGCTGAGCAACACGAAGAAGAGAAGCTGTTTAAATCCGTGCTGGATAAATTATCTCTGGTCGGGAAATCCGGCGAAGGTCTTTACTTTATCGATAAAGAACTCTCCACTCTTGATACGCAGAATTAATTTCAGCGCGGTGCCGGTTTCCGGCACCGCGTTAATTTACATACACCCCGCACAGCTGGTGCAACGCCAGTCATGGGGATTCACGGCCTGGTAAAAATAGCGGTAGCTGGACGTCTCCAGCGGAATACCCACCTCGAAAAACAGATCCGTTAACCAGTCGACATTCTCGATGATCCACTCATCTTCCTGTAAGCCTTGTGCAAAGGTTTCATCTTCAGGATCAATAACCGAATAGATTGCCCAGGTGCCCATATCCTTTTCGCGACGGGACTCGGGAAGGTTCAGGGGCTGATTCTGCCAGCTGATTATCCAGTGACCATGGCACAACAGGTTACCTCCCCGGCTCCATGCCGCGGTAAAGGGATTCTCCCCTGCCATAAGACCCTCACTTAATTTGATAATTTGTATTTATTGTTTACGTTACGCCGGAATGTCGCGCAGCAGTATTGCCCTTATGAGGTAGGCACAGGCCTGGGTCATTAATACGTAAAAAATTTTTTACACCACTTGTAACGGTGATTTGACGAGTAACGGCTTTTCCCTTACTCTGCGCCGCAGATTTTGTCGCGGTTAAGAAGCGTTGTAGAGGAAAGCGTGAAAAACAGAACTCTGGGAAGTATTTTTATCGTCGCCGGAACGACAATTGGCGCAGGAATGCTGGCAATGCCCCTGGCAGCCGCGGGCGTGGGATTTGGCATGACCCTGCTGCTGCTGGGAACGCTCTGGGCGCTGATGTGTTACACCGCACTGTTGCTGCTTGAGGTTTACCAGCACGTACCCGCCGACACCGGTCTGGGTTCGCTTGCGGCGCGCTATCTCGGACGCTACGGCCAGTGGATAACCGGCTTTAGCATGATGTTCCTGATGTACGCCCTGACCGCCGCCTATATCAGCGGTGCCGGGGAGCTCATCGCCTCCAGCGTCAACGACTGGTTTGGCTCTGACATTACCCCTGCGACGGGCGCCATCTTCTTTGCGCTCATCGGCGGCGGCGTGGTCTGCGTGGGCACATCGCTGGTCGATCTGTTTAACCGTTTTCTGTTCAGCGCCAAAATTCTCTTCCTGATTGTCATGCTGGTGCTGCTGGCGCCGCACGTGCACAAGGTTAACCTGCTGACGCTGCCGCTGGAAAAAGGGCTGGCGCTCTCCGCGATCCCGGTCATTTTCACCTCGTTTGGCTTCCACGGCAGCGTGCCAAGCATCGTCAGCTATATGAACGGCGATATCCGAAAACTGCGCCGGGTCTTTGTTATCGGCAGCGCGATCCCGCTGATTGCCTATATTTTCTGGCAGCTGGTGACGCTGGGCAGCATTGACTCTTCAACCTTTATTGGGCTGATGGCGCAACACGCTGGCCTGAACGGTTTTCTGCTGGCACTGCGCGAGGTCGTCACCTCCCCACACGTGGAGCTGGCGGTACACCTGTTTGCCGACCTGGCGCTGGCAACCTCATTCCTGGGCGTGGCGCTCGGCCTGTTTGATTATCTGGCCGACCTGTTCCAGCGCCGCAATACCGCGGCCGGACGGTTACAGACGGGCGCAATTACCTTCCTGCCGCCGCTGGCGTTCGCGCTGTTTTATCCGCGCGGATTTGTGATGGCGCTGGGCTACGCAGGGGTAGCGCTGTCGATCCTTGCCCTCCTCCTCCCTTCCCTGCTGGCATGGAAAAGCCGTCAGCAACATCCTCAGCAAGGGTATCGCGTGGCGGGGGGAAAACCGCTGCTGTGCGTTGTCTTTGGCTGCGGGGTGGTGATTATACTGGTGCAGGTGTTGATTGCAGCCGGGATGCTGCCGGAAGTGGGTTAAATAAAAAAAGGGGCTGTCATCAGCCCCTTTTTTATCAGTGCAAACAGCAGCTCTTAAACTTCTTCCCGCTGCCGCAAGGACACGGATCGTTACGCCCGACCTTTGTGCCGTTCACAATCGGCTTCTTCGCTTCCGGCTGCTGCGGATTGTTTACCCAGTATTGATATAAACGCAGTGCCGCAGGCTGGATGCTCTCGATGCTGGCGATGTACTCCTCTTCGGACAGTTCATCCAGCTTGTCGCTGTTCTCTTCCGTGCCGTGCAGCGCAATCACCTCAAGATCGGCCTTCAGGGCTTCCGGCAAGGCAGACCAGTCCGTCAGCGCCACGCCGCGCATGTAGCCGTAGCACCACTCTTCCACCACGGTATAACTCTCACCGTCAACGTCGTTATAGCCAAACATCGGTTCGAACTGATCCGGGTATTCGCTCAGACGCTCGGCAATATCGTTCATGTGCTTAAAGCAGAGATCGATAAAACGGTTCATCTCACGATCGTTTTTCCAGCGCGGAATGTACTTCTCGCCACCCCAAACCGCCACCAGCCAGGCATCTGGCTCAACGACAACAGGACCGGAAAGCACTGCGGTAAGCATGCCGTCCAGTTCGGACACGTCAATCACGGACGCGTCATCATGACCGTAAGACATTAACGTCTCTTCAAGCCACGCCATTTCGCTTTCATTCAATGGGCCTTCAGTCATCGCTGATACTCCTGCAAAAAAGGAAACGATCCTAACACATATCTCACCCCTCTCCGGGCTGAAGTTTAGGTCTTTATTGCTGCAAAAACGTGCAAACCGTGAGCTTTGCACAACTTATGGGCTTTATTGTTAACGATATGTGATCTCCGCTGTAATTTCTTCTCCTCCCGCAAGGCGGCATAACGCGGCGCTCTATACTCAAACATGTCGCATGCTCGTCAATGGGTTAACCATTCTGGCAACGTTTTTGCTTAACGTTCTTCGCGCGTCCCTGCGCAGGGAAATCTCGCCGTAATATGCAGGATGCCGTCTGTATCTTGTTCGTTTAGTGCATTTTGTTCTTGCTCGTGTTTCGGATTGGCTGCGCCGTCGGGCGTTCGGGTTTACGCCGTGGTGCAAAAACCTCTTTGCTAAGGAACATAATAATGTCGCTGAAATTTATCAGAACTCCTCTTTCTCTTGTGTTGGCCGGTTGCCTGGTGACGGCGTTTTCCGCCCGGGCAGATATTGTGATTGGCGTGGCCGGACCGTTCACGGGTCCGAACGCCACCTATGGCGATCAGTACTGGCACGGCGCAACGCAGGCCGCTGAAGACATTAATGCCGCAGGCGGCATTAACGGTGAGAAAATCAAACTGGTTCAGGGGGATGATGCCTGCGAGCCCAAGCAGGCCGTGGCCGTCGCCAACCGTTTAGTTGACCAGGATAAAGTCAACGCCGTGGTCGGCCATTTCTGCTCCTCTTCCACCATGCCCGCATCCGAGGTGTATAGCGACGCAGGCATTATTGCGATTACCCCCGGCTCAACTAACCCGCTGATCACCGAGCGCGGCATGAGCGATATGTTCCGCATGTGCGGCCGCGACGACCAGCAGGGTCAGGTTGCCAGCGACTTCATCATCGACAAGCTGAAAGCCAAACGCGTAGTGATCATTCACGACAAAGACACCTATGGTCAGGGTCTGGCTGACGCCACCAAAGCGGCGCTGGCGAAACGCGGGGTTCAGGATGTGATGTACGAGGGGTTATCCCGCGGTGAAAAAGACTTTAACGCGCTGGTCACCAAGATCGGCGCGCAAAAACCGGACGTCGTGTTCTTCGGTGGCTGTCACCCGGAAGCCGGCCCGCTGGTTCGCCAGATGCGTGAGCAGGGCGTACAGGCAAAATTCTTCTCCGGGGACTGTATTGTCAACGAGGAGATGGTGACCGCCGCGGGCGGCCCGCAGTACACCAATGGCATTTACATGACCTTCGGTAAAGACCCGCGCCTGATCCCGGACGGCAAAGCGGTTATCGAGAAATTCCGCGCCGGTAAATTCGAGCCGGAAGGTTACACCCTCTACTCCTATGCCTCCGTACAGGCCATTGCCGCGGCCTTCAAGGCCACCGGCGGCAAGGACTCCGCCAAAGCCAGCGAGTGGCTGAAGGCCAATTCCGTCGACACGGTGATGGGAAAAAAAGCCTGGGACAGCAAAGGCGATCTGAAAGTGTCTGACTACGTGGTTTACCAGTGGGACGACAAAGGGAAATATAAGGAAGTGCAGTAACGGGACGGAGTCACGCTCAACGTCGGCGGGCCTGCCCGTCGGCGCGTAATAAACATCAGGCTGCGCGGCTCGCGCAGCCTATAAAACGAGCGCGCTAAGATGAGTACATTCTTCCTGCAACAGTTAATCAATGGCTTAACGCTGGGTTCCGTCTACGGCCTGATCGCCATCGGCTACACCATGGTGTACGGCATTATCGGGATGATCAATTTCGCCCACGGCGAAGTGTATATGATTTCCGCCTATCTTTGCGCCATTGGCCTGGCGCTGCTCTCGTTCTTCGGCCTGCAGTCCTTCCCGCTGCTGATCCTCGGCACGCTGGTGTTCACCATTGTGGTCACCGGGGTGTACGGCTGGACTATCGAGCGTATCGCCTACAAACCGCTGCGCAACTCCACGCGCCTGGCGCCGCTGATCTCCGCCATCGGGATGTCGCTTATCCTGCAAAACTACGCCCAATTGAGCCAGGGCCCGCGCCAGCAAGGGGTACCGACCATGCTGGACGGCGTCATTCGCCTGCATCTGGGCGAAGGGTTCGTGCAGATAACCTACACCAAAGTGTTTATCCTGGTTGCCTCGTTTGCCGGCATGCTGGTGCTCACCTGGATAATCAACCGTACCCGGCTGGGGCGGATGTGCCGTGCGGTCCAGCAGGATCGCAAAATGGCCTCCATTCTGGGCATTAATACCGACCGGATTATTTCGCTGGTCTTTGTCATCGGCGCGGCGATGGCGGGCCTGGCGGGGGTGCTGATCACCATGAACTACGGCACCTTTGATTTCTACGTCGGGTTCGTGATCGGCATTAAAGCCTTTACTGCAGCAGTACTCGGCGGCATCGGCTCCCTTCCCGGCGCGATGCTCGGTGGCCTTATCCTGGGCGTGGCGGAAGCGCAGTTCTCGGGCATGGTGAACTCGGACTATAAAGATGTCTTCTCGTTCGGCCTGCTGGTCATGATCCTTATTTTCCGTCCTCAGGGCCTGCTTGGACGCCCGATTGTGGCCAAAGTGTGAGGCAGAGAATGATGACATCACACGGTTTTTCACTTAAACGCTGCATTCTGGACGCGATTTTTTCCGGGCTGATTGCGCTGATTATCTTCGGCCCCATCGCGGGCGTGGTGCTGGACGGGTACAGCTTTAACTTCGCCGGGCAGCGACTGGCCTGGATGGTTGGCATCGTCATGCTCGGACGCTTTCTGTTGAGCGCCTTTTTAGGTACCGCCCCGGGGGCCCGTTTCCAGGAGCGCTTCGAGGCCGATAGCGCGGGCGTATATGTCCGGCCACCGGAATACAAAAGCCGCATGCGCTGGATTATTCCTCTGGTGATTACCCTTGCTATTTGCTTTCCGTTTGTCGCCACTAAATATGTGCTGACCGTCGCCATTCTCGGGCTGATCTACGTGCTTCTCGGTCTGGGACTGAACATCGTCGTGGGCCTGGCCGGTCTGCTGGATCTGGGATATGTCGCGTTCTACGCGATTGGGGCGTACGGTCTGGCGCTGGGGTACCAGTATCTCGGCTTAGGCTTCTGGAGTATGCTGCCGCTGGCGGCAATCATGGCCGCCGCCGCAGGCGCCCTGCTCGGTTTCCCGGTACTGCGCATGCACGGTGACTATCTGGCCATCGTCACCCTCGGGTTCGGAGAGATTATTCGCCTGATACTGAACAACTGGCTGACCTTCACCGGCGGACCCAACGGCGTGTCGGCCCCTCCCCCCACCTTTTTCGGTCTGGAATTTGGACGACGGGCGAAAGAAGGCGGCGTGCCCTTCCACGAGTTTTTCCACCTGACCTACAACCCGAACATGAAGTTTATCTTTATCTACGCGGTGCTCTTTCTGGTGGTGATGCTGGTGCTCTACATCAAGCACCGCCTGACGCGCATGCCGATTGGCCGGGCGTGGGAAGCCCTGCGTGAAGACGAAATTGCATGCCGCTCAATGGGGTTGAACCATGTTCTGGTGAAGCTTTCCGCCTTTACGCTGGGTGCGTCGACCGCGGGCATTGCCGGGGTGTTCTTCGCCACCTATCAGGGGTTCGTGAATCCAACCTCCTTTACCTTCTTTGAATCGGCACTGATCCTCGCCATTGTGGTGCTGGGCGGTATGGGCTCGACGCTGGGCGTGGTGCTGGCCGCCTTTGTGCTCACGGTCACGCCGGAACTGCTGCGCAGTTTTGCCGAGTACCGCGTCCTGCTGTTTGGCATGCTGATGGTGGTGATGATGATCTGGCGTCCACGCGGTTTGATCCGCATTAACCGCAGCGGGTTTGCCGTGCGTAAGGGCGTCGCGCCATGAACGAAACGATATTACGCGTTGAACATCTGATGATGCATTTTGGCGGGATTAAGGCGCTAAACGACGTCAACCTGGAGGTGCAGCGCGGCTCCATTACCGCCCTGATTGGGCCAAACGGGGCGGGAAAAACCACCGTCTTTAACTGCCTGACGGGGTTCTACAGAGCCTCCGGCGGCAACATTTTGTTTAACACCCGCAATAAAACGACCAACGTGATTCAGGTCCTTGGACAAAAATTCCAGCCGGGTGACTGGATTAACCCCGCGCAGTTCGGGCAACGTCTGTTCTACAAAATGTTTGGCGGAACCCACCTGGTCAACCGAGCCGGGCTGGCGCGCACGTTTCAAAATATTCGTCTTTTTCGCGAGATGTCGGTCGTGGAAAACCTGCTGGTCGCGCAGCATATGCGGGTGAACCGCAATCTGCTCGCCGGGATCCTGAATACGCCGTCCTACCGGCGGGCGGAAAGCGACGCCCTGGACAGAGCCTTCTACTGGCTGGAAGTGGTGGATCTGGTGGAGTGTGCCAATCGCCTGGCGGGAGAGATGTCGTACGGCCAGCAGCGGCGTCTGGAAATTGCGCGGGCAATGTGCACTGGGCCAGAAATGATCTGTCTGGATGAACCCGCCGCAGGGCTGAACCCGGTTGAAACGCATAAGCTGAGCAGCATTGTTCGCTTTCTGCGGGATCACCATGACATCACGGTATTACTGATTGAGCATGATATGGGGATGGTGATGGACATTTCGGACGACATTATCGTGCTCGACCACGGCGATGTGATTGCCAGAGGAAAACCCGAGCAGATCCAGCATGACGAAAAGGTCATTGCCGCCTATCTGGGCACGGATGAAAGCGAGGTCACCCTATGAACGAACCGCTGCTGGCTTTTCGCGAGGTGGATGTGTTTTACGGCGTCATTCAGGCGCTGAAGCAGGTCTCCCTCGAGGTGAATAAGGGTGAAACCGTGGCGCTGATTGGCGCAAACGGCGCGGGTAAATCGACATTGCTGATGTCCATCTTTGGTCAGCCTCGTATTCGCAACGGACAGATCCTTTTCCGCGGTGAAGATATCAGCCATAAGTCCACCCACTACGTCGCGTCCGGCGGCATTGCGCAGGCGCCGGAAGGCAGACGAATCTTCCCGGATATGACCGTTGAAGAGAACCTGCTGATGGGGACCATTCCCATCGGCAGCCAGTTTGCCGCTGAAGATATGCAAACCATGTTTGACCTTTTCCCTCGTCTTAAAGAGCGGCGTAAACAGCGCGCGATGACCATGTCAGGCGGGGAACAGCAAATGCTGGCGATCGCCCGGGCGCTGATGAGCCGTCCGAAGCTGCTGCTGCTGGATGAACCGAGCCTGGGCTTAGCCCCGATTGTGGTGAAGCAGATCTTCCAGACGCTGCGCGAGCTGGCCCGCAGCGGCATGACCATTTTTCTGGTGGAGCAGAATGCGCACCACGCATTGAAGCTATCTGACCGGGGGTATGTGATGGTGAACGGACAGATCCGGCTGAGCGGCAGCGGTGAGGAATTGCTGGGCAATCAGGACGTGAGGAAGGCGTATTTGGGCGGGGTGTGATTTGACACCTGCCGAATGGGCTTATGCCGTGATGGATCTTTTCGGCACATACGGGATAGAAGCACTGGAGGATACGTTAGTCGATATCGCCTCTTTGTTTGGATTGCTTCCGGCAGTACTTACAGGTTTGTTAGTAAGAAAAGCAGTAAAAAGAATGTGACTTATGAGCCTTCAGGCTTAGCCTCGAAGGCTTTTTTGACTCGGAAACGCAAAACCCCGAAAGTTGGATACCCAACTTTCGGGGTTCACTTCATTTCTGTGGTTTCACGATAACGTCGTTAAATAAAACTGTCGTCGTCATTGCTATAGTCGTCATCTACATCGTCGTTCTGCCAGGTGTCGTTATTATTGCCGAACGGATCGTTCTGGTTGAGGAAACGGGTGTCAGAGACGTTATTAACGTCGCCGTATTGATTACCGACCAACGGTTCACCACCGACAGGCATTGTCGGTTCTTCGATAATGTTCACGATCTCTTCCGGCCGCGACTGATGGAACATGCTGGTAAGCATCTCGGCCAGCGCGATGCCACCGGCCACGCCAGCGGCTGTCTGGAGTGCGCCAGCCATAAAACCGCCGCCGCGAGTAGCCGGCGCTGGCGCCCGTGAGTAATCCTGCGCCGGTGGCTGTTGCGGCTGGGCATTCCAGCTGTTGTCAGGCTGCGGGTTACTTTTCCCACCACCAAACAGGCCGCCGAGGAAACTGCCGCCCGTCGAGGGTTTGCTTTTTTGCGCGGCTAATTCGCTTTCAAGCTCCAGAACGCGGGCCTGCAGGCGTTTCAGCGCCGCTTCCTGAATCAAAATCGATTGCGCCATATAGTAGGGGGCCGCAGGCTGCTGTCTGACGAATTCGGCGATCTGACGCTCTGCATCTGCGTCCCGTTGGCTGTTTTGTTGTCCGGCCTGTTTCAGACGCTCGAAAAGGCCGTTGATAAGCTGCTGTTCTTCATATTGCATGACAATAACCTTCCGCTCTCCAGGGTGGATACCAACCAGTTTATCAGCGGCGGCAACCTGTGTCTGGCGAGTGAAATCTTTGTTTAAGATTGGTTGCAGGTTTGCTGAAAATCGCCCTGCTTTCCGGGCTTGATATTAGAGAATTAGGCTTAACGTTCTGGTATGGCAGCAAATTCTCGGGCACAGCACGATCGTGATGACGATGAGATACGCTCACTTCGCGCTAAACTGGAGGCACAAAAAAACCACCATTCGGTGGTTTCACGACACTGCTTATTGCTTTGATTATTCTTTGTTTCCCATGGTAGCCGGAGTGGGACTTGAACCCACACAGCGCAAACGCCGAGGGATTTTAAAACTATAAGGAAGGTTAGAAATGGACAGCGCGAAATCCTGGCTGAAGAGTCTGGGTGCTGGCGATTCCGGCTTCCAGGTTTCTGTAGCGCAGGGAATGCTCTATTTTCCGGTTAGCATGTATTACCTCGGTTATGACTTCATAGACACGGCTCATCGCCATGCTAATTTTGATGGTCGTGTGAGGATGGCGAACATGTTCAAACGAGGAATATCGGTTACTCAGGAAACTCAAAAAATAGTTAACGCTGTTATCAGAGAGTTCATGTCAAAAGTTAACATGGATAATATTCAGGGGATTGCACAAAATTTTACCGGCGTAATGGCTGGTAAATTCATATTCGCTGAGCTAACCGGAGTAAAACTAGGTGCTGCCGTATCGTCACGCATTATGACCTCGTTCGCCGCAGGCGTGGTCATCGGAAGCGCTCTCACAATTGGCGCAGAAACATCGAGAGCTATCTATACGGCTAGAAAGCTTGAAAACCAGAACCCTGTACTCTACTACCGACTTAAGAGTATGGGTGATTTAGATCTTCTGTATTTTCTTGTTGAAGAAAAATTGAAACCTTTTCTTGACGCATGCAGCGTAGCAGATGTAAACAAGCATGAATTTAACGAAGTATGTAAATACTTTTTTGGTGGGTTATGAACGCTCAGGACATTATCAAGTTAATAGCATCCCGAATTTTGCGCGGGTTGGGAATGGGAATTGCTTCTGCGGGCCTATTGTCCTGTATTTACTTCTTTTCATTTTCAAAAGACGAATCCCGTTTTATCTGGGGTGCAGCGTCAGGTGCTCTCATTGTCCTTGGTTACTTTATATACCGAATTGCGATACTCAAGGTTTTTGACGAACGTTGAAGACCTCAATTGCTCATACTCCATCAAAAAGCCCACCGATTGGTGCGCCTGGCGTTAGAGGGTCAGGGTTAACTGCTTCCTACCATAATGAGATGACGGAAAAGCATCGGATGGGATGAAATCAGCTGGTAACTTATCGCGTGGTGCGCGTTTGGTTGATGATCGCGGGGCAGTAATGCCCTCTTCTTGTGTCGAAGATGAATGGTGAAAAATAGACAATAAAAAACCACCTTTCGGTGGTTTACACGACACTGCTTATCATTGATTTTATTCTAGTTTTCCCATGGTAGCCGGAGTGGGACTTGAACCCACACAGCGCGAACGCCGAGGGATTTTAAATCCCTTGTGTCTACCGATTCCACCATCCGGCCAGGGAAGAAAGTGGAGGCGCGTTCCGGAGTCGAACCGGACTAGACGGATTTGCAATCCGCTACATAACCGCTTTGCTAACGCGCCGTTAAATCTTTAAAGCTGACACCCGCTACTGCGCATGTCTTTAATTTGGAGCGGGAAACGAGACTCGAACTCGCGACCCCGACCTTGGCAAGGTCGTGCTCTACCAACTGAGCTATTCCCGCATGTCATCAAGTAACTGTCTAACCACTTGATTTCATTATCGTCCGGCTGGCTGTGCCGCCGTTCGATGCGTTGCATTCTACTGATATGACGTTATGAGTCAACGTTATTTTTTACATCCCCGAATCGTTTGCTGAAATTTACGGCGAAACGATCACTGATCAAGCAAATCCCCGCGCGCAGCGTTCAAATATTGCAGCATGGACCACAGCGTCAGCACTGCCGCGACCCACAAGAGGCCAATCCCCGCCCACTCAACCCAGGCGTTCGGACGCCAGAGCATCCAGACCAGCGCGGCCATCTGCGCCGTCGTTTTGACTTTACCTATCCACGAGACCGCTACGCTGCTGCGTTTCCCCAGCTCCGCCATCCACTCGCGCAGTGCAGAAATGATGATCTCACGGCCGATCATGGTTGCCGCAGGCAGCGTTACCCACCAGGTATGATAGTGCTCGGCCACCAGCACCATGGCGATAGCGACCATCACTTTGTCCGCCACCGGATCGAGGAAGGCACCGAAACGGGTGCTTTGATTCCAGCGGCGCGCCAGATAGCCATCAAACCAGTCTGTTACCGCTGCGATCAGGAAGAGCAATGCACAGGCAAAAGGTGCCCAGACAACCGGCAGGTAAAACGCCAGCACAAAGAACGGGATGAGTACAACACGAAAAAGAGTGAGCAACGTAGGGATATTATATTGCATAGTGACGGTAACTATTTGTTGTCAGTAAAATTTAGCTCTATGTTGCTACAGAGCCCTCAATGTTTCAACGAGTAGTAGATCTTTTCTGCCAGCCCTTGCGAAATACCCGGCACTTTTGCAATTTCCTCCATGCTGGCGTTGAGTAATCCTTGCAATCCGCCCATATATTTCAGCAGCATCTGACGACGTTTTGGCCCCACGCCTTCGATCGTCTCCAGTGAACTGGTGTTTTTCACCTTCGCCCGTTTTTTGCGGTGACCGCTGATGGCGTGATCGTGCGATTCATCGCGAATATGCTGGATGACGTGCAGCGCCGGGGAGTCCGGTGGCAGACTGAAGCCCTCACCTTCCGGCTCGAAGAACAATGTCTCCAGCCCGGCCTTACGATCGGCCCCTTTTGCAACACCCAGCAGCAGCGGATGGTTTTTATCCCAGCTGACATCAAGCGACTCAAATACTGCTTTCGCCTGGCCGAGCTGCCCTTTCCCGCCGTCAATCAGGATCACATCCGGGATTTTGCTCTCCTCTATGGCTTTACCATAGCGACGACGCAGCACCTGATTCATCGCCGCATAGTCATCACCCGGCGTGATCCCGGTGATGTTATAGCGGCGATACTCGGCGCGCAGTGGGCCATTCGCATCAAACACCACGCAGGACGCTACCGTCTGTTCCCCCATCGTATGACTGATGTCGAAACACTCCATCCGTTTCACTTCCGGAAGCTTCAGCAGCGCCGCCAGGGCCGTTAAACGCTGGTGCACCGTCGACTGCTGCGACAGCTTAGTGGTGAGTGCCGTCGCCGCGTTGGTTCGCGCCAGCTTGAGATAACGCGCACGATCGCCGCGCGGTTTGGTTTGAACATTCACCCGGCGGCCCGCCAGTTCAGAGAGCGAATCGGCCAGCAGGGTTTTATCGTCAAGATTAAAATCGAGCAGGATCTCAGAAGGCAACGTGCGCATCTGGCTCCCCTGCAGATAGAACTGGCCGACAAAGGTTTCCACCACTTCACCCAGCTCGGTACCGCCAGGGACCTTCGGAAAATAGCTGCGGCTGCCGAGCACTTTGCCCTGTCGAATGAAAAGAACGTGCACGCAGGCCATCCCGGCGTCAAAGGCGACGCCGATGACATCAAGATCGTCACCGGTATTCGAGACAAACTGTTTCTCTGTGACTCTGCGCACCGCCTGAATCTGGTCGCGGATACGCGCTGCCTCTTCGAACTCCAGAGCAGCGCTGGCTTTTTCCATCCGCGCGATCAGCTGCGTTAAGACCTGATCGTCTTTTCCGGCTAAGAACAGGCGCACATAATCCACCTGCTGCGCATACTCTTCTTCACTCACCAGTCCGGCCACGCACGGTCCCAGGCAGCGGCCAATCTGGTACTGCAGGCACGGGCGCGAGCGGTTACGGTAAACGCTGTTTTCACACTGGCGGATCGGGAAGATTTTTTGCAGCAGCGCCAGCGTTTCACGCACGGCATAACCGTTAGGGAACGGCCCGAAATATTCACCCTTCGCATGTTTTGCCCCGCGATGCATGGCGAGGCGCGGATGGGTGTCGCCGCTCAGAAAGATAAACGGGTAGGATTTATCATCCCGCAACAGGACGTTATAGCGCGGCTGGTAGAGCTTAATATAGTTGTGCTCAAGCAGCAGCGCTTCTGTCTCTGTATGCGTGACGGTAACATCAATATTCTGAATGAGTGAGACCAGCGCTTCGGTCTTACGGGAGGCCAGATTGCTGCGAAAATAGCTGGAGAGACGTTTTTTAAGATCTTTAGCCTTCCCCACATAGATAACCGTACCGCCAGCGTCATACATGCGATAGACGCCAGGCTGGCTGGTTACGGTTTTCAGAAATGCTTTTGAATCGAACACATCACTCACTGACTTAACAACGTCTCCGCATTACACAAACCATGTCGGATGGCCAGATGCGTCAGTTCGACGTCACCATGAATGTTCAGTTTACTGAACATCCGATAACGATAGCTGTTTACCGTTTTCGGGCTGAGATTCAGCTGTTCCGAGATCTCATTCACCTTCTGACCTTTGGTGATCATCAGCATAATCTGCAATTCACGCTCGGACAAACTGGCAAACGGTGATTCGGTTTTCTCGGGCTCAATCTGACTCAGCGCCATCTGCTGAGCGATGTCGGACGCAATATAACGCTGTCCGGCAAACACGGAACGGATAGCATTGACGACTTCCTGCGGTGCAGCACCTTTACTCAGGTAACCCGCGGCCCCCGCCTGCATCACTTTCGCGGGCAGTGGATTTTCGGTATGCACGGTCAGCATGATGACTTTGGTGTCTACAAAGGTACGCGCGATTTTGCGTGTTGCCTCAAGACCACCGATACCGGGCATGTTCATATCCATCAGCACCACATCGGCGGAGTTAGTACGGCACCATTTTACCGCATCTTCACCACAGCATGCCTCACCGGCAACTTTAATACCTTTAATATCTTCAAGAATGCGTCGTATCCCTGCGCGCACCAGTTCGTGGTCATCAACAAGAAGGACGTTGATCAAAGGAAATGTCTCCAGAATAGGGATAACGCTACTGAGTGATAATTTGGTTTATATTAACGGTTTTCCTGACAAGATTAAAACGTTAAAAAACCGGCTATTCGATTTTGCTCTCGTTTTTGGAAATTAGCCTGTACAGGCGGTGGAAAGAGAGGCCGTGTTTTTAGGGCTCTTGCGGCTTTTTTTAATCATCTGTATTCAAAAAGTTACAAAAAACTTGCAGGCTTTCCCTGCAAAAAAAACAGATCTCAAATTTTTGTAACAATAATTAACGGCAAGCGAACCGGGCATAAGCAATTAATAGCCTGTAACAGCGCTTCAGTTTACCGGTACGTTCTGTTTACGCAATTAAACATCCACGTAAAAGTACGAAAAACAACCGCTGCATTTTTTGCTTCAGCTTGTGGTATACTCCGCCGCCTTGACTTTCGTCGTCGCGCTTTAGCGCCGTTTAATAATGAGGAAAATAAATGAGCACACCTGAATTTGCCACTGCGGAGAATAACCAGGAACTGGCACAGGAAGTAAACTGCCTGAAAGCACTGCTGACGCTGATGCTGCAGGCGATGGGCCAGGCTGATGCCGGTCGTGTGATCATTAAAATGGAAAAACAAATCGCGGAGATGGAAGACCAGGCTGAATCAGCGGTATTTGCTAACACCGTTAAGCAAATCAAGCAAGCGTACCGCCAGTAACAAAAAACGGCTGGATGCAGTGCATTCAGCCGTTCGCTCGTCTGTCACGCAGAACGTTTTACGGAGTCAGATCAGTCCCGTTGCCGCCGCATAGCATGCGATCTGGGTCTTATTGGGCGCGTTAAATTTCTTCTGCATATTCTTCTGATGGAAGTTAACGGTATTCTCTGAGATCGAGAGAATGATCGCTATTTCCGCTGACGTCTTCCCTTCCGCAGTCCATTTCAGAATTTCACGTTCGCGCTTGCTGAATTTCATTTCGGGTGGCATGACCATCTCATGGTCAAAACGCATCAGAGAGGTTAAGGCCATTTGCACCAGCATTTGCAACCGCAGTTCTATTTCCTCATGGGATAATGGCCCTTCCTGTACACGTGTACGAGAAACAGAGAGGAAGCCGAGCGCATGATTCGGCAGCATCAGGCACTGCGTTATTCCCGCGCGTAAACCGTGGTCCTGGGCGCTATGCCATAATTCCTGCGCCTCAGCGAATAATGCGTCTGTCCAGGGGAGATGCCCCTGAATGAAATTCTCCGCTTTTAAAACCGGATCGATCGCGAAATAGTTCGCGGATTGATATTGCGCCATCCACAGCTTGGGGTAAGTGGTTTGCAGGGAGATCTTAGGGCGGGTAAATGGCACGGGATGGCGCACGCAGAGCGCGTAATAATCAAATTCCAGCGCCTGAGTTTGTCGCTCCAGCTCCTGATATACCTCGGCGGCACAGGTCAACTCCTGAAACCGGAGGGAGCAATCCCGTCGCCAGGTGAAAAAGTCTAAATCCTTCATACTTACTAAATGAAGCCTCTGAACAGATAATCATTATTATGGTGAATATAAGCTAACACAGAAAACTTTTTTCTAACCACAAAATATCGGCAATAGCACAATTAACTTTACTATTGATAAGGTTTATCCGAGCCGGATGGAATAAAAAAACAGAGGCCTTCACAAAGAGGGAGAATAATTTGCTCCAGGGTAATTTTCTGGAGCAAATGCGTGCAAAAATGCTACTGCATAAGGAATTTTTCAAGGAACTGACGGGTTCGCGGCTGTTGAGGGTTGGCGAATAAGCTTTTCGCCGGCCCCTGCTCCACAATCCGCCCCTGATCCATGAAGATGGCTCTGTCAGCAACATCGCGGGCAAAGCTCATCTCATGCGTCACGATCACCATCGTCCGTTTTTCCTGCGCCAGCTGGCGAATGGTATTCAGCACCTCACCTACCAGTTCCGGATCGAGCGCTGAAGTCGGTTCATCAAACAGGATCACGTCCGGGCGCATCGCCAGCGCGCGCGCTATCGCCACGCGCTGCTGTTGCCCTCCCGACAGACGCCGCGGATAGCTGGTCTCTTTCCCCGCCAGCCCGACTTTGGCCAGCAGCTCGCGAGCGCGCGCCGTCGCTTCCTCTTTAGGCTCACCTTTAACGATAACCGGCCCTTCAATAATGTTCTCCAGCACCGTACGGTGCGGGAAGAGGTTGAAGTTCTGGAAAACGAAGCCGACATGCTGGCGCAGACGGCGAATCAACCCTTTCTGCTGGCTGATAGATTTCCCGGTATCAATCGTTATCTCCCCGACCCGAATGGTACCGCCTTCCGGCTGTTCAAGCAGGTTAATGCTGCGCAGCAGCGTGGTTTTCCCTGAGCCGCTCGGCCCAATGATTGCCACCACTTCGCCCTGCTCGACTTCAAGATCGATCCCGTGGAGCACCGTTTGACCGTGGAATTTTTTCACCAGGTTTTTGACGTCGATAGCACTCATTTTGGATCACGCTCCTGGCGATTAAGCTGGTTTTCGAAATAGTTTTGCAGGGCAGACAGCACCGTCGCCATCACCCAGTAAATCAGCGAGGCAGCCAGATACATGGTAAAAACTTCAAGCGTACGGGAGGTGATGAGCTGTGCCTGACGGAACAGCTCCGGTACCTGAATCGTTGCCGCCAGGGAAGTATCTTTCACCAGACTGATGAAGCTGTTGCTCAGCGGTGGAAGCGCCACGCGCGCCGCCTGCGGCAGAATGGCCCGGCGAAGCGTCTGCCATGGCGTCATCCCGATACTGGCCGCCGCTTCCCACTGGCCTTTGTCAATGGAGGAGATGGCCGCACGCAGGGTTTCAGAGGTATACGCCGCAGTATTGAGCGACAGACCAATCATCGCTGCGGGAATCGGATCCAGCTCGATACCAAACTGCGGTAAGCCGTAGTAGATCATAAAGAGCTGGGCGATAAGCGGCGTACCGCGAAAGACGGAGATATAAAAACGCGCCAGCCAGCGCACCGGCAGGATGGGTGACATGCGCATTAAGGCCAGCACAAATCCCAGTACCAGCCCGAAGAACATCCCGCCGATACTGAGCTGCAACGTAAATACCGCACCTTTCAGCAGATACGGCAGAGAATCAATAACCAGTTGAATACTTTCTTGCATTATTATTTTTCGACCTGACTTTTAGACATGAGGATGGTAGGCAAACAGCGCAGGCGCCCCGCCTGTATGGACAAATAAAATCGGCCCTTCATCCTTAAAGCGTTTCTGCGCAATGCCATCAATCAGTCCGGCCATCGCTTTGCCGGTATACACCGGATCGAGCAGTATCCCCTCGAGGCGGGCCAGCAGTTTCACCGCTTCCATGCCCTCTTCGTTCGGCGTGCCGTAACCCGGCGCAAAATAGTCATCCCAGAGCAGAATATCGGCCTTTGCCTTCAGCTCCAGCTGCGCGGCGACCGCCTGCTGTAAAGTGACCACTTTCGGCTTCTGATCCGCGACGCTACGGGACACCGTCACGCCAATCAGCTCGACCTCCGGCAGCAGTTGCTCCAGCCCTACCGCCAGCCCGGCATGCGTGCCTGCACTGCCGGACGCGACCACCACGGAGGAGAGGCCCACCGCGCCCTCGCACTGTTGGGCAATTTCCAGCGCACTTTCCACATACCCCAGCGCGCCCAGTGCATTCGAACCGCCAACAGGGATAACGTAGGGGCGGAAACCCTGCGCTTCCAGACGCGTCGCCAGCTCATCGAGCTGGGCGGTCGGGTCGGTCAACGCATCCACCATTTCGACCTGTACATTAAACAGGTCCAGCAGCAGACGGTTACCGTTGGTGAGATAGTTTTCTGCCCGCGTGCCAATCGGGTTTTCCAGCAACGCCACGCAATGGAGTCCGAGCTTTGCCGCCACTGCCGCCGTCTGACGAACGTGGTTGGACTGGATAGCCCCGGCAGT
Organism: Enterobacter sp. NFIX59; assembly: GCF_900113755.1. Lineage (NCBI taxonomy): Bacteria > Pseudomonadati > Pseudomonadota > Gammaproteobacteria > Enterobacterales > Enterobacteriaceae > Enterobacter > Enterobacter sp. NFIX59. Next base: position 268,299 of record NZ_FOQN01000004.1, on the reverse strand, counting down.
GATGAGCGTATCCGCGCCCTCGCGCAGGGCGTCCGCCGCCAGAAACTCCAGCTTACGCAGCTTATTGCCCCCCATCGCCATGGGCGTCACGTCATCACGCTTAATAAAAATATCGCGCCCTAAATAATCAGAAAATCGCGGCAGGTACTCCAGCGGCGTCGGCGCGCCGATAAACTCCAGGCGAGGAAAGCGCGTTAAATTCTGTAGTGACATGGGTTCTCCGGTAACTCTGACAAAATGTGATATTTTTCATTATGCACGCAGACGCGAAAGAAATAAAAAAGGCGCTTTTAAAAGCGCCTTTTTTTACGTCAGAAACTTATTTCGTGACGTCTGCACCGAACCACTTCTCGGAGAGCGCTTTCAGGCTTCCGTCTTTTTGCATGTCAGCAATCGCGGAATCAATCGCTTTGACCAGGTCTTCGTTACCTTTACGCACGGCCACACCTGATTCCTGACGAGAGAACGCATCACCCGCTACCGCCAGGGTGTTGTTGGTTTTCTTCACCAGATCCAGCGCTGCCAGGCGGTCAACCAAAATAGCGTCGATACGGCCCACGCGCAGATCCTGGTATTTCGTCGGGTCATCATCATAGGTGCGGATATCCACGCCCTGCACGTTCTGGCGCAGCCACTCTTCGTAGTTAGTCCCCAGACCAACACCGACTTTCTTCCCTTTCAGGTCTGCGGCAGTTTTAATCCCGCCTTCGTTGCCTTTCTTCACCAGCGCCTGAATACCGGACACGGTGTACGGCGTAGAGAAGTCATACTTCTTCTTACGCTCGTCAGAAATGGTCACCTGATTAATCACCACATCAATACGTTTGGAATCCAGCGACGCCAGCATACCGTCCCATTTGGTCGGTTTCAGTGACGCTTTAACGCCGAGGTGCTTCGCCAGCTCTTCAGCAAACTCCACTTCGAAACCGGTCAGCTTACCGTCATCGCCCTGGAAGCTGAACGGAGGATAGGTTCCTTCCAGCCCGACCAGCAGCGTACCGCGCTCTTTTACTTTATTCAGCAGGTTTTCTGCGGCGAACGTTTTCACGCTCATGCCCGCAACCAGCGCAACGGCCATAACACCCATCAGCGCCTGACGACCCAGAAGTGCAAATTTCATAAATACCCCGATATAGTGGAATTTTTACGTAGTGTAGAGAAATCGCCTGTAACGTCAAAGGCGACTGCGCTACATCTTATTCTTTTTTAATATATATCAGAAGTTGTTCCGGCGTGGGCTTTCTGCTTTATGGCACCCGGCATTTGTACCTTGTATTGCGCATACTTGCGCAGCGCAATTCGGTAGTTATTGGTGCTGGTCGCAGGCAGCCACGGCTCCAGATTTTCATCCAGATAACCGGTTTTCAGCAGATCGCGAGAAATATTGTTTACGGTCAGATGTTGCCCAAGGCGACGCAGGCGAACCACATATTCGCGAACGGTGCCGTGGCTCATCTCCGTTTGTTCAAACAGGAATTGCTTGAAGCCGATGATGTCGAAGAAGTCGCTTTGCTCTTTGCAGTGGAGATCCCCACAGAAACGGCAAAGCGCCACCCACTCTTTTTGCTCTTCGAGCCATGCTGCTTCGTCCATCAACGTGTCGAGACGCGAAATCGCAATCTTATTGACGATTTCGCCCCGGCGAACCAGCGTGATACGATCGAGTAACTTGTTACAGTGGGCGCAATGCGTCTGGCTGTGTTTAAAGTCTTTCAGGTAGCGGCTTAAAGGCCGTCTTTTAGATTGCTGCACCGTCATGATAACTCCTGGTTGTCAATACGTTGTGCGGCATTTTTCAGGTGAATCAATCACCTATAACTTACCCAGCTTGGTTCGTAAGCGTTTAATGGCCTGGCTGTGCAGCTGGCTCACCCGCGACTCTCCCACCTCCAGAACAGCGCCAATCTCTTTGAGGTTAAGCTCTTCCTGGTAATAAAGGGTCAATACCAGCTGTTCGCGTTCAGGCAGAGCTTCAATAGCCTCCATGACGCGCTGGCGTAAATTCCCTTCCATTAAATGGTGTAACGGGTTTTCTTGCTGGTGCTCATCCGTCACCAGCTCGATGCTATCGCCATGCTCTTCGCGCCACTCGTCATAAGAGAAGAGTTGGCTATTATTGGTATCGAGCAACATCTGACGATACTCTTCAACAGCAATGCCAAGACGTTCCGCCACTTCGGTTTCCGTTGCGTTACGTCCCAGTTCCTGTTCCAGCTGCCCCATCGCATGCGCCACTTCGCGCGCGTTGCGGCGAACACTGCGCGGCACCCAGTCGCGGCTGCGCAGCTCGTCCAGCATCGCACCACGAATACGCTGAACTGCGTAAGTCGTAAATGCCGTTCCTTGCAGAGCGTCGTATCGGTCAACTGCATTCAATAACCCGATACCGCCCGCCTGTAGCAGATCGTCGAGTTCCACGCTCGCCGGCAAGCGCACCTGGAGGCGCAATGCTTCGTGACGCACCAGCGGGACATAACGCTGCCACAGCGAGTGTTTATCCATTACACCTTCAGCGGTATAGAGTGAATTCACGATAAACAGCCCTGCGTTAGTTGAGTTATCGGCATGATTATCCGATTCTGCAGGGCGTTCAATTGGATGAAAAAGGGGGATAAAATGAGGTTATTCTGAGGTTGCCCACAACAGGGGCAACTTTTCTGCCTAAATTAACAGTTGTAACAATGAAAGATCGTCGCCCAGTTTGACGCTATCTATATGTTGATGAAAGAGCTTTCCCGCTTCCTGATTATGCTGGCTAAGGGAGTGGAAGCTGTAAATAACATCAATAATATTATCTTGTTCAATTTTTCCCGCCACGAGAGCCTGACCGGCAAGTAACGTTTTCAGGAAATAGAACTCCGCAACGATTAAATAAAGATTATTCAACATGCTGCGGCCATTGTTCTGTGGGAAGCCCTGCTCCCAGAGTTTGTATTTAAAAAAGTTCTTAAATAAATGGTCATTGGTCGCCAGGTAACTGCCCGCCACATCGCGCCAGACGGACTCGATGTTCTCCATGACCTTCTCTGCCGGTACGGCATCACCGACAGATTCGAACTGTTGATAAAGCTGAGTAAAATAGCGGTTTAATACCGCGCCGCCGCGAGCGGTCGCTTTCTTCGTAAAGTAGCTCTGGATAAGCGAAATTAACGCGAATTTCAGGCTGTAGTTCTGATTAAACCCGCCCAGTTCCGTTTTGATTTTACCGCTCACCAGTTCGTTAACCAGCGAGAAATAAACCGTTTCAAGCGTGCCGATATTCTCTTCGAGACTCTCGAGCTTTTCAGCCACCATGAGGAATTTCACCACGGCGTAAACCTGCTCTTCAACGCAGACCGCTTCAACGCTGAAAAGGTTTTGGCAGAAGAGATTGATGACCTTTGCTTTTAAATCAATCATTGGCGCAGTATTGACGTCCTGCTGGACAATGACAGATTCCATCATCGACATAGACTCCCGATCGTTCAACAGAAGTCGGGTCACTTCCGGACACGAGAGGTTCAGCGATTTTTCGATTTCATTTTTATAGACCCGGTTTGTCCGTGGAAACGACGAACAGGTTGGGCTTAACGCCTGCGCGCCCATGGCGCTATGAATAGAACAGAGTTTTTCAGTATCCATAAACGGGCAGTTTTTACTTTCCGTATGGAAAATCACTTCGCCCCAGTTGCCATACTGTTTTTTGGTAACTTTTATCGCCGTTTTCGCCGTATGACGAATGGCGGCATTTTTGCTGTTCAGGTAACGGTTAACGGAGGATTTATCAAACGCGATGGTCCAGCCCTGACAACAATGTTCACGGCATTCCCCACCGACACATGAAAAATCTGCGACCAGCTTTGGTTGAGTGACACTGATTTGTTTCACAGGTGGATTCTCAAATAGCAGAGATAAAAAAACCCCGCCGAAGCGGGGTTTCACGCGTAATATTAACGCAGCAGAGACAGAACGGTCTGTGGAACCTGGTTTGCCTGAGACAGAACAGAAGTACCAGCCTGCTGCAGGATCTGCGCGCGGGACATGTTGGAAACTTCAGTTGCGTAGTCAGCGTCCTGGATACGGGACTGAGCAGCAGACAGGTTGTTAGAGGTGTTGTTCAGGTTGTTGATTGCAGAAGTGAAGCGGTTCTGCACAGCACCCAGACCAGAACGTGCTTTATCAACGGTAGCGATAGCTTTGTCGATGGTGTTCAGGTCAGTAGCGGTCATTGCTTTCAGGTCGATAGCGTTCACGCCCAGAGTAGTAGAGTCAGCTTTAGCGCCGCTCAGATCCAGGTTGATGGTGTCGCCGTCGTTAACGCCAACCTGAATTTTAACCACACCAGCAGTACCTGCAGTGCCGTCCAGCAGTTTGATGCCGTTGAAGTCAGTTTTGCCCGCAACACGGTCGATTTCAGCCAGACGAGCGGTAACTTCATCCTGCAGAGAAGCCAGGTCAGATGCGCTGTTGGTGCCGTTGCTTGCCTGAACAGCCAGTTCACGAACACGCTGCAAGTTGTTGTTGATTTCGTTCAGAGAACCTTCAGCAGTCTGCGCCATGGAGATACCGTCGTTGGCGTTACGTGCAGCCTGGGTCATCCCTTTGATCTGAGCGGTCATGCGGTTTGCAATCGCCTGGCCAGCAGCATCGTCTTTCGCGCTGTTAATACGCAGACCGGAAGACAGACGCTCGATAGCAGTGCCCAGAGAAGACTGAGATTTGTTCAGGTTGTTCTGAGTGGTCAGGGACAACAGGTTAGTATTGATAACTGCCATAATTTTGTTTCCTTCAAAAATTGGGTTTTAGGTCCGGTGCCTAACACTCACAGCGTCTCTCACCGTCAACAAGGTTATCGACGGGTCCCCAAAAGACTTTAGAATCAATTTTGAAAAAATTACAAGCCGATGATTATTAATGATTTTATTTTTAAAAAAATCAATTAAGGTCCGCCAGAGGCTTATTATTTACGCTTTTTAAATGCACAAAGAGATGACAAAAAAGGCACACACTTATTCGTGTTTTCAATGCTGTGATAATGACCCTAAAGTGCAATCCTTTCATTTACCCCGCCAGGACGCGTCTATTCTTTGGATTATTTTTTTCTCGCCATCGTAAACTTTTACCTTGAGAGGCCGATAAGAGTCCTGAACTACTTTCGTATTTTAAGGAAAATATGCATGGCTACTATCAGTAACCTCGGGATAGGTTCTGCAGGACTCGGGGATTTATATAATCAGTTGGAAGCGGCAGAGAAAACCAAGCTGACGACGATTACTTCCCAGCAATCAACGTATAACGCACAGCTAAGTGCTTACGGCAAGCTGCAGAGCGCCATGACATCGCTGCAGACTGCGACCGCTGCACTGGGTAAAGCAACCACCTGGAACTCAACGTCCGTTAGCAGCACCAACACGGCCTTTACTGCCACCACAACGGCTGACGCGTCCGTGGGTTCCTTTGTTGTCAACGTCAACCAGGTTGCGAAAGCACAGGCACTCACTACCGGCTCCTATGCTAACAACACGGACCTGCTGGGCGATACGACAGGTACAACGCGTAAAATCACCATCACCCAGCCGGGTACCACAACGCCTTTAGAGGTCACCCTGGCAGATGGCGATACGTCGCTGGCCGGGATCGCGAGCGCCATTAATAAAGCGAACGGCAACGTCACCGCCAGCGTCATTAAAGCGAAAGACGGTGATTACCGCCTGATGCTGTCATCAAAAACCACCGGTACCGATGGTGCGATGACGGTAAGCGTTACCGGCGACGCCAAGCTGCAAAGCGCCATTGGCTACGATTCAACCACCAAAACGGGCGCGCTGACGGTGAATACCGCCGCACAGAACGCGATTGTGGTGGTGAACAACATCTCGATCGAGCGCCAGTCAAATACCATTACCGATGCGCTGCCTGGGGTCACCTTCAGCGTGAAAGCGCAAAGCACGGCAGACGAAACCCTTGAGGTTTCACGCGCAACGGATGCGAACCAGAAGGCGATCACGGACTGGGTCACAGCGTATAACTCGCTGCAGTCTACCATTAACAGCCTGACGAAGTATGTTCCGGTCGATGCAGGCTCCGGCAGCCAATCTACCAGCAACGGCGCGCTGGTCGGTGATGCGAACGTGCGTGGGGTTCAGTCTCAGCTGCGCGGCCTGCTGACCGAAGTGCAGACCGGCTCCATTCAGATTATGGCCCAGTTGGGGATTACCCAGGATCCGGTGAAAGGCGCGGACGGTACCGTCGGTAACCTGAAAGTCGACACCGATAAGCTGAAAAAAGCGCTGACCGACAACCCGAACGCCGTACAGCAGTATTTTGTCGGTGACGGAAAGAAAACCGGTATGGCGACCCAGATGAACAACACGCTGACCACCATGCTCAGCACCAGTACCGGCAGCGCCGGGGTGATCCAGAACGCGAAAGACGGGATCAACAAAACGCTGAAAACGCTGGGCGAACGTTACGATGCCATGGATGCTCAAATTGAAGCCACCATGGCACGTTACAAAACCCAGTTCACCAGTCTGGACGTATTAGTCACCAAAATGACCAGTACAGCCAACTACCTGACCCAACAGTTCTCACAAAAGTAGTCGTAGCCTTCAGGAGTGGATATGTATAAGACCTCTGGTGTTCAATCCTATCAGCAGATAGGAGTCGAAAGCGCAGTCATGAATGCCAGTCCACACCAGCTGATTGTCATGTTGTTCGACGGGGCGCATAGCGCCCTTGTTCGCGCGCGTCTGTTCATGGAAGCCGGACAAATTCGCGAAAAAGGCGAAGCCTTATCCAAAGCCATCAACATCATCGACAACGGTTTAAAAGCAGGACTGAACATGGAGGTTGAGAGCGAGTTGTCCGGTAACCTTGCCTCCTTGTACGAATATATGGTTCGACGTTTGTTACTGGCGAATGTCAGTAATGACGTAGACGCAATTGTTGAAGTCGAGGGTTTATTAAACAACATTGCGGATGCGTGGAAGCAAATCGGCCCCAATGCGTCCTCTATATCAGGATAATTTTTGATGAATAATCCCAGCGCAGCGCTTAGCCACTGGCAGGCGCTACATGCTCAGAGCATTGCTATGCTAAATCTCGCACATTCTGGTCAATGGGATGCGCTTATCGAGCAGGAAATGCATTACGTACAACTGGTGGAAAAGATTTCGCAAACGCCCATCATGTCATGCCCTCCGGCTCAGGTTGAGCAAGCGCGTGCGCTGCTGGAAATGATCCTTGAAAATGAGAATGCGCTAAAGGCACTGTTGAAAGTCCGCATGGACGAACTGCGCAGTCTGATTGATCAAACCGGTAAACAGCAATCCATCACTTCTACCTATGGAAAGCTGTCAGGGAATATTCTTTATCCAGAAAGTTTTACCCGCGACACACAACTATGATTTCTTCATCCATACTCCAGAAGTCTGCCAACCGGCTTCTGGAGCAAGGATGATGAAAAACCCCACCCTGTTACAATGTTTTCACTGGTATTACCCTGCTGGCGGTGAATTGTGGCGAGAGGTCACGGCGTTAGCTCCCAATCTTAACGAAATCGGCATCAACATGATCTGGCTGCCACCCGCCTACAAAGGTGCGTCCGGCGGGTATTCTGTCGGCTATGACTCTTACGACCTGTTCGATCTCGGCGAGTTTGACCAGAAAGGCAGTATTGCCACGAAATACGGCGACAAAGCGCAGCTGCTGGAGGCCATTAACGCCCTCAAAAGCAACGACATTGCCGTGCTGCTGGACGTGGTGGTCAACCACAAAATGGGTGCAGATGAGAAGGAATCTGTCCGCGTTCAGCGTGTGAATGAACAGGACCGCACGCAAATCGATGACGAGGTCATCGAGTGTGAAGCCTGGACCCGCTATACCTTCCCTGCCCGCGCCGGGCAATATTCCCGGTTTATCTGGGACTACAAATGCTTCAGCGGCGTCGACCATATAGAAAACCCCGATGAAGACGGCATCTTTAAAATCGTCAACGACTACACCGGCGAAGGCTGGAACGATCAGGTTGATGATGAGATGGGTAACTTCGATTACCTGATGGGCGAAAATATCGACTTTCGCAATCACGCCGTGACCGAGGAGATCAAATACTGGGCCCGCTGGGTCATGGAACAGACGCGCTGCGACGGTTTTCGTCTGGACGCCGTCAAGCATATTCCCGCCTGGTTTTACAAAGAGTGGATTGAGCACGTCCAGGAAGTCGCCGACCAGCCGCTGTTTATCGTGGCGGAATACTGGTCCCACGAGGTGGACAAACTTCAGGCCTATATTGACCAGGTCGAAGGCAAAACCATGCTGTTTGATGCTCCCCTGCAGATGAAATTCCACGAGGCGTCACGTCAGGGTCGGGATTACGACATGAGCCAAATCTTCACCGGTACCCTGGTGGAAGCCGATCCATTTCATGCTGTCACCCTCGTCGCGAACCATGACACCCAGCCTCTGCAGGCGCTCGAAGCGCCGGTCGAAGCCTGGTTTAAACCGCTGGCGTATGCGCTGATCCTGCTGCGGGAAAATGGCGTGCCAAGCGTCTTTTATCCGGACCTCTTCGGCGCCAGCTATGACGACACGGGAGGAGACGGTGAAACGTACCATATTGATATGCCGGTCATTGAGCAGCTTCACGAGCTGATCCTCGCGCGTCAGCGTTTTGCCCACGGCGTGCAGACGCTGTTTTTCGACCATCCTAACTGCATTGCCTTCAGCCGCAGCGGCACGGATGACGATCCCGGCTGCGTGGTGGTGATGTCAAACGGGGACGATGGTGAAAAAGTGATTTGTCTTGGGGAAAACTACGGCAACAAAATGTGGCGGGATTTTCTCGGCAATCGCGAAGAAACCATCACTACGGCGGCGGATGGCGAAGGCACTTTTACCTGCAAAGGCGGAAGCGTGAGCGTGTGGGTAATAGAGGATGCGCTGTAGAACGGGAAACGTGCGGCCTGATGCCCTCACCCCGTCCCTCTCCCACAGGGAGAGGGCGCAAACACCAAAAACGGCAACGAGGTTGCCGTTTTGCGTTTACCTTTAGGGCAGTTTACTCGCCAGCGGATTCTTGCTCAGGTAATCGGCACACTCAACCGTTGGACGATCGACCTTCTGCAGCTCCAGCCCGTCGTACTCAAGCGTCAAGCCATCGCGCTCCAGCGGATAGATATCGAGCTTACGCGTCACGTTGTAATAACTGTCTGAACGCAGCATGATTTTACCCGGCACGGCAATCACGCGCTGCCACTGACGGCAGTCCAGCGTATCGCCCTCCTCCGTCACCACCAGCGTGGCAATCGCATTCGGGCTGACCATGTTGCTCTGCGGCCCTTTCGACTGCCAGTACCCTGCCAGATGCGCCGGGACAGGATGCTTAATCACGTCGTTATAGTTATCGACCTGAACGCACCCGGTCAGTGCCAGCAGCGCGCCAGCAATTGCTATTTTTTTCATCATCTTTCCTGCAATCGAAGAAAAAAATATTGTGGCATTAAAGCGCTGCGGCTGCCAGCGAAGATCGCCAGGTCTTAAACCTGCATCCCCATGACCTCTTGATAGGCCGACACCAGCTTGTTACGCACCTGGATCCCCATCTGCAGGGAAACCGAGGCTTTTTGCAAATCGGTCATCACATCATTCAGCGCCACGCCCGGCTCACCGAGGGTGAACTTTTCTGCCTGAGTGCGCGCTGCGGTCTGGGTATCACTGATACGGTCAAGAGCGGCATGCAGTTGCCCTGCGAAGCTGATGCTCGGCTGCTGATCTGCCACATTCTGATTACGGGCCGTCATCGCCGTTGCCTGCAACTGACTGATTACCCCTTCAATGCCCTGTATAGCCATAACTTTCCCCTGGATGGTTTTTTACGCGGTCAAGACTAACAGCTTGTCAATAAGATAATGGCGGTAAATAGCATGAAAAAACCAGGTTATTTGACGCATAGAAAATCACGAATCATCAAATAATGGCAGGGCCATCAATATGGAACTTTTGTCGTGTTTGCCGACCCGGGAGTCAGTTTTGTTTCTCTACACGAATAACGTAAACCACCAGGATTTAAGAGGTGCGCAATGAGTGCAACAGCATCGACAGCGCCGCAGAATAAATCACTCGAGTGGATGAACCGCCTTCGCGCGAATCCTAAAATCCCGTTGATCGTGGCAGGCGCTGCCGCAATTGCGATCCTTGTAGCGATGGTCCTGTGGGCGAAAAGCCCTGATTACCGGACACTCTACAGTAACCTTTCCGATCAGGATGGCGGCGCCATCGTCACCCAGCTTACCCAGATGAACATCCCTTATCGCTTTGCCGATAATGGCGGTGCGCTTGAGGTACCGGCAGATAAGGTGCACGAACTGCGTCTGCGTCTGGCTCAGCAGGGGCTGCCGAAGGGCGGCGCGGTGGGTTTTGAGCTGCTGGATCAGGAAAAATTCGGTATCAGCCAGTTCAGCGAGCAGGTGAACTACCAGCGTGCGCTGGAAGGTGAACTGGCCCGCACCATTGAAACATTAGGCCCGGTGAAGAGTGCCCGCGTGCACCTGGCGATGCCTAAACCTTCTTTATTTGTCCGTGAACAGAAATCACCTTCGGCTTCCGTTACCGTGAACCTCGAACCTGGCCGCGCGCTGGACGAAGGGCAAATCAGCGCGGTGACGCATCTTGTCTCCAGCGCCGTCGCCGGTCTGCCACCGGGTAACGTAACGCTGGTTGACCAGAGCGGTCACCTGCTGACGCAATCCAACACCGCCGGTCGCGATCTCAATGACGCGCAGCTGAAATATGCCGCCGATGTCGAAAGCCGTCTCCAGCGTCGTATTGAAGCGATCCTCGGCCCGGTTGTGGGTAACAGCAACGTGCACGCGCAGGTTACCGCGCAGATCGACTTCGCGAATAAAGAACAAACTGAAGAACAATACAGCCCGAACGGCGATGCGGCTCAGGCGGTAATGCGTTCACGCCAGATCAATTCGAACGAACAGGTCGGCGGTGCATACCCAGGCGGCGTGCCGGGTGCGTTGTCTAACCAGCCGGCCCCGGCTAACGCGGCGCCGATCTCTACGCCTCCGGCCAATCAGCAGAACGGTCAGCAAAATAATCAGCAGACCACCTCAACGGCCAGTAACGCCGGTCCGCGTACCAGCAGTCGTAACGAAACCACGAACTACGAAGTGGACCGGACGATTCGCCACACTAAACTGAACGTGGGCGATATTCAGCGTCTTTCCGTTGCGGTAGTGGTGAACTACAAAACGCTGGCGGATGGCAAACCGTTGCCGCTGACCGCCGAGCAGATGAAGCAGATTGAAAACCTGACCCGTGAAGCGATGGGTTACTCCGAGAAGCGTGGCGATACCCTCAACGTGGTGAACTCACCGTTCAACTCGGTTGAAGAGACCGGCGGTGAACTGCCGTTCTGGCAACAGCAGGCGTTTATCGACCAGCTGATGTCCGCAGGACGCTGGCTGCTGGTGCTGATTGTCGCGTGGCTGCTGTGGCGTAAGGGCGTTCGTCCGCAGCTCCAGCGCCGCGCTGAAGCCGAAAAAGCGGCTCGCGAGCAGATGAATGCGCGTCAGGAAACCGAAGAAGCGGTTGAAGTGCGCCTCAGCAAAGATGAACAGATGCAGCAGCGTCGTGCTAACCAGCGCATGGGAGCTGAGGTCATGAGCCAGCGCATTCGCGAAATGTCAGATAACGATCCGCGCGTCGTGGCGCTGGTCATCCGCCAGTGGATGGGTAACGAACATGAGTAATACGCTTACGGGCACCGATAAAAGCGTCATCCTGCTGATGACCATTGGCGAAGATCGCGCGGCAGAGGTGTTTAAACACCTCTCCCAGCGAGAAGTGCAAATTCTCAGTGCGGCCATGGCCAACGTGCGTCAGATCTCCAACAAGCAGCTGACTGAAGTGCTGGCAGAGTTTGAACAGGAAGCCGAACAGTTTGCCGCGCTGAACATCAACGCCAACGACTACCTCCGTTCCGTGCTGGTCAAGGCGCTAGGCGAAGAGCGTGCCTCCAGCCTGCTGGAAGACATTCTGGAAACCCGCGATACCGCCAGCGGTATCGAAACGCTCAACTTTATGGAACCGCAGAGTGCCGCCGACCTTATTCGCGACGAGCACCCGCAGATTATCGCCACCATCCTTGTCCACCTTAAACGTGGTCAGGCGGCCGATATTCTGGCGCTGTTCGAAGAGCGCCTGCGTCACGATGTGATGCTGCGTATCGCCACCTTCGGTGGCGTCCAGCCTGCCGCGCTGGCGGAGCTGACCGAGGTGCTGAACAACCTGCTCGACGGCCAGAACCTCAAGCGCAGCAAAATGGGCGGCGTGAGAACGGCGGCGGAAATCATCAACCTGATGAAAACGCAGCAGGAAGAGGCTGTCATTACGGCGGTTCGCGAATTCGACGGCGAGCTGGCCCAGAAAATCATCGACGAGATGTTCCTGTTCGAGAACCTCGTCGAAGTGGACGACCGCAGCATCCAGCGCCTGCTCCAGGAAGTGGATTCCGAGTCGCTGCTTATCGCCCTCAAAGGCGCCGAGCAGCCGCTGCGCGAGAAGTTCCTGCGCAACATGTCTCAGCGTGCGGCCGATATCCTGCGCGACGACCTTGCCAACCGCGGCCCGGTTCGTCTGTCTCAGGTGGAAAACGAACAGAAAGCCATTCTGCTTATTGTTCGTCGTCTGGCGGAAACCGGCGAGATGGTGATTGGCAGCGGAGACGACACCTATGTCTAATGAGCTGCCGTGGAAGCGCTGGACGCCGGACGATCTGGCTCCTCCCCTCTCCGAGTTCACGCCAGCCGCGCTCCCGACCGAGGAGCTTGACCCGGACGTCGAGCAGCCCGAGCTGAGCGAAGAAGAGCAGCAAGCACAGATGCTGGCTCAGTTGCAATTGCAGGCGCACGAGCAGGGCTACAATGCCGGTCTGAACGAAGGCCGGCAGAAAGGCCACGAGCTGGGGTACCAGGAAGGCCTGTCGAAAGGGTTAGAGCACGGTATCGATCAGGCGCGCCAGCAGCAGGCGCCGATCCATGCCCGCATGCAGCAGCTGGTCAGCGAGTTTCAGCACACGCTGGACGCGCTGGACAGCGTGATAGCCTCGCGACTGATGCAGATGGCGCTGGAAGCCGCGCGTCAGGTCATAGGCCAGACGCCCGTAGTGGATAACACTGCGCTGATTAAACAAATTCAGGGCCTGCTGCAGCAGGAGCCGCTGTTCAGCGGGAAGCCGCAGCTGCGCGTCCATCCGGACGATCTGCAGCGTGTGGAAGAGAGCCTGGGCGCGACGCTAAACCTGCACGGCTGGCGCCTGCGTGGTGACCCGTCGTTACATCACGGCGGCTGCAAAGTCTCTGCCGATGAAGGTGACCTGGATGCCAGCGTCGCCACCCGCTGGCAGGAACTGTGCCGCCTGGCGGCACCGGGAGTCGTCTGATGACCGCACGCCTCACCCGCTGGCTCACCACGCTCGACAACTTTGAGACGAAGATGGCGCAACTGCCATCTGTTCGTCGTTATGGGCGACTGACGCGCGCCACCGGTCTGGTACTGGAGGCCACCGGCCTGCAGCTGCCGCTGGGCGCGACCTGCGTGATCGAGCGTCAGGACGGTCTGGAAACGCGTGAAGTGGAAAGCGAAGTAGTCGGGTTCAACGGCCAGCGCCTGTTCCTGATGCCGCTTGAAGAGGTGGAAGGCATTCTGCCCGGCGCGCGCGTGTACGCCAAAAACACGTCTGGCGACGGGCTGCAAAGCGGGAAGCAGCTGCCGCTTGGCCCTGCCCTGCTGGGCCGCGTGCTGGACGGCAGCGGGAAGCCGCTCGACGGACTGCCCTCCCCGGACACCACCGAAACCGGCGCGCTGATCACCCAACCGTTTAACCCCCTGCAGCGAACCCCTATCGAGCATGTGCTCGACACCGGCGTGCGCCCGATTAACGCCCTGCTGACCGTGGGACGCGGGCAACGTATGGGCCTGTTCGCCGGGTCAGGCGTGGGTAAATCCGTCCTGCTCGGCATGATGGCGCGCTACACGCAGGCTGATGTGATCGTTGTAGGTCTGATTGGCGAACGTGGTCGTGAAGTAAAAGACTTTATTGAAAACATTCTGGGAGCGGAAGGCCGCGCCCGCTCGGTGGTCATCGCCGCGCCGGCGGACGTGTCGCCGCTGCTGCGTATGCAGGGTGCCGCGTATGCCACCCGTATTGCCGAAGATTTCCGCGACCGCGGCAAGCACGTGCTGCTGATCATGGATTCCCTGACCCGCTACGCGATGGCGCAGCGTGAAATCGCGCTGGCCATCGGTGAGCCACCGGCGACCAAAGGCTACCCGCCTTCGGTCTTCGCCAAACTCCCTGCCCTCGTTGAGCGCGCGGGGAACGGCATCAGCGGCGGCGGCTCCATCACCGCGTTCTATACGGTACTGACGGAAGGCGATGACCAGCAGGACCCGATTGCCGACTCCGCGCGCGCGATCCTTGACGGTCATATTGTGCTGTCGCGTCGTCTGGCCGAAGCCGGACACTATCCGGCCATTGATATTGAAGCCTCTATCAGCCGTGCAATGACGGCGCTGATAACCGAGAAGCACTACGCCCGCGTGCGTAACTTTAAACAACTGCTCTCCAGCTTCCAGCGCAACCGCGATCTGGTCAGCGTGGGGGCGTATGCCAAAGGCAGCGACCCGATGCTCGACAAAGCGATTACCCTGTGGCCGCAGCTGGAGGCATTTTTGCAACAAGGCATTTTTGAACGCGCCGACTGGGAAGATTCAATTCAGGCACTGGAGCTGATTTTCCCGCAGGTGTAACACAGGTGGAGGGCGAAGGTCATGGCGCAAAACAGCGCGTTATCAACGCTGAAAGATCTGGCTGAAAAAGAAGTTGATGATGCCGCATTGCAGCTTGGCGCAATGCGACGCGGGTGCCAGCAGGCTGAAGAACAGTTGAAGATGTTGATCGACTATCAGCATGAATATCGCACCAACCTCAATACCGATATGACACAGGGCATTGGAAGCCAGCGCTGGATTAACTATCAGCAGTTTATCCAGACGCTGGAGAAGGCGATAGATCAGCATCGCCAGCAGCTTAACCAGTGGACCCAGAAAGTCGATACCGCGCTGAATTTCTGGCGTGAGAAGAAGCAGCGGCTGCAGGCCTGGCAGACTTTACAGGACCGACAGATCGCGGCAACGACCCTGGCGGAAAACCGTCTGGATCAGAAGAAAATGGATGAGTTTGCCCAGCGCGCATCAATGAGGAAACCGGAATGATCACACTGCAACAACTGCTGATGAGCGACAGCGACCTGTCAGGCGGCATGCAAACAGGGAAAGGCACCGACGGTGCACAGGACTTTCTCTCTCTGCTGGCGGGCGCCCTGTCGGACGCAACGGGCAAGGGCAAAGATGCGCCGCTGACCCTGGCTGACCTGAAAGCCGCCGGCAGTAAGCTGTCAAAAGTGGCTCAGGACGCCAAAGGGGATACCACCCTGCAGGCCAAAATTGCCGACCTGCTCTCGCGCCAAACCGCGCTGAATGGCAATGAAACGTCGCCCATCACCTCGCTTGATACGCTGGTTTCCGGGCTGGTACCGCTGTCTAAAGGTGACGCACTGAAGACGCTCAATGCGGCGAACAGCAAGGATGACGGTAAAAGCGAGCTGAGCGAAGAAGAACTGGCCGGATTGAGCGCCCTGATGGCGATGCTGCCGCACCAGCAAACTACCGCCTCTCGCGTGGCGGGCAGTGACGGCGTTTCGGCCACCGCAACGCTGAATTCCGCGACGCTTTCGCACAATGGTGCGGACCAACCGTCCCTGAACGCGCCTGCGGGAAGCCATGATAAAGCGCAGAATTCTACGCCTTATCAGAGCCAGGTGAAAAATAACGAACCTGCCCTGTCGGGCAACGCGCCGACAACCCCGGCCCTGGCCGCGGCGGCAGAGAAGCAGGAGCTCGCCAGTTCCTCCTCCTCAGCCTCCCCAACGGCTACCCTGGCACCGATTATGTCCAGCCATGCGACCAGTCAGACGGCCGCCACCGTCGCCACCGCGCCGGTGTTAAGCCAGCCTCTGGGCACCCACGAATGGCAGCAATCCCTGAGCCAGCACATCACCCTGTTCACTAAACAGGGCCAGCAGACGGCCGAGCTGCGTCTGCACCCGGAAGATCTGGGTCAGGTGCAAATTTCGCTTAAGCTGGATGATAACCAGGCGCAGCTGCAGATGGTCTCTGCGCACAGCCATGTTCGTGCGGCGCTGGAAGCCGCGCTGCCGGTACTGCGGACCTCACTGGCGGAGAACGGCATTCAGCTTGCGCAGAGCAGCGTCAGCAGCGAGAGTTTTGCCGGGCAGCAGCAGTCCTCATCCCAGCAGCAGCACCAGGCTTCGCGTTCCGGCAACGCCGGCGGTTTTAATGAAGAGAGCGATGAGCTACTGCCTGTTCCTGCTGCCCTGCAATCCGCCGCACGCGGTAACAGTGCCGTAGACATCTTCGCCTAAACGCCAGAGGTAGCGTGATTATCCCCGTCTTTTCCACGCTTTGACGACAGCAGGACACGGGATAATCACCTTATTAAGCTGTACCGAAACAGGAAGCTCGTATCAGATGACTGACTCCGCTATCACCAAAAAAAGTAAGCGCTCCATCTGGATCCCGCTGCTGGTGTTGATCACGCTCGCCGCCTGCGCCACCGCGGGCTATAGTTACTGGCGTATGCAGCAGAAACCTACCACCGCTGCAGCCAAAGCTGAAGCGCCGCCTCCGCCGGCTCCAGTTTTCTTCCCGCTGGATACCTTCACCGTCAATCTGGGTGATGCGGATCGTGTGCTTTATGTTGGCATTACGCTGCGCCTGAAAGATGAAGCCACTCGTTCACGTCTGAACGATTACCTTCCGGAAGTGCGCAGCCGCCTTCTGCTGCTGTTCTCTCGTCAGGACGCTTCGACGCTGGCCACCGATGTGGGTAAGCAAAAGCTGGTCGACGCCATTAAACAAACGCTGGCGACCCCGCTGGTAAACGGCCAACCTAAGCAGGAAGTCACTGACGTTCTGTATACAGCATTCATTCTGCGGTAACGACATGGGCGACAGTATTCTTTCTCAGGCAGAAATCGATGCGCTGCTCAACGGCGACAGCGATAACAATGATGATCCTAAACCGGGTATTGGCGGCGATAGCGATATTCGTCCCTATGACCCGAATACCCAGCGTCGCGTGGTACGTGAACGTCTGCAGGCGCTGGAGATCATTAACGAACGTTTTGCACGTCAGTTCCGTATGGGGCTGTTTAACCTGCTGCGTCGTAGCCCGGATATCACGGTCGGTGCGATCCGCATTCAGCCGTATCATGAGTTTGCCCGCAACCTGCCGGTGCCAACCAACCTTAACCTGATTCATCTGAAGCCGCTGCGCGGCACCGGTCTGGTGGTGTTTTCCCCAAGCCTGGTGTTCATCGCGGTGGATAACCTGTTCGGCGGCGACGGGCGTTTCCCGACCAAAGTAGAAGGTCGTGAATTCACCCACACCGAACAGCGCGTCATTAACCGCATGCTGAAGCTGGCGCTGGAGTCCTACAGCGACGCGTGGAAAGCGATTAACCCGCTGGAAGTGGAGTACGTCCGTTCTGAGATGCAGGTGAAATTTACCAATATCACCACCTCCCCGAACGATATCGTCGTTAACACCCCGTTCCACGTAGAGATCGGTAACCTGACCGGCGAGTTCAACATCTGCCTGCCGTTCAGCATGATCGAACCACTGCGCGAGCTGCTGGTTAACCCGCCGCTGGAGAACTCCCGCAACGAGGACCAGAACTGGCGTGAGAACCTGGTCCGCCAGGTCCAGCATTCGCAGCTTGAGCTGGTGGCGAGCTTCGCCGATATCCCGCTGCGGTTATCTCAGATTCTGAAATTACAACCCGGTGATGTTTTGCCGATAGAAAAACCCGACCGCATTATTGCCCATGTGGATGGTGTCCCCGTGCTGACAAGCCAGTACGGCACGATTAACGGTCAGTATGCGTTACGCGTTGAGCACTTGATCAACCCGATTTTGAATTCGCTGAATGAGGAACAGCCCAAATGAGTGACATGAACAATCCGTCCGATGAAAACAGCGGAGCACTGGACGATCTGTGGGCTGACGCGTTAAACGAGCAAAAAGCGACCCCGGCCAAAAGCGCAGCGGATGCCGTATTCCAGCAGCTCGGCGGCGGTGATGTCAGCGGCACGCTGCAGGACATCGACCTGATTATGGATATCCCGGTTAAGCTGACCGTTGAACTGGGACGCACCCGCATGACTATTAAAGAGCTACTGCGCCTGACGCAGGGCTCCGTGGTAGCCCTTGACGGTCTGGCCGGTGAGCCGCTGGATATTCTGATCAACGGCTATCTGATTGCTCAGGGTGAAGTGGTGGTGGTGGCCGATAAATACGGCGTACGTATCACCGACATCATTACCCCGTCTGAACGTATGCGTCGTCTGAGCCGTTAAGCATGAAAACCCAGGCAACACTATCGCAACCTTCTGCCGTTCCCGGCTCGCCTCTGCTCCAGGTGAGCGGGGCGTTGTTCGGTATTATTGCCTTTATTCTTATCGCCGCCTGGCTGGCAAAGCGCTTTGGCCTGGCGGGTAAAACCGCCGGTGCCCGCGGCCTGAAGGTCAGCGCCAGCACCACGCTGGGGCCACGCGAACGCGTGGTCATCGTCGAGGTGGACGACGCGCGTCTGGTTCTGGGCGTAACGGCCTCAAACATCAGCGTATTACATAAACTGCCGCCCGCCCCTGCTGTGGTGGACGAGCGCGCAGACGCCCCTGCGGATTTTCAGTCCGTCATGAAGAGTTTGCTTAAGCGTTCCGGGAGATCCTGATGCGCCGTTTGTTATCCCTGACGCTTGCGGGCGTTGGCCTGTTTGCTCCCGCGGTTTATGCACAGCTGCCCGGTCTGGTCTCCACCCCTCTCGCGGGCGGCGGCCAAAGCTGGTCGCTTCCGGTTCAGACGCTGGTGTTCATCACCTCGCTGACGTTTATTCCGGCTATCCTGCTGATGATGACCAGCTTCACCCGCATCATCATCGTCTTTGGTCTGCTGCGAAACGCGCTGGGCACTCCTTCCGCACCGCCAAACCAGGTTCTGCTTGGGCTGGCACTGTTTTTGACCTTCTTCATAATGTCGCCGGTGATCGATAAGATTTATACCGACGCCTACCAGCCGTTCAGCGAAGATAAAATCTCCATGCAGGAGGCGCTGGATAAAGGCGCGCAGCCGCTGCGGGAATTTATGCTGCGCCAGACGCGCGAAGCCGACCTGGCCCTCTTTGCCCGCCTGTCCAACACCGGCGAGCTGCAGGGACCGGAATCAGTGCCAATGCGTATTCTTCTGCCTGCCTATGTCACCAGCGAGCTGAAAACCGCGTTCCAGATTGGCTTTACCATCTTTATTCCGTTCCTGATTATCGACCTGGTGATCGCCAGCGTCCTGATGGCGCTCGGGATGATGATGGTGCCGCCCGCGACCATTGCCCTGCCCTTTAAGATCATGCTTTTTGTGCTGGTCGACGGCTGGCAGCTGCTGGTCAGCTCGCTGGCACAGAGTTTCTACAGTTAAGGAACGGCAATGACACCCGAATCGGTCATGATGATGGGCACGGAGGCGATGAAAATCGCGATTGCCGTTGCCGCTCCGCTGCTGCTTGTCGCGCTGGTTACCGGTCTGATTATCAGTATTCTGCAGGCCGCCACGCAGATTAACGAAATGACGCTGTCGTTCATCCCGAAAATCATCGCCGTGTTCGTGGCGATTATCGTGGCCGGACCGTGGATGCTGAACCTGTTGCTGGACTATATGCGCAACCTGTTTACCAATCTGCCGTACATCATCGGCTGACCTGACGATGCTGCATTTCACCAGCGACCAGTGGGTTCAGTGGCTCGGCGTCTATTTCTGGCCGATGCTGCGCATCATGGCGTTGATCTCCACCGCCCCCATTCTTAGCGAGAAATCGATACCCAAGCGCGTCAAGGTGGGGCTGGGCATTATCATCTCCATTATCGTCGCGCCCTCTCTCCCTCCTGTGGATATTCCGATCTTCTCGGCGAACGCGGTGTGGGTCGCCCTGCAGCAGGTGATGATTGGCGTCGCCGTCGGCTTTACCATGCAGCTCGCCTTCGCCGCGGTGCGTACCGCAGGGGAACTGATCGGTCTGCAGATGGGGTTATCGTTCGCCACGTTTGTTGATCCCGGTAGTCATCTCAACATGCCCGTGCTGGCGCGCATTATCGATCTGCTCGCCATGCTGCTGTTCCTGTCTTTCAACGGCCATCTGTGGCTTATCTCCATGCTGGTGGATACATTCCATACGCTGCCGATTGGCGAAAATCCGGTGAACAGCAACGCTTTCCTGGCGCTCACCCGCGCGGCGGGGCTGATCTTCCTGAACGGGCTGATGCTGGCGCTGCCGATCATCACCCTGCTGCTGACCGTCAACCTGGCATTAGGTTTACTGAACCGAATGGCGCCGCAGCTTTCGGTGTTTGTCATTGGTTTTCCGCTGACGCTGACGGTTGGAATTTTATTAATGTCATTACTGATGCCACTTATCGCTCCCTTCTGTGAACATTTATTCGGCGAGATATTCAACCTGTTAGCGGATATTGTCAGCGAACTGCCTCGTAAATAATAGCCCGCACTGTTGCTACTGTCTTTCTGAGGATATTCCTAAAATAAAACGCGAAAAACATCTTCCAGGATATATCTGACGCGGTTTAATTGTTTCTAACCATCTCACAATACTTAATATTTACTTTACTTTAAGAAGATTCCTGGCAAATTATACGTAACTTTACGGGATAGTGAGTCCGCCTGAAAGTCTTTGTCATGCTCACAGGTTTATTATTTTTTTCCATCCCGTATGGCTGTTTTGAGCTCTCAGGCAGATGGTGAATTATCGTTACGCATTGAGTGAGGGTATGCCATGTCAACGATCATTATGGATTTATGCAGCTACACCCGGCTAGGGTTAACCGGGTACCTGGCAAGCAGAGGGGTAAGAAAGAGAGACATCAACGATGCACACACCGTTGACGAACTCGCAGCCGCTTGTGACGAACTAAAACCAGGCGTGGTGTTTATTAATGAGGACTGTTTCATTCACGATCCAGCCAACAGTCAGCACATTAAGCAAATCATTAATCAGCATCCTAAAACCCTGTTTATTGTTTTTATGGCGATCGCGAATATCCATTTCGATGAGTATTTGTTGGTCCGTAAAAATTTATTGATCAGTTCTAAATCGATTAAACCCGAGTCGCTGGATGACATTCTGGGTGATTATTTGAATAAAGAAGTTAAGAATGTAGGAGCGGTTAACTTACCCACCCTATCATTAAGCAGGACTGAATCAAGTATGCTGCGAATGTGGATGGCGGGACAAGGAACTATTCAGATCTCGGACCAGATGAATATTAAAGCGAAAACCGTTTCGTCACACAAAGGAAATATTAAACGGAAAATTAAAACGCATAATAAGCAAGTGATCTACCACGTGGTACGCCTGACCGATAATGTGACGAACGGGATTTTCGTCAACATGCGTTAGTCGCTTAAGACCCTGTGCACCCTACCTTTGATCTCTGGCCTGGCCAGAGATTTTTGCTTCTATGAGGTTGTCGGGCACGCGCTGTGCTACCCGACGCCGTGCTAGTCAGCTTTCTCAACAAAAATGCCGTCCGGATGCCCCAGTTCGTTAAAAAACCAAATGCCGAGCGGGTAGTCTTCCAGTGATACCAGGTACATTGTACCTTCGCTAAACTCTTCAATTGCCAGCACCACGCCCGGGCGGCGTGGCCCACCGTCCGTTTTAACCGTTACCCGATCGTTGACCTTCATACATTCCTCCTCTGGTTTTGAGCCAGTGTAGAACAAAACGCAAAAACGCACATCGCCGCCCGGCGTGAATGGCGTTTTTATCTACAGTCTATACTTAGCGATGGACCCGGCTGAATGAGGAACCCCGCAATGAAGACCGATAAAGAGTACAGCGACACCATCAAGCGCGAAGTCGAGGTGGATGTCGATGCCCTGCTGGCCGCCATCAATGAGATCAGTGAGTCAGAAGTCCGCAGGACGGACGACAATTCGGACCGCGTCATTGTTAACGGAAGGGATTATCACACCTATCGTGAGCTGGCCGAGGCCTTCGAGCTTGATATTCACGACTTTAGCGTGTCTGAAGCCAATCGGTAAGGCGAAAAAAATCCCGGTCATGGGGATGACCGGGATCAAAACTTGCTTATGCAAGAAGCACTTGAAAATTCGTTACACCAGGAAATCTGATGTACACGCCACACTATCCCCAACGAATTTGTCTGACAAGCATATATTCTTATGATGAATATAATATTTTTAACATAATGCTTTTTGTTATGAGCAATAACATACGCCGAATGCGGGTTTGCCAGGGACTGTTCCCATTTCTCCTGTTAACACCTCGGTCATTTTTTAGGAATTTTCTTAGAGCGCAACGCAGCTATCACGGGAGTCACTATGCCTTCACTGCGGGATACCTTGCTGATTTTTTCTGACCTGGATGGCTCGTTGCTGGATATTCATACCTATGAGTGGCAGCCCGCAATGCCCTGGCTGGACAGGCTACTGGATAATCAGATACCGGTCATTCTCTGCAGCAGCAAGACCGCGGCAGAGATGCTGGATATCCAGCAGGATCTGGGTCTGGAAGGCCTGCCTTTTATTGCCGAGAACGGCGCGGTAATTCAGCCTGACGTGCGTTGGGAGAAGGTTCAGCGCCAGATCAGGGGGATGACGCACCGGGATATTCGCCCGCGGGTCGAACACATTCGCCTGCAGACGGGCTTTAAGTTCACCACCTTTGACGACGTGGACGATCGCGTTATTAGCGAGTGGACCGGACTGACGCGCTACCGTTCGGCGCTTGCCCGCAAGCATGAAGCATCCGTCACGCTCATCTGGCGCGATACCGACGAGAAACTGGTTCAGTTTGAAGAGCAGCTGGCGCACAGCGGTCTGAAATGCCTGCAGGGAGCGCGCTTCTGGCATATTCTGGACGGCCGCTGCGGTAAGGACGTGGCGGTTAACTGGCTGATTGCGCAGTACCGCGAGCAGGAAGAGATCGAACCCACCACGCTGGGGCTCGGCGACGGCCCTAATGATGCACCGTTGCTCGACAGCGTTGACTTCGCGGTGGTCATCAAGGGTATTAACCGCCAGGGCATCACGCTACGGGACGATAACCCCGGGCGGGTTTATCACACCCGGCAGCCCGGCCCCGCGGGCTGGCAGGAGGGACTGGATCACTTCCTGTCCTAATCCCGCCAGACGACCCGATTACGGCCGCACTGTTTGGCCTGATACAGCCGGGCATCCGCCACGGACTGCAGCTGTTCAAACTCGTAGTTACCCGCTTCATCCGCGCTGCTGACCCCCAGCGATGCGCTGATGCGCAGAGTCGTGCTCTTCTTCACCAGGATCTCCTTGCTGTCGATCCGGCAGCGAATGCGCTCGGCGACGCCTCTCGCCTCTTCCAGACCGATCCCCGGCAGGACAACGCAAAACTCTTCCCCGCCTACACGCCCTGCCACATCATTTTTGCGTAGCGCGCTGGCAATCAGTCCTGCTGTATGCGATAGCACCTTATCACCGGCCTGATGGCCGAAACGGTCGTTGATGTTCTTAAAATGGTCGAGATCGATCTGAATCACCGAGAACGGCAGCGACTGCTGGCGACAGGTTTCCGCCAGCAATTTTGCGCGATCGAACAGCGCGCCGCGGTTATTCAGCCGGGTAAGCGGATCATGCCAGGCCTGCCACTGGAGCGAGTGCTGAAGCGTGTACATGTTACTCACCATCCGACGGATCACCAGCCACGAGATCAACAGCATGGCGGTAAAGAGCGCCCACAGCAGCGCCAGAACAATACTGATGCTGCCGAAGTCGTCCTGCACTCCTTCGTGCAGGGTGTGGATCCGCAGGACAACGCCATCGAAGTGATCGAGCCGCTCCCAGCTAACGAAACGGCTTCCGAGGCGGATCCCGCCGCCGGTAGCGTGCTCAATCGCCTGCGCAATCTGCGCCGTTTCGCGTTCGTCAAAATGGTTAACCACGTTTTCCGCGTGGGCTGAGGTGGCAATCATATTGAGCCGGGTATCGTACAGCTGATACTCCCCCTCCGTTCGATCTTCCGTCGCATCGGCCAGCAGACGCTGCATCGTGTTCAACGTAAAATCCATCGCCACGACGCCATACCAGTAATGATCGAAATAGATGGGAACGCTGGCGGTGATCGTACGTTCATCATTGGTCCAGGATGAAGGGGTAGAGATAAACCAGCGCACCGCGCGAGTGCGATTGTTCCGTTCCGACTGCTGGGTAAACCAGGACTGCGTGACCAGATGATAATAGCGGGAGGTGATATCACCCGCCTGGTCAGGTGTATCCGTGGAAACGAAAAATCCGGCGCGGGACACGTAGATCACGCGCGCTTCCGTTTGCGCTCTCGATGACGCCAGCCTGAGCAGATACCCCACTTCGAGCGCGGCAGAAATTTCGTGGCTGAGGCGCTCGGCGTCACGATTCAGAAGCGTGGTTTTTTCGACGAACGCGTCCGAAACGCCATTAATGGGAAGGGTGCGTTTTTTATCAACGGCAAGCTGCCAGGTGGGGAGCGTGCGGACGGTCTTAAAGCGTGACACGGCGTTCTGTAATGCATCAAATGCCAGCGGCGTCTGGATTGCATCACGCATGCCCTGACGGAACAACAGCATCCTGTCCACGCTGTTCTGTAACTGCCTGTCCAGCGAACTGGCCACCGTATCCAGATGGTTGCGCTGGCTGGAGATATACGCCTCTTCGAGGACCACCACCTCACGCCAGGTCAGAAGCGTGGAAAACACCAAAACGACCAGAAAACAGAGATTAACAATCAACCCCGGATTGCTACGCTTATGCAGCCACTGCAAAAATGATTGTCTTACAACAAAGGTATCGCGCTGCACACACACTCCATGATGACGGCCTTACACCCGGTACGTGAGATAAAAACGCCCGGCAAAGCCGGGCGTTATGTGATTAAGCCTTGTCCCGCTGGTGCTGCCCGTCCCCCGGCTGAAGCTCATCTTCACGAAATGCTTCCCGCTTGATGCTATAGCCATCGTGCCACCGACATTCCACCATTCCGCTGGAATACCCGGTGACAATCATACGTGGGCCGCCCTTCTTAGGCTTAACTTCATCACTGACCAAAAAGACCATACCTGCCTCCTGTATCAGGGTGAAACTGTTTCAATTTAGACGAGGAATGGTCTTTTTGCATCCCACAACGGGTAACAATTAGTGCGACGTGCCGCGTATTTTTTCAACCAGCTTGACCGCCGCGACCACGATAGCGCCAATGATAAAGCCCAGCACCAGATTCAGCAGCGTGGGCAGAATCGCCGCGACAACGGCACCCTGCGTCGAGGAAAAATGTTCGATAGCATGGTGCAGCGGCGCAATGCCGTGAACCACGATCCCGCCGCCCACGAGGAACATCGCCAGCGTGCCCACTACCGACAAACTCTTCATCAGCCACGGAGCCAGCACCAGCAGGCTTTTGCCGATGCCTCTTGCCACCGCGCTCGATTTCTCCTCCAGCCAGTAGCCGATATCGTCCAGCTTCACGATCAGTCCCACCAGGCCGTACACGCCTACGGTGACCAGAATGGCGATGCCGGAAAGGATAAGAACCTGATTCAGGAGCGGAGCGTCGGACACGATGCCCAGCGTAATGGCGACAATCTCCGCGGACAGGATAAAGTCGGTCCGAATGGCGCCTTTGACCTTATCGCGTTCGAAGGTTTTCGGATCCTGCGCGGCCAGCGCTTCAAGACGCTGCTGGCGCACCTCCGGCGTATCGCTCTGCTTGCGCGCGCTAAAGGAGTGCAGAACCTTCTCAACGCCCTCGAAGCAGAGAAATGCCCCGCCAATCATCAGTAACGGCGTGATGGCCCAGGGAATGAATGCGCTGATCAGCAGCGCCAGCGGGACCAGAATCACCTTATTCAGGAAGGAGCCTTTTGCTACGCCCCACACCACCGGCAGTTCACGGTTTGCCCTTACCCCACTCACCTGCTGGGCGTTAAGCGATAAATCATCTCCCAGCACGCCTGCGGTTTTCTTCGCCGCCAGTTTTCCCATCACTGAAATGTCATCCAGTAAGGTGGCAATATCATCCAGCAATGTTAATAAGCTACTTCCTGCCAAAATCTTAATCCTTCATTTTTTGGTAATTAAGTGAATAGTATGGAGCAAAAGCGCCAACCCGGAAACAGGCACCTGACGTCAACAAAAAATTCACATCCGCTACACAATTAAAGGGCTCGCCAGCGCGATAGTTTTCGCGTTTACTATCAGCGAACTTTTTATTTCGTCGTGAGGGATTATGCGTTTCCGGCAACTGCTACCGCTCATCGGGGCACTCTTTTCGCTGTACATCATCTGGGGTTCAACCTACTTTGTCATTCGCATCGGCGTGGAAAGCTGGCCGCCGCTGATGATGGCGGGCATTCGCTTCCTCTCGGCGGGCATCCTGCTGCTGGCCTTCCTGCTGCTGCGCGGGCATAAGCTTCCCCCGCTGCGCCCGATGCTGAACGCCGCCCTGATCGGCCTGCTGCTGCTGGCGGTGGGTAACGGGTTTGTGACGATTGCCGAGCACCAGAAGGTCCCGTCCGGGATCGCCGCCGTGGTCGTTGCCACCGTACCGCTGTTTACCCTCTGCTTTAGCCGCCTTTTCGGCATCCGCACCCGCAAGCTGGAATGGCTGGGGATTGGCATTGGCCTGGCCGGCATTGTTCTGCTCAACAGCGGCGGCAACCTGAGCGGGAATCCGTGGGGGGCGGTGATTATCCTGATTGGCTCGATGAGCTGGGCGTTTGGTTCCGTCTACGGTTCGCGTATCGAACTGCCAACCGGCATGATGGCAGGCGCGATAGAGATGCTCGCCGCGGGGATTGTCCTGCTGCTGGCCTCCGCGCTGACGGGAGAAAAGCTGACCGCACTGCCGGACCTGTCGGGCTTTCTCGCGGTAGGGTATCTGGCGCTGTTTGGCTCTATCATCGCCATTAATGCCTATATGTTCCTGATCCGCAACGTCTCCCCGGCTGTCGCCACCAGCTACGCCTACGTCAACCCGGTCGTGGCCGTACTGCTCGGGACAGGACTGGGGGGAGAAACGCTCTCACCTGTGGAATGGATTGCTCTTGGGATCATTGTGTTTGCCGTCGTGCTGGTCACGCTGGGCAAATACTTGCTGCCGGCAAAACCGGTGGTCACCCCTTGCGAGGTTGAGAAACCGTAAGCAGGTGAATGCCCTGCGTGTCGATCTGCGCGGTCTGGCCGCCGCCGCAGATCCACTCTTCCAGCCGTTCGCTCAGGTCGGCATCGTTCAGCTTTAATCTGCCTCTCAGCGCACACTCCCAGACGATCAGCACCCGCCAGCCCTGCGTAATCAGCGTGGTCAGATCCCGCCTGTCGCGCTCGACGTTCTTGCCAATCTTATCCAGCCAGAAATCAGTGCGCGTCGCGGGGACTTTAAACAGGTAGCAGTCGTGGTGGTGCCAGAAACAGCCGTGGGTAAAGATGATGCACTGCCAGGCGTCGATGACGAAATCCGGCCGTCCCGCAAGCGCGGGATCCTGCACGCGGAAATCAAACCCCGCCTGCGTCAGTAGCCCGGCCAGTCGCTTTTCGATGGCGGTGTCACGCGTGCCGATGGCACGCATGTTTTTGCTGCGCGTCGCCTTATCGTGAACATCCGTCATTGACGGCCTCACCCTGACGGAACGCCACCGCCTGTCTGATGCGCGAGGCCAGCAGTTTGGCCACAGCGGCGAACGCGGGAACCACCACCGAATTACCAAACTGGCGGTACGCCTGGGTATCCGAGACCGGAATGCGGAAGCGATAACCCTGCGGCGTTTCAAAGCCCATCAGCCGGGCGCATTCGCGGGGCGTTAAGCGTCGCGGACGGTGACGCTGATTATGCGGATCGTCAAAATCTTTTTCACCCAGCGCCTTGTCCCACCCTCTGTCGATCAGGATTTCCGCGCCGTCTTTGTAGTAGCGAGCAGACAGCGTGCGGGTCACGCTGTGCGGATCGTTCGGGTTTACCATCCCAAAACCGAAGCCGTTACCCTTTGCCTGATGTTTCTTGGCATAGCGGTAGAGGTATTTCCACAGCACCGGGGTGAGGATAAATTTCGCGTCAACGACGGGTTCCAGCAGGTCGGCCACGGTAGGACGCCGCTCGGGATACAAAGACGGGATATCCCGCAGGGTAAAATCCCCCTTGAGATTGAGATCGCGGCGGAAACCCACCAGCACGATACGTTCGCGATGCTGGGGCAGGAAATGTTTCCCATCAATGATTTTGGGATCGTCCGCGCCCATGTCCTGTGAATCGGCCACGTCATAACCCAGCTCATCCAGCGTTTGCATGATAATGCGGAAGGTTTTCCCGCCGTCGTGGCTTTTTAAGTTTTTGACGTTTTCCAGTACAAAAATGGCCGGACGACGGGCGTCAATGATGCGCGCCACGTCAAAAAACAGCGTTCCCTGGGTATCGCAGGCGAAACCGTGGGCGCGTCCAAGCGCATTCTTTTTAGAGACGCCAGCCAGCGAGAAAGGCTGACACGGGAAGCCAGCCAGCAGCACATCATGCGCCGGGATCGTCTGACGAATGTGTTCGGCGGCCTGTTCATCGCTCACCCCGCTTTTATGGCTCAGGGTCACATCGCGGATATCTGCGTTGAAATGATGCTCGTGCGGATCGCAGTACCAGTTGGCCTTGTAGGTACGCACGGCGTGTTTGTTCCACTCGCTGGTAAACACGCACTGGCCGCCGATGGCTTCAAAACCGTGCCGAATGCCGCCGATACCGGCAAACAGATCGATAAAGCGGAAGGCATAGTTCGGGTGCGCGGCAGAAGGACGCGGAAGCAGGTTTTGCAGATAACGAAATTCGCCTTCGCTCAGGCGACGCCCTGCGCGGTCGCTGGTCAGCAGACGTTTAAGGATCGCCGGGCTCCAGTGGCTCTCGCCGTGCGCCACCAGCAGACTGGCCAGCGTTTTAGCATCATAGATATCCAACAGCTGACGCAGTAAGGCCTGCACCGTTGCCGTTGATTTCTCAGCCTGCGCGGGCGCGGGCTCTGTCACTGATCGATTTTCCTGCATTCTTTTAACCGGAGAATAAAGACTGGGAACAGATTACCACAGTTCAGTTGCGCAAACTGCGACGGAAGCGGTTCAACACCTGGCTATCCAGCCCGAGGCAGTCGCCGTGTAATTCGGCGCTGAGTTTCGCCATAAACTGGATCAGGAAATCGGCATTGTGCCGTGCCAGTTCGCGGCCCATTTCCGTTTGCATTGTATCAGGCAATCTCAGCAGCTTGGTCTGAAAATGGTCGAGGGCAAACGCACGGTCGTCGAGGGGACGCGCATCGGCAAAGGGATCGTCGGCGTCAAAAAGCGGCACGCCCAGCGCGCCCGATATGGCAAAGACGCGCGCCAGGCCGATAGCGCCTAACGCTTCCAGCCGATCAGCATCCTGCACAATTTTGGCTTCCATACTCTGCGGCGCAATCCCGGCGCTGAAGCTGTGTGCCTCAATCGCGTGCGCAACGGCGGCAGCGTGCTCTGGCGGAAAGTCCGGGAAGTCGCGGCGCAGAATGTCACCCGTCTTGCGTGCTGCCAGCTCTGATGACCGGCTGCGTTCGGGATGGTTTTTCGGCAGGCTGACAATATCGTGAAAATAGCATGCGGTCAGGATCACCAGCGGCTCCACCGTGTGGTGAACCATGATTTTTTGCGCCGTCATCCAGACCCGTCGAAAATGCGAAATGTCATGTGCGGTATCGTCGGTGCTGTGGTTTTCCTCGAGCCAGCGCTCAAATCTGTGCTGCCACCGGGCAAGTTCCATCGTCATGTCCTGTTTGTTCAATGAGAATGAAATATAAAATAGCTGAATTAAAACAATTTAAAAATAGAATTTCGAAATACTTAATAATAATTACACCATATAAATTCAATGAATTAATTCACTTGAATAATAAAGAGATCAATAGAAATATTTAGCAATATTTCATCGAATTTAATTACATTTATTTTTGAAACTAAATAACATCTTCTGGAATAGTATCGACCCTGTAATTACGGAGAGTGATTACATATATTCATATAAATTATCTTTTAAGGGAATATATAATGAAAAGAAAAGTTCTGGCAATTCTGGTACCCGCGTTATTAATGGCAGGCGCAGCAAATGCGGCTGAGATGTACAACAAAAACGGCAACAAAGTTGACCTGTACGGCAAAGTCGATGCGCGTCACACCTTCTCTGACCACGCTGGCGACGACGGCGACGAAACCTATGTGCAGATTGGTTTCAAAGGCGAAACCCAGATCGCTAACGACCTGATCGGTTACGGCCAGTGGGAATACAAAACCTACGCTAACGATACCGAAGGCGCGGGTGACAAATCCTTTAACCGTCTGGCATACGCTGGCCTGAAATATGGCGAATACGGTTCATTTGATTATGGCCGTAATTACGGCGTCGTGTACGACGTTGAAGCCTGGACTGATATGCTGCCTGTATTTGGCGGTGATTCTTACACCTGGACCGATAACTTTATGAACGGTCGTGCTAACGGTCTGGCAACCTACCGTAACCAGGATTTCTTCGGTCTGGTTGAGGGGCTGAATTTCGCGCTGCAGTATCAGGGCGCGAACGAAGGCCAGGATGCAACAGAAGATCAGGAAGGCACGAAAAACGGTCATAAAGACGTACGCTTCCAGAACGGCGACGGCTTCGGCATGTCTACCTCTTATGACTTCTCTGGCGATCTCACCGGTCTGAGCCTGGGTGCGGCGTACTCGTCTTCTGATCGTACCAACAAGCAGGTTGGATACGGTAAAAGCTATGAAAGCATCGGTTATGCGGGTGGCGAAAAAGCTGAAGCCTGGACCGTTGGCGCAAAATACGATGCTAACAGCGTCTACCTGGCAATGATGTATGCTGAAACCAGCAACATGACGCCAATCGGTAACTTTGGTATCGCCAACCAGACTCAGAACTTTGAAGCGGTTGCTCAGTACCAGTTCGACTTCGGTCTGCGCCCTTCCCTGGCGTGGGTCTACTCAAAAGGTAAGGACCTGGACGGTAAAGGATTCAATCAGGATCTGGTTAACTACATCGACCTGGGCATGACCTACAGCTTCAACAAAAACTTCTCCACCTATGTTGATTACAAAATCAACCTGCTAGATAACGACGAAGCGCTGTATGACGCATACGGTATTTCCACCGACGACATCGTTGGCGTAGGCATGACCTACCAGTTCTAATCTCCAAAAATATCAAAGGCCGCAATTGCGGCCTTTTTTATATCTTCACTTTATATTACGGCGCTTCCTGCAGCGCCACGCGGATAAACCCGTTATTCTGCGCCAGCAGTTCATGGGCTTTCCATGCATCCAGCCCTGTCAGCACCATCAATACCGCCGTTTTACAGTGATGGTTACACCTCTCCAGCGCCGCTTTTGCCTCCGCCCGGGAGCATCCCCCCGCTTCCATCACAATGGCGATTTGGCGTTCAGCCCATTTGGTACTGCTTGCCTCAAGATCCACCCGCAGGTTGCTGTAAACGCGCCCGGTCCGAACGGCCAGCCCGGTAGCGATCATCGAGAGGATCATTTTCTGCGCAATCCCCGCTTTGGTGTTGAGATAGCCTGCCACCACCTCGGCCCCCAGTTCGGGAGCAATAACCATACTCGCCAGCTGCGCGGCTTCACTTTGCGCATCACCGGTAATAACGGCGACCGGCGCCCCCAGCGACCATGCATGGCGCATTGCCCCCCACACCCACGGTGTTTTTCCGCTGACGGTCACGGCCAGCATCATATCGTGTTCACCAAACTTAATGGCCTGCAAATCGGCAACGCCATTCTCGTAGCTCCCTTCCCCCTCTTGTGCCGTAACGGCCACCACCGGGGTTTTGCCCGGCGCATAATCATCGGCAACCTGTTGCGCAATGCGCCCTGACGGCCCAGCGCCAACGATGACCAGTCGACCGCCGTGGCTGAGCGTCGCAGCGGCGTTGTCCACCACGCGGGCGAGAGTAGGTAAACAGGGGGTAATCGCAGCAGAAATGAGTGCATCATCCTGGTGAATGACTTTCAGCATGTCCAGCGTGGACAATCTATCAATATTCATCGTGCTGGCGTGCCGTCTTTCCTTGACCGAACCGGTAAGCATAATGCTCATAAACAGCCTCCTTATTATGAGTACCCACACACTATAAAGTGTTTTATATAGATGACCTGCGAGGAGGGTCACGAAAAGAGGACCAAATCCACGCCTTTACACGGCTTTAAGAAAAGCGCGTCATCGGCGATAATTACCCCTTTCTTAATCCTCGCGGAGTGTTGATGAGCGATTTGCAGCCTTTCCTTTCGACGCGCAAGCGCCCCATGAAACTGAACACGCTGGTCACGTTGATGGTGTGCGCGATTATTGCCTCTGTGCTGCTGGTGGTTTTTGCGCTCTACTCCGTACAAATCACCCGGGCGACCCGCGATGATGTTAAAGACACTGCGCTCGGCATTGCCCGCACCCTCGCCGACAGCCCCGAGATACAGCGCGGCCTGATGCAGGCACCGCAGGAGAATATTATTCAGCCCATCGCCCAGGCGGTGACAAAACGAAACGATCTGCTGTTCACCGTGGTCACCGATATGCGCGGGATCCGCTATTCACACCCGAACGAGGCGCTGCTGGGGCTGCATTTTATCGGCGATGATTTAACCCCCGCGCTGGAAGGCAAAGAGAACGTATCGGTTAACCGGGGCGCGCTCGCCGAAGCGCTACGCGTTTTTACGCCCGTCTACGACGGCCAGCACGAGCAGATCGGCGTGGTGGTGGTCGGTATCTCCCTGAATAAGGTTGAAGAGCAGATTGCCCGCGGGCGGCTAAACGCCGTCTGGACCATTTTATTCAGTATTTTTATGAGCTCCATGGCAATTTGGGGCCTGGTGCGGGTCCTGAAACGCATCCTGTTCGGACTCGAACCTTACGAAATTTCCGCCCTGTTCGAACAGCGTCAGGCAATGCTGCAGTCGCTTCGGGAGGGGGTGCTGGCCGTCGATATTCACGGACGGGTGACGATGATCAACCAGACTGCCAGAGAAATATTGCTTCTCCCCTCCGGCAAGCAGACCGAAAACGCCAGCGCGCCCCTGCTGGCCAGCCTGCGTGAAGTCTCGAAGACGGGCGTCCCACGCCAGGATCAGGAGATCAGCTGTAACGGGCGTCTGTTGCTGTGCAATATGGTGCCCGTTAAAAGTCAGGATCGGGTGATCGGCGCCATCACTACCTTCCGTGATAAAACGGAAATCAGCCAGCTGATGCAGCGTATTGATGGCATGGTCAACTACGTCGACGCCCTGCGCAGCCATACGCACGAGTTTATGAATAAACTGCATGTGATCCTGGGCCTTCTGCACATGAAGCGCTACGACAAGCTGGAAGAGTACATCATTCAGACGGCACAAAATTACCAGACGGATATCGGTACGATACAGAGCAAGGTAAAATCCCCGGTTATCGCCGGGTTCCTGCTGGGTAAAATCAACCGGGCGAAAGAAGCGGGCGTCACCCTGACGCTGGCAGATGAATGCCAGATACCGGATACCGCGAGTGAAGAACAGGTCGCGGTGCTGATCACCGCGCTGGGTAACCTCATTGAAAACGCGCTTGACGCGATGGAAGGACAGCAGGAAGGTGAGATCGGCCTGCTGCTGCATTATCAGAATGGCTGGCTAAGCTGTGAAGTCAGCGACGATGGCCCCGGCATTGATCCCGCTCAGCTGGAGTCTATTTTTACCAAGGGCTTCTCAACAAAAGGTGAAAACCGCGGCGTTGGGCTGTTCCTTGCTCGCCAGCAAATCCAGAACCTCGGCGGCGATATCACCGTCGAGTCTGAGCCAGGCGTATTTACCCAATTTTTTGTTCACATCCCCTGGGATAGCGAGAGGAATATCGCGTGATAAATGTATTAATTGTCGATGATGACGCCATGGTAGCCGACCTCAACCGTCTGTATGTCAACCGTGTTGAAGGTTTTAGCTGCTGCGGCGTCGCCTCCACGCTAAACCAGGCCGAGGCCATCATTAATAACCCCGGACAGCCTGTCGATCTGGTGCTGCTGGATGTCTATATGCAGCAGGATAACGGTCTGGATTTGCTGCCCGTTATTCGCGCATCCGGTCGCCCAATCGATGTGATTATGATCTCGTCCGCTGCCGACGCCGCCACGATCCAGACCTCCATTCATTACGGCGTGGTGGATTATCTGATCAAGCCGTTCCAGTTCCCCCGCTTTGAAGAGGCGCTGAACGGCTGGAAGGCAAAGCACAATCTGATGGGTTCGCACCAGTATTATGAGCAGGCCGACGTCGACCGGCTGATCCACGGCGGGGCGCCGGAACTGGCCGACAGTAAAAAGCTGCCGAAGGGGTTAACGCCGCAAACGCTGCGCACGATTTGCCAGTGGATTGACGCTCACCCGGAGACGGAGTTTTCTACCGATGACCTGGCAAACGCCGTCAATATTTCCCGCGTGTCCTGCCGTAAATACCTGATTTGGCTCGCGCAAATCAATATTCTGTTCACCAGCATTCATTACGGCGCCACCGGCCGGCCGGTGTATCGCTACCGTCTCCAGCCGGAGCAAACCGGCCTGCTCAAGCAATACTGTCAGTAACGCGGTAGTCGTTATCCAGCAGGGTAAAGCGGAAGTGGTGCATCGAGGAGATCACCACTTCTTTTTTTTTGGTCACAAAGATTGCTTCAATATCGGGTCGCGCGCGCAGGGCAGCACAGCCCTTCTCCACACCCATGCCGTACATCAGCGTGGTCCAGATATCACCGTCGATGGAGTCTTTCGAAATAATCGTCACGCTGTCCAGTTCGTTGTCCAGCGGATAGCCGGTGCGCGGATCGAGAATGTGGTGATAGCGCTTGCCGTTTTGTTCGAAGTAGCGCTCATACGTTCCCGACGTCACGACGGACAGGTTCTCTACGGTCATCGTGCCGATCAGCGCGTCACCGGCGAACGGTTTTTTCAGCCCCACGCCCCAGCCCCCCTCCGGCGAGCCTAACGTCTGGATGTTTCCGCCAAGGTTGATCAGCCCCAGCTCAGCCCCCTCTTTACGAAGGTAATCACGCACCCTGTCGGCGATATAGCCTTTGGCGATGGCCCCCAGATCGATCTCCATCCCCGCCCGGGTCAGAAACACGCTGCTGCTGGCCTCATCAAGGAGAACATCCTCTGGGCGGGTCATCGCCAGCAGCGACGCGATTTCATCGGCAGGCGGAACGCTGTCCCCCTGAAAACCAATCTTCCAGCGCTTCACCAGCGGACCGATCGCCAGATTAAAGGCGCTGTCCTTGAGCAGGCTTGCCGCTTTTGCACAGCGGATCAGCTCAAACACCGGTCGGCTGACGGTAACCGGATGCTGGCCGGCCGCATGGTTGATATCCATCACCTGCGAGTGCGCGCGGTTAACGGTAAGCAGGTCTTCGTACTGTTTGATCAGGCGAAACACGCGGGACGCGAGGGCTTCGTCATGGGAGAAGAGCTTCAGGAGGATGGGTGAGCCCATCAGGACGGCGGAGTAGCTGTAAACGCGATGGCTATCAGGCATGGTATGAGTCCTCAGATGTAGCCCCGGCAAGCACCGCGCCGCCGGGGAAAATGCCGGATAGCGCTGCACGCATCCGGCCTACATAGCAGGTGCCTTACCTCTTTTTCGAACGCAGAGCCGCCTGATGTCCTGCAAGGGTACCAAAAATAATGATATCTGCCACCGCGTTACCGCCGATACGGTTACCGCCGTGGATCCCGCCGACCACTTCACCGGCCGCAAACGCCCCTGGCAGCACGTTGTGGTTGCTGTCCAGCACGCAGGTTTCGGTGTTGATGGTCACGCCGCCCATGGTGTGGTGCACGCCCGGCGCAATCTGAATGGCGTAGAACGGCCCTTCGTTGATCGGTGCACGCAGCGCGGTGGTACGACCAAAATCGTCATCGTGCTGTTTCTCAACGAAACCGTTGTAACGTTCCAGGGTCGCGAGGAAAGCGTGGTAATCCATGCCGAGCGCTTCTGCCAGGGCTTTCGGCGAGCTGGCGCTGGTCACGAAGCCTTTGGCAATGTACTCATCCGCGGCTTTGTTTTTGGCGCGTACGTGCTCGTCAAAGACGATGTAAGCGTATTTCTCCGGCAGCGCGATGATTGACGCCGAGACTTTATCGCGGGTCGACATTTCGTTGTAGAAGCGCTCCCCTTTCTGATTGACCAGAATCGCCCCCCCGCCGCGAATGGATTCGGAAATCAGGTACGAGGTTTTCTGCTCGACGGTTGGGTGAATTTGGATTTCGCCCATATCCACAGTGCCCGCCCCGATACGCTCCAGCAGCGCGATGCCGCCGCCGGTAGCCCCTTTGTGGTTGGTGGTGACGAACCCTTCCAGATCCGGACGGTATTTCACAACCATCTGGCTGTTGGCGCTGAAGCCGCCGGTTGCCACAATCACGCTTTTCGCTGCCACGGTGATGGTTTCATTCTCTTCGGTGGTCAGGCGCACGCCGGTGACTTCACCGTTTTCGAAGAGGATGTCGCTGACGGAGGTATCCAGCATCACCTCGATGTTGCGTTTGTTAACGTTACGCACCAGGCCGCTAATCAGGTAACCGCCCACCGCAGAACCGTCTTTTGGACGGTGAGTACGGTCGATGCTCATCCCGCCGGTGGTGGTGATGTCGTTCAGCATAATGCCGCGGGTTGCCAGCCACTCAATTGCCTGCGGCGCGTTCTCGACAAAGCGACGCAGCAGTTCAGGGTTGTTCTTGTTGCCGCCGCCTTTCAGGCTTTCCTGGTAGAACAGCTCTTTGCTGTCCTGAATGCCCTTCACGCGCTGGAAGCGGGTTTCAGCGGCGTTCATACCGGCAGAGGCTTTAATGGTGTTCCCGCCGATGGTCGGCATTTTCTCGACAATCAGCACGCTCGCGCCTTCGTCGTGCGCCTGAATCGCCGCCGCCAGACCGGCGCCGCCGCTGCCGACAACCACCACGTCCACGCTGCGGGTTTCGTTCGGGTCAACGCCCTCTTCCGCTGCCAGCGCCTTGCTGGACTTCAGCATCGCTTTCGAGACCGCTTTCTTCACCGCTTCACTCTGGCTGGTTGCGCCGGTGATGGCATCCACGTGCGGGGTATTAGCGTCCAGAATGCGGGTACGGATCTCTTCAAAGCTGGTCACAAACTCAACGTCTTCACTCGGGCCGGAGGCCAGCTCGATGTCCGCAATGCGGTCGGTTTCCAGGCTGACGTTAATCACCAGTTCGTTAGCGTCATCCTGCACTTTCTCAGCAAAGGTACCCGGTTTGAATTTGGATTCGCCCATGCTCATGTCGCGGATCATCGCTTCTACCAGCGAGAAGCGCCACAGCGGTTCAGGAATGCTCAACGCCTCGCGTTTGGTGCTGTCCATAAACAGCTCAAGGCTTTCGCCAGCCGCGATACGGTCTGTCCAGTCCGGATAAGCGATGGTGGCGCGGCCCACGGCAATCAGGTCGTAACCGTGGTCAAGCGCTTCATTCACGTCTGAAGCATTCACCACGCCGCCCACGCCCATGACCGGAACCTGCGCCAGCGTTTCAGAACGCATCGCGCAGTATTTTTCGATAAGCGGCGTCGGGTCCTGGGTGTCGACAATGGAAGGTCGCAGGGTGGCGCCGACGGAGAAGTGCAGGTAGTCCACGCCGCGCGCCGCCAGTTTCTCCAGCAGGTACATGGTGTCGTCAAAGCGGATGCCCGGGATTTCCATCTCTTCTGGGGAGAAACGGTAGCCAATAATAAACGCGTCGTCCGCGTACTGGCGCACCATCTTATGGGTGATATCCAGCACCGCCAGCGGGAACTTCGCGCGGTTATCGCGGCTGCCGCCCCACTCGTCGTCACGCTGGTTAGAGTTTGGCGAATAGAACTGCTGAATCAGATAGGTATTCGCCCCGTGGATTTCCACGCCGTCGAAACCGGCCTGGATGGCGCGGCGCACGGCCTCACCAAACTTGCCGATCATGCCTTCCACTTCTTCAGCGGTCAGAGCTACTGGCGTTGCGGCACCTTCACGCGGCGCAGCTACGGCGCTCGGGCCAACCGGGGTACGGCCACCAATCAGTTTCGGGTCAACCATGCGGCCGCCGTGGTAGATCTGCAGCAGCGCCTTAGAGCCTTTGGACTTAATGGCCTCTGCGATTTTCGCCAGCCCGGCAATTTTCTCGTCATTATCAATACCGATTGCGCCCGGGAAGGCAAGGCCGAGATCGTCGACGAAGCAGCACTCCACAATGATGGTGCCGATACTGCCGGAACGGGCACGATAGTACTCCACCAGTTCACTGGTAACGGTGCCGTCGTAATAGCCGGTACAGGTGGTCATAGGGGCCATTAACAAACGGTTTTTCAGTTCAGTACCATTCGGTAATGTGAAGGGGCTAAGAATGCGTTCGTTAGTGCTCATAATAGAAACTCCAAACTTTAAAAATTAAGAATTCGTTATCGGATTGGTTTTTTAGTTCGTCGTTATTTGCCGATGTCATGATATTAATATAATGATTTTTTTAGTTTCTAAAGTTATTACGTTAGTTAAAAAACTATTTAATCCCTGCAATAACACAAATAACACATTGGTGTTAGCGGATGTAATTCAGTCATTCACAATAATTTAAAATTCGTTAAATAATCAATGGTAAAACCATTTCACCGAAACACATTAAAATCATTTAAAATCAATACAATAGAAAATAACAAAAGGTAAAAATGTTACAAGAATGATAAAATTTACTCATAAAATACGCAATCCCCACATACGCCTGAGTGGTTATTAATAAAAGCATAAAAATAACGCTGCAATTCTGTTTTTTTGATCCCGATCAATAGTTATGGCATCCAAAAGCGCAATATAAAAACATCATCATTTTTTAATTTAGCGTCTCAATAAAAGCGTTAAATTGCTATTACTGAAAATACAAAACAGCATCTTTAATAACTAAAAAAAGCAAAGAAACTTAAGAAAGTGATTTTGTTTTTTCAGTACGACCGAATCTTTGACAACTTAAGACGTGAAACTATGAATACAAAAACTGCTGTAACGCCCCCTGTGGCGAACCAGGCATCAAATGGAAACGCAAAACGATTGCTGATGATGGCGTTACCCATCATCGTCGCCGTACTGCTGCTGTTTGTTCCGGTACCGGAAGGACTGCCTCCTTACGCATGGCACTACTTCGCCATCTTCGTCGGCGTGATCGTCGGTCTGATCTTCGAACCGCTGCCGGGCGCGGTGATCGGTCTGACCGGCGTGGTCGCCATTGCCCTGTGCAGCCAGTGGGTGCTGTTCAGCCCTGAGCAGCTGGCTGATCCGAAATTCAAGCTGGCAGGCGCCTCCTTTAAGTGGGCGGTGAGCGGGTTTGGTAACTCGACCGTCTGGCTGATTTTCGGTGCCTTCATGTTCGCCGCAGGCTATGACAAAACCCGCTTCGGCCGCCGTCTGGCGCTGATTCTGGTGAAATACCTTGGCCGTCGCAGCCTGACGCTCGGTTACGCGATTACGTTTGCTGACCTGCTGCTGGCACCGTTCACCCCATCCAACACCGCGCGCAGCGGCGGGACCATCTACCCGATTATCGCTAACCTGCCGCCGCTGTACGGTTCAAAACCGAACGACCCAAGCGCGCGTAAGATTGGTTCTTACCTGATGTGGGTGGCGATCACCGCGGCCTGTATCACCAGTTCAATGTTCCTCTCCGCCCTCGCGCCAAACCTGCTGGCTCTGGCACTGGTGAAAAGTACGGTTGGTATCGACATCTCCTGGGGCACCTGGTTCCTCGCCTTCCTGCCGCTGGGTATCCTGCTGATTCTGGCCATGCCGCTGCTGGCCTACTGGTTCTACCCACCAGAAGTGAAGGTGAACAACGAAGTGCCGCTGTGGGCGACCCGTGAGCTGGAAAAACTGGGCAAACTGTCCCGCAATGAAATCCTGCTGCTGGTGTTCGTGTGCTGCGCGCTGCTGATGTGGATCTTCGCCGCTGCGTGGATTGAACCCGCTATGGCTGCCCTGCTCATCGTGGGCCTGATGCTGTGGACCGGCGTGCTGGAGTGGAACGATATCACCGGTAACAAAGCGGCGTGGAACACCTTCGTCTGGTTCGCGACCCTGGTTGCGCTGGCGGATGGCCTCTCCTCTACCGGCTTTATCAGCTGGTTAGGCAAAGAAGGCGGTCTGTTGATGAGCGGTATCTCTCCGGGCGTGGCGACCATCGTCCTGCTGCTGGCGTTCTACCTGCTGCACTACCTGTTTGCCAGCACCACCGCGCACACCACGGCGCTGCTGCCAGCGATGCTGACCATCGCCTCCACCATTCCGGGCATGAATATGGAAGTGTTTGTTCTGCTGATGGTGACCTCGCTGGGCGTGATGGGGATCATCACCCCGTACGGTACTGGCCCAAGCCCGATTTACTACGGTAGCGGCTACCTGCCAACCAAAGACTACTGGCGCCTCGGCACCATCTTCGGTGCCATCTTCCTGGCGGCCCTGCTGCTGATTGGTTATCCGTGGATGTCCATGATGTTCTGATTCCTGACCGCCGGACTTCTCCTCCGGCGGTTTTATTTTTGTGGAGCAATACGCTATGTCAAACAAACCGTTTATCTACCAGAACCCCTTCCCTCTTTCGCATGACGACACCGAATACTACCTGCTGACCAAAGAGCACGTCTCCGTTGCCGAGTTCGAAGGCCAGGAGATCCTGAAAGTGGAGCCGGAAGCGCTGACCCTGCTGGCGCAGCAGGCCTTCCACGACGCCGCATTTATGCTGCGTCCTTCCCACCAGAAGCAGGTTGCCGCTATCCTCAACGACCCGGAAGCCAGCCAGAACGACAAGTACGTTGCCCTGCAGTTTCTGCGCAACTCTGAAATTGCCGCAAAAGGCGTGCTGCCAACCTGTCAGGATACCGGCACCGCTATCATCATGGGTAAAAAAGGCCAGCGCGTCTGGACCGGCGGCGGTGACGAAGCGGCCCTGAGCCAGGGCGTGTATAACACCTACATTGAAGATAACCTGCGCTACTCGCAGAATGCGGCGCTGGACATGTATAAAGAGGTGAATACCGGCACCAACCTGCCCGCGCAGATCGATCTCTACAGCGTGGACGGGGACGAATACAAATTCCTGTGCATGGCAAAAGGCGGCGGTTCTGCCAACAAAACCTATCTGTACCAGGAAACCAAAGCGCTGATCACCCCGGCAAAGCTGAAAAACTATCTGGTTGAGAAAATGCGCACTCTGGGAACTGCGGCCTGCCCGCCTTACCATATCGCGTTTGTGATTGGCGGTACGTCAGCGGAAAGTACGCTGAAAACCGTGAAGCTGGCCTCCACGCGCTACTACGACGCACTGCCAACCGAAGGCAACGAACACGGCCAGGCGTTCCGCGACGTTCAGCTCGAACAAGAGCTGCTCCAGGAAGCGCAGAACCTCGGCCTCGGCGCGCAGTTTGGCGGTAAATACTTCGCCCACGATATCCGCGTGATCCGCCTGCCGCGCCACGGCGCCTCCTGTCCGATCGGCATGGGCGTCTCCTGCTCCGCGGACCGCAACATCAAAGCGAAAATCAACCGCGATGGGATCTGGATTGAAAAACTGGAGCACAACCCGGGCCAGTACATTCCTGAATCACTGCGCCAGCAGGGTGAAGGCGACGTGGTGAGCATCAATCTGGACAAGCCGATGAATGAGATCCTGGCGCAGCTCTCCGCTCACCCGGTCTCTACCCGCCTGTCGCTGAACGGTACCATCATCGTGGCGCGCGACATCGCCCACGCGAAGCTGAAAGAGTTGCTGGATAACGGTGAGGAACTGCCGCAGTACGTCAAAGATCATCCGATCTACTACGCTGGCCCGGCCAAAACGCCGGAAGGCTACGCGTCTGGCTCACTCGGCCCGACCACGGCGGGACGTATGGACTCGTATGTGGACTTACTGCAGTCCCACGGCGCGAGCATGATCATGCTGGCGAAAGGCAACCGCAGCCAGCAGGTAACCGACGCCTGCCATAAGCACGGCGGCTTCTACCTGGGCAGCATCGGCGGCCCGGCGGCGGTACTGGCGCAAAACAGCATTAAGAGCCTGGAGTGCGTCGCGTATCCGGAGCTGGGCATGGAAGCCATCTGGAAGATCGAAGTCGAGAACTTCCCGGCGTTTATCCTGGTGGATGACAAAGGCAACGATTTCTTCCAGCAGATCCAGAACCAGCAGTGTAAAGGCTGTTCACAGCGCTGAGTAAGAGATGCCGGGCGGCGCAACGCTGCCCGGCGGTAACTGGTTACTCTGCGTCTGCGTTATGTCACAAAACCGAGATATCAGCCACTTAGCCACATTAGGTGAATAAAAAATCAATTAGTTGTTAAGTTATTGTTGCCATTAATTGTATTTGTCCGGCGAATAATATTCATGCAAAAAATGCATCAGCCGATGCGGCATTTGCGCTTATCTATTTCCTCATCCTGATCCAGTTTTCAGAAACAGACGCGTAAAACGTCAACAATAAACTGGAGATAACCATGTTTTCCTCAACCTCACCTGCAACCGTACGGTCGAAGGCGGGCGCGATACTTCGCGTCACGTCCGGCAACTTTCTTGAGCAATTCGATTTCTTTCTGTTCGGCTTCTATGCCACCTACATCGCCCACACGTTCTTCCCGGCGAGCAGTGAATTTGCGTCGCTGATGATGACCTTCGCCGTCTTCGGCGCGGGCTTTTTAATGCGTCCAATCGGTGCAATCGTGCTTGGCGCGTATATCGACAAGGTGGGGCGCAGAAAGGGGCTGATCGTCACGCTGTCCA
Organism: Enterobacter sp. NFIX59; assembly: GCF_900113755.1. Classification (NCBI taxonomy): domain Bacteria; kingdom Pseudomonadati; phylum Pseudomonadota; class Gammaproteobacteria; order Enterobacterales; family Enterobacteriaceae; genus Enterobacter; species Enterobacter sp. NFIX59. Next base: position 225,261 of record NZ_FOQN01000004.1, on the reverse strand, counting down.
TCATGGCGGCGGGGACGTTCTTGATTGTGCTTATCCCCTCTTATCAAAGCATCGGCCTGTGGGCGCCGCTGCTGGTGCTGACGGGCCGTCTGCTGCAGGGCTTTTCCGCCGGTGCCGAGCTTGGAGGCGTCTCAGTCTATCTGGCCGAAATCGCCACGCCGGGCCGCAAAGGGTTTTACACCAGCTGGCAGTCCGGTAGCCAGCAGGTCGCCATTATGGTCGCCGCGGCGATGGGCTTTGCCCTGAATGCCCTGATGGAGGAGAGCGCTATTCGCGAATGGGGCTGGCGCATCCCGTTCCTGTTCGGCTGTTTAATCGTGCCGTTTATCTTTTTCCTGCGCCGCAAGCTGGAGGAAACGGAAGAGTTCAGCGCGCGCCGCCATCATCTGGAGATGCGTCAGGTCTTTAAAACGCTGCTTGGCAACTGGCAAGTGGTGGTCGCGGGCATGCTGATGGTGGCGATGACCACCACCGCGTTCTATCTGATCACCGTCTACGCACCCACCTTTGGCAAAAAGGTGCTGATGCTGAGCGCCTCGGACAGCCTGCTGGTCACGCTGCTGGTGGCGATCTCTAACTTCATCTGGCTGCCGGTGGGCGGTGCCCTGTCGGACCGTTTCGGGCGCAAGCCGGTGCTGATTGCCATGACCCTGCTGGCGCTGGCGACCAGCTACCCGGCCCTGACGCTGCTGGCGAGCGCGCCCAGCTTCTCGATGATGCTGAGCGTGCTGCTGTGGCTCTCCTTCCTCTACGGCCTCTATAACGGCGCAATGATCCCGGCTCTGACGGAAATTATGCCGGCTGAAGTGCGCGTGGCGGGCTTCTCGCTGGCTTACAGCCTGGCAACGGCGGTCTTTGGCGGCTTTACCCCGGTCATGTCCACCGCGCTGATTGAATACACCGGTGACAAAGCCTCGCCGGGCTACTGGATGAGCTTCGCTGCGGTATGTGCCCTGCTGGCAACGCTCTACCTCTACCGCCGCCGCGCGGTATCGCTGCAAAACACCGTCAAGTCAGAGGGGGCAGTATGAAACGCACTTATCGCTATACCGCCAGCGCGCTGGCGCTGACGTTCCTGAGCGTCAATGCCTTTGCCCAGGACGTGAAGGTGATGATCTCAGGCGGTTTTAAAGCCGCCCTTGAAAAGCTGGCCCCGGAATATGAACACCGGACCGGGGATAAAATTGTGATCATCCCCGGCCCCTCAATGGGCAATACGCCGCAGGCGATCCCAAACCGACTGGCGCGCGGCGAGAAGGCCGACGTGGTGATTATGGTGGGCGATGCGCTGGAGAAGCTCGAAAAAGCCGGCCAGACCCAGCCGGGTTCGCGAACGGAACTCGCGGATTCTCCCGTTGGCATGGTGGTAAAAAAAGGAGCGAAAGTACCGGATATCAGCAGCGACGCGAAACTGCGTGAAACGCTGCAGCAGGCCAGTTCCATCGCCTACTCTGACAGCGCCAGCGGCAGGTACGTCAGCCAGGCATTATTCAAAAAGTTGGGAATAGAAAAAGAGGTGGCGGGTAAAGCGACAAAGGTCGAGCGTATTCCGGTCGCCTCAGAAGTGGCGAAAGGAAAATACGCCGTGGGCTTCCAGCAGGTCAGCGAACTGCTGCCGGTTCAGGGCGTCACCTTTGTCGGCAAAATCCCTGATAGTCTGCAATACATCACGCGCTTCGCGGGCGCGGTTACCCGCCATGCAGAACATCCCGAGGAGGGGAAAGCGCTGTTGACCTATCTTGCCTCACCGCCCTCAAGGGCCGTCATCACGGAGACGGGGATGATCCCCGTTACGTCCGGCGATACTGCTCGGTGATCTGCTTTTCCAGTTCAGCCGCAATGTAAGACTGGATGCGCCCCCGGCGCCGGATAAGCCCCACGGTGCGTTTCACTTCCGGCGCCACCAGCGGCAAATGCGTCAGCAGCGTGTGCTCTGAGGTCGGCATCGACATGGCGGGGACGGCAGCGATGCCGATCCCCGCCTCTACCATACCGAGCATCGTGGTGACGTGGCGTGTTTCACAGACGCTGGGGCGCTCGGGAACAATATCCCCCAGCATCCGATCGAGCAGGTTACGGTTGCCTGACGTTTTATCGAGGGAGATATAATCCTGCTGGTAAAACGCCTTCCAGCTCAGGTGACTCTTCTGCGCCAGCGGATGATCCTTTCTGCACGCCGCCACATAGACATCCTCCACCAGCGGGAAAAATTCGATTTCAGACGGCAGGTTTCCTGCAAAGCAGATACCAAAATCCGCCTGGCTGCGGGCCACGGCGTCAATCACATTGCCCGCGCTGCTGTCGATGAGCTTAATGCGAACGCGCGGATAGCGAGACTGAAAACGCCGGATCACGTCAGGCATAAAGTAACAGGCCGCGGAAGGAACCGTGGCAACCGTGATCAGCCCCGTCCGCTCTTCGCTGGCCTTATCGACATCCGCCAGCATTGACTCAACGCTGTCGAGCAGCTGCGCGGAGCGCTCGGCAAAGTTTTGTCCGTAGAGCGTCAGCGCCACGCGGCGGGTGGTGCGATCGAACAGCCTGTTTCCCAGCGCGGCTTCCAGCTTTTCAATCCTGCGGCTCAGCGCCGACTGGGATAAACAGATAGATTCAGCGGCGACACGGAAGTTACCGTATTCCACTAACGCTCTGAAAGCATAAAGATCGTTAAGGTCAAAATTCACGGGCATAGCGTCTGGATGTCCTGTCAGGGAATACGCAACAAAGTCAAAAATAATAGCGTCTTATTGACCTGCCGCAACCGCCCAGGCGTTGAAATACCGCTCAGAGGTCGTTGAGATGCAGGCGGACGTACTCGGCGCGGTCTGCAATGGCCTGCCGATCCTCTTCCGTCATGTCCGCTAGCTGTTTAAAGACAATGCCCAGGCGGGGATTGTTACCGAGACGCGCCTTATTGCGCGCAAAGAAGTCCCAGTAAAGGGCATTGAAGGGGCAGGCCTGCTCTCCGGTACGCTGGTTGTGTTGATACCGGCACCCCTGACAGTAATTACTCATCTTATGAATATATGACGCGCTCGAGACGTAGGGTTTACTCGCCAGTAATCCGCCATCGCCAAACTGGCTCATGCCGAGGGTGTTGGGCAGCTCCACCCACTCAAAGGCATCAATATAGACTCCCAGATACCATTCATGGACCGCCTGCGGCGACAGGCCGCTGAGCAGGCTAAAGTTGCCGATGACCATCAGGCGCTGGATATGGTGGGCGTAAGCCTCGGTGAGCGACTGCCCAACGGCATGCGCCAGGCAGCGCATCTGCGTCTTTCCCGTCCAGAACCAGTCAGGCAGCGGGGCATGCTGGTCTAAGGCATTCAGCTCCCGATAGCCCGGCATCTGCGACCAGTAGATCCCGCGCACATACTCCCGCCATCCGAGAATTTGTCGGATAAACCCTTCAACGGCAGGCAGCGGCGCGTGGCCCGAACGCCACGCCTGCTGGGCGGCCGCGACCACTTCCCGCGGATTCAGCATTTTAGCGTTCAGCGCAAATGAAATTAACGAGTGGAAAAGAAAAGGTTCCTTCGCGTGCATCGCATCCTGCCAGTTTCCAAACTGCGGGAGCACGTGCGCGATAAAATCATCCAGCCTGGCTTTGGCTTCCGCACGGTTGAGCGGCCAGCGAAAATTGTCGGCCTGCGGTTCGCCGAAGGTCTTTACGCCGCAGCGTTGGATCTCAGCCCATAAGGCGGAACGATCGTGGCAGGGACGCGCGTCCACCGGCGCGGGAGGCTCGCCGGACCAGCGCTTGCGGTTTTCAGCATCGAAATTCCATTTCCCCCCTTCCGGCTCGCCTGCTGAGGTCAGCAGTACGCCGTGCTGACGACGCATTTCCCGGTAAAAGTACTCCATTCGCCAGCTTTTGCGTGACGCAAAGAACGCGCTGACCTGTTCCCGAGTGGTGAAAAAATGCTCGCTGCTGACGCAGGCCGTTTCAACGGAGACCGTTTTCGCCCACGCCTGCAGCTGCGTATCAAGACGCCATTCGTCGGGCTCCTGCCATGTCACTCTGCCAGCGCCGTAATGCGCGACAAGCGCGTTGAGATTGTCTTCCAGCGCGCCGCGGTTTGAGCTATCAGAAAGTCGAACATACCTCACCCGATGCCCCTTCTCCTTTAATGCAGAGGCAAACGCGCGCATGGCGGCGAAGATAGCGATAATTTTCTGGGCGTGATGAAGCACATAGGCGGTTTCGGCCCGGAGTTCCAGCATCACGTAAATGATGTTCGGACTGGAGGTATCAAACCAGCTGTGATGCGGATTAAGCTGATCGCCCAGGATCAGACGCAGCTCGGTCAACGGTGGCTCCTGCGGCAACGCTCAGAACAGTATTTAACCTCATTCCAGCATTTCGCCCATTTCTTGCGCCACGTCATGGGCCGCTGGCAGTGCACACACAGTCGACTGGGCAGGTCCTGCTTGTTACCTTTGAAATCGCTCATCTTTTCAATACCGCACTGATTAATTCACCCCACCTGCGGATAAAGGCCACGACAGACTTCACAAAATGAAGGTGATGCCCGCAAACCGCTACCCACCGCTACGTACGAAATGATAGTTTATTCAGGCTGGATTTGTCGCAGTGAGCGATTTTCTGGCATCTTAACCGAACCTGACTTTCCCATTTTTGTTCAAGTGACGAGTTTGCGAGCAAAGCGATGATAAAGTGGCCCTGGAAAACGAATGAGGCTGGCCGGGATATGGCGCTGCCATGGGATGACGCACTGACGATCCCTGTTCTGGCTAATCTTAAACCGGATGAACAATCGAAACTGGTTCAGCTGGCGGATCGTTTTTTACAGCAAAAACGCCTGGTGCCACTGCAGGGTTTCGAACTCGATCCCCTGAAAAACGCCCGCATCGCCCTGCTTTTCTGTCTGCCGGTGCTTGAGCTCGGCATTGAGTGGCTGGACGGTTTCCACGAAGTGCTTATCTATCCCGCACCGTTCGTGGTGGATGACGAATGGCAGGACGATATCGGGCTGGTGCACAACCAGCGCGTGGTGCAGTCCGGACAAAGCTGGCAGCAAGGGCCGATAATCCTCAACTGGCTCGATATTCAGGACTCGTTCGACGCCTCCGGTTTTAATCTGATTATCCATGAGGTGGCGCACAAGCTGGATACCCGCAACGGCGATCGCGCCAGCGGCGTACCGCTGATCCCGCTTCGCGAGGTGGCGGGCTGGGAGCACGACCTGCACGCGGCGATGGATAACATCCAGGATGAAATAGACCTGGTCGGCGAAAGCGCGGCCAGCATTGACGCCTATGCGGCAACCGACCCGGCTGAGTGCTTTGCGGTGCTCTCGGAGTATTTCTTCAGCGCGCCCGAGCTTTTCGCGCCCCGCTTCCCGGCGCTGTGGCAGCGTTTCTGCCAGTTTTATCAGCAGGATCCCCTGCAGCGTCTGCGGCAACATGAGGAGTCTGGCGGACATTCCTCCCGCCAGATCCATTAAGGTTTTTCAACAGGGGTCCGCTCGGTTGACCGTACCCCTATGCTCAGGGCTAAAAACAGCACCGCCATTCCCCATGCGGCCACCGTTAAAGACTGCTCCCCGTAAAAACGCGTCACGACCGGCACCAGCAGCGCGCTGACGCCGTAACCTAACGTGTGGCTTGTGGCGATGACGCCCGCCCCTTTCCCGGTGGTCAGCCTGTCGTTCAGCAGCAGCTGGTAGCCCGGCGTGGCCATCGCCGCCCCGAGTGACGTGATAACAATCCCTACGTAGAACAACGCTAAACCGGAGACAGACATCAGCCCAAGCCCGGCCACCATTAACACCGCCGCGATACAGAGCAACGTCACCGGGCTGAAATGCTGCGGGCGGACCACCAGAAACTGTGCCGCGAGCGTGGCCAGCGCGGCCAGGCTCAGCAGGAGCGCGACATGATGGCTGATCTCCCGGGCGTTACCGTCCAGCAACGGGCTAAGATGCGGTGACAGGCCAATCTGCATCAGGCTCACCAGCGCCGCCAGCAGCAGCGCCAGCAGCAGGAACGGCAGCATGGAGGCCTGCAGGCGGGTTGCCTGGTGGGCTACCGGCGGCAGCGGCGGGTCAGCGACTTCGCGAAGCACCAGCAGCAGAGCGATAAGCGGCGCAACCGCCATCAGCCAGAGCGGCGCAACCGGATTAACGCTGAGCATCAGCGCCGCCAGCGGTGGGCCGAGCAAACGCCCGCAGCTGAGGCCGGAGCTTATCGTCGCCAGCGCCGCCATTCTTTTCTCCAGTCCCGCACGCTGAATCGCCCACGTCTGGGCCGCAGGCACCAGCCCCGAGACCGTCAGTCCGTAGAGCAGGCGCGAGAAAATAAGCCCCGCCAGCCCCCAGACCGTATCCAGCCTTCCGGCCGCCATCGCCCAGACCACCAGCGCCATCACGGCAAAACTGGCCAGGTATCCGCTTAGCGAGGCCAGCATGACGGACTTACACCCCTTCCGCTCGCTCTGACGCCCCCACCAGGGCGATGCCGGTAAAAAGAGCATGGATCCAAACATTAACAGTCCGGCCCAGACCGAGAGCGGCAGCCCGGTCAGGGTGACCAGCTGCGGGAGCATCACCAGCAGGCCGTTTTGACCGATGCCCAGTAAACCCGCAGATAGCGCCAGGGGCCAGTTAGCTTTTGAGGTGACGTTTTCGGTCAATATTTCTGAGTCAGTGCGCATGAGAATGTGAACATAGTGTCAATAAATGTGTGGAAATTATGAAGTTTATGAAAACAAATATTGCAAAAATGGTTGCGACTGTAAACAGAATGAATATCATAACGAGAATCATTATCAATCATGGAATGAGGTACATCTATGCGTGCTCTGCTCCGCGCCGCCGGTACAGACGTTGCAGCCCAGTGTTTTTTAAACGCCCTGTTGCGCGAAACGAAGGACTGGCGCTATCTCCCCGCTACCGATGCGGATGCGCTATCTGAGATCCATATCCCGCTTTCCCAAACCCAGGCGCTTCGGGTGCCGGTACGCTATTTCTCTCCCACCCAGCATCATCAGTACCGTTTCCCGGCAACGCTTATTCAGAGCAATAGTGATAACGGTGACGCTGTCACATTCTCTCAACTGGTTGATTTAATTCTTGAAAAACCGTCCGTAAAAGGCTCGCTGGATGCCAATACGCTGGCGCGTTTTAAGCAGCGGGTTCTCGAAAGCCATGCGCACACCTGGCAGGCGATCGATCTGCGCCACGGCTGGGCAACCCTGCGCGATAGGCCGCTGACGTTTGCCGAAGCGGAACAGGCGCTGCTGGTCGGCCATGCGTTTCACCCGGCACCGAAGTCGCACGAGCCGTTCAACGAAACCGAGGCGCGTCGCTATCTGCCCGATTTCGCCTCCCGCTTCCCGCTGCGCTGGTTTGCCGTTGAGAGCACGCTCGTTGCCGGCGACAGCCTGAACGTCTCCCTGCGTGAGCGTCTGCTGCGCTTCGCGGCCCAGAGCGCGCCTGAGCTGCTCGGCCACTTCACGGACACCCGCTGGCTGCTGCCGATGCATCCGTGGCAGGCCGACTATCTGCTGGAGCAGGAGTGGTGCCAGCGTCTGGCGGAAGACGGTTCACTGCAGGATCTGGGTGAAGCGGGCGCACAGTGGCTGCCCACCAGCTCCTCCCGCTCGCTGTACAGCGAGACCAACAGCGACATGATTAAGTTCTCCCTCAGCGTGCGCCTGACGAACTCCGTGCGCACGCTGTCGGTGAAAGAGGTGAAGCGAGGCATGCGCCTGGCGCGCCTTGCGAAAACGGAACGCTGGCAAGATTTGCAGGCGCGCTACCCGACCATGCGCGTGATGCAGGAAGACGGCTGGGCGGGACTGCGCGATGACAGCGGCGTCGTTCAGGAAGAGAGCCTGATGGCCCTGCGCGTTAATCTGCTGTTCGATACGCCAGACACCCAGACCAACGTGCTGGTGAGCCTGACGCAGGCCGCGCCGGACGGCGGTGACAGCCTGCTCGCCGCGGCAGTGCGCCGTCTGAGTCAGCGTCTTGATTTACCGCTCGCCCAGGCCGCCCGCTGCTGGCTGGACGCCTACTGCAACCGCGTATTGCTTCCGCTGTTCAGCGCCGAGGCGGACTACGGTCTGGTCCTGCTGGCGCACCAGCAAAATATCCTCGTTGAGATGCAGCAGGATTTCCCGGTCGGGCTTATCTACCGCGACTGCCAGGGCAGCGCGTGGACCAAAGGCGCCGACGCGTGGCTGAAAGAAGCTGGCGAAACTGAGGTGGAAAACCGCTTCGGTGAGAGCCAGCTGCTGCGCTACTTCCCTTATTACCTGCTGCTGAACTCTACCCTTGCCGTTACCGCCGCCCTTGCTGCCGCCGGCTTTGACAGCGAGGAGAGCCTGATGTCCCGAGTGCGCGACGCGCTGGCGGAACTGCGCCGCACGGCGAAGCAGACCCGCTGCCTCGACTACGTGCTCGACAGCCCGACCTGGAACTGCAAAGGCAACTTCTTCTGCTACCTGCACGATCGTAATGAAAACACCATCGCCGATCCGGCGGTGATCTATTTCGACTTTAGCAACCCGTTCTACAAGGAGAAGGCGTGATGGCTATCGCGAATATCGTCCATTCCGGCTACGGCTTTCACTGCACCGCAACGGATCGCACCCTGCCGCTGGCGTTGGGTCTCGACGGCAGCGCGGTGCTGGAGCGTTTGAAGGGGATCCCGGACGGCTGGCTGGTGGAAGCCCTGGATCAGCTGTTTGTGGCCGCCCCCGCGCTGACCGGCATTACGTTACCCTGGGCGGACTGGCAGGATGAACCCCAGGCGCAGGCGCTGTTTCGTCTGGCAAGCGGGGATTATCTGGCGCGCGATGCCTTCTGGCAGCTGCCGCTGTGGCTGAAAGGCGAACGGCATCAGGCCAGCGGCGGCATGCAGTTTGACGAGAGCCGTCAGCTGTACTTCCCGCTGCGCCCTCACCGCCCGCAGGGCGAAGTGTACCGCCGTTACGATCCGCAAATTAAGCGCACCCTCAGCTTCCGCGTCGCCGACGTGGCGCTGGACGGCGAGCGCTTTACCCGCTGGATGAACAACCCGCGCGTGAACGCCTTCTGGGAGATGGCGGGCCCGCAGGCCGAGCAGGAAAGCTACCTGCGTCGTCAGCTTGACTCGACCTACTGTTACCCGGTTATCGGCTGCTTCGACGACCAGCCGTTCGGCTATTTTGAGCTCTACTGGGCCGCGGAAGACCGCATTGGCCGCCACTACCGCTGGCAGCCGTTTGACCGCGGCCTGCATATGCTGGTGGGCGAAGAGAACTGGCGCGGCGCGCAGTATATCCGCAGCTGGCTGCGCGGCCTGAGCCACTACCTGTATCTCGATGAACCGCGCACCACGCGAATTGTTGCCGAGCCGCGCTTCGACAACCAGCGCCTGTTCCGCCATCTGGCCTCCGCCGGTTTTGACACGGTGAAAGAGTTCGACTTCCCGCATAAACGCTCGCGCCTCATTATGAGCCAGCGTCACCGCTTCTTCAGCGAGGTGGGCCTGTGAACGCGCTCTGGCAGAAAGTGAACCGCGAGATGGTGGCGAAGATCCTCGCCGAGCTGGAATACGAACGCACCCTGCGCGCCGAGCCGCTTGAGTCTGACGCCTGGCGCATCACTATGGGCAACGAGTCCTGGCAGTTTCGCGCCACGCGCGGGATCTGGGGCTGGCTGCATATCGACCCGGACAGCCTGACCACCGCCAGCGGCGATGCCATCGAAGCGGAAAGCGCGCTGCTGCAGCTGGCTGCGGTGCTGGAGATGAGCGACGCGCAAACGGCAGAGCACATGGAAGATCTCTACGCCACGCTGCGCGGCGACATGCAGCTGCTGCAGGCGCGTGAAGCGCTGGACGCGGACGCGCTGATCCATCTCGACCCGGACGAATTACAGTGCCTGATGCGTGGTCACCCGAAGTTTATTTTCAACAAAGGCCGCCGCGGCTGGGGTCTGGACGCGCTGCGTCAGTACGCGCCTGAGTATCGCGGACGTTTTCGTCTGCACTGGGTTGCCGTTCAGCGGGAGCATCTGGTCTGGAGCAGCGACGGCGATTGCGATATCAGCACCCTGCTGGCTAGCGCCATGGACGAGGCCGAGTGCGCCCGCTTTGACGCCCTCTGGCAGGCGCTGGGTCTTGACGACGGCTGGCTGCCCGTGCCGCTGCACCCGTGGCAGTGGCAGCAGAAGATCGCCATTCATTTCCTGGCGCAGCTGGCGCGCGGTGAGATGGTTGAGCTGGGCGAGTTTGGCGATGAGTACCTGGCGCAGCAGTCTCTGCGCACGCTCACCAACGCCAGCCGTCGCGCGCCGTTTGACATCAAGCTCCCGCTGACCATCTACAACACATCCTGCTATCGCGGTATTCCGGGCAAGTACATTGCCGCCGGACCGCTGGCCTCGCGCTGGCTACAGCAGCAGTTCGCCAGTGACGCCACGCTTGTCCGCTCTGGCGCGCAGGTGCTTGGCGAACCCGCCGCCGGATACCTGTCACATCCGGGCTATGCGGCGCTGCCGAAAGCGCCCTACCGCTACCAGGAGATGCTGGGAGTGATCTGGCGCGAGAACCCGTCCTGTTATTTAGAAGACGGTGAACAGGCGGTGCTGATGGCGGCGCTGATGGAAACCGATAACGACGGGTGTGCGCTGATCGACGCGTGGATCAACCGTTCCGGGCTCAGCGCCGACGCGTGGCTGGAAAAGCTGTTTGAGGCATCGGTGATCCCGTTCTATCACCTGCTCTGCCGCTACGGCGTGGCGCTGATCGCCCACGGCCAGAACGTGACGCTGGTGATGAAGGACTCTATTCCGCAGCGCATTCTGCTGAAAGATTTCCAGGGCGATATGCGCCTGGTGGATGAAGATTTCCCGCAGGCCCAGAGCCTGCCGGAGCAGGTGAAGGCCGTCACGGCGCGCCTGAGCGCGGATTACATTATTCACGACCTGCAAACCGGCAACTTTGTGACGGTGCTGCGCTTTATCTCGCGACTCACGCTGCAAAGCGGCGTCAGCGAAACGCGTTTCTATCAGATCCTCGCCGGGGTGCTGCACCGCTATATGGCCGCGCACCCCGAGCTTGCTGAGCGCTTCGCGAAGTTCGACCTGTTTAAGCCGCAGATTATTCGCGTGATCCTCAACCCGGTCAAACTGACCTTCTCCGAACACGACGGCGGCAGCCGCATGCTGCCGAACTACGTTACCGACCTTGATAACCCTCTTTTTCTCGCCTCCCGGGAGTCAGCGCAATGAAAACCTATGATTTCATCGGCATTGGTATTGGCCCGTTTAACCTCAGCATCGCCGCGCTGGCGGAAGGGCTGGACGGCTTTAGTTCGCTGTTTCTTGAGCGTAAACCGCACTTCTCCTGGCACCCCGGCATGATGGTGCCGGACTGCCACATGCAGACCAGCTTCCTGAAGGATCTGGTCAGCGCCGTGGAGCCGACCAACCGCCACAGCTTCCTGAACTACCTGGTGCAGCGCAAAAAGTTCTATCGCTTCCTGACCACCGAGCAGCGCACCGTTTCCCGCGAGGAGTTTGCGGACTATCTGTGCTGGGCGGCGGAAAACCTCACTAACCTGTCCTTTAGCCAGCAGGTGCAGCAGGTGAGCTTTGATGAGAAAAACGGCCTGTTTGAGGTGGTGACCCAGCGCGACCGCTTCCTGGCACGCCACGTCTGCGTGGGGATCGGTAAGCAGATCAACCTGCCGGACTGCGTCACCCTGCAGGACGATACCTGCTTCCACGCCAGCGAGATGATGCTGCGCACGCCGGATCTTACGGGCAAGCGCGTCACCGTCGTCGGCGGTGGCCAGAGCGGCGCCGACCTGTTTTTGAATATCTTCCGCGGCGAATGGGGCCAGCCGCTGAGCCTGAACTGGGTCTCGCGCCGCAACAACTACAACGCGCTGGATGAAGCCGCCTTTGCTAACGAGTATTTCACGCCGGAGTACGTGGACAGCTTCTCCACGCTCGGTGAAGAGGCGCGTCGGCAGATGCTGCACGAGCAGAAGATGACCTCCGACGGTATCACCACCGAGTCACTGCTGGCGATTTACCGCGCCATGTACCACCGCTTCGAAGTGCTGCGTGAAAAACCCTGGGCGCACCTGATGCCGTCCCGCTCGGTGACAGCCCTGACGCGCCTGGAAAACGGCCAGCGCCTGAGCATACAGCATCACCTTGACGGCGGTCGCGAGCAGCTGGAGAGCGACGTGACGATCTTTGCCACCGGCTATCGCGCCGTGCAGCCTGCGTTCCTGGCGCCGCTGTCTCACCGCCTGCATCTGGATACGGACGAAGCCTTCTGCATCAACAACGATTTCACCCTCGAATGGGACGGTCCGCAGAGCAACCGCCTGTTCGCCGTGAATGCCGGGATGCACCGTCTCGGCATTGCCGAACCCCAGCTCAGCCTGATGGCCTGGCGCGCAGCGCGAATTCTGAATCGCGCGCACGCCGACGAGCCGTTTGAGCTGGCCACCACTCCTGGCGTTATCCACTGGCGAAGCACCACCAGCCCGGAGAACAGTCAGGTTTTTAAATCATTAGCAAAAACCACCGAGTACTGACACACACAATCAGGGTCAATATAACAATGAAACGTTCTCATCTTTGGGTTTTAAATCCTTGTTTGCTTGCAATGCTTTCTACCTCTGCGTGGGCGGAAGAACAAAAGGAAGAAAATATCGTTGTCTCCGCCAGCCGCGCGCACCGCAGCGTGGCGGAGATGGCGCAGACCACCTGGGTCATTGAGCGGGCTGAAATTGAGCAGCAGGTTCAGGGCGGGAAAGAGATTAAAGAAGTGCTGGCGCAGCTGATCCCGGGCATGGACGTCAGCAGCCAGGGACGTACCAACTACGGCATGAACCTGCGCGGCCGCTCCATGATGGTGATGGTGGACGGCGTGCGCCTGAACTCGTCCCGCAGCGACAGCCGCCAGCTCGACTCTATCGATCCGTTCAACATTGACCGTATCGAAGTCATCTCCGGCGCCACGTCACTCTACGGCGGCGGCAGCACCGGCGGCCTGGTGAACATCGTCACCAAAAAAGGCCAGCCTGAGACCGAAGTCGAGTTCCAGACGGGTGCTAAAAGCGGGTTCAACAGCCACAACGACCATGATGAGAACGTATCGGCAGCGGTCAGCGGCGGCAACGATAACGCATCCGGTCGTCTGTCGGTGTCGTATCAGCGCTACGGCGGCTGGTATGACGGCAACGGCGACGAGGTAATCATTGATAACACCCAGACCGGCCTCCAGTATTCCGACCGTATTGATGTGATGGGCACAGGCACCATCAATATTGACGATCACCAGCAGCTGCAGCTGACGACCCAGTACTACAAGAGCGAGTCCGACGGCAAGCATGGGCTGTATCTCGGGAAGAACTTCTCGGCGGTAACGGGGGATGCGACCGCCTACAACAAAGGTAACCTCGATTCTGACCGCGTGCCGGGTACCGAGCGCCATCTGATTAACCTGCAGTACTCCAACACCGACTTCTGGGGCCAGGATCTGGTCGCGCAGATTTACTATCGCGACGAGAGCCTGACCTACTATCCGTTCCCGACCCTGACCAAAGGCGTAGTGAGCAGCATCGGCGCGTCGCAGCAGAAAACCGATTTTTACGGCGGCAAGCTGACGCTGAACAGCAAGCCGGTGGACGATTTGACGCTGACCTGGGGTATGGATGCCGACCACGAAACCTTCGACGCCAACCAGCAGTTCTTTAACCTGAGCAAAGCCGCGGCGAGCGGCGGCATGGAGCTGGATAACGCCTACAACGTGGGCCGCTACCCGGGCTACAGCATCACCAACCTCGCCCCGTTCCTGCAGGCCAGCTACGATATTGACGCCATCACCCTGAGCGGCGGCGTGCGCTACCAGTACACCGAGAACAAGGTAGACGATTTTGTCGGTTACACCCAGCAGCAGGCCATCGCTACCGGGAAAGCGACCTCCGCCGACGCGGTGCCGGGTGGGAAAACCGATTACAACAACTTCCTGTTTAACGCCGGGATCCTTGGTCGCCTGACCGAACAGCAGCAGGTATGGTTTAACTTCTCCCAGGGCTTCGAAATTCCGGACCTGGCGAAGTACTACGGCTCCGGGACCTATCAGCTCAGCAACGGTCACTATCGCCTGCTGAACAGCGTCAACGTGAACGACTCGAAGCTGGACGGTATCAAGGTCAACGCTTATGAGCTGGGCTGGCGCTACACCGGGGATAACCTGCGCACGCAGGTTGCGGCGTATTACTCACTCTCGGATAAAACCATCACCATCAACAAGACGGACATGACCATCAACCTGGAAGACGACAAGCGTCGTATCTACGGGGTGGAAGGTCAGGTGGACTATTTCTTCACCGACAGCGACTGGAGCACGGGCGCGAACTTTAACGCCATTAAGTCTGAAACCCGCGAAAACGGGAAATGGGAGAAGCTGACGGTCGACAGCGCCAGCCCGTCGAAAGCCAGCGCGTGGGTCAACTGGGCGCCGGGCGACTGGACCCTGCGCGTGCAGAGCACGCAGACCTTTGACGTGTCAGACTCCGACGGCAAGAAGATCGATGGCTATAACACGGTCGACTTCCTGGGCAGCTACGCCCTGCCGGTGGGTAAAGTCAGCTTCAGCGTGGAAAACCTGCTGGACAAAGACTACACCACCGCCTGGGGCCAGCGCGCGCCGGGGCTGTATAGCCCAACCTACGGTGCACCGGGTCTGTATACCTACAAAGGCCGCGGACGTACCTTTGGTCTGAACTACTCCGTTCTGTTCTGATCCTGCGCGCCGCCTGCGGGCGGCGCATTTTGTTGTGTAATTTCAACGCGAATTTGCCATAAAATCAGCGATTTGCTGAAATTGTCGGCAAACGAACGAAAAGTGCGTTTTCACCCTTTGACAAGGCGTACCGAGGTCGCTACTATGCGCCTCGTTCACACGATTCCTCTGTAGTTCAGTCGGTAGAACGGCGGACTGTTAATCCGTATGTCACTGGTTCGAGTCCAGTCAGAGGAGCCAAATTTGAAAAGCCTGCTTTTAAAGCAGGCTTTTTGCTTTTCATTATTCCCACGCTAGCTCAAGATAGCCTCTCGTCAGGCAGACCCTTCATTTGCAGCACCATAAGAATGCGTTCCAGTTGTTTGAACGCTAATTCCTCTCAGTAAAACTGGAAAACATATTAGCCGCTGTTACTCATATTGTATTTCCATACGAAGATGCCCCCTTTGGTAGGGTTAAAATATCTGCCTCTGTGTTATTCTCTAACCATTAATTTCAGGGAGATACTCAGGTTAAGGCTCTTTTAGCATGATGCAAAACTCGTCTAAGGATATCCTTTCTGCGTGGCATGATTATGTGAAATTCAGTGGCGCAGAAAAGAGTAAAATACCGGCCAGCAAGGTGCATGAGCACCAACAACTCATGCTCGGTATAAATAACTGTGAAGAAAACCAGAGCGGGGTAATACTCCGTGTTACGCCTGAAATGCGCAACCACTGGCGCCAGCGTTTCGTCGAATATGACGAAAAGGGTAGAATTACCCATATTGAGCCTGTTAACCTGCTTTTTCCGGTACTGCGCTGTATCGAAAACGAGCGAGGTAAGGCCAATGTAAAATACCTTCCGCTGTTCTCTTTCCCCCTCCCCAAATCATTTTTTGAACAGAACGAAAACACCCTGCTAGTTCCCGTCAAAGATGGACAACTTGTTAGCGCATTCCCCTTCGCTTTTCGCGAAATGTTTGGTATTCAGCTGGATGAGCTCGGTGAAAACCGTCATATGATGAGTATCGTTAGCGCGCTCACGGGATGTAAATATGACACGTTCCTTGAGGCGTTTAAGGCTCTTCAGAAATGGGTCACTCAGCAATCAAACAGTAAATATCAGGGGCTGGAAACTGCGTTTAATGCCCTGGTGGCTCCGCTGCATAATGAGGATTACAACCTCAAGCGTGATGCGGAAGATTTCACCTGGCTGTGTAATAACGCAGTTGGTGATTTCCCGTTACTGGAGCAGTATCTCAGCCATATCCATAGTGACGAGAAGGCCCCACATATTCACGAAGTGGTGACTGGCGGTTTGTTTGAAACACAATATCCTCTGGGCCATGGGCAGATGGCGGCAATACAGGCGATTAATCAGGATGAGCGCCTGGTTGCTGTACAAGGCGCGCCTGGTACGGGTAAAACCACGCTATTCAAGTCACTCATCGCACAACAACTGGTTGCCAGAGCACTGGCGATTGCTGATGGAAAGGACCAGAATTTCGGCATGCTGGTCACGTCCACGGCAATAAAAGCGGTGGAGAATATCATTGACGATCTGCGCAGTGACCCTGCAACTGAGGATCTAGACTGGTTATGGTTTCATAGCGGCTCGAACGAACAGGTTCAGCATGAGCTTACCCGGCTTGAGAAACTGATTGGTCGTTGGCGACAGGAAAGCTATGACCAACAGCAGCAGCACGATTTTTTAGCGGTTTTACTCAAGCATCGTGACGAGATGAACGCTTGTTACCGGGCGTATCTGAATGAAAAGGCAGTAGCGATACAATCTGTTGTGGATTGTGGTCTGGACACCCAACTAGCAAAAGAGCTACCAGCTCGTTTCATGGAAAAAATTCCCTCGCTCGCCGCTCATGCACAGGTACTCGGCATTGATGTTTCGCTTCATCGCCCCGACGACCTGGATACCTTAGCCTGTCAGTTAGAACAGCGCCTGCAGGAAATTAGGGAGATAAAAACGCAGCGTCTACAGGCCAGCAGAATTTACCAGACGTTGCAGGCGACATGGCCGCAGCAGCATAGTCTGGAGCAGATACTTAGCTGGATGGATTCACCGCTACGCCCAGCCCTGGAGCTGCATTACCGCGACTACCCGCGTAAAGGGATAAAGCGTTATCTGGCTCGTTTTTTCGAGAGGAAATATCCAGCAAGGTTGCAACAGATGAGCCTGGCTGCACCGGAGGACTTTCTCAAATTCAGGCTTTCTTCCCTTCCCCATCGTCAGCTGGCTGCTCTGGCTGATGCTGGGGAAATGCTTTCACAGCAGGTAGATAGCCTGGCGCTACTGGCGCTGCTCCTGCATGCGGAACCCGAAGCTCAACAGGAAGTTGACCTGCTGACTCTTAATACTGAAGTAGAAGAATTGCAGGCACAATGGCGTCAGGTCATCCGGGCGCAACAGCTAACGGCACAGTATCAACAGCGTTATCCGGAAGGTAACTGGTGCGACATTTTGCGTAAACGCTTTATCAGGCAACACCGGGAAATGTTCGAAGCCGCTATCGGTTATCTCTGGCAGGAACAACTGAAACGGAAAATTGAGCTTGAAGAGGTGCTGACCCACTGGCGGGCCCTGATGAGTAAGCGTCGCAGTGCGGGCTACTATCGCTGGCTGGATAAGCTAGATGATTTCTATCGCGCACTGTCTCTTGTATATCCAGTAATGGCGACCACGCTGGTTTCCGCGTGGAAGGTTGCTGGTTATCGTAAGCTCGATGAACTCAAGGGGCATAAACCATGGCACCTGGCACTGTGCGACGAAGCGGGCATGATTTCGCTTGAATCCCTCGTGCCCCTTTTGAGTCGCAGTGAGAAAGCGATGATTGTTGGCGATCCTCTGCAAATTGAACCCATTAGAAACCTGTCAGAAAACATGCAAACACAGTTGCGTGAGCGTCATTTCGCCAGCAACAATACGTTGTATGAGCGTGTTTCACCTGCAAGCGTCACGGGCTGGCACCGTGCTGCTGGTACGCTTTCCGGCAAGGTAGACGATACGGGTAATGGCATCATTCTCGATGAGCATCGCCGGTGCCAGCAACCTATTGCCGACCTTTTCATCCGACTGGCGAACTACCATGGCGTCAGCGTGGAAACTGCCCCCCCTTCCAGCCGTATTGCCAGCGCGTTTGAGAAATCAGGCGGGCATCATTTGATGTTCTACAGCGTAGAAGGCCAGAAAGGCGATACGGTTAACACTAATCTGGATGAAGTTGATGCTATCGAGCTATTGCTGGATAAGCTGGAAGAAGCTGGTTACGATCTGACTGCCGATGTTGGCATCGTCACTCCCTATAGCAATCAGAAGTCATTGTTGATTAAACGTCTTGCGCAACGAATGAATCACTGGCAGAAAAACTGCATTGGTACAGTGCATCAGTTTCAGGGCGTAGGCTTTGAGGTCATCATTTATAGTCCGGTTATTTTTCATCCTCTTGATAATCCGAATTTTCAAAACGACGCACCAAACATGCTGAATGTCGCGGTTTCACGCGCAAAGCAGCAATTTATCGTCGTAGGTAACCATCATCGATTGCGGCAAGCAGGTGGATACCTGAAAGTCCTTGCAGATAGCGTTGCCGAAAGCTTCCTGCTTGAACAGGGTAGCCAGCATCCGAATTTTGCCAGTCTAAGCCAGACTCCCCGTCTACAGCGTTATTATCGCGACTGCGAACATATTGCCGCATTTAGCGCTCTGGCCAGCCAGTGTGAACAGGAGCTGGTTATCATCGCTCCGTGGATCCGTCGAGGAGGTAAGAATTATCAGAGGCCGGAGTTGGCGCAGTTGGTAGCCACGCAGCGGCGTGGTGTCAGGGTTAAAGTTTATTACGGCTACTATCACCAGTGCGTGGATCGTGCGGAAGATAATGATGAGACTCTGGTTGCCGAGTACCGCGAACAACTAGGAAAAGAGAATATTATCCGGTTGACGGAAGGGACACATGAAAAGGTAATGATGATCGATGGCCGCTACATTGTTCTCGGGAGTTGGAACTGGCTATCTCATGGTTATCACCATAGCTGCGAGCGCAGTAAACAGTTCACTAATGCGATTCGTCATGAGATCAGTGCAGAGCTGGATGATGCATCGCTGGTGAGGGAGCTTAGGGAGAGGTTGCGGCTGGAATAACAGACTCATTGAATGCTCCCAGTCTGATGAGACAAATTTGAAAAGCCTGCTTTTGAAGCAGGCTTTTTTATTTTTCTCCCCCACATCAGAAGAATTACGAAGTCATGATGAGGTCCCCCGTTCATGGCTTCATAACGATACGACCAAGCGGTTTCGCTGTCTCAGCGTATTCATGGGCCGCGGCGGCGTTAGCCAGGGGGAAGACACGGTCAATGACAACCCTGATGTGCCCTGCAGCCACAGCCTGCAACATGTCGTCCACGCTTGTCCGAACGCCAGGCCTTTCAAAAAGAGGCCCCATAAATACCCCCATGAGCGTCTGGTTAGACTGCATTGGCGGCCACAGGTCGACGGTCAGGCTACCGCCGCCCGCATTACCGACGAAGACGAGACGTCCTTCCGGAGCGAGTGCAGAAAGCGAAGCTGGCAACGTCGTCCCTACCGGATCGATGACGAGGTTAACACCGGTGCCATGGGTGAACTGTCGGACACTGTCCACAACGTTATTCTTTGCACGATCCACGACGTGATCGGCGCCAAGTTCCAGCAGCCGGTTTATTCGCTGCGTTCCGCTTGCCACGGCGATGACCGTCGCGCCTGCCTGTGAGGCAAGCTGAACGGCGGCGAGCCCCAGGCCCCCCGCCGCTGCCTGAATTAGGACGGTTTCTCCATGCCGGAGCATCCCTCGTGTGAAAAGGCAATGATGCGCGGTTCCAAAAGAGATCGGTACCACCGCCGCGTCTGCTGCATCCACCCCATCCGGTATAAGCCAGGTACGTTCCGCCGGCACAGCCCAACGTTCCGCATGCGATCCCTGCATGCTAAAAGCAGCCACTCTGTCTCCAACCTTACGGCTACGGACTTTCGATCCGACAGCAACCACTGTGCCCGCGGCCGCGTAGCCGACGACCCATGAAGGGCCAGGCGGCGGAGTTGAGCGGCGGTTGATCAAATCTCCCCCTTCAATCGAGATAGCCTCGACAGAAATCAGGACATCGTCAGGCCCTGCGACCGGATCCGGGACATCGATATATCGCAGGACGCTGGGAGCGCCTTCCACGTCATAAACCGCTGCTTTCATCAATTTACCTCTGTCTTATCATGACTCGTGGGCAGCCGGGCAATCACCTTAATCTCAAACTGGAATCCGTACAGCCACGTCACGCCGATCCCCGTCAACGTCGGGTAAGGCGCTTCCCCCCAATATTCTGGCAGGATACTCCAGATAGCGTCGAGGTTTGACTCGGGATCGACGACAAAGAGGGTCACGTCAACCACGTCACTGAACGTGCAGCCCGCAGCCGTCAGAACAGCATTAAGGTTTTCGAATGCCAGCCGGACCTGCGCGTTGAGATCCTCTTCAGGCGAACCATCCTCCCGGCTACCCACCTGCCCCGAAACAAACAGGAAGCCGTTAGATTTAATGGCGGGTGAATACCGATTGCGCTCATAAAGCGCCTGGCGTCCGAAGGGAAAAACGGCTTCGCGTGTTGTCATGTCTGTACCTTTGCAATGGGGCGAAATCTGCCCGGTGAATATAAAGACACTTTACAGGCGCCACATCGGACGGATAAACAAGCGACTTTGTCCATCATTGTTTGTAATATCCAAACAATCGGTGAAAAGAGAGGACAAGGGATGGATCGTTTCGATGCGATGCGCGCCTTTGCTCGCGTGGTGGAAGCAGGCAGTTTCACAAAGGCTGCCCAAACGCTTCATATGAGCAAAACCACGGTGACGCAGCTTATTCAGCAGCTGGAAGCGCGCCTGCGCGTCAGGCTGCTCCATCGCACTACCCGCAGGCTCGGTGTGACTCCTGATGGCGCGGTCTACTACGAGCGCGTCATCCGCCTGCTGGCGGACATGGAGGATGCTGAAAACAGCCTGTCCAGTGCGACGATGACCCCCAGGGGACGCCTGCGGATAGATGTGCCCACTCCTCTTGCCCGCTTTGTTCTGGTGCCCGCGCTACCGGCTTTTCATGCACGCTACCCTGATATCCAGTTCGACATGGGCGTGAGCGACCGGGTGGTGGATCTGATCGGTGACAATGTGGATTGCGTCCTGCGCGGTGGCGAAATCAACGACCAGTCCCTGATCGCACGCCATGTCGGCGATTTGCAAATCGGTGTTTACGTCGCCCCTAGTTATGTGGAACGCCTCGGCGCCCCTGCGCACCCGCGAGAGCTGGAAAACACCGACCATCGCATAGTGGGATTCTTGTCCTCACGCACCGGTAAGGTTGATTCTCTGGTACTGCATGGTGAGAGTGAACATATTGAAATCACGGGTAACTATGTACTTGCCGTGGATGATGGCAATGCTTACCTCGAAGCTGGATTAGCCGGGTTAGGCGTGATTGCGCTACCCGCCTATATGGCGGCAGCACATCAGGCTTGTGGCTCCTTGATTCCGCTATTTGAACAATGGCGGATTAAGCCAATGCCCCTGTACCTGGCGTTTCCGCCGAACCGCCATGTCAACGCCAGACAGCGCGTTTTTATTGATTGGATCGTTGAATTGATGCAGCAGCATGTCCCTAATTCCAATAATAAGTCATTCCCTCCCAGCCCCTGATTCGCTCATTAGGGTTGGTTACTTTCCACAGCACTCACCGCTCGCCGCCAGGCCGCCACTTCCTCCTCCAGCCATGCCTTAAAGAGTGTCACCTCCGGCTTCGCCTCCGTTGACTGCGCCGTTACCAACCAGTAAGGCCAGGGATAAGGTGCGGTGATGGAGGTTAGCTGGACCAGTTCACCTCGGGTGATGGCATCCTGAACCAGAGAGCGACGCTCCAGCGCGATACCTTTCCCGAGTCGAACGGCTTCGATAATGATATTGGAGTCGTTAATGCATAAACCGTCAGGCACGATCTCTTTCTCAAGACCCGCATTCATGCACCACGTTTTCCACGACTCCATAGAGAAAATAATATGACTCTTTGCAATCTCCGCTGGCGTAGCGGGCAGCACGCCCCCGTTAAAGCCCGGTGCGGCCACCACAATAAGCTCATCGGAAAAAAGGTAATGGCTTTCACTCCCTTCCCAGTTCCCCTGCCCCATCCGTATCGCGATGTCTATCCCTTCCTGCAGCAGGCTGGTGACCGTCAGGCTGGCCTGGATCCGCAGGGTGATAAGCGGATATTTCGCCCGAAAACGAGCCAGACGCGGTAATAACCAGTGGCATCCAAATGACGGCACCATCGCCAGCGTCAGCTCCTGCTTTCTCGGCTTCACCTGTACGAGTCGGGTAGCATCCGCGATGTGGTTCAACGCCTCGCGTACCTGTAAGGCATAGAGCCGCCCTTCTTCGTTGATCTGCACTCCTCGCCCCTGACGGATAAACAGCTTTACGCCCACCATCTCCTCCAGCACTTTGATCTGCTGACTGATAGCGGAATGGGTAACGTGGAGTTCTTTCGCCGCCAGCGTCACGCTGCCGAGACGGGCGACTGCTTCAAAGCTTCGCAAACTGGCAATAGGTGGAAAATCCGACATGAAAGCACTTCCTTATCTGTGCTGGATATACAGCGGCAACCTGACCATATGTCAGTAATACTAACCCTTACGGTAAGATACTGAAGATATTCGCCATGCAAATTGTATTGTAATGTCTGGTCATCCTCTTCAATGACGCGTTATTTCACAGAGACAGGAAAACGGAAACGATGATTAAGCTTGTTGGCATGATGGATTCACCTTATGTACGGCGCGTGGCGATTTCCCTTGAGCTTTATGGCGTTGAGTTTGAAAGCCAGCCGCTGTCAGTCTTTAGCACCTTCGACGCGTTCTCCCGGATCAACCCCGCGGTAAAAGCCCCGACGCTGGTTCTGGATAACGGAATACGGCTGATGGACTCCTCGCTGATACTGAACTATTTTGAGGCTCAGGCTGCCCCCGAGCGGAAACTCCTGCCCGTCGCGCCGGATGCGCTGGCAAAGGATCTTCAGGCGCTGGGCTTTATCCTCGCCGCCGCTGAAAAAGCGGTGCAAAATGTGTATGAACACAACCAGCGCCCGGTGGAAAAGCAGCACGCTATATGGGTCGAGCGCATTACAATTCAGCTGCTGGCGGCCTGCAGGGAATGGAATGCCTTACTGGAGACACGTCCGGCGACCGCAACTCTCGATCAGGTTGCCGTCACGAGCACGGTTGTCTGGACGTTTATTCAGTCGATGATCCCGCACGTTGTTAACGCGGCGGATTTTAGAGAGATTCAGGCGTTTACCGAATCATTCGAATCACAGGTAGTTTTTAAAAAATATCCGTTCAACTAAATGACGAGCCCGGTCAGTGCAGCGCTACCGGGCAAGCCAACACTTAAATCTGATAATCAATCGCCACTTCTTCCGGCTCCATCACCTGACGTTTAATCTCATCCACCGACAGCCCGGCATTGCACAGCTCGATAAAACGCCACACATAGTTGCGCTGCAGCTGCCCGCGCTTCAGGCCAAGCCATACGGTATTGGCGTCAAACAAATGACGCGTATCAAGACGCACCAGGTTCCCGTCCTCGCGTTCTCCGCTGGACTGTTCCGCCACCAGGCCAATGCCCAGACCCAGCTCGACGTAGGTTTTAATCACATCAGAATCCTGCGCGCTCAGCACCACGTCCGGCGTTAGCCCTTTGCGGTTGAAGGCCTCGTCTATCCGCGAACGTCCCGTAATCCCCTGCCGGTATGTGATCAACGGCCATTTGGCAACGTCTTCCAGCGTCAGGGGAGAGACCTGATTCAGCGGATGATCGACCGGAAGTAATAAGCTGTGGTACCAGCGGAACCAGGGGAAAGCCACCAGCAGCGGGTCGTTGCTCAGGCGTTCGCTGGCAATGCCGATATCCGCCCCACCGTTTTGCAGCAGCACTTCGATTTCCTGCGGCGTGCCCTGGATGAGCTCCAGACGGACGTCAGGGAAAAGTTCGCGGAACGCTTTGATCACCGGCGGCAGGCTGTAGCGCGCCTGGGTGTGGGTGGTGGCGATGGTGAGTACGCCCGAGGCGTCATTGGTGAAGAGATCCGCCAGACGACGCACGTTGCTGGCCTCGTTGAGGATCCGCTCTGCAATGGTGAGCAAAGCCTTACCCGGCTCCGTCATGCCGAGCAGCCGCTTGCCGCGACGGATAAAGATCTCTATGCCCAGTTCCTCTTCCAGCTCGCGGATATGGCGGCTGACGCCGGACTGAGAGGTATAAAGCATATTGGCGACCTCGGTCAGGTTGTAGTCCCGCCTGGCCGCCTCACGGATAATTTTAAGTTGCTGGAAATTCACGATTCACTCCGGCGCATCTGACATAGCTCTATTGTTAGAGTCAGCCGAGCTGCAGAACAAATAATAAAAACCAGCATCTTATTCTTTTATGGAATATCAGCTCACGAGCTGGAGTTCACGGTTCTCAAGCGATGGCTTGCTGACCAGCGACATCAAAATCTCTTTTACCGCCTGCGCCTGTGGCGACAGCGAACCGCGTGCGGACATGTTCAGCGACAGCGGCAGGCTCATGGAAGGCGTGGTGATCCGCGCCATCCAGCCGTTTGCCGCACTGCACAGCGAGCGGGCTGCGGATTCTGGCAGAACGGTCACCCCCATGCCGCTGGCAATAGCTGCGGTCAGCGTGGAGATCGAGTCGATTTCGCCGATGATTTTGGCCGTCAGGCGGCGCAGGGAGAACGCTTCGTCCACGCGCACGCGCACGGCGCTGTAGTCGCGCGGCAGATAGAGGTTCATCTCTGCCACGGCGGCAAGGTCGACGCTCTGGCCCGGGCAGTCGCGGGTGCCCACGAGGTAGAGATCTTCTTTCAGCAGCGGCTGGCTGGTGATGCCGGCGACCGGGGAGCGATCGTAAAGGACCGCCATATCCAGCTGGCCGCTGAGCAGTTTGTCATTCAGTACGGAACCGCTGTTTTCATGCAGGTATACCAGCACTTCAGGCAGCTCAGCGCGAACGGCCTGCAGCAACGGCATGGTAATAGAGGACGCGGCCGTTCCCGGCGCCAGGCCGATAGAAACGTGCCCGCTCAGGGTCTGACCCACGTTATTCACCGCCAGCTGCGCCTGTTCACACTGGCGAAGAATGGTGCGCGCATGGGTATACAGGATCTTACCGGCTTCCGTTGGCGTGACGCCGCGTTTGGTGCGGATCAACAATTGCTGATCCATCTCGCCTTCCAGAGTAGCCACCTGCTGGCTCAGCGCAGGCTGCGCGATATGCAGCACTTCTGCCGCTTGAGTCAGGCTGCCGATATCGACGATTTTTACGAAGTATTTCAGTCGTCTTAAGTTCATTTTGCCCCCTGTTCGAAATGCTGTGCCGGAACCGGCTGTCGTTGTTGAACAGGTTTTGCAATATGAATGCCACTTTTACCAGGCGGTCTGAATTGTTCGCTAAGCGTCTGAAAATAAGGAATCCTAATTACAGAGGGGGATTTAATTACCGAAACAGCAGTTTATGATCTGCCCCATTAGAGGTATACCCGCACCAAAGCGGTGCAATCCGCTGCCAAAAACATCACTTTGCCGATTTTGTCAGCAAACGATCGAAAGGCGGCGATCCACCCTTTGACAAGGTGAACGCAGGTCGATAATATGCGCCCCGTTCACACGATTCCTCTGTAGTTCAGTCGGTAGAACGGCGGACTGTTAATCCGTATGTCACTGGTTCGAGTCCAGTCAGAGGAGCCAAATTTGAAAAGCCTGCTTTTAAAGCAGGCTTTTTGCTTTTCTGCACAAGGTAAATGCAAAACGGCAACAAGGTTGCCGTTTTTAGTGTGTGCACCCTCTCCCGTGGGAGAGGGCCGGGGTGAGGGCACCAGCCCGCACAATCCCCTTACATGCCTACCTTAACCGGCATCCCTGACCGCCGTTCCAGTTCGGCTCCCGCCCCCTCGTTTATTAACTGCGTCCGCTGCGCGGCTGACATTGGCAGAGGCACTTTCCGGGTCGATTCAAATTCCGCACGGTTACGCGATAATGGCTCGTGAACCTCCACCCAGCGGCTGCCGTCCGGCTCCGTGGTGACTTTAACGGGCCGATCGATAAGCTGCACGCGGGTTCCGACGGGAACATGATCAAAAAGATATTTGATGTCGTTATTACGCAGACGAATACAGCCCTGGCTCACCCGCAGCCCGATGCCAAAATTCGAGTTTGTGCCGTGAATGGCATAGAGCCTGCCGATATAAATGGCATACAGCCCCATCGGGTTATCCGGCCCGGCGGGCACGAATGCCGGGAGCGTTTTCCCTTCTGCCGCATAGGCACGGCGCGTATTCGGCGTCGGAGACCAGGTTGGCCCCACCTGCTTACGCTCAACGGCCGTCACCCAGTTTCGCGGGGTTTCACGCCCGGCCTGACCGATGCCGATGGGCAGCACTTCAACGGTATTGCTGCCGGGTGGATAATAGTAGAGGCGCATTTCCGCCACGTTAACGACAATCCCCTCGCGAACGGTGTCGGGCAAAATCAGCTGCTGAGGGATCACCAGCCGGGTGCCGGATTTGGGTAAAAAAGGATCCACCCCCGGGTTGGCTTCCAGCATATTGCTTAGCCCCTGCCCGTACTGCGCGGCAAAGGCCTCAAGCGGTAATGTATTATGATCCGGCACGGTAATGACCTGCGAACTCCCTACCAGACGGCTGCCCGCCGGCGGTAAAGGATAGCTCACCGCCTGCACGCTCTGGCTGATAAGTAATGCAGCAAGACAGCCCAACGCCTCTTTACGACACATCTTCCCTTCCTCAGTCGCTTCGCTCTTTATTAAGCATAGCGTAGCCGTTTTGCATTACCCATCAGGAAATAAAATCAGTTTGCACAGGCCCCCTGTCGCGGTAGTCTCATAGATTCCGTTTATATGACGGGCGCAATGTGAGTGACCTTTTCTTATACCAATAATTAAAAATAAGTGCAGACAGGACAACTATGGACTCCACCCTCATCTCCGATCGTCCCAACGAGGAGACCCCTTCGCTCAATCGTGCCCGCCGCGCCGCACTCGGCAGCTTCGCGGGTGCCGTCGTCGACTGGTATGATTTTCTGCTTTACGGCATTACCGCCGCGCTGGTGTTCAACCGCGAGTTTTTTCCCCAGGTCAGCCCCGCGATGGGCACGCTCGCCGCGTTTGCCACCTTCGGCGTCGGCTTTCTGTTTCGCCCGCTGGGCGGGGTGATCTTCGGCCACTTCGGCGACCGCCTCGGCCGCAAGCGCATGCTGATGCTCACCGTCTGGATGATGGGGATCGCCACCGCATTGATTGGCATTCTCCCGTCGTTTTCCGCCATTGGCTGGTGGGCCCCAGTGTTGCTGGTGACATTACGCGCCATTCAGGGCTTCGCCGTGGGCGGCGAATGGGGCGGCGCGGCGCTGTTATCCGTTGAGAGCGCCCCGAAAAACAGGAAAGCGTTTTACAGCAGCGGCGTGCAGATCGGGTACGGCGTAGGGCTGCTGCTTTCCACAGGGCTGGTATCGTTAATCAGCCAGCTCACCACCGACGAGCAGTTCCTGAGCTGGGGCTGGCGCATTCCGTTCATCTTCAGCATCGTGCTGGTCATCGCCGCGCTGTGGATCCGTAACGGAATGGAGGAGTCGGCAGAGTTCGAAAAGCAGCAGGAAAAACTGGCCGTCAAAAAGCGACTGCCGGTGATGGAAGCCCTGATTCGGCACCCTGGCGCTTTTCTGAAAATTATCGCCCTGCGCCTGTGCGAGCTGCTGACGATGTATATCGTCACCGCCTTTGCCCTGAACTATTCGACGCAGAATCTCGGCCTGCCGCGCGAGCTGTTCCTGAATATCGGCCTGCTGGTCGGCGGGATCAGCTGCCTGACGATACCCTGCTTCGCCTGGCTGGCGGACCGGTTTGGCCGCCGTCGCGTCTACATCACCGGCGCGCTGATTGGGTGCCTCAGCGCCTGGCCATTCTTTATGGCGCTGGAGGCGCAGTCGATCTTCTGGATTGTCTTCTTTGCTATCATGCTCGCGAACATCGCTCACGATATGGTGGTCTGCGTACAGCAGCCGATGTTTACCGAACTGTTCGGCGCCAGCTACCGCTACAGCGGCGCGGGCGTGGGTTACCAGGTCGCAAGCGTGGTCGGCGGCGGGTTTACGCCGTTTATTGCCGCCGCGCTGGTAACCTTCTCGGGCGGCAACTGGCACAGCGTGGCGATTTATCTGCTGGCCGGCTGCCTGCTGTCGGCGGCAACGGCGCTACTCATGAAAGAGACGAGCCACCGCTGATCTCACTTTTGTTTCACAGGCGTGTGACATACTATCGGGTAGAGTCGCACACCTGTGGAACAAGGAGACAGAGATGAATAATAAGGGCTCCAGCCTGACCCCGGCTCAGGCGCTGGAAAAACTCGACGCGCTGTACGAACAGTCCGTCAACGCGCTGCGCAGCGCCATCAGCGAATATATTGAAACAGGGAAACTTCCCGACGAAAAGGCCAGAACCGAGGGCCTTTTTGTTTATCCATCGCTCTCTGTGACCTGGGACGGCAGCGCCAGCACGACACCGAAAACCCGCGCCTACGCCCGTTTTACCCACTCCGGCTGCTACAGTACCACCGTTACCCGCCCGGCACTTTTCCGCCCGTATCTTGAAGAACAGCTGACGCTGCTGTATCAGGATTACGGCGCGCACATTCACGTTGAGCCCTCGCAGCATGAAATCCCTTATCCGTACGTGATAGACGGCTCGGCGCTAACGCTGGATCGCTCAATGAGCGCGGGGCTGACCCGCCACTTCCCGACGACGGAGCTTTCACAGATTGGCGATGAGACGGCCGATGGGATCTATCACCCGGCAGAATTTTCTCCCCTGTCGCACTTTGATGCTCGCCGGGTCGATTTCTCCCTGGCGCGTCTGCGCCACTACACCGGCACACCCGTCGAACATTTCCAGCCGTTCGTCCTCTTTACCAACTACACCCGCTACGTTGACGAGTTTGTCCGCTGGGGCTGCAGCCAGATCCTCGACCCGGAAAGCCCCTATATTGCACTGTCCTGCGCGGGCGGGATCTGGATCACCGCCGAGACCGAAGCGCCCGAGCAGGCTATCTCCGACCTGGCATGGAAAAAGCACCAGATGCCCGCCTGGCACCTGCTCACCGCCGACGGTCAGGGCATCACGCTGATTAACATTGGCGTGGGCCCGTCAAATGCCAAGACCATCTGCGACCATCTGGCGGTGCTGCGTCCGGACGTGTGGCTGATGATCGGCCACTGCGGCGGCCTGCGTGAAAGCCAGCTGATTGGCGACTACGTGCTCGCCCACGCCTATCTGCGTGATGACCACGTGCTGGATGCGGTGCTGCCGCCGGATATCCCAATCCCGAGCATCGCCGAAGTGCAGCGCGCGCTGTATGACGCGACCAAAGAGGTCAGCGGCATGCCGGGTGAAGAGGTTAAACAGCGCCTGCGCACCGGTACGGTCGTCACGACGGATGACCGCAACTGGGAGCTGCGTTACTCCGCCTCCGCGCTGCGGTTCAACCTGAGCCGCGCGGTGGCAATTGATATGGAGAGCGCCACCATCGCCGCGCAGGGGTATCGCTTCCGCGTCCCGTACGGCACGCTGCTGTGCGTCTCCGATAAGCCGCTGCACGGCGAAATTAAGCTGCCCGGTCAGGCCAACCGTTTCTATGAAGGGGCGATATCCGAACATCTGCAAATTGGCATTCGCGCCATTGACCTGCTGCGGGCGGAAGGTGACAGGCTCCATTCCCGCAAGCTGCGCACCTTCAACGAGCCGCCGTTCCGCTAATAACGATAAGGAAAAACAATGTCCAGCACATCTCCGCTCTCTGCCCTGCGCCACTGGCTCGAGGCCAGCCATCTCGACGGGATGATCGTCCCGCGTGCGGATGCCTGGCAGAGCGAATACTGCGCGCCATACGACGAAAAGCTGGCCTGGCTGACGGGCTTTGACGGTTCGGCCGGCATGGCGCTGGTGCTGAAAAACAAAGCGCTGCTGTTCGTCGACGGGCGCTATCAGGTTCAGGCTCGCGTTCAGGTCAATACGGATGAGGTTGAGATCCACCACCTGCACAACGAGCCGCTGGCAGAATGGCTGGCGGAAAACGTGGAGGCCGGGACGCGCATCGGTTTTGATCCGCTGCTGATGACCAACTCGGAGTTTGAGCAACTGTCTGCCACGCCGTGCGAGCTGGTTCCTCTGAAGGCCTCGCCGTTTGACGCCCTATGGGTTGACCGCCCTGCCGCACCGGCGGGGCTTATCCGGGAAATGCCGGTTGAACACAGCGGCGAACGCAGCGCGGACAAACGTCTGCGCGTCGCCGCCGTGCTGGCCGCAAACAATGCTGATTATCTCGCCGTTACGCTGCCGGATAACATTGCCTGGCTGCTGAACGTGCGTGGCGCGGATATCCCTTACAGCCCGGTACCGCTCTCCTTTGCTCTTCTGGGCCGTGACGGTCACGTTGAGTGGTTTGTTAACGACAATAAGCTCAGCGCCCTGCCTGAAGAGGTGCGCAATGCGTTTACCATTGCGCCGCAGGACGCTTTTATCGAACGCTGTCAGCAGATTGCTGCGGGCAAACGGGTGATGATTGATGCCGATTCCGCGCCGGTGGCTCTGCGCTTCGCCATTGAGCCACGGGGAGAAATTGTCTGGCGGACTGACCCCATCACCCTGATAAAGGCCACCAAAAACCCGGTTGAGCTCGCAGGTTATCGCGAGTGTCATCACCAGGACGGTGCCGCCTGGGTCAACTTCCTGGCCTGGCTGAGCCGTGAAGTGCCGCTGCGCGAGGCGGCAGGGAATCCGCTAACAGAGCTGGAGGTTCAGGCGCAGCAGCTTGCGTTCCGTCAACAGCAGCCTGGGTTCATCGAGCAGAGTTTTGCAACCATCTCCGCCTCTTCGAGCAATGCAGCGATGTGTCACTACCATTCGAGCGAGGCCAGCAATAAGCATATCGGCCACGATCATTTTTACCTGAACGATTCTGGCGGCCAGTATGTGAATGGCACCACCGACGCTACGCGCACGCTGGCATGGGGTAAGGTCGATCCGCAGCAGCGCCTTCACTACACCGCCGTGCTGAGAGGCTTCCTGTCGCTGATTACCCTGCAGTTCCCTTCCGGGACTCAGGGGCATCAGCTGGATGCCTTCGCGCGTCGTCCGCTGTGGGAGATGGGGCTGGATTACGATCACGGCACGGGGCATGGCGTGGGACACCAGTTGCTGATCCATGAGAACCCGCATCGCATCGCCAAAAAGGTCAACCCGTGGCCGCTGGTGGCGGGCAATATCATGACGATTGAACCGGGCTACTATCTGGGCGACAGCCACGGTATTCGTATTGAAAACCAGGTGGAGATCGTGGAGAGCCGTCCGGGGTTCTGCAGGTTTGCCTCGCTGACGCTGATCCCGATCGACTTAAGTCAGGTTGAGCTGCATTTGCTGAGTGAGCAGGAGAAGCAGTGGCTGGATGCGTATCACCAGCAGGTACGCGAGGCGCTGTCACCTCTGGTGAACAGCGATGCGCGTCCGTGGCTGATTGAGGCGACGGCGCCGATTAGTTTGTAATTTCGTGCGGTCTGGTGCCCTCACCCCACCCCTCTCCCACGGGAGAGGGTGCACACACTAAAAACGGCAACAAGGTTGCCGTTTTGCATTTACCTTGCGCAGAAAAGCAAAAAGCCTGCTTTAAAAGCAGGCTTTTCAAATTTGGCTCCTCTGACTGGACTCGAACCAGTGACATACGGATTAACAGTCCGCCGTTCTACCGACTGAACTACAGAGGAATCGTGTGAACGGGGCGCATATTATCGATGCCTCCCCGGGATGTCAAAGGCAGAATGCATATTTCCGATCGTTTGCCGAATTATTCTCCATTTCGCGCAATTGTCAGGCATTTTTTCGCGGATATTTCCACAGCCAGCGCCCGCTGACCATCCGCCAGTAGAACAGCGCGCCCCGCACGGCCCAGTCGAGGAACATCCCCAGCCAGACGCCGACCACTCCCCATCCGAGCATCACCCCGAGCGTATACCCCGCCACGACGCGACATCCCCACATGCCTAGCATCGACACCCACATCGCAAAACGGGCATCGCGCGCGCCCTTTAGCCCGGCGGGCAGTACCCATGAGGCCGCCCAGATGGGCATAAAGGCCGCATTGAGCCAGATGAGGATCTTAACGACCTCTTTAACGTCGTCTTCGTGGGTATAAAACGAGGCCATCAGCCCGGCAAACGGGGCGGTTCCCCAGGCAATCACGGTCAGTCCAATGGTCGACAGCCAGAAGACGTGCCGCAGCTGCCGCTCCGCCTGGCCTATCTGCCCTTTCCCGAGCCGTTTCCCGGTGATGATGGTTGATGCAGAGCCCAGCGCGTTACCCGGCAGGTTAATTAGCGAGGCGATGGAGAAGGCGATGAAGTTACCGGCGATCACGTCGGTGCCCATGCCGGCGACAAACATCTGCGTCAGCAATTTCCCGCCGTTAAACAACACCGACTCAATGCTTGCAGGAATGCCGATCCCCATCACTTCCCAGATAATGGCGAAATTAAAGGGGCGGAAATAACTTTTCAGCGTCAGACGTAGCGAGGGGGTGATCCCCGCCATCAGCACCCCGATGATGGCAGCCGCACCGATATAGCGTGAAATGGTCAGCCCCAGTCCGGCGCCGACGAACCCCAGCCCGTCCCATGAGAACACACCGTAGATCAGAACGCTGCTGATAATGATATTCAGGATATTCATTCCGCCGTTGATCAGCAGCGGAATTTTGGTGTTGCCCGCCCCGCGCAGCGCACCGCTACCAATCAGCGCAATGGCCGCCGCCGGATAGCTGATGACGGTCATTTCCAGGTAGGTCAGCGCCAGGTCTTTAACCTCATTCGTGGCCTCCCCGGCGACAAAGTCGATAATCTCTTTGCCGAAATAGTGGATTACCGCCGCCAGAACAATCGAAAAAATGGTCATGATCATCAGCGACTGGCGGGCCGCCTCGCGTGCACGTTTGGGGTCAAGCTTGCCGAGGCTAAAGGCCACCACCACCGTCGTCCCGAGGTCTATGGCGGCAAAGAACGAGATCACCACCATGTTAAAGCTGTCCGCCAGCCCCACCCCGGCCATCGCCTCTTTCCCCAGCCAGCTCACCAGGAAGGTGCTCAGGACCCCCATCAGCAAAACGCAGGTATTTTCCAGGAAGATAGGCACGGCAAGAGGGGTGATTTCACGCCAGAAGAGAACCCGATAGCTTTTACGTTTTGCATACCATGGCGTGCGCACGATCGCCTGGCGTAAGGAGGCAGTAACGTTCAAAATGGACCTTAGCGAGAAAAGTTGAAACTCCATTTCAAATGATGGGGGAGAAATGCTCATCCTGCAAAGTATTTTCCGGAAAAAGATGTGTGGAATTACAACAAACTGACGACAGAATCAGCAATCAGTCGATTTTCCCTAAGATCAGGTTTGACAAAACTTTTTTCGCCGCTAAGATAAGCCTCCACAACGATTCCTCTGTAGTTCAGTCGGTAGAACGGCGGACTGTTAATCCGTATGTCACTGGTTCGAGTCCAGTCAGAGGAGCCAAATTTAAAAAGCCTGCTTTTAAAGCAGGCTTTTTGCTTTGCGGATGAGGGAAAATGAACGCTCTGTTTGTCTACGGCACGCTGCGACCGGGCCACTCTAATGCGCATATTCTTGAAAAGATTGGCGGCGAATGGCTGGCCGGTTCCGTATCCGGTACGTTTTACGAACGCGGCTGGGGCGCTGCGGCGGACTTTCCGGGGATCGTGCTCCACCCTAACGGACCCCGCGTCGAAGGCTATCTGTTTATCTCTGATAGCCTTGCCGCACACTGGCCAATGCTGGATGAGTTTGAAGACGGCTACGATCGGGTTGAGGTCACGGTGACCACTGCTGAAGGCAAGCAGGTCCAGGCCTGGATTTATCAGCTACAGCCCCATTCTGCGTCATAAAAAAAGGCTCTCTGTCACCAGAGAGCCTTTTTCACTATTCGCTGCGATTACTCGCTTTTTGCTTCGCCGTTTTTGATTTCGCCCATCACTTTCAGCTTCTTGGAGATGTCGCGACGCTCTTTGGACAGCTCAGCGTTTTTGATGATGTAGTCATCAACACGGTCTTCATAGTCGCTCTTCATGCTGGCGATGATGCCCTGAATAGCTTCAACGCT
Source organism: Enterobacter sp. NFIX59 (assembly GCF_900113755.1). Classification (NCBI taxonomy): domain Bacteria; kingdom Pseudomonadati; phylum Pseudomonadota; class Gammaproteobacteria; order Enterobacterales; family Enterobacteriaceae; genus Enterobacter; species Enterobacter sp. NFIX59. The sequence goes on along the minus strand of NZ_FOQN01000004.1, from coordinate 191,183 downwards.
CATGCCTGGCTTGATGTAGTCGCTCAGGTTGTCGAGCAGCAGAACACGTTTCTGGTTGTCACGGATCTTCTTCTCAACGTCCTGGATTTCACGCTGCAGTTTGTTTTTGCGGCGGAACAGGCGGACGAATTCCAGAACATCCTGGAACGAAGGCTTGGTAGTTTCCATTTTTACACCCCTGATAATGTGAGATTCGGATTCGTTAAGGCAACCGTTGTAACAATAACCTTACTGACAGCGGCTGCGAATGACAATGAGTATATCGTTTAAAGCTATCATAACCCCAATTGCTGCTGAATCGAAGCAGCAGCCGTCACATACGCCTTTTATTTGCGCAGCGCCCGGCAAATCAGGTGCGATAACAGCTCAAGCTGCCGCGCCAGTTCCATGCTCAGCCAGACGTAGCCATGAATAGGCGTTTCCGCCACGTTATCGCTCTGGCGTTCATTGATTAACTGCTTCAGCTCCGCGACGATCTCGTTCAGTCGCTCGCTGTTGGCCAGTATCGGCTGCGGGTTCCCTTCATAGAGCGCATGAGCGATGGTCAACAGCGTTTGCTGCGTCATCTGCTGGGTCTCTTTGAGGGTCTGCGCGTTAAGCATCAACAGATGGCTGGGGCGCGTGGCCCAGTGTGCGTTGATTTGCAGCTCAAGCATGCAGACCAGATTGCGGCTTACCGTCTGGATGGCTTCAAAAATCGATTTCTGAATATGGGTTTCTTTGCTGGCGGGCGTGATCAGGCCGCGCATTTTGACCACGTCGTTAAGGATGGTCTGCAGGTGCTTTTCCAGGCGCGGGCGTTCAACCAGATTCGGGGAAAAACCGGCTTGATAGACGCGGTTAAACGCGGTGACGTAGCTGGCCATCTGAATACGCCAGTGCAGAAAAGCACGCTGCGGCCAGATACCGGTGAAGAGCATCGCCAGCAGTGAACCCAGGATGACATCCCCGCTTCGCCACAGCGCCGTGGTCATATCCCCGGCGGGCGCACCGACCACCACCGCGAGCGTAATACCGATCAGCAGCGCCTGATACGGCTTTTTACCCAACGCCAGCCAGCCGCACAGGAACATGGCGGCACCGCACCATGCCAGCATCACCGGAAACGAGATAAGTTCCAGCTTGAGGGCGATAAGCCCCAGAGCCGAACCTAACACGGTCCCGCCAATGCGCTCCAGGGCGCGCGGAACAACGTTCCCCCAAAACGAGATGGGCCCCATCACCACCACCAGCGTGATCAGCGGCCACGTCCCTTCCGGAACATCCAATAAACGCACCAGTACAAACGTCAGCACGAAAGCCAGCGCGATGCGGCACCCATGCACCACGCGGTAGTGTTTGTACAACCGAATTTCAAAAGGGGTTAATGATTTGTCGGGACGCACACCCGCTCTCCAGCTACACGGCAAATCACAATTGTACTGTGTTTTCGGCCGGGCGGATCGCACCCGGCTGAAAAACCCTTTACTTAGCAGGCTTAAACCGTTTTATGCTCTACCGCGATATACATTTCGATATCCCAGTAACCGTCCGCATTGCCATCATTGAGATAGCGCTCGAAGCAGGGTTTGAGCGCCATCTGGTACTTATTGTCCTGCAGCAGGGAATTGAAGAACTGATACCACGGCGTGGCGAAGTCGTAGTTTTCCACGCGCGCCGTCGCCACGGCATAATCCCCGGCCGCGATTTCCGTCATCATGACGCCTTCGCTGTTTTCCGGGATAACGAAATCATCCGGTACCGTAACGGCCGTATCACAGCGCAGTTTTTCTGGCGGGACTTCATCCGGGTTATCGTAGTAAACTGCAACCCACTCCAGCGGCTCAATGTGACGCCCGTCGACCCACATCACCAGCTGTTCAAAGCCCTGTTTTACCGTTTGCTCCCACGGTCCGACCAAATGAAAACCGGCAATCTTACGTTTCTGTTGCTGCTTAATGCTGTAGTCCATGCTGCCTCCGCTTATTACTGTATATTTATACACTATAAAACCGGATTACTATTATCAGCAAACGAGGAGTGTTTATTATGTGAGCAGACTCGCAACCCTGCCAGTCTGCTCATCTGCCGTTAGAGCGTGTGGTGCAGATAATCGCTCAGGCGAGAGAACAGGCCGCCTTTATCAACGGCTTCCAGCGTCACCAGCGGCCAGTGCGCCACCACTTTGTCGCGGTCGTAGAGCTGGATCTCCCCGACCCGCTGGTGCGCGGCAATCGGCGCTTCCAGCTCTTTTTTATCCAGCACGTATTTGGCTTTGATGTTGGGCACTTCCGCTTTCGGCAGGGCCAGCCAGAAGTCCTGGTCGGTACCCAGTTTCACCTGCTCCTTATCGCCGTACCAGATACGCTCTGTCCCCACTTTTTTACCGCTATGCAGGATCTGCACCGTATCGAAATTCTGCTGCCCCCAGTGCAGCAGTTTCCGGGCCTGATCTTCGCGCCCTTTCGGGCTGTCCGCCCCCATCACTACCGCGATTAACCGGCGCTGGCCGTCAACGGCGGACGCAATCAGGTTAAAACCCGCCCCCGAGGTATGCCCTGTTTTCAGCCCGTCCACGTTCATGGTTTTATCCCACAGCAGGCCGTTACGGTTTTGCTGGGTGATCCCGTTCCAGGTCAGGCTCTTTTCGCTGTACATATGATAAAACTCGGGCTCACCGTGGATGATGGCGCGGGAGAGTACGGCCAGGTCATAGGCCGAGCTGTGCTGGCCCGGCGCATCCAGCCCGTGGACGGTTTCAAAATGCGTATCGCGAAGGTTCAGCTTCTGCACGTAGTCGTTCATCATCTTCACAAACTGCGGCTGCCCACCCGCCACGTGATCGGCCAGCGCCACGCAGGCGTCGTTGCCGGAATCGACAATCAGGCCGCGGCTCAGATCGCGCACGGAGACGCGATCGCCCTCTTTCAGGAACATCAGCGATGAACCGTCAAACACCGGGTTCCCTTTTGCCCAGGCATCACGTCCTACGGTGACGATGTCATCCGGGGTAATGCGGTGGCTATCAATGGCCCGATCCACCACATAGCCCGTCATCAGCTTGGTCAGGCTCGCCGGATTACGTTGTTGATGTTCGTTGCCCGCCGTTAAAATCTGACCAGTCGTGTAATCCATCAGCACCCAGGAGCCAGCCTGAATGGCCGGAGGCTGCGGCGAAAAATCCAGTGGTTCGGCCGCAAAAGCAGATGAGACACTCGAAGCGAGTAAAGAAACAGCAATAAACAGACGGCGTTTCAACGGTATATCCTCAGGTCATTAAAAATCGATGACCTTTTTACGGGAGTTCTGATGTCGTTACCTGGCTTAATTGCAAAAAAATGTGACAGAACGCAGATTTTTCTCTGAAGCTGGCGCGCAAATTTGCGACGCGGCGGTGCTTTTTATTCGGTCTGACCCGCACGATCGTTTACCATAGTGACGTCATTTTTTAACAGGATGGTATTACTGGTGTCTGACTCTGCCGCTCGCCCGACTTTTTTGTTCCACGATTACGAAACCTTTGGCACGCACCCGGCGCTGGACCGACCGGCGCAGTTTGCCGCCATCCGTACCGACGACGAATTCAACATCATTGGCGAGCCCGAGGTCTTTTACTGCAAGCCTGCGGATGACTATCTGCCGCAGCCCGGCGCGGTCATGGTCACCGGGATCACCCCTCAGGAAGCGCGGGAAAAAGGCGTTAACGAGGCAGAATTCGCCCGACGCATCCACGACTTGTTTACCGTCCCCAACACCTGCGTGGTCGGTTACAACAACATCCGCTTCGATGACGAAGTGACGCGCAACATCTTCTATCGTAACTTCTACGATCCCTATGCCTGGAGCTGGCAGAACCGCAATTCGCGCTGGGATTTGCTCGACATCATGCGCGCCTGCTACGCCCTGCGTCCTGAGGGCATTCACTGGCCGGAAAATGAGGAAGGGCTGACCAGCTTCCGGCTGGAACACCTGACGCGCGCCAACGGCATTGAGCACAGCAATGCCCACGACGCGATGGCGGACGTCTATGCCACCATTGCCATGGCGAAGCTGGTGAAAAGCGCACAGCCCCGGCTGTTCGAGTATCTGCTGAGCCACCGCAGTAAACAGAAGTTGACCACGCTGATTGATGTGCCGCAGATGAAGCCGCTGGTGCATATTTCCGGCATGTTTGGCGCATGGCGCGGCAATACCAGCTGGGTCGCGCCGCTGGCGTGGCATCCGGACAACCGTAATGCGGTCATCATGGTGGATTTGGCGGGCGATATTTCACCGTTGCTGGAGCTCGACAGCGATACCCTGCGTGAACGGCTGTACACGCCGAAGAATGAACTCGGCGATCTGCCTGCGGTGCCGGTCAAACTGGTGCATATCAATAAATGTCCGGTCCTGGCGCAGGCGAATACGCTGCGCCCGGAAGATGCGGACAGACTCGGCATTAACCGCCAGCACTGCCTCGATAATCTCAAAGTGCTGCGTGAAAATCCGCAGGTGCGCGAGAAAGTGGTCGCCATCTTTGCCGAAGCCGAGCCGTTCGTGCCGTCTGAAAACGTGGACGCCCAGCTCTATAACGGTTTCTTCAGTGATGCCGATCGCGCGGCCATGAATATCGTTCTGCAAACCGAGCCGCGCAACTTACCTGCGCTGGATATCACCTTCGCTGATAAGCGCATCGAAAAGCTGATGTTTAATTACCGCGCGCGTAATTACCCGGGAACCCTGGATGAAGCAGAGCAGGAACGCTGGCTGCAGCACCGTCGTAACGTGTTTACGCCAGAATATCTGCACAGCTACGCCCAGGAGCTGGAAATGCTTTATGGCCAGTATGAAGGGAATGCTGAGAAACAGGCGCTGCTGAAATCCCTGTACCAGTACGCGCAAGAGATAGTTTGATCGATGGGTATAAAAAAGCCGGAGGCGATGTCTCCGGCTTTTTTTTTGCCCGGTGGCGCTGCGCTTACGCGGGCCTACGGGGTATGTAGGTCGGGTAAGGCGTAGCCGCCACCCGACACAGTCTTACGCGACGTCTTCGTACTGAGGAACCGGGTTACGGAAACTCTTCGTGACGCAGGCCAGGTAAACCAGGCCGATACCCGCCCAAATCAGGCCAAGCACCATCGAGCTCTCTTCCAGGTTAACCCACAGCGCGCCCACGGTCAGTGCACCACACATCGGCAGGAACAGATACTGGAAGTGATCTTTCAGCGTCTTGTTACGCTTTTCACGGATCCAGAACTGAGAGATAACCGACAGGTTAACAAAGGTAAACGCCACCAGCGCACCGAAGTTAATCAGCGCCGTTGCCATCACCAGGTCAAAGTTAATTGCCAGAAGCGCGATCGCACCGACCAGGATAATGTTCATCGCCGGGGTACGCCAGGTTGGATGCACGTAGCCGAAGAAGCTTTTCGGGAATACGCCATCGCGACCCATTACGTACATCAGACGCGCAACGCCTGCATGCGCGGCCATACCGGACGCCAGTACGGTGATGGTGGAGAAGATCAGCGCGCCAACCTGGAACGCTTTACCCGCCACATACAGCATAATTTCCGGCTGAGATGCATCCGGATCCTTGAAGCGAGAGATATCCGGGAAGTACAGCTGCAGGAAATAGGTCGAGAAAATAAAAATCAGACCGCCAATCAGCGCCGTCAGGAAGATGGCGCGCGGGATCACGCGCTCTGCATCTTTGGTTTCTTCAGACAGGTTGCTGATCCCGTCAAAACCGGTAAAGGAGAAGCACAGAATGGTTGCCCCGGTAATCATCGGGATCACATGCGCATCACCAGACCAGAACGGTTTGCTGCTCGCCAGCGTGCCAGCGCCTTCACCGTGGAACACGCCATAGATCACCATGCCAAGAATAACGGCAATCAGGACAACCTGAAGCACAACGATAACGGAGTTAAAGTTGGCAACGGACTTGATGCTGCGCAGGTTAAAGGCCGTCATAAAGGCCACCAGCGCCACGACGAACATCCAGGAGGGAATCGACGGCACCAGCGCTTCAAAATAGATTTTTGCCAGCAGAATGTTGATCATCGGCGCGAACAGGTAGTCGAGCAGCGAAGACCAGCCCACCATAAAGCCAACCGTCGGGCTGATGGATTTCTGGGCATAGGTGTAGGCGGATCCGGCAGACGGATAGCGACGCACCAGCTTACCGTAGCTCAGCGCGGTAAAGAGGATCGCAATCAGCGCGAAGCCGTAAGCCGTCGGCACATGACCGTCGGTGAGGCCCGATACGATACCGAATGTATCGAACAGCGTCATTGGTTGCATATAGGCCAGGCCCATCATAACAACCGGAATCAACGTAAGCGTTTTACGTAATTCCACGCGAGAGGTGTTTGGAGTTGCGTTATGCGACATAGTTATTCTCCTTTACGGTAATAACCGCCACGTAAGCGAAAAATTGCCCCATTTCTTTCTTCCTCAGCGACAACAACTGTCGGATTTTAGTAAATATCTATCCGGTACGAAGCCCGGCCTCTTGGTTTTTAGTTTCGTTTCGTACATGCAAAAAAAAATAACCGACGCCTTTTATATCGTCGATTATTCATTTGGTTGCAGCGGCGGCATTTTGCCCCACATCGGATACAAAAGGCAATACTTTGCAACGCAGCGGGTAATTTTCTTTTTCCTAACTGGCTGATTTCTCGACACTGCCCTGAGCATATACAGCGGCGATAGCACTATTTGCTAAAATTTCGTCCCGCCACCAGGCGCTGGCCAGCCCGGAGGTCTGTTCATTCCAGCCCACCCATACCGATTCATGGCTGTTTTGAGCAAGTACCTGTTTTTCAACAAGCGCACCGCTGTCAATGTACCGCTGTGCCAGATAGCGGGGTAAATAGCCGCAGCCCAGGCCGCTGATTTGCAGCTCCAGCTTGGTTTTAAAGTCGAAAACGGTGATAGCCTCCTGCTCGTCAAGCAGCTGCGAGGAAACCGCACATTCCGGACGAGAGCTGTCCCCCACCACAATCGCGCGGTAGCCTTTAATCACGCGGCGGTTAAGCGGTTCAGGCTCCTGAGCCAGCGGATGATGGGGCGCCACGGCGAACACCTGCTCCAGCACGCCCAGACGCGCAAAACCAAACTCGCTCAACTGGGGAGGCTCGTGGAGTGCACCGACAAAAATATCCGCCCTACCCTGAGTTAAGGCATCCCAGGAGCCCCCCAGCACGCCGTTGATAAAGATCAGCCGCGTCACGCTGTGGTGTTGATAGAAGGCCTCAATCAGCGGCGTCAGGAGAGAAAAGGGAAAGGTATCATCCACGCCAATCACCAGCTCGTTTTCCCAGCCCTGATGGAGTTTTACGGCCTGTTTTTCGAGTTCACGAACGGTGTGGAGGACTTCCCGTCCCTTTTCCAGCAGCATTTGCCCGGTACGGGTAAAACGGGCTCGATGCCCGGAGCGATCGAGGATCTGGATATTGAGATCGCTTTCAAGTTTTTGAACGGTATAGCTCAACGCAGATGGGGTTTTGTAGAGCTTTGCCGACGCAGCGGCAAAGCTCCCCTCTTTTTCCAGTGCATCCAGAATAATAAGAACATCCAGCAGCGGTTTCATGCTCGCCCCCTTCTGGTGTGCGATCGTCTCCGCTGCGGGACTTATTCCATGGGCATCACCAGCGGATCGGGATACTGATACTCAAACCCCAGCTCATGACAAATGCGATTGCCATCAACAATTTTGCCTTTACTGTCATCCTTTGCCTCACCAAAGACCGGCGGCGCCAGGCCCAGCTGACGTGCCATCAGCGGGTAAAACGTGCTGCGCGCCGGATGAGACGGTGCACATATATTATAGATGTGTCCACCTTTCGGAGCCTGTAAGAGTAGCTCAATCGCGGCAACAACATCGTCAAGATGCACAAGATTGACAACATGCTGGCCATCTGGCGCAGACTTCCCGGCGAAAAAACGTCCCGGATGACGGCCAGGGCCCACCAGCCCCGCCAGACGTACGATATCAACCTGCGTGCCGGGAAGATTATGCAGCCAGTCTTCCAGCTCTTTCAGAACCTGACCGCTGGCCGTAACGGGACGGCGCTCGGAATTTTCTTTCACCACGCCCTCAACCTCACCATAGACCGAGGTCGAGCTGGTAAAAATGATGCGGGGAACATGGTGCGCCAGCGCGCTGTCGACAATCTCCTGCATCGCCTGCAGATAAAACGACTCGCCCGGGCCACTGCGCCGTGCGGGGAGAGTGATCACCAGCGCATCGACGTTCATCAGCGTGTCCAGGTCGTCAGCGTCACACACCAGTTCCGGTTCAAGACGCAGTTCAACGCCATCAATACCGCACATGCGCGCTGCCTCTACCCCATCCGCCGTGGTTTTGCTCCCGGTCACCTGCCAGCCTTTCGCGGCTAATGACATCGCCAGCGGCATTCCCAGCCATCCTAAACCGACAATCGCGACCTTTTTCATGCGAATTCTCCTGACTCTCACTCGTCTTTTATAAGGCTACGCCAGCCCGGCAGAACACACAATTCATAGCATCAATATGAAATGAATTAATGATCAAAAAAAGCCCTTGCAATATGTCGTACAACTGGTTTACGTTAAAAGACATCAAATGAATAAGCATTCATCGAGAATTTATATGACACGCGTTCAATTTAAACACCACCATCATCACCATCATCCTGACTAGTCTTTCAGGCGATGTGTGCTGGAAGACGTTTGGATCTTCCAGTGGTGCATGAACGCATGAGAAAGCCCCCGGAAGATCTTCTTCCGGGGGCTTTTTTTTGGACCGAATTCAGACAGGTTAAAACAGGTTAACGAGGAATAAAGAATGTTAGATAACTCACGTTTACGCATAGCTATTCAAAAATCAGGCCGTTTGAGTGACGATTCACGCGAATTGCTGGCCCGCTGCGGGATTAAAATTAACCTGCACACCCAGCGCCTGATTGCTCTGGCTGAAAACATGCCCATCGACATTCTGCGCGTGCGTGATGACGATATTCCCGGCCTGGTCATGGATGGCGTCGTTGACCTCGGCATCATCGGGGAAAACGTGCTGGAAGAAGAGCTGCTGACCCGCCGCGCGCAGGGCGAAGACCCACGTTACTTCACCCTGCGTCGTCTGGACTTCGGCGGCTGCCGCCTGTCGCTGGCGACGCCGGTTGATGAAGCCTGGGACGGTCCGGCCGCGCTGAACGGCAAACGTATCGCCACCTCCTACCCTCACCTGTTAAAGCGTTATCTGGATCAGAAAGGCGTGCAGTTTAAATCCTGTCTGCTGAACGGCTCTGTTGAAGTGGCCCCGCGTGCGGGTCTGGCGGACGCCATCTGTGACCTCGTCTCTACCGGCGCGACGCTGGAAGCGAACGGTCTGCGCGAAGTGGAAGTGATCTACCGCTCCAAAGCGTGCCTGATTCAGCGTGACGGCGAGATGGCCGACGCTAAGCAGCAGCTGATCGACAAACTGCTGACCCGTATTCAGGGCGTAATTCAGGCGCGTGAGTCCAAGTACATTATGATGCACGCCCCGACCGAGCGTCTGGATGAAGTGATTGCCCTGCTGCCTGGCGCCGAGCGTCCAACCATCCTGCCGCTGGCGGGCGATCAGCAGCGCGTGGCGATGCACATGGTGAGCAGCGAAACCCTGTTCTGGGAAACCATGGAAAAACTGAAGGCGCTGGGCGCAAGCTCCATCCTGGTGCTGCCGATTGAGAAGATGATGGAGTAATGGCCATGAGCTTTAACACAATCATCGACTGGAATACCTGTAGCGACGCACAGCAGCGCGAGCTGCTGATGCGCCCGGCGATTTCCGCCTCTGAAAGCATCTCGCGCACCGTAGCGGAGATTCTGGATAGCGTCAAAGCCCGCGGCGATGACGCGCTGCGTGAATACAGCGCAAAGTTTGATAAGACGGAAGTCGGCGCATTACGGGTTACCGAGCAGGAAATCATGGATGCCAGCAATCGTCTGGGTGACGACATCAAGCAGGCGATGGCCGTTGCGGTGAAAAATATTGATACCTTCCACACCGCGCAAAAGCTGCAGACCGTAGATGTCGAAACCCTGCCCGGCGTGCGTTGCCAGCAGGTAACCCGCCCGGTTGCCTCCGTCGGTCTCTATATTCCCGGCGGCTCTGCCCCGCTTTTCTCCACCGTACTGATGCTGGCGACACCCGCGCGCATTGCCGGGTGTCAGAAAGTGGTGCTTTGCTCACCGCCACCGATTGCCGACGAGATTCTGTATGCGGCGAAGCTGTGCGGCGTGCAGGCGGTCTATAAAGTGGGCGGCGCGCAGGCGATTTCCGCCCTGGCGTTCGGCACGGATTCCATTCCCAAGGTCGACAAAATCTTTGGCCCTGGCAATGCGTATGTGACCGAAGCTAAGCGCCAGGTCAGCCAGCGTCTGGACGGTGCGGCCATCGATATGCCTGCCGGTCCGTCTGAAGTGCTGGTGATTGCCGACAGCGGCGCCACGCCGGACTTCGTGGCGTCTGACCTGCTTTCCCAGGCGGAACACGGCCCGGACTCGCAGGTCATCCTGCTGACGCCGGATGCCGATATAGCAAAACGCGTAGGCGAAGCCGTGGAGCGTCAGCTTGCCGACCTGCCCCGCGCCGACACGGCACGCCAGGCGTTAGCGGCCAGCCGCCTGATTGTGGCGCGCGACCTGGACCAGTGCATTGCCATTTCTAACCAGTACGGCCCGGAGCACCTGATTATTCAGACCCGCAACGCGCGCGATCTGGTCGACAGCATTACCAGCGCGGGCTCGGTGTTCCTCGGCGACTGGTCACCGGAGTCTGCGGGCGATTACGCCTCCGGCACCAACCACGTGCTGCCAACGTATGGCTATACCTCAACCTGTTCCAGCCTGGGCCTGGCGGATTTCCAGAAACGCATGACCGTGCAGGAACTCTCCCGCGAAGGGTTTGCCTCACTGGCGTCTACTATTGAAACCCTGGCCGCCGCCGAGCGCCTGACTGCCCACAAAAATGCCGTTACGCTGCGCGTTGCAGCCCTGAAGGAGCAAGCATGAACATTGAAGAATTAGCCCGCGAAAATGTCCGTCGCCTGACGCCCTATCAGTCTGCGCGTCGTCTGGGCGGTAAAGGGGATGTCTGGCTGAACGCCAACGAATATCCAACGGCGGTGCAGTTTGAGCTGTCGCAGCAAACGCTGAACCGCTATCCGGAGTGTCAGCCAAAAGCGGTGATTGAAAACTACGCGCAGTACGCGGGCGTGAAGCCGGAGCAGGTGCTGGTCAGCCGCGGCGCGGATGAAGGCATTGAACTGCTGATCCGCGCCTTCTGCGAGCCGGGCAAAGATGCGGTGATGTACTGCCAGCCAACCTACGGCATGTACAGCGTCAGCGCGGAAACCTTCGGGGTGGCGTGCCGCAACGTGCTCTCACTGGAGAACTGGCAGCTGGATCTGCAGGGCATTGCCGACAATCTTGACGGCGTAAAGGTCGTGTTTGTCTGTAGCCCGAACAACCCCACCGGACAGATTATCAACCCGCAGGATATCCGCACCCTGCTGGAGATGACGCGCGGTAAAGCCCTGGTGGTGGCCGACGAAGCCTACATCGAGTTCTGCCCGCAGGCGACGCTGGCAGGCTGGATTGAAGAGTATCCGCACCTGGTGGTGCTGCGTACGCTGTCGAAGGCTTTCGCCCTCGCGGGCCTGCGCTGCGGCTTTACGCTGGCCAATAAAGAGGTCATCGACCTGCTGCTGAAGGTGATCGCTCCGTACCCCCTCTCCACGCCGGTTGCCGACATTGCCGCACAGGCGCTGGCGCCGCAGGGCATCAACGCCATGCGTGAACGCGTGGCGCAAATTCTGGAAGAGCGTCAGTACCTGATGACGGCCCTGAAAGATATCCCGTGCGTGGAGAAGGTGTTCGACTCGGAAACCAACTACATCCTGGTGCGCTTTACCGCTTCCAGCGCCGTATTTAAATCTTTATGGGATCAGGGCATTATCTTACGAGACCAGAATAAACAACCTTCTCTGAGCGGATGCCTGCGCATTACCATCGGCACCCGTGCAGAGAGCCAGCGCGTGATTGACGCCCTGAAAGCGGAGAAAGTATGACCCAGAAGATCCTTTTCATCGATCGTGACGGCACCCTTATTTCGGAGCCACCAGCTGATTTTCAGGTCGACCGATTCGACAAGCTGGCGTTCGAACCTGACGTAATCCCGGTGCTGCTTAAGCTGCAAAAAGCCGGATACAAGCTGGTGATGATCACCAACCAGGACGGTCTGGGTACCGACAGCTTCCCGCAGGCAGACTTTGACGGCCCGCATAATCTGATGATGCAGGTTCTGACCTCTCAGGGTGTGATATTTGATGAGGTACTGATTTGCCCTCACATGCCGGCCGACGAGTGTGACTGCCGTAAGCCAAAGGTGAAGCTGGTCGAGCGCTATCTGGCGGCGGATGTGCTGGATAAGGCCAACAGCTATGTCATCGGCGATCGTATCACCGATATTACGCTCGCGGAAAACATGGGCATCGCGGGGCTTCGCTACGACCGCAACAACCTTAATTGGGCGATGATTGGCGAACAGCTGACAAAACGTGACCGCTTCTCGCACGTTGAACGCAACACCAAAGAGACGCAGATTGATGTGAAGGTCTGGCTGGACCGCGAAGGCGGCAGCAAGATCCACACCGGCGTCGGTTTCTTCGACCACATGCTGGACCAGATTGCCACCCACGGCGGTTTCCGCATGGAGATCACGGTAAAAGGCGACCTTTATATTGACGATCACCACACCGTGGAAGATACCGGCCTGGCGCTGGGCGAAGCTCTCAAGCTGGCGCTTGGTGATAAACGCGGCATCAACCGTTTTGGCTTTGTCCTGCCGATGGACGAGTGCCTGGCGCGCTGCGCGATGGACATCTCAGGTCGTCCGCACCTGGAATATAAAGCAGACTTCAATTACCAGCGCGTGGGCGATCTGAGCACCGAAATGGTGGAGCACTTCTTCCGTTCATTGTCCTACACCATGGGCCTGACGCTACACCTGAAGACCAAAGGCAAGAACGACCACCACCGCATAGAGAGTCTGTTCAAGGCCTTCGGCCGAACGCTGCGCCAGGCAATCCGCGTGGAAGGCGATGCCCTGCCCTCATCAAAAGGAGTCCTGTAATGAACGTGGTGATTCTGGATACCGGATGCGCCAACCTGAACTCCGTAAAGTCGGCGATTGCGCGCCACGGCTACGAGCCGGTGGTCAGCCGTGACCCGGACGTGGTGCTGCGTGCAGACAAACTCTTTTTACCGGGCGTGGGAACCGCGCAGGCCGCGATGGATCAGATTCGCGAACGCGAGCTGGTCGATCTGATCAAAGCCTGTACCCAGCCGGTGCTGGGGATTTGCCTGGGCATGCAGATCCTGGGCCGCCGCAGCGAAGAGAGCAACGGCGTTGACCTGCTGGGCATTATCGACGAAGACGTGCCGAAAATGACCGATCACGGCCTGCCTCTGCCGCATATGGGCTGGAACCGCGTGTACGCCAAAGCGGGCGACAGGCTTTTTCGCGGCATTGAAGACGGTGCGTATTTTTACTTCGTGCACAGCTACGCCATGCCGGTGAACGTGAATACGATCGCCCAGTGCACCTACGGCGAGGCGTTTACCGCGGCCGTACAGAAAGACAATTTCTTCGGCGTGCAGTTTCACCCGGAGCGCTCTGGCGCCGCAGGCGCGCAGCTGCTGAAAAACTTCCTGGAGATGTGATGATTATTCCCGCTTTAGATTTAATTGACGGCACGGTTGTTCGTCTCCACCAGGGCGATTATGGCCAGCAGCGCGACTACGGAAACGACCCGCTGCCGCGTCTGCAGGATTATGCCGCCCAGGGTGCGCAGGTGCTGCATCTGGTGGATTTGACGGGCGCGAAAGACCCGGCGAAGCGACAGATCCCCCTGCTGAAAAATCTGGTCGCCGGTGTTGATGTGCCGGTACAGGTCGGCGGCGGCGTGCGTACGGAAAATGACGTTGCGGCGCTGCTGGACGCGGGCGTAGCGCGCGTGGTGGTCGGTTCAACCGCCGTGAAAGAGCCTGAGATTGTAAAAGGCTGGTTCCGCCGCTTTGGCGCCGACGCTCTGGTGCTGGCACTGGACGTGCGCATTGATGAACAGGGTAATAAGCAGGTGGCGGTCAGCGGCTGGCAGGAAAACTCCGGCGTGACGCTGGAGGCGCTGGTCGAGATGTATCTCCCCGTTGGCCTGAAGCACGTGTTATGCACGGACATCTCTCGCGACGGCACGCTGGCGGGCTCCAACGTCTCGCTGTATGAAGAGGTCTGTGCGCGTTATCCGCAGGTAGCCTTCCAGTCTTCGGGCGGAATTGGTGATTTAAACGATATTGCCGCGCTGCGCGGAACGGGCGTACAGGGCGTGATTGTAGGCCGAGCCCTGCTGGAAGGTAAATTTACTGTGACGGAGGCGATTCAATGCTGGCAAAACGGATAATCCCTTGCCTGGACGTACGTGACGGCCAGGTCGTGAAAGGCGTGCAGTTCCGCAACCACGAGATCATTGGCGACATCGTTCCGCTGGCAAAACGCTATGCTGATGAAGGCGCAGACGAGCTGGTGTTCTACGATATTACCGCGTCCAGCGATGGCCGCGTAGTCGACAAAAGCTGGGTAGCTCGCGTGGCGGAAGTGATCGATATTCCGTTCTGCGTGGCGGGCGGGATTAAATCCGCTGACGATGCGGCCCAAATTCTCTCGTTTGGTGCCGACAAGATTTCCATCAATTCCCCTGCCCTGGCCGACCCGGAGCTGATCACCCGCCTTGCCGATCGTTTTGGCGTGCAGTGTATTGTGGTTGGGATCGACACCTGGTATGACGCCGCAACGGGCAAGTACCACGTCAATCAGTATACGGGAGATGAAAGCCGCACCCGCGTGACGCAGTGGGAAACGCTCGACTGGGTGCAGGAAGTGCAGAAGCGTGGCGCGGGCGAGATTGTCCTCAACATGATGAACCAGGATGGCGTGCGTAACGGGTATGATCTCGAGCAGCTGAAAAAAGTCCGTGCGGTTTGCCACGTTCCGCTGATCGCCTCCGGCGGCGCGGGCACCATGGAGCACTTCCTCGAAGCCTTCCGCGATGCCAACGTGGACGGTGCGCTGGCCGCGTCCGTGTTCCACAAACAGATTATTAATATTGGTGAGCTAAAAACGTACCTGGCCGACCAGGGCGTGGAGATCAGGGTATGTTAACAGAGCAACAACAGGCGCAGCTGGACTGGAAAAAAACGGACGGATTACTGCCGGTAGTTGTCCAGCATGCCGTCTCAGGCGAAGTGCTGATGCTGGGGTATATGAACCAGGACGCGCTGGAAAAAACGATCGACAGCGGCAAAGTGACGTTTTTCTCGCGCACGAAACAGCGTCTGTGGACCAAAGGGGAAACCTCGGGTCATTTCCTGAATGTGGTCAGCATAACGCCTGACTGCGATAACGACACCCTGCTGGTGCTGGTCAATCCGATCGGGCCGACCTGCCACAAGGGCACCAACAGCTGCTTCGGTGAGACGAGCCACCAGTGGTTGTTCCTGTATCAACTGGAACAGCTGCTGGCAGAGCGTAAAACGGCGGATCCGGAGAGTTCTTATACCGCGAAGCTGTACGCCAGCGGAACCAAGCGTATCGCACAGAAGGTAGGAGAAGAAGGCGTTGAGACCGCGCTGGCCGCGACGGTGCATGACCGCGAGGAACTGACGAATGAAGCGTCTGATTTGATGTATCACCTGCTGGTGCTGCTGCAGGATCAGGAGCTGGATTTGACGGCGGTGATAGAGAATCTTCGTAAGCGTCACAAATAAAAAAACCGGGGTATATCCCCGGTTTTTTTTAATCTGCAAATCAGGCTTTTGGTTTGTAGTTGCGTAAGGCGTTACGGCCAAGCACGAAACCTGAACCGATAATACCACCCAGCAGCACGGCAAGAATCAGAACAACCGCTTTTTTCGGACTGTCACGATGTACTGGGAGTTCCGGCTTCATGACATACCGGTAAACGTGGATCGTGTCAGGGTTTACATTCAGATTCTGGATGTCCAACAGATTTCGCTTGGTCTGGTAATAGGCCGTTGGGAAGACCAGCGGACGAGAAGCCTCATTGTCAATCATCGATTTCAGCCCCTCGCTACCCAGCAGGAACAATGTTTCCTGAGTCACTTCTTGGGTTTGCTGGACCTGCGGCGAGGTTATTTTCGCTGCTTCAGCGTTCTTGAGTGCCTCAGCAATCTGTTTGATACGCAGATCTTTTTGCTCCTGAGCAACCTTCTCCTGGTTTTGCAGGGAGTCATTCAGGGTTTTTATCTGTTCCTTGATGTTGTCCTTAAGGTCAACGGCAAGTTCTTTCGCCGTTTGCTCATCGACCTGCTGGATATACTGCGCCAATTGCTTTTGTGCGGCTTCTGCGGATGTACTGGTATAGGAGACGCTTAATGGTAACGGCTGTCCTTTAACCGTGGGCTCAATGGTAAGTTTTTCAGGCACTGACTGATTTTCCAGCGCCTGCGACAACGCGGAGAATGAGGAGTTAAAACGACCAATAGCACGTGTTTGATTATCAAGCATTGAAGGTGCTGCGGTACCGTAGAGGATATTCAATGCATTAGAATAGCTGGCTATCTGAGCAGCATCAGGTTGTGCAATAATTGCACTTGACGTCCATTTTTCCTTTACAATAGATAAAAAACCAATAGCAAGGGCAATAAAAACAACAACAAAGACTGCTATCGTCCACTTTCCACGCCACAGTTGCAGTACTAAATCAAATAAATCAATTTGCTCAGGGTCATTGCTTCGGCTGACCTGGCTATTGTTGTTTTGTGTCATACAATCCCTAACAGATGAAAAAGGGCAAACATAATGTTGTTCGCATAGTTTATCTATTGCTGGCAATTTTTCTATAAGAATCCGATGAGTAATATCGGAAAGATCGGTTATGTAACTTACCTCCCTTCGCGGTATCATAGAGGCCATGTGATGCGCTATGGCATCTGTAAGAATATAGGCTATGAGGGAAGAGATGAAATTTCTGGTAACGGGTGCAGCTGGTTTTATCGGTGCAAATGTCAGTAAACGCCTCCTTGAGGCCGGTCATCAGGTTGTCGGTATTGATAACCTTAATGAATACTACGATGTCAACCTGAAGCTGGCACGCCTGGAACTGTTAAAATCTGAGAGTTTCACCTTTCACAAGCTGGACTTAGCTGACCGGGAAGGTATGGTCACGCTTTTCGCCAGTGAGAAGTTTGATCGTGTGATTCATCTTGCCGCGCAGGCTGGCGTACGCTACTCCCTTGAAAACCCACATGTGTATGCTGATGCCAACATTATTGGTCATCTCAACGTGCTGGAAGGCTGCCGCCATAACAACGTTCAGCATCTGCTTTATGCCTCATCCAGCTCCGTATATGGCCTCAACCGCAAGATGCCCTTCTCGACTGACGATTCCGTGGATCACCCGGTTTCGCTTTATGCCGCGACCAAAAAAGCCAATGAGCTGATGTCGCACACCTATTCGCATCTCTACAACCTGCCGACAACTGGGCTGCGCTTCTTTACCGTATACGGTCCGTGGGGACGCCCTGACATGGCACTGTTTAAGTTTACCAAGGCGATGATTGAAGGCAAAAGCATCGATGTCTATAACTACGGTAAGATGAAGCGCGACTTCACGTACATTGATGATATCGCTGAAGCCATTATTCGCCTTCAGGATGTTATTCCTCGGTCAGACCCAAACTGGACCGTTGAGGCCGGCTCACCTGCGACCAGCTCAGCGCCTTATCGGGTTTATAACATCGGCAACAGTTCACCAGTAGAGCTGATGGACTACATCACCGCTCTGGAAGAGGCCCTGGGTAAAAAAGCGGAAAAAAATATGATGCCACTCCAGGCCGGGGATGTTCTGGAAACCAGCGCCGATACCCAGCCACTTTATGACGCGATCGGATTTAAACCGCAAACCTCGGTTAAAGATGGGGTGAAGAACTTTGTAGACTGGTACAAACGTTTCTATAAAATTTGAATACATTCAATATGTCTACGCAAAAAGGAACTGCTATGTCTATTCCAGTAATTCACCAGACAGATCTTATCGTAGGTCGCTCTGTTAAACTTCGAAATGTAAAAATCGATGACGCAGCTTTCATTGTTGCGCTGAGAACGAATGAGAAAAAGGGTCGATTTATAAGCACGACCTCTGATGATACTAAGGCACAAGAAAAATGGATCGAAGGTTATCTGAAAAGTGAGGGTCAAGCCTACTTTATCATTACCGATCTCGAAGATATACCTTTTGGTACGGTAAGAATTTATGATCAGCAACAAGATTCTTTCTGCTGGGGATCATGGGTCATTCATGAGGATGCACCTTCACATTTCGCAATTGAGTCGGCGCTTTTAGTCTACTACTACGCGTTGAAATTAGGTTTTACCCGCGCCCACTTCGATGTCCGTAAAGGTAATCTTTCTGTCATTAGGTTCCACGAGCGTTTCGGTGCTGTTCGTCAAAAAGAAACAGAAGATGATATTCTTTTCACTATTTCGAAAGACAGTATTCAGGACTCAATGAATAAATTTAAGAAATACCTTCCTCAGCATATTTTAATTAAATAAAAGACATTTTCCTCAATTAACATCAAATATAAAAAAGGACAGACCATTACTGTCTGTCCTTTTAAAGAACATTTTTTATTAATCACTACCAAACAGATCGCGGGTATACACTTTATCCGCCACGTCAGCCAACTCTTCCGCCATGCGGTTTGAAATGATGACATCGGCTTCTTTCTTAAATGCGTCCAGATCGCGGATCACCCGTGAATTGAAGAACTGATCCTCCGGCATGGCTGGCTCATAGATAACAACCTCAACCCCTTTCGCCTTAATGCGCTTCATGATCCCCTGAATAGAAGAAGCGCGGAAGTTATCGGAGCCACTCTTCATGATCAGACGGTATACGCCGACGACTTTCGGTTGACGCGCAAGGATGGAATCGGAGATAAAATCTTTACGTGTACGGTTAGCATCAACAATCGCCGATATCAGGTTGTTTGGCACAGCCTGGTAGTTTGCCAGCAGTTGCTTGGTGTCTTTTGGCAGACAGTAGCCACCGTAGCCAAATGAAGGGTTGTTGTAGTGATTACCAATGCGCGGATCGAGACACACCCCTTCAATAATCTGACGGGTGTTCAGTCCAAGACTCTCTGCGTAACTGTCGAGCTCATTGAAATAAGCCACTCGCATTGCCAGATAGGTATTCGCGAAGAGCTTAATCGCCTCAGCTTCAGTGGAGTCGGTAAACAACACCTGAATATCTTTCTTAAGCGCCCCTTCCTGAAGCAGCACGGCAAAGCGCTCAGCACGCTCAGAGCGTTCGCCAATAACAATACGCGAAGGATGCAGGTTATCGTAAAGTGCTCTCCCCTCGCGCAGGAACTCCGGCGAGAAGAAGATGTTATCAATCCCAAACTTCTCTTTGATGGATTTAGTGAAACCAACAGGAATCGTTGACTTAATGACCATCACCGCACGAGGGTTGATCGCGATAACGTCTTTGATCACCGCTTCGACGGTTGAGGTGTTGAAGTAGTTGGTTTTGGGATCGTAGTCAGTAGGCGTCGCAATGATGACGTAATCCGCATCGCGATATGCATCTTCTTTGTCAGTCGTGGCGCGGAAATTCAGCGGCTTATTGCTGAGATAGTCCTGGATTTCTTTATCGACAATCGGCGATTTTTTCTGATTGAGCATGTCCACTTTGGCCTGCACGATATCCAGTGCAACCACTTCGTGGTTTTGAGCAATCAGAATGCCGTTAGAGAGACCGACATACCCTGTTCCGGAAATTGTTATTTTCATTCGCTAATGACTTCTATGAGTTAATTGTACTGATGGTCACCTGACCATCGCGATAAACATAACTGTTGGGCTTTGTACCTCCTGGCAAACAGAACTGTCAAGGCAAACCAGGAGTAATCACTTCGAGTGGGATGAGATTCAGACTACTTCGAATATAAGGCAGCAGTTTTTGCATAAAAAAACCCGGAGACGAGCTCCGGGTTGCGATGACAGCGAGTGCGTTAACTCATTCCATCCACTCGGTATGGAATACGCCTTCTTTATCAGTGCGCTTGTAGGTATGCGCGCCAAAGTAGTCACGCTGCGCCTGAATCAGGTTAGCAGGCAGAACGGCCGCACGGTAGCTGTCGTAGTAGGCTACTGCAGCAGAGAAGGTTGGAACCGGAATACCGTTCTGAACAGCGTAGGCAACCACGTCACGCAGCGCCTGCTGGTATTCGTCCGCAATCTTCTTGAAGTACGGTGCCAGAAGCAGGTTGGCGATACCGGCATTTTCAGCATAGGCATCGGTGATTTTCTGCAGGAACTGGGCACGAATGATACAGCCCGCACGGAAGATCTTCGCAATCTCACCGTAATTCAGGTCCCAGTTGTTCTCGTCTGATGCCGCACGCAGCTGAGAGAAGCCCTGCGCGTAAGAAACGATTTTACCCAGGTAAAGTGCACGACGCACTTTTTCAACGAATTCTGCTTTATCGCCTGCTGGTTTAGCCTGTGGGCCAGACAGCACTTTAGACGCCGCGACGCGCTGCTCTTTCAGGGAAGAAATGTAACGCGCGAAGACAGATTCGGTGATCAGAGACAGCGGTTCGCCCAGATCCAGAGAGCTCTGGCTGGTCCATTTACCGGTACCTTTGTTCGCTGCTTCATCCAGAATCACATCAACCAGGTATTTACCCTCTTCATCTTTTTTCGTGAAGATATCTTTGGTGATGTCAATCAGGTAGCTGTTAAGCTCGCCTTTGTTCCACTCGGTAAAGGTTTCAGCCAGCTCTTCGTTAGAGAGGTTCAGACCGCCTTTCAGCAGGGAATAAGCTTCAGCGATCAGCTGCATGTCGCCGTATTCGATACCGTTGTGCACCATTTTCACATAGTGACCTGCACCGTCCGCACCGATATAGGTTACGCAAGGCTCACCATCTTCAGCCACGGCTGCGATTTTGGTCAGGATAGGTGCAACCAGTTCGTATGCGTCTTTCTGGCCGCCAGGCATGATGGATGGGCCTTTCAGCGCGCCCTCTTCACCACCGGAAACACCGGTACCGATGAAGTTGAAGCCTTCTGCGGACAGTTCACGGTTACGACGAATGGTGTCCTGGAAGAAGGTGTTACCGCCATCAATGATGATGTCACCTTTTTCGAGGTAAGGCTTCAGGGAGTCAATCGCTGCATCGGTACCTGCGCCCGCTTTCACCATTAACAGGATACGACGAGGCGTTTCCAGAGACTCAACGAACTCTTTCACCGTATAGAAAGGAACCAGTTTCTTGCCTGGATTCTCGGCAATCACTTCTTCGGTCTTATCACGGGAGCGGTTGAAAACGGAGACGGTATAACCACGGCTTTCGATGTTGAGCGCCAGGTTGCGCCCCATCACTGCCATACCGACAACGCCGATCTGTTGCTTGGACATTACATACTCCTGTCAGGTGTGAATAGTTGTAATTTCTAAATATGAGATATGGTGATTATACAGTTAAGATGTGAGTTTGGGAACAAAGTATAGCGATGACACTAAACCCTTATTTTTTGTATCTGAATTTTAACCATCGATTTCGCAGTGCTTTATTAACAGGAACCTCGAATAATTTAAATATAATAACAGATCCTAAAACAGACAAAATAAATGCAGTTAAAGCCGTCAACATTATAGCTAAGATATCATCAGCATGATTGTCATTTGTTATTTTAAAAATAACCCTTATGACAATTAAATGAATCATATAAAAAGAGAATGATGCCTCTCCTAAAAGAACAAAACAACGATGCGATAATAATTTAGAAATGACCCCGCCGTCATAAGAAAAAACAAACACCATAAATGCCATTGCGGGTATAAATAGCAAATCATAGCGTAAATTCATATCAGAAATAAAATTAGTAGAAAGATACAACGTCAACCCTAACAAAATAACTGATAATATCTCCATGAAACTAAACATACTTTCAGACAATACAGGCATTTTTGAAACATGCATGCGACATAAAAGCATACCAATAATGAATCCATTAATTCTAAAGAAAGGGTTTATGTAGAACAGCCAGTGATCAGATACTAGGTCTTGTGGGTGAATCAAGAAATAAAATTGAAGCACTAGTATCATTGCTAACAAAATTAGTAAAAAACGAGTTTTTAACACTACTAAAAACACAAAGCTACAATAAAAGAAAAGTTCGCAAGAAAGACTCCAACTCACTGGATTAAATGAAAAATAAACATCTTCCAATGGAATAAATGCATGCAGCAAAAAAAAGTTAAAAATAAGAGCAATGATGTGCAAAAAGTCAAAATTAGAGAAATGGCTAAAAACAAAAAAAGAAAACAACAATGTTAACCAATGGACAGGAAATATCCTAACGACTCTAAAGAAAATAAAATCCTTAGAATCAAAATACCCATCCGCTTTATGTTTCCTGAAGCTATACGATATTATAAAACCGGACAATATGTAAAAAAAAGTAACTCCAGCATAGCCAGAAAAAAAATATCTTGCGAAAGATTTTATTATTGGATTGTCAACTGAATTAAGAACGCCTAGATGATGCAGAAATACGCCAACTGCTGCAAAAAAACGTAGTGATGTTAAACTAAAGATATGTTTATTTAACATTAAAAAATAACCTATGAATTTTCATTGCTTCCGCATGACTGAATATATTTTTCTAAATAGGGTTATTGGCAACAATCTTGGAAGAGAGCGCAACAACAAGATGCACGAAGCGGATAAAAAATTTTGAAAACCAAGTTTATGTTTAAGTCTCGCCAGTATTAACTCGCTGTGGATATAAGACAAACCACGACGACGGTTTAACATAGCATTTCCAGTTCTTGCGTAGACTAATATATCAGCTATATTACCTACAGTTTTCCCTTTTGATAAAACTCTTAGCCATAAATTATAGTCCTCCATAAAATGGTGATGCATATAACCACCAACGCTCATAATTTCATCTTTTTTGAACATAACCGTCATATGATTAAAGGGGTTTTTTAAAACTGCATATTTCAAAATATCCACATGCGTTTCAGGTACTTTTCGAACGCCGGTAGAAATATTAATGTCGTTTTCAAATTCGCTGATTGCCCCTCCTAAAATACAAAGTTCAGGGGATTCACTAAACTTTCTTATCTGAAGCTCAAAGCGATTTGGCACACAAATATCATCGGTATCCATTCTCGCAATTAGAGCATGATTACAACTCTTCATTCCAATATTAAGCGCATTGCCTAAACCAACATTATTTGGTAGTGGAACAATATGTAGTGGTAAAATCTCCGCCCACTTATTTATGACGGAGTGTAATTGTTCGTTTATCGGCCCATCCAGCACTACAATAATTTCGTTAGCTTGATAGGTTTGATTAAAAAGACTTTCAAAGCATTGCTCCAAATTACCAGGGGTCTCTTTAGTATATAAGGACATTAGAACACTAAAATCGATCATTTCTTTATTAAATCCCTATAGCAAGCACGGTATTTTGATGCAACGACTGACATGTCATAATTTTGACTAACCATATTATATAAAGACGAAATCAATTCTTCATTGCAAGTATCCATGGAGTTAACTACTTTAACGAAATCTGAAACAGTACCATCAAAGAAACAGATATTGTCATTTTCCAGGAGTTCTCTATAAACTGGCAAATCACGACATATAATTGGAAGCTTAGCAATTATGGCTTCAAATAAACTTAGCCCAAAGGATTCACTTGAACTTGGCATTGCATAAATATCAAATGTCTTAAGATAAGGGAGTGGGTTTGCTCTAAACCCAGTAAATATGCAACGATCATAAACCTTCAAACTAATGGCTAGATCTATTAACTCTTTTTCCCTGGCACCACCGCCGACAAAAATAGCGGCATGATTCGGTAAAAAAGGTAGGGCATGGACGATGGTATCCAGATGCTTCCCTGATGTAATAATAGAAGTTGAACCAATAATTTTCAGATTTCGTTTTACTAAAGAGGCGGCGGCTTCAATATATTCATCTTCAAGAACTGAGCTTTCCTCAATTTTACTTTCAACTGCTAACACATCGATTCCACTGCTAACAATATAAACATCTCCATTTGAAAAAGAACTGTAATAATTTTTCGCTATCGATGTGAATACAAATTTATTAGGGATAAATGAGAGAACAAGCTTCCATAAAAAGACAGATATTCTTGCTTTCATTGGTTTATATCTTGAAAATATATCCTCTTTAAGAAAGTTATGCATTGTTGTTACAAATGCTGCTCTCATTCCAGAGCAGCGCAGCAATACAAGTAATAAATCAGGGAAAAAACCATGGCTGTGAACAATATCGAACCCACGAAATTTATTAATGGTACCTAAAGAAAAATCCACCCTATTTTTCTTTATCCCAACAAAATTGAGTTTGTTCTTTGTGTTTTCACGCAAATAAAATATTTCTACATAACAACCCTGTGCTGTAAGCAGCTTGCACAAAGCTTCCACTTGAATCCCAGGACCACTTTTTGCAAGGCTAGGTAATATCATTGCTATTTTCATAGGTATCATTACTTATCCGATATGAGCTCGCTTGTCACCAGAGCATTTTTGAAATAGGTTTCATATACTAATGAATCATAGTTGACATCATTTAATACAAACGGGATGAAATTAAATGTTAAGTTATCAAAGGAAATAGGAGCTATATCGTTTTTGAAATATGAAGCCATACTAAATAAGCTATAAAACAAAACCAACACAAACTTCAACACAACTTTCCTACCTATCTGAAAATATTTAAAGTAGTTATTAATCGCGACATCATAAAATAAAAATATAATAAAAAAAGTCGACATTCGTGACATGAAAGGTATAAAAATACCGACCAAGAAGACCAAGCCTCCAAAGAAAAGCTGTCTTTTTAAGAATACAACTGAATAATCTCCAGTATATTTTAGCTCTCCAATGTTTTTAAATTGATATAATAAGTAAATAATTGAGAAAATAAGAGAAGGCCCAACATGTAATGTTAAATCTGTGATTTCACGATAAACTTTAATCTTGAGAAAAATAACAGGCAGTAACTGCACACCTATATTCACCAGAGAGTCACTGGTCAGCAACAGCAAAAGAAAGGAGGCTATAGAGAGAGAAATAAATATAAAAGCTTTAGAATTCTTTATGCTCGCCAAAAGAAATGCACATCCGACAATAACTGCTGATGCATGAAATGCTATTGCAAGCAAAAGATAGAAATTAGACTTTTTTTTGTTTAAATTTAATCTAGTAGTTAATGCACATAGTGCTAATATTGCGGAAACAAACTGTCTTAACTGCTCTAAAATTAATGTATTACCAAAACAAATAATAAGCAATAGTAAAAAAAATGGTAAATTACAGTCTTTATTATCAAGGACAAACTTAGTAAGTATAGCAAATGACAACAGGAAAAACAGGAGCGTTGTGATGCCAAAGTTATAATGAGACAAGAATGACAAGCATGAATACAATAAATAAAATCCAGGCTCAAACCATGCAGTTCCTTCACGAGTGAAAAAGTTTACATAATAATTTACCCAATCTTCTCCATTAAGGTAAAAAGCGGTGTAAGCCACGCCCAATAAAAAAACCAAAGAATAAGCGACTATTCTTTTTAAAGAAGCCTTAAAGTTTGGCCAAAGTAATGACAAGAACAGAAGCGGCATACATTGCGATAAAATAAACATTATTTACATAACCTATTATATAAAGATATATACCATTGAAAAAGATCAATATATTTCAAGAACCTCAATCTTTTATTGGAATTAGCTATGATCTGAATTAAGTTATGAACATAAGGAGCTTTGTATCTTTTTCTTACTGAAACATTAAACTTTAATAAATCTTTTTTTAATAACTCGCTGATGCCCGAAGACGTTACCTGGTTTTGATGAATACGATACTTTACAGTTATTACTGAACAATATGAAATACATTCATTATTCGAAAATAATTTATACCAAAGAGGTAAATCTTCTAGCAAGTAATAACTTTCATCATACCCATGATACTTGTCAAATGTTTCTCTGGATATCATTACCCCTGGAGCAACATTTGAAAAACCAAGTAAGAAGAGCCAGTCTGAGTATTTAGAATTTTGTTCCGACTTATTCTTTATTAAATTCCATGTAAAGGAATATGGGAAAACTTCAGTTGAAACATTTTCTCCAAATGTTTCAAATCGGGAAAACACAATACCGGTATTACTTTTTCTTGAAGCCATTAGATCTTCAATTGCTGTAGCTTCTAACAGATCATCTGCACCTAAAAACTTAATCCAGCTACCAGATGAAGCCATCGCACCTCTATTACAATTAGCAGGTATCCCAGCTCGTAGTTCACTAGTGATCACTTTAAATTTAACTTGTGAATTATTTTTTTCATTCCATTGTTTACAACAATTGACAGTATTATCTGCCGAGTTATCATCAGAAACTATAATTTCAATGTTAGAATAAGTCTGTTTTAAACAACTATCTAGCGTTTCTTCAATAAAATCAGCAGAATTATATGTCACTATTACGATAGACACCATTTCTTCATGGTTTAACATTTCGAAATCCATATATAGCCTTAAGTACCATAAACTTGAAGAGAGACCAAGTTAGTAATTTTTTATTATGCTTAGTAATTTCTATTATATTTTTAAGCTTAACTTTCTGAATTAAACTGGAAACCGCCAGGTCCCATTCACTTTTATTATTTATTTTTTTTCGCCAGAGGGACCTTTTTATTGTTAAATTAGTAGCAACTCTGATCATATACAAATGAACGGCAGGAATTAACAAGCTTAATGATGGAGTATCGGTGATGATGTCTGCTAATCGTTGAGCTGTAAATGCCATTTTAAACAAATTTCTATTAACTCTTCTGGTTGTTGAAAGTGTGTTTTCTGCATAATAATACTTCCCTTCAGATAGAGTAATTTTTCGGGCATTTAACATAGCCATCCGAGCTATTAACTCATCATCATTGACATTATTAGCTAAACCTCCAGCAATATTTTTGATTGCATTATAGCCAGCCAGAATCGTCTCTTTCCGATATATACCAAACGCATGAATACCCCATAACGAAATTGTATTCTCGAATGCAGTATATCCAGAAATCGGCCAATTTTGAATTGTGTAGTTAAAACGTGTGGGCTCCTTTTGAGTAGAACACACATAATAATCAAATAAAGCCAGATCAATTTCTTTATTGTTCTCAAATTCGGCCAATGCTTTTTTTATAGAAAATTGATCAAGTTTGTCATCGCAATCACAAAAAACAATAAAATTACTTTCGGAGTTATTAATCCCTACAAGGCGCGCCTCTGCAGCACCTCCATTTTTTTTGCTAATAACCCTGATATTTTTATTATTACGTATAAAAGAGTCATTAGAGATGATCTCAAATGTTTTATCAGTAGAACCATCATCAATGAGTACGAACTGTATTTGAGGGTCATATATTTCACACAGCATGTTTAGAAAAGCATTAATATTTCGCTCTTCATTATATACTGGTGTTATGACTGAACATTTATATGGATATTCTTGACTCATGCTATATCACTAACCTTTTGTAGCCTCTTAATATGAGCAATATATATAAGTATAGAAACTATTAAATAACCTAAATAGGTTATACAGTATGCAATGCTTACCCCAGTAAATGAGAAATACTTTGTTAACCCCCACGTTAATAAGGGAAATAAGATTGAAAATGTGATCTCCAGTATAGCATTAATCTTAAAATATCCCTTAGCTAATAACACTGTTGCAAATAACCAGCTTGTTATTCTGAAAACATCACCCAAATTCTGAAATAAGAACAATTGTTTTGCTGCAATAAATTCCGAACTGAATAATATCTTCAATATATATTCTTTACCCCAAAATATACTCATAGCAAACATGCAGGCAAAGGGAATAACAATGAGACTGCCTGTTTTTAAAACAGAAATATGTTCTTTAACTGTCTTGGCGGCTGCTGTTTTGGGGAAATAATATACAGTTAGTGCGGTTGTCAGGACTGCCAGGTAAGCTTCAGATAACTTCGATACAGACTGCCAATAGCCAGCATATTCTGCTGAAAAATCTTTGGTTAAAATAGTCCTCACTAGAATGAGAGATACAGGGCCGGTCAGTGCGCCAATTATGCCCATGAAAAAATAATTTCTCATTTCAGATATATGAGACGAGGTGGTTTTACCAACCCAGAAATGATATTTGAACCAATCGCATTTCATGACTACAAATACAAGCCATAGGCCTGCAATTGCATTATTCAATGCCGCAGCAATCAATGCTCCCTTTAACCCAAAAAGATATACCAATAACATCATAGAGATGGCAGAAAAAACAACAGCACATCCATTAGCAACAAAAAACCTATAATGGTCTCCAAGACCATTGAGCACACCCAAGAATATATTATTTATAACATTTAGCGGTACAACAATCAAAGCAAGTATGACTATCCAATAATAAGCTTTCGTTGAAAATAAAAGCATTGATATATTACTTGATAGAATGCACCCCAGGCAAATGATAAACAGGCATGCTACTACAGAGAGCTTTAAGGCAGCTCTCCAGTAGTATTTTGCACTTTCATAATCATTTTTATTTTCTGCGGAATATCTGTTTATCCCCTGAGAAACCTGAGAGGATACAAAACCATTTATGAACGTCACCAGATTTTGTAATTGCCCTAATCCCGCAATCCCCACTGGACCTGTATATATTGCAACAACTTTTGATATCGCGAAACCGCATAATAGTCGCAGAAGTGTCAATATTCCGCTAAAAATAGTTACTTTTGCAAAATTCAAATTTGCCATCCATTTATTTTTTGAATGACAAAGTCGACCTCATCATCGGTCATAACTGGCGAAATTGGCAAAGAGAGTACGGAATTATGCAACATTTCTGAGACAGGTAAGGATAAATGTGAAATTTCTGAGTAAGCCTTTTGATGATGAGGAGGTATCGGATAGTGTACAAGGGTTTGTATTCCCTGATCATTCAAATAGTTAACAAGACTATCCCTATTTACTGTTTTAATAACATATAAATGCCATACGTGTGAAACATCATTGTCAGGATGAACTGGAAGAGTAATATTTTTGTTAGTAATATTCTCTTGATATTTCTTAGCTATATCTCTTCTGCGTTTATTTTCATTATCTAAATTTGGTAATTTGACGCTTAAAAGCGCTGCCTGTAATTCATCCAGTCGACTATTTACCCCTTTATAGAGATTTTGATATTTTACATGTGAGCCATAATTACGAAGAGCTTTTAGTGTATCTGCTAAGCCATCATCATTCGTTGTGATCGCACCAGCATCACCCAGAGCACCTAAATTTTTCCCCGGGTAGAAACTAAACGCACCTGCATCCCCCCAACTGCCTGCCTTGATTTTAAACTGCTCAGCTCCTTGTGATTGCGCACAATCCTCAAGAACTAATATATTGTTTGCAGCAGCATATTCCTGTATTTCTTTCATCGGTGAAATCTGACCGTAAAGATGAACAGGAAGGATCACTTTTGTTTTTGTCGTAACAGCTGCTTTTATATTTTCTAGAGATAAGTTAAAAGTATTTACATCAGGTTCTACAAGTATTGGAGTTAAATTATTTTCAGATATTGCAAGAATAGAAGCAATATATGTATTAGATGGTACGATAACCTCGTCACCTTCTTGCAATTTACCCATTTCTTTCCAGGCGCGTAAAACCAACACCAGGGCTTCTAAGCCGTTCGCTACACCAATACAGTGTTTAACACCACAGTAATTAGCAAATTCAGACTCAAACTTTTGGAGATGATTTCCCATTACATACCATCCCGAATCTAACACAGATTCGAATGCACTCATTAACTCCGCATGATAAACCTGATTTATTTTTTGAAGATCAAGAAATTTAATCATTTAATAACACACCCTATAATTTGTACTGTATATCAAAAAGTAAATTTTTTTAATGTTGGCTTTTCACTAACCCTAGTCGTTTTAATTTTTGAGGTCAGTGATCGCTTTGAAAGAAGCATAGTCTCGAATATAATCACTTTCATCATAATAATCATCGGCCAGAACCATTAAGACACAATCGTCGCTGAAATCATACATTTCATGCCAAACCATGGGTTCGATTATTAATCCAACCGTCGGTGAATCCAAAAGCACATGCTCAACTTGTTTTCCATCATCAAGCAAGAACTTACAAGATCCCTTAACAGGAACAGCTATTTGCGTTAGTTTTTTATGGGCATGAAAGCCTCTTCTGACGCCTGGTGTCGTATCAAACATGTAGTAGACCCGCTTGATATCAAGCGGTATGTCTTTTTCTTGCTCAATAACTACCAATGCACCCCTGTCATCACCTTTTTTGTTTAGCTGAATCAAATTCATTGTATTTTAATGCCCTTTTACTAATTTTAATAAATACTGTCCATAATGGTTTTTTGCTAATTTAGAACCAATAGCCGTAAGGGTCTCATCATTTAACCATCCATTTCGCCAGGCAATCTCTTCTGGACAAGCTACCATCATACCCTGACGTTTTTGAACTGTTTCGACAAAACTTCCGGCCTCAATTAAACTATCATGGGTGCCGGTATCAAGCCATGCAAAACCGCGACCTAACAATTCGACATTTAAATTATTATTGTTAAGGTAAATTTCATTGACTGTTGTTATTTCTAACTCGCCTCTTGCCGACGGTTTTATATTTTTTGCAATATCAATGACGTTATTGTCATAAAAATAGAGTCCCGTCACCGCCCAATTAGACTTAGGCTGAGCTGGTTTTTCCTCTATACTTATTGCCTTGAAATCACTATTAAATTCAACCACACCGAACCGCTGTGGATCCATGACTTGGTAGCCGAAGACTGTTGCCCCACTTATTCTACTACTCGCCAGCTGTAATTTAGGTGTGAATCCTTGTCCGAAGAAAATATTATCGCCTAATACTAAACAGACTGGCTCTTGCCCAATAAAATTCTCACCTATAATGAAGGCCTGTGCCAAACCATCAGGATTTGGTTGAATAGCGTAACTCAAATTAATACCAAATTGACTGCCATCCCCCAAAAGTCTTACAAAACCGCTCTGATCTTCAGGTGTTGTTATTATAAGTATATCTTTGATACCTGCCAGCATTAAAACGGACAAGGGATAATAAATCATTGGTTTATCATAAACGGGAAGAAGTTGTTTAGATACTCCCAAAGTTACAGGATACAGCCTGGTACCAGAGCCACCAGCGAGAATTATACCCTTCATTCATTATCTCCATATTGTTTTGATAACCAAGATGTGTAAGCACCACTTTTCACATTATTGATCCACCCTTGATTATTGAGATACCATTCAACCGTTTTACGAATGCCACTGTAAAAAGTCTCTTGTGGTTTCCAGCCTAATTCTTCAGCTATTTTGTGCGCATCGATTGCATATCTTCTGTCATGGCCTGGGCGATCAGCTACATAACGGATCTGACTGCGGTAAGATGTCCCTTTAGGTACAATTTCATCCAACAGATCGCAAATCGTATGGACCACGTCCAGGTTCTGCTTCTCGTTATGGCCGCCAATGTTGTATGTTTCACCCGGTTTCCCTTGAGTGACAACGGTGTAGAGTGCACGCGCATGATCTTCTACATACAGCCAGTCACGGATTTGATCGCCTTTACCGTAAATTGGCAGAGCTTTACCTTCCAGCGCATTCAGAATAACCAACGGGATCAGTTTTTCCGGGAAATGGTACGGGCCGTAGTTATTCGAACAGTTGGTGACGATAGTCGGGAAACCGTAGGTACGAAGCCAGGCACGCACGAGATGGTCACTGGAGGCTTTCGACGCTGAATACGGGCTGCTTGGTGCATACGCGGTGGTTTCTGTGAAGAGTGGCAGCTCAGTTGATTCCGGATGTTCATCAGGATGCGGTAAATCACCATACACTTCGTCGGTAGAGATGTGATGGAAACGAAACGTTTTCTTCGCCTGCTCATCCAACGTAGACCAGTACGCTCGAGCGGCTTCCAGAAGCACATAGGTGCCGACGATATTGGTTTCGATAAACGCAGCCGGGCCGGTAATTGAACGATCGACGTGACTTTCAGCTGCCAGGTGCATCACCGCATCAGGCTTGTGTTTTGCGAAAATGCGATCCATAGCGTCTTTGTCGCAAATATCTGCATGTTCAAAGGCATAGCGGTCGCTTTCGCTGACTTCACTAAGCGACTCAAGATTACCGGCATAGGTCAGCTTATCCACATTGACGACGTCGTCCTGGGTATTTTTAATAATATGTCGTACAACTGCTGAGCCGATAAAGCCGGCACCGCCCGTCACAAGAATTTTCACGTTATCTGTTCCGTCTGTTGGAAATGTCTGGATACTGACGCTCTGAAACCTGACCATTTAGAAACGTTTCAGAAATTGAGCACGCTACCGCCCCTGGCTTAACAGCTACCAGTGTACTGAGCGGTGTTTGATTAAATGATTTTTCTTGTCTGGATACAGACAAAAACTGGCGTTAATTGTCGTCCTAAACGACCTTAGAAACAAGCACAAATCGCTACAAACCTGCTCAGGCTTGAATCAGATAACTCAATGTTATCATTAGTATTAATAACGAAAAACGGCAGTCATCATTATGGATATGCTTCAACACACCTTAATGATGACTGCCGCTGGTTCAAGCCGTGGCAGGAATATCAGTCGTTATTAGCCAGCAACTTTTCAATACGGCTTCTGAACTTCGCCCCTTCTTTCAGGTTACGCAGCCCATAATTTACAAACGCCTGCATATACCCCATTTTCTTACCGCAGTCATAGCTATCGCCGGTCATCAGCATGGCGTCCACGGACTGCTTCTTCGCTAACTCAGCAATCGCGTCGGTCAGTTGGATGCGGTCCCAGGCGCCTGGCTCGGTTTTTTCAAGTTCCGCCCATATATCTGCGTTCAGAACATAACGGCCAACCGCCATCAGGTCCGAATCAAGCGTCTGTGGCTGATCCGGTTTTTCAATGAACTCGACGATGCGGCTCACCTGCCCTTCCGTCTCAAGCGCTTCTTTCGTCTGAATTACGGAGTACTCAGAGAGATCGCCTTTCATGCGTTTAGCCAGGACCTGGCTACGCCCTGTTTCATTGAAACGTGCCACCATTGCCGCCAGGTTGTAACGTAGCGGATCGGCAGAAGCGTTATCAATGATGATGTCCGGCAGCACAACGATGAACGGGTTATCGCCCACCACTGGACGGGCACACAAAATCGAGTGGCCGAGACCCAGCGGCTGCGCCTGGCGCACGTTCATAATAGTCACGCCTGGAGGACAAATAGACTGAACTTCCGCTAGCAGCTGGCGTTTGACTCGCTGCTCCAGCAACGCTTCGAGTTCGTAAGAGGTGTCGAAGTGGTTTTCAACCGCGTTCTTAGACGAGTGGGTAACCAGGACGATTTCTTTGATCCCTGCAGCAACAATCTCATCGACAATGTACTGAATCATTGGCTTATCGACGATCGGCAGCATCTCTTTTGGAATGGCTTTTGTGGCTGGCAGCATATGCATGCCCAGACCTGCTACCGGAATGACTGCTTTCAAATTGATCATTATCTCTTCCACCTTAAAATGGTTGACGAAGTATAAACCGTGTCAGGAAAAATGCCTGATAAAGAAAGTCTACTGCGTCGAATGCAAATCACGTTTAGTTCAGAACGCTGATTACTTAAGTTCATTACGCTATAAGTGTGACCCAGAATCGTCAAAAACCCTATCAATAAAGAAGCCGTAGAGTCTGTTTCCGACAAATCCCAGATCAGCAGCCGCTATTCAGAAACGAACGTGATGTCATCTTTCTTCTCATGAACGAACTCATACTTCAACGTACGGTCCAGCCCTTGAGATAAGGTATAAGGCGCTTTAAAACCTGATGTGTGTACTTTCGTGGCATCAAATTGAGTGGTGGCACAGAATTTTTTGACACGAACGGAACTGATCGCATACTTTTTACCAGTCACTTTGCTAAGAATATCAAAACAAAAGCCACCAAGCATACCTAAAGGATAAGGGAGATGAACTGATGGGATTTTTTTGCTAAGGCTCTTTTCCACCTCAGCAACCAGCTGATTCATATTCAGATCGGGCTTATCGACATAATTGTATACATCGTAGCCAGGTTTGACGTTGCTCAATCGGAATTTGATAAACTCCACAATATTGCCGACATAAGCCATGGACTTGTAGTTAGTTCCGGCCCCCACCATTGCGAATTTGCCACCCGCAATTTGCTTAAGAAGATTGAAGACATTGCCACGATTGCGTTCACCAAAAATGACCGTTGGACGAACAATTGTCAGAGATCGCTCTTCTGGAGCTTTGTTGAACCATTCACGCAGCACCTCTTCCGCCTGCCACTTACTTTTACCATAGTGGTTAAAAGGATCGTGCGGGTGAGATTCGTCAGGATTGACTTTATTGAGACCATAAACAGCAACTGAGCTGGTAAAAATAATGTTCTTAACATTATTTTTTTCCATCGCTGCCAGTACATTACGTGTACCCTGAACGTTTACATCATAGTAGAGCGACGTTGGGCTGACATCATCACGATGCTCGGCGGCGAGCAATACCACCGTGTCGAAACCGGCAAGCGCCTGATCGAGTTGCTCCTGATTACGTACATCTCCGGAAACAGTAATCTCAGGGTAGAAATGGCTTTGCTGTTTGTCGAAGTTGGTGACATCAAACTCAGCCTTAGAAATCTCGATCAAACGAGTCCCAACGAAGCCGGACGCGCCAATAAACAAAACTTTATCGTTCATAAACCACTCAGTGCATTTGTGTTTGGCAAACCTCCGGTAATCTCTGCATTCCCTGAGGTATCGCTAATGATAAGACAGAACTGACGAAAATGTGGCACGGATTATAAACCCTAAAATCGCTGAGTTCAGTAACAAATTTTAGGGGTTACCGCGCACTCAATGAGATATGATGTCAAGACTTACTTCCTGAAGGAAGGAAGCGCAAAGTTCAGCCTTTCCACATTCACCACCTGCTGGTCGACACGGTCAATATCCACCGAGCTTTGCCCCTTCTCATTAACGGCTTTTATGTTCGCCAGCGACAGCAGCGTCTCGTCTTTCGCCATAAATTTACCCCGCACATCCTTGCGCAGGTCGAAGTTGATCTTCAGGGCGGGCCCTACAGCGGCTTCCTGCATCACATTGATGTTGCGTAAAAAAAGATGTTGCGGCTTGTTGTGCAGTTCAAGCGTAGCACGCTGCATATCCACGTTGGTTATCGCCACAAACGAGGTCGCGTTACCGGATGAAATCTGTATTCCGCGCAATTTATAGGCAAGCTGGCGGTTATCGAGGTGAATATTATTGAGCTTGAAGTTCTGCGGGATGGACAAATAATCGCCTTTTATCACCCCATAGCCAATTAACATTCCGGCACTGTTCACCATATCGACATTATCAATAATGAAATTATCACAGCCATAAATGGCCACCGTGGCGTTGTCTATTCCCGCCTTTTTACTGAAGTCGGGAGTAATATTTTTGGCCTTAATATTGCGGATAACAAAGTGTTTGCCGTTTTCCACGTGCACCAGTTGGCGACAGTTGCTGCCGGTAATGTTGGCCACCACGAAGTTCTTGACGGTTTGCTTCTCCGGATAGTCATTATCGTAGGTGCTGCCGGCGAGGCCAATGCCAATGCCCCAGTTGATCTTGCCGTTGGTGCAGTTGATGTTGTCGATGACATGATCGGAGATCAGGATATTGCGATCGTTGATGGCGACGTTCCACTCGATCGCATCGCCCTGCAGATGACTAAATTTGCTGTTGGTGATGCGCGCTCCGTCCACCTGGTTATGGAAACCCTGACGCAGGATGGCGTAGTTGGCCTGGCTCACGCTGATGTTATCAATCAGCAAATTGCGCATCACGCTGGGTTTCTTGCCGCCGATGTAGATCTGCGTCACCGGGCCAAACCCGCTCATGGCCAGCCCTTTGATAACGCAGTCAGAGCCGCGAACGTCGAGCGTAATGTTCTCCGTGCGGCCCGCACCTTCACCTATCACTTTGCTGCCTTCCTGCAGAACAAAGCGGCCGCGCCCGTTACCGGTTAACGCCCCGCGGATCAGCAGCGTTTTACCGTCGGGAATGAAAATACCCGTGTTGATGTTTTCGCAGGTGAGCCCGGCAGGGACCACAACCGTGTCGCCATCAGTAAATGCCTGCTTAAAGGCGGCGATCCAGTCGTTGTTATTGTACTGATTAACAGAGACCGTTCTTCCGGTTGCCGCCCGCGCAATGCGTGACGACAGCAGCGGCGTGGCCGCCAGAACGGACAGAGAAGAGACAAATGTGCGTCGGGTAATCTTTTTCAGCATACATCCTCGGCGTTACAACGTTTGCAGCAGGCTCGCTAACTGGCGATTAATCACCTGCTGGTTAAAATCGGTTTCAACTTTTTGCCGTGCATTATGAAGCACGGGCTCCAGCGTCTGCTGGTCGATGTCGCTGAAGGCAGCTAATCGGTCCGCAAGGGCTATCGCGTTATTCTCCGGCACCAGCCAGCCGGAATGGTCAGACTTAATCAGCTCCGGGATCCCGCTGTGCAGGGTCGATACCACAGGAATACCTACGGCCATCGCCTCCATCAGCGCCACCGGAATGCCTTCCATATCGCCATCGGCGCCCGTCACCGAGGGCAGCAGGAACACATCCGCCTCGTCGAGCATGGCCTTGACCTCGTGGCTCGGCTTGAAGCCGGGCATCTCTACGACATCTTCCAGCTGATACTGTTCGATAAGCGTGCGCAGACGACGCTCCCACGGCCCAATCCCGAGAATGCGGTAGTGGAAATCCACCCCGCGCGCTTTCAGCTGGCGGCAGGCTTCAATCGCCACATGCAGCCCTTTCTTCTCGGTCAGACGCGCGACGGAGATGATCTGCAGCGGTGTTCCCGGCACCTTTACAGGACGACGCGTGAAGCGCGTTAAATCCACGCCCATACGCGAAACAGCAATTTTCTCTCCAGGACAGCCCATGTTTTTCAGCCGTCCGGCCCACAGGTCGCTGATAGGCAGCATCATGTCGCCGCGTCGGAAAAGCTGCTGATACTCCGGCGTGTAGTGGTTCAGCACTTCACGGCTGGAGATGTCGATACCGTGGAAGATGGTCGCAATTTTACCGTCAATCACCCCCAGTTCACGCAGCTTCGCGGCGGTGACGCCCGCCGGGCCAAAGTGGGCGATAAACACGTCGGCACGATACGGCTGCGCCGTTTGCCCGCAGATGGCCGACAGGATCAGATTGCGTGACTCCGCCCCATAGCGGGAAACATTCAGCGCCCGCCACGTCGATGCGCGGTGGATCCCGCGTAAGGTCTGGCTGGCCCGGTGGCGCAGCTTGCTCAGCTTCCCGGACGGCTCATCCTGCAGCCAGCGGGTTTTCGCCTCCAGCCCATACTGGGTATACGCCGCATGGGTGTTTTGGGTATCGCCCTTTTGCAGGGCGATAATCTCCACGTCATATCCCATATCGATAAACGCGGTGATTTGGTTCAGAACAAACGTTTCGGACGACAGCGGAAATTTCAGTAAGAAGAAACCAACCTTCATTTCCCCTCCCGTACGCGATCGAGTACCGATTTCACCATCCCAATGCCCTTCTCGCGCTCGGCTTTCACCGCCACCGCCAGACGTTCATTGATAGCAGGCAGTTGGCCGAGCGTGTCCCCCACCATCGCACCGAGCGATCCGTCCAGCAGATGACGAATATCCACCGCCATTTCCGGCATACCGAGCTGCTGCATAATCCCGGCGGACTTGTGCTCATAGTTAATGGCAATGGCCGGCGTGCCGAAGTTCATGGAGATAATGGCCGAGTGCAGACGGGTGCCCACCGTCAGGTCGCAGGCGGAGAGCAGCTTGCCCATCTCCAGGTCGTTCAGTTCATCCATCACCACGTGATAGCGGGACGGATCGTTCACCAGATTGCGCAGGTTCAGCGCCACCATACGGTCGTCTTTGTTGTAACTGTCGATACCGGTGCAGGTTGAGAGCGCCAGCACCTGGTAACCGCTGTCCAGCACGCGGTTTACCACGTCGGCGAAGGCTTTCTCATACGCCGCTTGCGTCGTGCCTAAACGTTTATCAAAGGGCGCCAGCTCGCGCAGGGTTATTGCGACGGTTTTCTGTTTCGCCGCTACGTCGAGCCAGTGCTGCACCGCGTAGCTCGGCTGGAAGCTGTCGTCCTGGTGATCCACCAGCCAGGCGGTATCCACGCCGTGCTCAACTTTTGAGGTGTCAATTTCGCTGCGCTTCATCATGTCGAGGCTGACCGACTCGCGTAGGATCAGCGCATCGCAGTGGCCAAACACATAGTTCGCCAGCTGGTTAAACTGCGGATCCTGGAATGGCCCGACGCTGTGGCCAATCATAAACAGCGGTTTTTTCGCCATGAACGTGCACAGCGCATGCTCAAACTGCGGCACGCCGTAGAGATCGACGAAGAACGAGCCGCCGACCTGGATAATGGCGTCATAGCCGGACAGCAGGCGAACAAAGTCGGTAAAGCCCTGCGCGATAGCGATGTTGCGCAGCTTGCCGGTATCGGTCACACGGGAAAGCAGCACCTGGTGCTGATAGCGACGACGCAGCACTTTCTTCACGCGGCCCATCACGCCCGCGGCGTTGTTATGCTGTTTCATCTGGCTGTAGAGCGGGTCGCCCATCACCGGGCGGTTCAGTAACCAGGATGAGCTGACCGGATAACGGCTCATCACGTCCACTTCGGTCTCAGGCTTAAGGGTGTTAATTGCATCCAGTAAACCGCGCAGGATGGCGCTGTCGCCACGGTTGCCGCAGGTGTGGTTGCCAAGAATTAATAATTTCATAATGGCCTCTTAAATAACTAGCCTGCGCGAAGCAGCGTTTTCATTTTTTCGTTACGGCAAAACTGGCGCTTCATCTCTACCACCAGCGCATTGCGAGAAAGTACGATCATCACGACGAAGGCCAGCGCCCCCGCGGCAACCTGCACCGCCAGCAGCGCGGCCAGCGGCAGATGGCCGCTGAGGATAATGCCCAGGCCGTAGCTCACCGCCAGGGTTGGCAATGAGAGATAGAACGGCAGCCACAGGCTCAGGATGTACTGACGGTAGCTGGAACCCAGCACCGGCTTGATCATGATGAAGTAGCTCAGAACGGTATTGACGATCTGCACCAGCAGGAAGCCCAGCGTCACGCCGATGGCGCCCGCCATATGCCCGCCGACGATAATCGCCGGAATAAACAGGAAGGTTTTGAACACGTTGAACTTAAAGCTGATGTCCACGCGCGCTTTTGCCATCAGCAGGGAACCAATCGGATTCCCCACGGAGCGCAGCAGCCCTACCACGCACAGCAGCTGCAGGATCGGAATGATGCCGTTCCACTTTTCACCAAACACCAGCGGCACGAAATTGCTGGACACCACCATCAGCCCCAGCAGCACCGGGAAGTTAATAATCCCCACCACGGAAAGCAGCTTGTAGAAGTTGACGCGCAGCTTCTCGGTGTCGTCCTGGATCTTGGCAAACGCCGGGAACAGGACGCGGGTGATAATCGGGTTCAGCTTCATCGGCGGCACCACCGCGACGTTGTAGGCCAGGTTGTAGCCCCCCGCCACGCTCGCGCCAAGAATACGCGCCAGCACCAGCGTCGACAGGTTGGTATTCACATAGTTGATGATGCTGTCCGCCGTCAGCCACGCGCCAAAGCGCAGGTTGGACGAGACGGACGCGAGAGAGAAATGCAGCCCCGGACGGTAGATCTTGCGGCCAAAGTAGCCGAACAGCAGCGTACGCACGGCCGAGTTAACCAGGTATCCCAGAATAGCGGTCATCGCCAGCGGCCAGAAATGGGCGCTCACCACGGTGAAGGTAAAGCCCGCCAGAACGGCGCTGGTCTCGATCATGCCGATCTTGTTGAACTCCAGCTCTTTCTGCATCAGCGCGCGGAACTGCTGTCCGTGCGGGATCACCACGAAAGCAAACGACAGCGTGCGCATCAGCGGAGCGAGATCCGGGTTGTGCAGCACGCTGGCGATGGTATCGCTCAGCAGAAACACCAGCACAAACACGAAAATCCCCAGCCCCACGTTCAGCCAGTAGAGCGTGGTCAGCTCCAGATGGCTAATCTCTTTGCGCTGGATAATCGAGTTGGCGATACCAAAATCAGACAGCGTATCGGCCAGCGCGATAATCACCAGCGAGACGGTCAGCAGGCCGAACTGGTGATTATCAATAATGCGCGCCAGCACGGTCATCTGCACCAGACCGAGGCCAATGATGACGATGGTCGCCATCGCTGACCACTTCGCCCCGCTG
The DNA here is from genome assembly GCF_900113755.1 of Enterobacter sp. NFIX59. Lineage (NCBI taxonomy): Bacteria > Pseudomonadati > Pseudomonadota > Gammaproteobacteria > Enterobacterales > Enterobacteriaceae > Enterobacter > Enterobacter sp. NFIX59. Next base: position 150,713 of record NZ_FOQN01000004.1, on the reverse strand, counting down.
ATGGTTTTTTCACGTAAGCTCATCTTAGTACGCCGCTTTGTTCACGAAACCTTTGAAGATGGTCAGAAAAACAATCTTGATATCGAACCAGATACTCCATTCACGGATGTACTCCAGATCGAATTCGATACGTTTTTCCATTTTTTCCAGCGTGTCGGTTTCGCCGCGCCAGCCATTGATCTGCGCCCAACCGGTGATGCCCGGCTTCACCTTATGGCGCAGCATGTAGCCCTCAATCAGCGAGCGATACTGCTCGTTGTGCGCCACCGCGTGCGGACGCGGGCCAACAATCGACATGCCGCCGGTAAAGACGTTGATAAACTGCGGCAGTTCATCCAGCGAGGTGCGGCGCAGGAAGTTCCCCACGCGGGTGACGCGCGGATCGTTCTGCGTTGCCTGGGTCACCACCTTGTCGTTTTCCATCACCTTCATGGAGCGGAATTTCCACACCATAATCGGCTTACCATCCATACCGTAGCGAGTCTGGCGGAAGATAACTGGGCCGGGAGAGCTCAGCTTCACCGCCAGGGCAATGCAGCACAGAACAGGCGAAATCAGCAGCAGGATCAGTGAAGAGAGCACGATATCTTCCACGCGCTTCAGCACGCGGTTAATGCCCGACAGCGGCGTGTCGTATAGCGGTACCACCGGCACGCCGTTCACCTCTTCAATACGGGAGTGAAGAATGTTGAAGGTAAACACGTCCGGGATCAGGATCACGGAGCAGGTGGTGTCCGCCAGCTCGCGCATCAGTTGCTTAATGCGGGATTCGTCTCTCATCTGCATGGCAATGTAGACGTTGTGAATTTTGCCGGCTTTCGCGTCTTCAATAAGCTGGTCGTAATTACCCGCCCAGTCCGCAGGGACGCCGCCCGGCTTCGCGTCGTGATAGATCCCCACCACTTCAAAACCTAACCACGGCTCTTTGCGGAAGCTGTCGAGCAGTACCTTCCCGACCGGCAGATCGCCCGCCACGGCAACGAAGCGACGGTTATAACCCCGGTTACGCAGCCAGCCCGCACCAAAGCGGATCAGGGAGCGGCACACCACCATGCCGACGCTGGTTAACAGATACCAGCAGAGATAGGTGACGAGGCGATTGTCAAAATCATGGCTGAACGCCACCAGGCCTGCGCTGAAGATCAGGCTAAGGGTCCAGTTCTGCAGCAGCAGCATCAGTTCGGTAGTCATTTTGACGCCGCGCCACGAGCGGTAGAAATCGGTCATTCCGCCGATCATTTGAAACACGACCAGCGCAATCAGGGCCATCAGCAGATGCATATATAAGAACGGCAGCCCGCTGATCCGACACACCGCCCACAATCCACCGACCATGATGGTGATATCAGAAAAACGCTGCACCATAGAGATTAACGATGCATTCGTTCTCGCTCGTTCGCGTTTTTTTAGATTCGTCATCGTTGTTCCTGTATTCGGTTCCCCCTCCCACCGGGAGGGGCAATTATTACTGATTCAACAGCGCCAGAATGTCCTTCGTTCGGGCTTCCATCAGCGCGGTGTCAGCACGGGACTCCACGTTCAGGCGCACCACCGGCTCGGTGTTGGACGAGCGCAGGTTAAAGCGCCACTGCGGGAACGCCATGCTGATGCCGTCCGTACGGTCAATTTCCAGCGCGTGAAGCGCAAAATGCTGCTCCACGCGGGCAATGGCCTCGGCCGGCTCCGCCAGCTTGCTGTTGATCTCCCCGCTCGCCGGGAACGCCGCCATGCGGTCACGCACCAGCTCGCCCAGCGTCTGCCCCTTCAGGCACAGCAGCTCGGTGACCAGCAGCCACGGGATCATCCCGCTGTCGCAGTAGGCAAAATCACGGAAGTAGTGGTGGGCGCTCATCTCGCCGCCGTAAATGGCGTCTTCTTCGCGCATGCGCTCTTTGATGAAGGCGTGGCCGGTTTTGGACATCACCGGCGTGCCGCCTGCCGCGGACACCACGTCGACGGTGTTCCATGACAGACGCGGGTCATGAATGATTTTCGCGCCCGGGTTTTTCTCAAGGAACGCTTCCGCCAGCAGGCCGACAATGTAGTAGCCCTCGATGAACTGCCCTTTCTCGTCGAACAGGAAGCAGCGGTCGAAGTCACCGTCAAAGGCGATACCCATGTCCGCACCGTGCTCAATCACCGCGTTGCGGGTGTCGTCGCGGCACTCCGGCAGCAGCGGGTTAGGAATACCGTTCGGGAAGTTGCCGTCCGGGGTGTTGTGCACTTTGACGAAGGTCACCGGCACGTTCAGCGCCTTAAAGCGCGCTTCAAGGGCATCGACAACCGGGCCGGCCGCGCCGTTACCGGAGTTGATCACCAGCTTCAGCGGCTTGAGGTTCGCCACGTTGATGTAGCCCAGCAGGTGGTCGATGTACTCTTTCTGCAGGTTGATTTTTTTGTAGCTGCCGCGCTTAGCCTCATTCACCGGCGGGAAATCGTTGGCTTCCGCCAGACGCTGCACGTCGCGCAGGCCGGTGTCGCCGCTGATAGGGCGTGCGCCCTTGCGCACCAGCTTCATGCCGTTATAGTCCATCGGGTTGTGGCTGGCCGTCACTTCGATACCGCCGTCCACGCCCAGGTGGAAGGTGGCAAAGTAAATCTCTTCGGTGCCGGAAAGACCGATGTCCAGCACGTCCACGCCCGCGTCCTGCAGCCCTTTCGCCAGGGCCAGCTTCAGGGATTCACTGGTCAGGCGCACGTCGCCGCCCAGCACGATGGTCTGCGGTTTTAAGTATTCGCCGTACGCGCGGCCAATGCGCCACGCAATGTCTTCATTCAGCTCTTCGCCCAGCTTGCCGCGAATATCGTAGGCTTTAAAACAGGTTAATTTTTCCATGATGACCCCTTTTTCAGGCAACAGTCGGCCCTGACCACTAAATGGCCAAATTAATTTTTTTGTCATTCGTAGGCCCGGTAAGCGCAGCGCCACCGGGCATAATGCAGAGTGCTACACCCGCCCGTAGCGGTCCTGGAAGCGCACGATATCGTCCTCTTCCAGATACGAGCCGGAACGCACCTCAATTAAGTCGAGAGGAATTTTCCCCGGGTTCTCCAGACAGTGCGTCGCCCCCAGCGGAATATAAATGGACTCGTTTTCACCCAGCAGTTTGACTTCACCGTCGATAGTGACTTTGGCGGTACCCGCCACCACCACCCAGTGCTCGGCGCGGTGATGGTGCATCTGTACCGACAGCCCCTCGCCCGGCTTCACGGTGATGCGTTTCACCTGATAGCGGTCACCGGAATCAATGGAGTCATATTTCCCCCACGGACGGTACACTTCGCGGTGAATATGGTGCTCGTGGCGACCATCCGCCTTAATTTTCTCCACCACTTTTTTAACGTCCTGCACGGCGTTACGGTCGGCAATCAGCACGGCGTCTTTGGTCTGGACAACCACCAGATCTTTCACCCCGACCGTGGTGACCAGGCCGGACTCGGCGTAGACGTAGCTATTTTCCGTTTTGTGGCTAATGACATCGCCGTGATGGACGTTACCCTCCGGGGTATGGGCGCTGATCTCCCACAGGGAGGACCAGGAGCCCACATCGCTCCAGCCCGCATCCATCGGCACCACAACTGCATCTGCCGTGCGCTCCATCACCGCGTAGTCAATGGACTCTTCCGGGCAGGCGAGGAACGCCTCTTCATCCACGCGGATGAAGTCGAGATCCGGGTCCACCACCGCCATCGCTTTCTCGCAGGCGTTCAGAATATCCGGGCGGTATTTGCGCAGCTCTTCCAGATAGCGTCCGGCGCGGAACAGGAACATCCCGCTGTTCCAGTAATACTCACCGCTGGCAACGTAGGCCTGCGCGGTTTCCAGATTCGGTTTTTCGACAAACTGCGCCACGTCAAACGCCACGCTGTCGCCTTCACCCGGCGCCACGCTGCCGCGACGGATGTAGCCGTAGCCGGTTTCCGGCAGATCCGGCACGATGCCGAAGGTCACCAGTTTGCCGCTTTCGGCGTAAGGAATGGCCGCACGGACCGCGTCGCGGAATGCGTCTTCCTGTTGGATAACGTGGTCTGCCGCCAGAACCAGCATCAGCGGGTCACAGTCCGGGCTGCTGCGTTTTGCCGCCAGCGCCGCCAGGGCGATCGCAGGCGCGGTGTTACGACCGGCAGGCTCCAGGATGATGTTTTCAGTAAGTTTGTTCAGCTGGCGCAGCTGCTCGGCAACAATAAAGCGGTGCTGTTCGTTACAAATTACCACCGGGCTTTCACACTCCACGCCGTGCAGACGGTTGACCGTCGTCTGCAGCATGGTGAGATCCCCTTTCAGACAGAGGAACTGTTTTGGATAGAGCACGCGGGACAGCGGCCACAACCGGCTACCAGAGCCACCAGCCATCACAACCGGATACAAAGTGGTTTGACTCATGATTTATCCCCGTATATCTGCAATAAATTGGCTCAGCACGTTCTCTTTCTCGAGCGTGCGTTCGGCATATTCACGTGCCACCGTGTTCACTTTTGGCATGGCAAGTGCCTGCTCAATTCCGGTGACCAGCGCCGGGACCGATTCCGGCTCCACGCACACGGCAATGCCCGGATAGCTGTCACACAGCTGGCCTAATTCTGTTTCGGCTTCTGCCGTAATCACCGCGTTGCCGCCCACTGCCAGAATGTTGGTCAGCTTGGACGGCAGCACCGCATCCGCGGCACCGCGTTTTTGCACCACCAGATGGCAGTCACCCATCTTCAGCAGCGCAGGCAGTGCCTCGTAAGACTGAAGCGGGAAAAATTTCACGTTGGTCAGGCCGCGTTCGCCGACCATTTTTTCCAGCCGCGCTTTTCCACCACCCTGCCCGACAATCACAAACGTCCACGGATGTTGGTTCAGCAGTTGGGCCGCTTCAATCACACTCTCCAGCCCCTGCTTTTCGCCGATGTTGCCTGAGTAAAGAATGATTTTTTGATCTTCAGGCAAGCCAAGCTGCGCGCGCAGCGCCTGAGCGTCTTGCTCAGTCACGTCGCGAAAACGCGCCACTTCGGACCAGTTCGGGAAGAAGATCACCTTTTCCGCCGGGACGCCCTTCTCCTGCGCCTTGTTCATCATCGAGCGCGAAATCGTTGAGACGTAATCCACGTTGTGTAAGCCACTGCGCTCAAACGCGCTGGCGAGCTTAGCCACCTTGCCGCCCTTGCTTTTGCCTGCCATCCCCAGGCCCAGCATGGCGTCAACTTCATAATCCTGAATGTGCAGCAGGGTGCGCGCGCCGGAGAGTTTGCCCAGCAGGCGCATGCCCGGCGTGCAAAACAGCGTTGGCACCACGCCGATGATGCGATCCGGCTTCCAGCGGCGCTGCGCCATCAGCGGGAAGAAACTGCTCAGGGCAAAGCTGCCGAGATGAATCAACCGTTTCAGCGTCGAGGGCTGCTTAGGCACATACAGCGGGCAGCGCCAGACGGTCGCTGCACCCTCTTCGCGACGGTAGCGCCAGCTTGAGTAGCGCTCCCCGACTTTCCATTCCGGGTAGTACGGCGGCGCGGTAATGACCCGCACGTCATGTCCCTGGCTCGCCATCCACTCGACCATCTCGCCGGTGTATTTCCCGATGCCGGTTAGCTCCGGCGAGTAGTTGATTCCGTACACTAAAATTTTCATAAGCCCGGCACTCCGGACTGACGATCGGCCAGGAAATAGGCACGGCTGTTGTCGTGCACATTGTCGCTGGCCAGCAGCGCCTCTGGCGTCTGCCAGCGGTAGTCGTCATGCTGAGAATCAGGCAGACGCAGGTCTGCCTCACTCACCTTCAGGCGGAACCCCAGCACGATGTAGTGCGTGGTGAACCCGGTGCCTGAAAAGTTATCGTCATAGAAGTGCTGCCAGACCCCGTAAAACTGGCCCGCCGCCATCGGCAACTGCAGGCCCAGTTCCGCCAGAGTGAGACGCTCAAACGCATCGCTCAACGTCTCATCCTTCTGCACGCGCCCGCCGGGCACGAACCAGAAGCCCTGTGCAGGACGGTTGGTTCGTTTCCCCAGCAAGAACTCGCCGCGTTCGTTCTCCACGATCAAATCAATTGAGATGAGCGGAGTGGAACGCACTACCGTGGCAAAATCTTCCTGACTTAAAAACATCGTTACCCCCGGAAGCGGTGCTGGTTTTCCAGGAACCACTGGTAGGTACTGGCCAGTCCCTGCTCCAGTGACACCTCGTGATACCAGCCCAGCTGATGCAGACGGGTCACGTCCAGCAGCTTGCGCGGCGTACCGTCCGGCTTGGTGGCGTCAAACACCACGCGACCTTTGTAACCCACTACCTGCGCGATGGTTTGCGCCAGCTCGCGAATGGTGCAGTCCACGCCGGTACCGACGTTGATATGCGACAGCATCGGCTCGGTGTTCTCCTGCCACACTTCGCGATCCAGCTCCATCACGTGAATGCTGGCGGCAGCCATGTCGTCCACGTGCAGGAATTCACGCATCGGCGTACCGCTGCCCCACACCACCACGTCCGGTGCGTTCTCGGCGGTCGCCTCGTGGAAGCGGCGCAGCAGCGCCGGGATCACGTGCGAGTTGCTCGGGTGGAAATTGTCGTGCGGTCCGTACAGGTTGGTCGGCATCACCGAACGATAGTCGCGGTTGTACTGACGGTTATAGGACTCGCACAGCTTGATCCCGGCAATCTTGGCAATCGCGTACGGCTCGTTGGTTGCTTCAAGCGTGCCCTGCAGCAGCTCGCTTTCGGCGATCGGCTGCTTCGCCATTTTCGGGTATATACAGGATGAGCCGAGGAACAGCAGCTTGTTCACGTTGTGCAGATGCGCCGCGTGAATGATGTTGCTCTCGATCATCATGTTCTCGTAGATGAAATCCGCCGGGTAGGTGTTGTTGGCAACAATGCCGCCCACCTTCGCCGCCGCCAGATACACCTGGTCAATGCGTTCGTTAGCAAAGAAGTCCTGTACCGCACGGCTGTCGAGCAGGTTCAGCTCGTCGCGGGTGCGGACAATCACTTCTACGTCACCGCGCTGCTCGAGCTGGCGCACAATCGCGGAACCCACCATTCCGCGATGACCGGCGACAAAAATACGTTGTTTTGTCATTCTCAGGACTCCAGCGCGATGGCAACCTCGTAGCCATGAGACTTGAGCAGGGAGTGTTTTTTCGCTGCTTCAAGATCTTTGGCAACCATCTCGGAAACCATCTCCTGCAGAGTGATTTCTGGTTTCCAGCCCAGCTTCTCGTGCGCTTTGGTTGGGTCGCCCAGCAGGGTTTCTACTTCAGCAGGACGGAAGTAGCGCGGGTCAACCTGCACAATCACGTCGCCTGGCTTCACGCCCGGTGCGTCGTGGCCGGTCACGGACACAACGATACCTTTCTCTTCCACGCCGGTACCTTCAAAGCGCAGTTTGATGCCCAGCTGTGCCGCGGCCATTTCAACGAACTGACGTACGGAGTACTGCACGCCGGTCGCAATTACGAAGTCTTCTGGCTGTTCCTGCTGCAGCATCATCCACTGCATTTTCACGTAGTCTTTGGCATGGCCCCAGTCACGCAGGGAATCCATGTTGCCGAGGTGCAGGCAAGACTCCAGACCCTGCGCGATGTTGGCGATAGCGCGGGTGATTTTGCGGGTCACGAAGGTTTCGCCACGACGTGGAGATTCGTGGTTGAACAGGATGCCGTTACAGGCGTACATGCCGTAGGATTCACGGTAGTTCACGGTGATCCAGTAGGCGTACAGTTTTGCAACCGCATACGGAGAGCGCGGGTAGAACGGCGTGGTCTCTTTCTGTGGGATTTCCTGCACCAGACCGTACAGCTCAGAGGTGGATGCCTGGTAGAAGCGAGTTTTCTTCTCAAGGCCGAGGAAGCGGATCGCTTCCAGCAGACGCAGCGTACCCATGGCATCAACGTCAGCGGTGTATTCCGGGGACTCGAAGGAGACCGCTACGTGGCTCATCGCGCCCAGGTTGTACACTTCATCCGGCTGCACTTCCTGCAGGATACGGGTCAGGTTGGAGGTATCGGTCAGGTCGCCGTAGTGCAGGTGGAATTTCGGGTTCGCCGCGTGAGGATCCTGATAGATATGATCCACACGTTCGGTGTTGAAAGAAGACGCACGACGTTTAATACCGTGCACTTCATAACCTTTTTCCAGCAGGAACTCTGCCAGGTAAGAACCATCCTGCCCGGTAACGCCGGTGATGAGAGCGACTTTAGACATGTTTATATTCCTCTACTTATGAATTTAATCAGTTTCAACGCGTTCGCGTATCACCACTGCGGGGTTGCCACGGCAAACTTTATTTGCCGGTAGCGATTTAAAAACGCTGCTGCGGGCACCGACTACCGTGCCATCGCCAACAGAAACACCCGGTGCAACAAAAACATCCGTTGCCAGCCAGCATTTTTCGCCAATCACAATAGGCGAAGCGGTAATATCAAAATGCTGACTCATAAAATCGTGGCTGCCGGTGCACAAATAACATTTCTGTGAAACCACCGAATTTGCGCCAATCGTAATCTCGCCCAGGGTATATAACACCGCGTCATCCCCTACCCAGGCGTAATCCCCAAGCGTTAATTTCCACGGATAGGTAATTTTTACCGAAGGTCTGATGACTACGTTTTTTCCTATTTTTGCGCCAAACAGGCGCAATAAAAATGCTCGCCAGCGGTACAGTATTTGTGGAGACCAGGCAAATAAGGTGGCCTGAACGGCCCACCACAGCTGCACTTTAATACCGCCCGCGCCCCGAAAACCTTTCGGTACGGAGAAACCTTTCAGATCCTGCATTACGTTTCCTTATATTCAGGCTTTGTTATATAAGGCTTTCGTTTTACCCGTGGTGCGCACGCGTAATAAATAAGACAATTCCGCCCAGAATGCCGGCACGCGTAATATTTTACGCTGTACGTTTTTGGCATCCTGGCACAATTCCAGATTATTAGACGTTGACACGCCGCCCATTGAGAATTCAGATACCAGCCCTTTAATTCGACGGAACGGGTAACCTGATTTGTACAGGCTGGCAGCCAGTGCATAATCGGAAGACACTTTATACTGCAAATCGTAAGGCTGTTTTTTCAGACCTTTTACCGGGAAGAAAATAGCCTGATGGCTGGCCGGTAAGCTGTGATAGATATACCAGCCTGGCTTCGCGCTACGGCACACTTTATGTCCGTCGCCAAAATCGAGCAGTGCATCGCCAATATACATGGCATCCTCTTTCTGGCGCGCCAGCTGACGGGCAAACAGCGCCACGTCATCATGGAAAATGTCACCCGAATTCAGGAAGATGGCATAACGGCCTTGTGCCATGTTGATGCCTTTATTCATCGCATCGTAGATGCCTTTATCTTTCTCGCTGATGTAGCGTAAGTTAAACTCACCGTTGAGTTTTTCCAGAAACTCCGCCGTGCCATCGTTCGAGCCGCCGTCGACCACAATCCACTCAAAGGTGAGGCTTGGATCGCGCGCCAGGTTGCGCAGCGAGCGCCAGGTTTTTACCACCCCTTCGTAATTACGAAAAGCGACAGTAATGACGCTAAGAAACATAAATCACCTCATTTCGTCATACGTTCGTAATATTAAGCGCCTTGCGCAGAATAAACGGACAGACAATCAAGAAAGCATATTCCGGGCTAAATATTGACCCGGTAAAAAACAGCGACACCGGAGTAAAAAGATAAAGCTGAACGCGAAAGTTCTGGTTATCACCAAACGCGTTAATCATCATTTTGAAAACTTTAAACAGATACCACAGGGTCAACAGTACGGCGAACCACGAAAAATAAATAATTAACAGATACAGACCATTGTCTATGGTTTTACCGACATCCGCACCGTTAAAGATTCCGAATGATGCAACATATTCGTAAAGTGAGCCGAATCTTACTACCCCATCAATATGGGTTAATGAATAACCCACCATCACCAGTGGTCCAATGATGCGATAATAGGACGAAGACCCTTCCGTTCCCAAATCACCCAGACGTTCTGAGATGTACGGGAAGGCAAATATCACGCCTACCATAAATACCGTCAGAGAGATAATCGCCAGCGGCAGTTTTTTCTTAATCGCATCTTTGTTCAGGTACTGGAACGCCCACTCCAGCAGGTAAAACAGGATAAATGTCATTACCCCTGAGAACGATCCAGACAGAACAATTCCTGCAAGAATCATAGCATCGGTCTTAGGCGTTTTGATACCAAACTGTTTGATGCTGAGCCAAATTGAGATTAACGCCAGAGCGAAAAACGCCGGTTCAAAATAGAGGGCTGTAGTACGCTTCCCGCCAAACTTGATGAAGTTCAATACATAGCTGTTACTGTAAATGAGATATTTCGAAATTATCTCCATCAGGCTGCTACCACCGGTCAGAATAATTTGCGCCATCTCCAGTGCGGCAAGCATAACAATTAACGCAACGGCAATATAAAAGAACCTAAGGATTTTCCGATAATTGTGTGGAGAAATAGTTTTAAACCGAATACTCCAGACCATACCGATAATAATGACGATATAAACAAACAGCATGGTTGACGTAACGTACTTACTGGCATCCAGCGACTGGCCAAAGATGTAGTTAAACAGCGTCAGTCCCGTGCCCAGCCCTAAGGCAATCATCAGCTTCTTCAGGTTGATTTTATCGACATACAGCAGAAGCAGAACGGGCAAGAAGGTCACGATGGTTATCGGGAAGCTTTCGCCGAGCTGGGCAATTTTGACGTTGACCAGCAGGTAGATCAGCGGCAGCAGCAGATAACTACAGACTCTGATAGAACGAGACATACTCCTCCAGCATCTGTTGTCCACTGTAGGCCTTGCGGCTGCGGTTGCGGAACGATTCCAGGTCAGTGCCAAAAACGATCTCAGCAATCTGCGCCTTCGGCAGCTGTACCAGGGGCAGGACCTCCTGCTCCGTGAAGGTTTTCCCGCCGGATTTTTCCAGCACTTCACGCGCCGCATCGCTGTGGGTGGCAATCACCGGCACGCCGATTGAGAGCGCTTCGCAGAGGATCAGCGGGTAGTTATCCACGCGGGAGCTGAACACCAGCGCGTCCATTTCATTCAGCGCGCTCATCAGCTTGCGCTTGTCGGTCTCAAACCCGTGGTTCACCACGTTGGCCCCTTCGAACGGTGAAAACTTGCCGAAGGTATGAAGCTCTATCTTGTCCCCCAGCGCCATCATGTCGCGCACCAGCTGCTGGTTGGTTTTACCGTCGTAGCGCAGGTCATGCGCTACTATAGCGATTTTCGGTTTGCCTGCGGTTTCCGCCACCGGGGTCAGCTCCGCAAGAATGGCTTCCGTCGCCACGTCGATGCCGTTGTTGATAATCTGACAGCGCCCTGCCCCGTACAGGCTGTTGAAGGCATCGGCCACGTGCTGGCTTGGAGAGATAAACGTACAGCCGAGCGAGAGCATGTCGCGGAACAGCTGACGCTTTCCGGCCACCAGCTGATGCGCGCGATCCACCTTCACCGGCGGATAGTTGCTTAACGTCGGGCACTTCTGGCAGTTATCTTTCCAGCCTTCGCAACCGTCGGTAAACGCGCAGCGCCCGGTTACGCTCCAGTGATCGTGCAGCGTCCAGACAAAGCGGGTGTCGGGCTTGTAGGCCTGCACCTTCTGACAAAACGCCACCACCTCTTCCAGATTCAGCCAGTAGCTGTGCAGCACGTGAAAATGCAGCACAACCGGGCCCGTGGTGCGGGTCACCGTGCGGTAAAGATTGTTCAGGTTGCCAAACAGATCGCGGTTAAACAGGCGGAACAGCGCGATGTTGGCAATCGAGGTCAGACGCGGCGTGTGCTTGTGCACCTGCGGGAAGTTATCGTGGCTGACGCTTTTCTTGCCGCCTTTGCCGTAGCCATAAATAAAACGCGACTGAAGTCCTTTTTGCAGCGCGCGCTGGTGCAGATCCAGGGCCACGCCTGCCGCTCCGCCTTCTGCGAGGCGTACGTTAAATTGCAGAATGTTCATTTAATCACCTTCACGCGGGCTTTTTCTCCCACCACCAGCGCGTTATCCGGAATGCTGTCCAGCACCACGCTGCCAGCACCAATCGTGACGTTATTACCAATCGTGATGTCACCGATGATCACCACATTCGCCCCCAGCTCGACGTTATTGCCGATGACCGGGCAGGCCAGGCTGTCAGGCCCACGGTTGCCAATGGTGACCGCATGACGAATGGTGAAATCATCCCCGGCGACCACGAACTTGTTGATCACCACCGCATAGCCGTGGTGGATGGTAAAGCGGCGGCCAATGGTGGCAGCGGCCTGGATTTCATAGCCAAAAAAGCATTCGGTGATGATGCGATACAGCACCAGCACGGGTGCCGCCCAGATGTTGTTCAGGACGTTTTTCTTACGCCACACCGAGCAAAAGTGCGCGATGCGGTACGCCAGAACCATGCAGCACGGACGCAGGCTCCAGCTGTTAGCGCGGCAATCTTCCAGAAACATTATTTCCCCCGAAGCCCGTCAGCCAGGCGCTTGCCGTTACGCACGGAAAGCAGCGTCAGCAGCGTGCGCCAGTTCATGCGCTTATTGCGGATCTGATAGAGGGTAAAGAGCTGATATTTACGGCTGGCACGGTCAAACTTGTCCTTGTGCTTGCGGTAAAAATGGAAGTAGCCGGAGAACTTTTTCGGCGAGGAGGTGATTTGCATCTCCCCGTGGTTGATGTGCAGGATCTGCGTGGCCTCTTCCACTTTCCACGGTTCACCGTATTCCACCACCATGCGCAGGAAGATATCGTAATCCTGCGCGGCCTTGAGTTCGGTATCGAACAGGCACTCTTTGAAACGCCACGCCCAGGTGAAGACCTGGTTACCAATAATGTTGCGCTTGTAGAACAGGCGGCGAGAGTACGGTGATTTCGGATATAGCGGCAGACTGGCGGGCTGCGAGTAAACTTCGCCCTGGCAGACATAGTCGTTGGCATACAGAAAAGCGTGCGTAACCAGCTGTTCTTTATGCGACAGGAAGATAGACAGGCGGTTCGGCGTCCATTCGTCATCGTCGTCGATACCGGTCAGATACTGCCCTTTGGCCTGCATAATCGCCTGATTACGCACCGCACATGCGCCGGAGTTAATGGCGTTATGCGTATAGACCACCCGCGGGTCGTTGAGGTCAGTCACAAACTTTTGCAGCTGTTCATACGAGGAAGAGCAGTCATCAACGATGATCAGCTCCCAGTTATCGTAATCCTGACGTAACACCGACTTGATTGCGCGGATCGCCAGCTGCTGACGATTCCATGTCGGCATATAGATTGAAACTAAAGGGCGTTGTGTGGTCATTTTTTCCCCTCACCCCGGCCCTCTCCCCAAAGGGGAGAGGGTGAAAGGCAGCCAGTGGTTATCATTACGTTCGTCCCCCAAATCCAGCACCGAACAGTCCCCTCTCCCCTTTGGGGAGAGGGTTAGGGTGAGGGGTGTGGGGTGTGTTTTTTTATTTACTGTCAGACTTATATTCGTACTCGTAATACCCGTAATCCTGGTACCCGGTCGCGCGGCGGAAGATGGAGTTCAGGATCACCCCTTTCACCTCAATTCCGTTCTGCTCGAAGCGGCTCAGGCTGGTTTCCACCTCTTTCAGGGTGTTCACCGCGTAACGCGCTACCATCAGCGTGGTGCCCGCATGGCGGCCAACAACGGCCGCGTCGGTCACGGCCAGAATTGGCGGCGTATCGATCAGCACCAGGTCGTAGTTTTTGCTCGCCCACTCCACCAGCTCGGTGAAGCGTTCGCTCATCAGCAGCTCGGACGGGTTAGGCGGCACCTGACCGCGTGGAATCAGGTCAAATTTCGGCACCGTTGTTGGTTTCGCGCTCTGGCTAATGTCGCCTTTGCCGAGCAGGATTTCCGACAGACCGTTAACGTTGTTGGTGCCCAGCAGTTCGTGGGTATAGCCCTTGCGCATATCACAGTCGATCAGCAGCACGCGCTTGTTGGTCTGGCTGACCACCGCCGCCAGGTTGGCGCAGACGAAGGTTTTACCGATTGACGGGCTAACGCCGGTTAACATCAGGACGTTGTTTTTGGCCTGCATCATGGCGAAGTGCAGACTGGTACGCAGGCTACGGATCGCTTCGATAGCGAGGTCGGTCGGGTTACCCACCGCCAGCAGCTGGCTCTGTTTGTAACGCTTAACGCCCTTGATGGTTTTGACGCTGTCACGGGATTTTTGCCACTCAGACAGCGGAATGCTGGCATAGACGTTGATACCGCTCTCTTCCAGCACCTGCGGGCTTTCGATACCGCGGTTGAACAGGGAACGCAACAGCACGCCCACGATGGAGAGCATCAGGCCGAGAATAATGCTGCCGAGAATGATCAGCGCTTTCTTCGGCTTCAGTACGCCAGGCTGGGTAATAGCCGGGTCGACGATGCGCACGTCACCCACGGTACTGGCTTCGGTGATTTTCAGCTCCTGCTGCTTGTTCAGCAGCTGCATGTAAACCTGCTGTCCGGACTCCACGTCGCGGGTCAGACGCACGATCTCCTGCTGCGTTTTCGGCATCGCGGTCACGCGGTCATTGAGCTTCGCTTTCTCTTCTTCCAGCGTACGGCGTTTCTCCAGCAGCGTGCGGTAGGCCGGGTGACGTTTGGTATAAAGCTTGGAAATCTCCGCCTCTTTGAAGGTCAGCTCGTTGAGCTGCGCATCAATGTTAACCATCGAATCGAGGACCGATTTCGCCTCCAGCGGCAGGTCAACGGAGTCTTTATCCTGACGGTAGGCGTTCAGCTTGTTTTCGGCATCATCCAGACGGCCGCGTACTTCCGGGAGCTGTTTCGCGAGGAAGGCCAGGCTTTTCGCCGCTTCCGCCGACTTACGCTCAACGTTCTGCTCAAGATAGTTGCGGGTAATGCTGTTCAGGATGTCGCGGATTTGATCCTTATCTTCACCGGTAAAGGTCATGCTCAGCACGCCGGTGTCCTTACCGTTTTCGGTGACGGTCAGGTTATTCTGCAGATTGTTGATCATCCCCAGCGTGGAGAATTTGGTGACGGTGAATTCACCGCCCTCCTGGGCATTAATCGCGCTGACCATCATGCTGACGCCGTCTTTGGTCAGCATCTGCCCCACTTCACCGCGTGCGCTAAAGCCCGCGTCGCTGGTTAGCTGGTACTGTTTCGGACCAAGCACCGTCAGGGTAAACGTCTGATCGGCAGCCCCTTTCGGCAGCACGAAGTCAGTCACTTTCACCGTGTCGTTGCTTCGCCCCATCAGACGATCCCAGCCGGCACCAAAGACCGGGAAGGTATTTTTGGTGACGGAGATATCGAGCCCGAGGTCGTGAACCGTTTTACCCAGCACCAGACGTGACTGGATGAGCTGAATTTCGGCGTCGGATGCCGGCGGCTTGTTCGCCAGCGCGGAACCGATGTCCTGCACCAGCGAGTTGCCGGTATTCTGCTCGATCTGCACCAGCGCGTCGGCGCTGTAGATAGGGGTGGCGAACAGCGTGTAGACGACGGCCGCCGCGGCAAATACGGCGGTAATGCCAAGCACCCACCACTTTGCCTCTACAACAGTGCCGACCAGGCGCCCAATATCAATCTCATCACTGCCCGAAATCGGGGCGGCAGAAGGTCTTGTTTTTTCTGTCATTGTTATCCCTGCTGAACTTTCAGTGCCTGCGCCCACTGTTGGGCAGACTGGTCAAGTAAGGTGTAAACCGCCTCAAAGGCCTCATGGCTTTTGCGATACGGATCGGGGATTTCACGTTCATTGTCCCAGTGACCAAACAGCATCACCTTGCCGCGCATCTCCGGAGCGATATCGCACAGCGCATGAATATGGCGTTTTTCCATCGTCAGGATCAGGTCATACTCCCGGCACATGCGGCCAGTGACCTGGCGGGCCACGTGGCCGTCGAGAGAGAGGTGATGATCCCGCGCCACGCTCGTAGCGCGCTCATCGGCACCTTTACCGACTAGTGCACCCAGCCCTGCCGAATCAACGGTCAGTTCGGGCTGGTAGTGTTTCAACAACCGTTCAGCCGTGGGGGAACGGCAAATGTTCCCCACGCATACCACCAGAATTTTGTTAAACATCGCGGATTACCAGGTATGAATGTCGCGCGCCGTATCCGTCATGTAGCGAACGCCACTGATGGTTGGCAGCAACTGGTTGATCAGACGGTTCCAGCGGGCAACCGGCGCAGTGGTGACGTACACCACATCGTATGGCTGAAGACGGAACTCCGTCGCCATCACCAGAGAGGTCGCATCGGACATATCCAGCTGGTAGATGTTGGCAATCTTGCCTTTCGCACTGCCCTCACCTTTCAGCGGACGGATCACGAAGATACCGGTCGCGTTAGAAGTCGTCAGATCGATACCTTCAGCATTGCCCAGCGCTTCGGTCAGGGTCATACCGCTGAAGTCCATTTTGAGGGTGCTCTGTTTCTTCACTTCACCCATCACGAAGACTTTCAGATCGTCATTGCGCGGCACGTAGAGAATGTCGCCCGGATAGAGCAGACGGTTCTGGGTCAGATCACCGTTTTGCATCAGCGCCTGCAGCGAAATGCGCTGCTCCTTCCCGTTGTGGGTGAGCACCACGTTGCGCCAGTCGGCGCCGTCGGTTAACCCGCCCGCGGCGTTAATGGCATCCAGTACGGTCAGGGGAACGTTGGTGATGGCCTGCTGGCCGGATTTGTTCACCTGGCCGGAGATATAGGCTTTTTGCGAGCGGAATGCGGCGATATTAACGTCCACCTGCGGATCGGCGATGTACTGCGCTAAGCGGCCGGTAATATCACTACGGATCTCGGCAAGCGTTTTCCCTGCAACATGGACTTTACCAATGTAGGGATAGAACATGGTGCCATCTGACTGCACCCAGTTACCGGTGTCGCTTGAGCTGCGGTACTGGCCCGCTGGCGTGGTCAGTTCCGGGTGGTCCCAGACGGTCACGTTGATCACGTCACCCGGCCCCACGCGGTACTGGTAGGACGCAATTTCCTGGTCCAGCGACATATTCGGCTGGGCAACATTCGGACGTGGACGTAATTGTTCGACCAGACGAGGCGTAAGTGGATAAACATTCACCATTTTGTCGAGATCAAAATCGGCATCCTGTTGCTTGATCACATCCTTACCCATTGTTGACATATTGCTGCCGGGAAAGACCGTGCAACCACTCATCAAGGTCACAGACACCAATAATGGCATCAATTTCATTTTGGATTTCATCATTGATTATTTATCACTTTGGCAGAGTAATTACCCTGTGCAATTTAAATAAGCTCGAGTCGTATTGGGTTTCAGCATGCAGTTAATCAAATAGAAATATAACTGGCATCAGTCCTAAAAAAAGCTTATTCATCCATTGGCTATTGACAGAATAATCGGGGCTGATTCACACGCTTTCAGGCACGCTACCGCCCTTGGCTTTCAGTTACCAATCCACTGACTAAACAATGTGTTATGGATAGACACCCTCTTGAGCAAGGTCTTCTGGAAATATATCAGCCGCTTGAGAAACCAGACGGATAATGAATAACCATCCCTGAAGACCTAACATTAATAGCAACACCGAGATTTAACATTTGATGCTGGGAGAATTGTTGCAGCTAACCTAATAGCAGGCAAGGAGACAACTGTCCTAATATCAGTTTTTAAGATTAATATTAAGAGCAAATTTTTGACCTTTTAGGAATTTCTTTATATTGACAAAAAGAGACTAAAAACCATTATCTGCGATATATCCTAAAATGCTTTCTTTGTAATTAAATATACGTATTTCGCTTATTTACACACTGTTGAGAATGCTCTCTTTTTTACCCCTCGTATTAAGAGAAATCTCAGCCCGGCATTGCAATTTCCCCCAGCTTTATCCATGATCGAAGTGTGACATTCGTCATATAACAGAAGGTATTGCTATTACTATGGAATGGATTGCCGATCCCTCAATCTGGGCCGGGCTGGTTACGCTGGTCGTCATCGAGTTAGTGCTCGGGATTGATAATCTGGTCTTTATCGCCATCCTCGCTGAAAAACTGCCCCCTTCCCAGCGCGACCGCGCGCGCGTGACGGGTCTGCTGCTGGCGATGGTGATGCGGTTACTGCTGCTGGCCTCTATCTCCTGGCTGGTCACGCTCACTCAGCCACTGTTCTCCATTCACGGTCTGAGTTTTAGCGCCCGCGATCTCATCATGCTCTTCGGCGGGTTGTTCCTGCTGTTCAAAGCCACCGTGGAACTCAACGAGCGGCTGGAAGGCAAAGACAGCGAGAACCCAACCCAGCGCCGCGGGGCGAAATTCTGGCCGGTGGTAGCGCAGATCGTGGTGCTGGATGCGGTCTTCTCCCTGGACTCGGTGATTACCGCCGTCGGGATGGTGGACCACCTTGCGGTGATGATGGCCGCGGTGATTATCGCCATCACCCTGATGGTGATGGCCAGCAAGGCGCTCACACGGTTTGTGAACAGTCACCCGACAATCGTCATCCTCTGTCTGAGCTTCCTGCTGATGATTGGCTTTAGCCTGGTGGCCGACGGTTTTGGCTTCCATATTCCGAAAGGCTACCTGTATGCCGCCATCGGGTTCTCCGTCATGATTGAAGCGCTTAACCAGCTGGCGATATTTAACCGCCGCCGCTTCCTGTCCGCGAATCAGACCCTGCGTCAGCGTACGGCCGACACGGTTATGCGCCTGTTAAGCGGTAAGAAAGAGGATGCGGAGCTGGACGCCGAATCCTCCGCCATGCTGGCCGACCACAGCGACGGGCTGATCTTTGATCCGCAGGAACGGCGGATGATCGAGCGGGTGCTCAATCTGAACCAGCGGACGGTCAGCAGCATCATGACCTCACGACATGACATTGAACATATCGACCTGACGGCACCGGAAGAGCACATTCGCGCCCTGCTGGATAAAAACCAGCACACCCGCGTGGTGGTGACCGGCGGTGAAGAGGAAGAGGAGCTGCTGGGCGTGGTGCACGTTATTGACCTGCTCCAGCAGCAGCTGCACGGCGAGCCGCTCAATCTCCGCATCCTGGTACGCCAGCCGCTGGTCTTCCCGGAGGGGCTACCGCTGCTCTCCGCCCTTGAGCAATTCCGTAACGCGCGCACGCACTTTGCCTTTGTGGTGGATGAGTTTGGTTCGGTGGAAGGACTGGTCACGCTCAGCGACGTAATGGAAACCATCGCCGGTAATCTGCCAAACGAGGTGGATGAGATTGATGCCCGCCACGACATTCAGAAAAACGCAGACGGTTCGTGGACGGCTAACGGCCATATGCCGCTGGAAGACCTGGTGCAATATGTGCCGCTGCCGCTGGATGAAAAGCGGGAATATCACACCATTGCCGGTCTGCTGATGGAGTATTTGCAGCGTATCCCACAGCCGGGGGAAGAGGTTCAGGTGGGCGACTATCTGCTGAAAACCCTGCAGATTGAAAACCATCGCGTGCAGAAGGTTCAGCTCATTCCGCTGCGGGATGAGGAAGAACTGGATTTTGAGGTATAAAAAAGCCGGGTGGCGCTTCGCTTACCCGGCCTACGATGTTCGGTTTTTGTAGGCCGGGTAAGGCGGAGCCGCCCCCCGGCGCAACAGGCATCACAGCTTATCCAGCAGCTTTTTCACATCCTTGCCGTCCTGTGAATCTTTATTACGATCCGCCCAGCCGCTAAGCCGACGTTTCGCTTCATCCTGCAGATGCTTACGCAGGATCTGATCCACCTGCAGGCTGTAATTCAGGGCCTGCCATTTACCATATACGGTCAGCGGAACCGGCGTCTCTTTCAGGAAGTCGATGAGCTTGCTCTCACCCTGCCAGCCGGAAAGTACCCGCACGTTAAAGCGCGTGTCCGCCGTCTCTTTCACCAGATCCAGCTTACCGTCACCCGTCATTGATAACAGTGAAGAGGTGCCCTGCATTCCGTCGAGAGAAAGTTGTCCGTTGTCCAGCGTCAGGTCCGCGGTGAAGCTGTCGAGGCGCGTGGCGCTGTCATAGTTATCCTGCGCTTTCACATCGCTGCTGCGCTCAACCGCCTGCTGCACCAGCTGCTGGAAGTTCAGCCCTTCCATACGGGAGTTTTTCAGATCAAGATGCGCCTGCCCCTGCCACTCGCGGCGGAAAGCATCGGCATCAATTTTCGTGCCTGAGAAGTCACCCGCTAGCGTCAACTGCCCCGTCAGGGATATCGGGTAGTTAAACGCTTTCAGGATGGTACCTATCTCAACGTTGTCGAGACGCGGCTGGAAATCGGCGCTGGCAATGTCTTTACGGACATCCAGCGTGCCGGGCAGCGAGAGGTTCCCTGCGCCCATCTTACCGCTCAGTTCGGAGATCACCAGCAAACCGTTATGGTTAAACATCTGGCTGCTCACGTCGGTAAAATCAATACCGCGCCAGCGCAGGCTATTGGCTTTCAGCAGAATATCCGCCGTGAATCCGCGCAGGGCGTTATAGTCAGGTTGATCAAGATTAGACGAGATAACCGGACGCGATACCGGTGCCTGGCTTTGCCCCGTCTGCGTGGCATCGCTGTCGGTGGCGCTGGCTGGCAGCGGCGGCAGCAGGTTTTCCAGATTGAGCTTGTCAAACTGCAGATTCAGCACCCACTTCGGCTTCTCTTCGAGCGTAACGCTCGCCTGCCCCTTCAGGCTACTGTCATTTGCCTGCAGGTTGAGATTATCCAGCTCCAGCTGCTTTTGTTCTTCGCGCCAGACGGCCTGCAGCGTTCCCTGCCCGGCGATCCCCTGGGTGGGAAGATCGGCCCCCGTCAGCTGCCAGTCCAGCTGCTGAATGTCGGCGGTGAGCTGGTGCGGATAGTCTGAGGCATTGACGCTGGCATTCAGCGAGAGGATCAAATCGCGCTGATCGCGATTCACGCGCCCGCTAAACGCCACCGACGCAAGATGGTGCGCATCCTGTTCCATCTGCAGGTTAATGTTGCGAACGGTCACCTGCTCCTGGTGCTCATGCTGGAAAACCAACACGCTATCGGCCACTTTCAGCTTGCCGATATCAAAGGACCAGCCTGTATCAGACGGCTCATCCGGCAGGGTATTTTCGCGCGGTGCAACCGGCGCATTTGCATCGCGCACGGCTTCGGATTGCGGGGTGAGCTGAATCACCGCGCCTTTCAGCATCACCTGTTTAACCTGCAGCTGATGGGAAATGAGCGGGAACAGCGCCACATCAAGGCGCATGTTGTCTGCGGACACCAGCGGCTGGGACGCCCCCGGAGCCGTAAGCGACATGCGGCCAGAGAGAATGCTGAGCTGCGGCCAGACGTGCCAGCGCAGCGGCCCGTCAAGCTTCAGTTGATAACCACTGCGTGCCTCGACCTGCCGCACCATGTAAGCGCGGAAATCGTTGGGGTTAACCAGCAGAACCAACGCCGAAAGGCCGGCCACCAGCACCACCAGCAAAATCATCAGCGTTGTCAGAACTCTTCTCATGGCATCCTCAATGGGCTAACGATCAGTCTTTATCAATACGGCTGGCAACCGCGCCCTGCTGGTCGCGATATTTTGCGTCCTGCCGACGGTTATAAGGACGATCTGCCGGGCCTGACAGCGGTTCAAAGCTCAACGCGCCGATCATCATCCCCGGGCGCAGCGCCAGCGGCAATTTACCGGCGTTGAAGAACTCCAGTACGATACGCCCCGACCAGCCTGGATCGATACGGTGCGCGGTCACGTGGACCATCAGTCCCAGTCGTGCCAGCGAAGAACGGCCATCAAGCCAGCCGACCAGGTCAGGAGGCAGGGTGACGGATTCAAACGTCACCGCCAGGGCCAGTTCACCTGGGTGCAGATAAAAGGCTTCGCCCTCGTCGATAACGATTTCGTCACTCATCACGCGATCGAGCGCGGCGCTGACTTCGTCCTTCGGCCCGCTAAGGTCAATGAACGGTGCGGTATGGCCGCTAAAGGTGCGGAATTTATTACCTAACCGTACATCAACGGTCACGCCATTGATACGCTCAACAGGTGGACGTGGGGTAATAGACAAACGGCCTTCATCCAGCCAGGCTTCTATATCGCGATCACAAAGACGCATGGCACTTTCTCCTTTCATGCATCGTACCCTGAAGCGGTAAGCGCTCAGGGTAAAACCAGGTTATCTCTGAACGGTACACAATTCACGCGGCTTATTCAAAAAACTGGCTGATTTTCGCTTTTAAGATATCAATAGCAATGCGGTTTTTACCCCCGCGCGGCACGATGATATCGGCGTATTGTTTGGATGGCTCAATAAACTGCAGGAACATCGGGCGGACCGTTTTCTGGTATTGCGCCATAACGGAGTCCATCGAACGCCCACGTTCATTCACGTCGCGCTTGATGCGGCGCATCAGGCAGATATCCAGCGGGGTATCAACGAAAATCGAGAAGTTCATGGATTCACGCAGGCGGGCGTCGGTCAGCAGCAGGATGCCTTCAAGGATAATGACCTTTTTCGGCTCGATGCGGATGGTTTCCTGAGTGCGGGTGTGTTCTACGTAGCTGTAAACGGGCAGCTCAATCGCCTGGCCGCTCTTAAGCGCTTCTAAATGCTGGAACAGCAGGCTGTGATCCATCGCATTGGGGTGGTCATAGTTGGTTTTGACGCGTTCTTCCATCGACAGATGGGATTGATCTTTGTAATAGCTGTCTTCGGGAATGACGCCGATATGCTCATCACCTACTTGTTCACGCAGTTCGCGATAAAGCGTACTGGCAATTAGACTTTTACCTGAAGCCGATGCGCCGGCGATGCCTATAATGACGCACTGATGAGACTTATCAGTCATAAATTTAGCGACCTGATTAACCTGGATGTTAAGGAAGGACGACGCCGGAGCGTCAAACGCGGCAATTATAGGGATTTCGCGGGCGTGATACCAGTCGAATGCACAGGTTCTGCGAGACTGGCCGAAAAGTGACGTTTTATTCCCTGAGTGAAATTTAAATGAACGTTTTTTCAGCGTTTAACCGTTTTTTTTAACGGAGTAAGTATTTAATAAGTCTATGGTGTCAAATTCTGAGCGGTCACCATATGAATTGTAAATTGTTTGTACTAGCATAAACCAAATTATCAAATTCACGCGTTCGGACATCTTCCCTGACGGCATGGCGTCTCTGGATAAAGCGGTAATGAATAAACAATACCAGCGGGTTTTGGTTACCACCCCACATCCTCTAATACGACTTGTCTGTCTGGGCCTGGTCACCTTTATCTTTACCTTATTTTCGCTGGAGCTCACCCGCTTCGGTACCCTGCTGGCCCCGCTCTGGTTCCCCACCGCCATTATGATGGTGGCGTTTTACCGCCATGCGGGAAAAATGTGGCCGGGAATCGCCCTGGCCTGTTCGTTCGGCAATGTTCTGGCCTCGTGGATGCTGTTTTCATGGGGGTCGGTCAGCTTCATCTACCCTTCTATCAACGTCATTGAGGCCGCTATCGGCGCGCTGTTTCTGCGCAAATGGCTCCCGTGGTACAACCCGCTGCAGAATCTGAACGACTGGATCCGCGTGGCCATCGGCAGCGCGCTGGTTCCGCCGCTGGTGGGCGGTATTCTGGTGTCTCTGCTGGCACCCGGCCCTGAACCCCTGCGCAATTTCTTCGTCTGGGTGTTGTCAGAAGCCATTGGCGCGCTGGCGCTGGTGCCGCTGGGCCTGCTGTTTAAACCCCATTATCTGCTGCGCCACCGTGACCCGAGATTGCTGCTGGAAACGCTGACCACGCTGGCCGTAACGTTAGCCCTCAGTTGGGCAGCCATCACCTGGCTGCCGTGGCCTTTCACCTGCGTGATTGTTCTGCTGATGTGGAGCGCCGTGCGCCTGCCACGGATGGAAGCGTTTATGGTGTTTCTGGTCACCGTGATGGTTGTGTCGCTGATGATTGCCCGTAACCCTCTGGCGCTGACCACCCAGCACGCCGGGCCGATGCTGAACGCCCCCTGGCTGCCGTTCCTGATGCTGCTCCTGCCCGCTAACGTGATGACCATGGTGATGTACGCCTTCCGCGCCGAGCGCAAACACATCACCGAAAGCGAGGAGCGCTTCCGCAATGCGATGGAGTATTCGGCCATCGGTATGGCGCTGGTCAGCATTGAGGGCAAATGGCTTCAGGCTAACAAGGCGCTGTGCAATTTCCTCGGTTACAGCCAGACGGAGCTCCAGTCGCTGACCTTCCAGCAGCTCACCTGGCCGGAAGATCTGCACACCGACCTGGAACAGCTTGAACAGCTGGTCAATGGCGATATCAATACCTATACCCTCGAGAAGCGCTATTACACCCGCGACGGGGAAGTGGTCTGGGCGCTGCTGGCCGTCTCCGTCGTGCGTCATGCCGACGGCTCGCCGCTCTATTTTATCGCCCAGATTGAAGACATTAACGACCTGAAGCAGACCGAATGGGTCAATAAGCGCCTGATGGAGCGCATTACGCTTGCTAACGAAGCGGGCGGCATCGGCATCTGGGAGTGGGATCTGGAGCCAGACATTATCAGCTGGGACAAGCGGATGTTTGAGCTGTATGAAATCCCGCCGCACATCAAGCCCACCTGGCAGCTCTGGCATGACACGATGCTGCCGGAAGATCGCGCCCACGCAGAGAAGGTGCTGCGGGACTCTCTGATTTCCCGTCTGCCGTTTAAGCTGGAATTTCGCATTCGCGTGAAGGAAGGCGTGCGCCATATTCGCTCCCTGGCGAACCGGGTGCTTAATAAGCAGGGTGAGGTCGAACGGCTGCTCGGCATCAACATGGACATGACCGAGGTTAAGCAGCTCAACGAAGCCCTCTTCCAGGAAAAAGAGCGTCTGCACATCACCCTCGATTCCATCGGTGAAGCGGTACTGTGTACCGATATCAACATGAACGTCACCTTTATGAACCCGGTGGCAGAGAAAATGAGCGGCTGGCTGCAGACCGAGGCTATCGGCCAGCCGATCCTGAAGGTGTTGCACATCACCTTTGGTGAAAAAGGGCCGCTGATGGAGAATATTCACAGCGGCGATATGTCCCGTTCCGATATCGATCAGGACGTGGTGCTGAACTGCCGTACCGGTGGAAATTTCGATATTCATTACAGCATTACGCCGCTCAGCACGCTGGATGGGCAGAATATTGGCTCGGTTATCGTGATTCAGGACGTGACCGAGTCGCGCAAAATGCTGCGCCAGCTCAGCTATAGCGCCTCCCACGATGCCCTGACCCATCTGGCAAACCGGGTCAGCTTCGAAAATCATCTCAAACGCCTCCTGCAGACCGTTCGCGAAACGCGCCAGCGTCATGCCCTGGTCTTTATCGATCTCGATCGCTTCAAAGCCGTCAACGATACGGCAGGCCACGCGGCGGGCGATGCCCTGCTGCGGGAACTCTCTTCCCTGATGTTGACCATGCTCCGCTCCAGCGACGTGCTGGCGCGTCTGGGCGGGGACGAGTTCGGCTTACTGTTACCGGACTGCAATATTGAAAGCGCGCGCTATATTGCCGGTCGCCTGATCCACACGATCAATGACTATCACTTTATGTGGGAAGGCCGCCTGCACCGGATCGGCGCCAGCGCCGGCATCACGCTGATTGATGAAAATAACCATCAGGCGTCGGAGATCATGTCGCAGGCGGATATTGCCTGTTATGCCTCAAAAAACAGCGGGCGCGGCATGGTGACGGTTTACGAACCCCAGCAGGAGCGGGATCACCACACGCGCAGCATGATGTCGCTTGATGAACAGTGGCACATGATTAAAGACAATCACCTGATGATGATTGCCCGCAGCGTCGCCTCCCCGCGCATCCCGGAAAGCAGTAATTTCTGGCTGCTGTCGTTACGCCTGTGGACCAGTCAGGGCGAAGTCCAGGAAGAGCATGCTTTCCGCTCGGGCCTGGCGGAACCTGAGCTTTTGCACGCCCTCGACAGACGTATTTTTAGCGAGTTTTTCCGCACCTATGCCGCCCAGATCGCCAGTAAAGGCATGGGTGTGGCACTGCCGCTTTCTGAGGCCGGTTTAGCCAGCGTGACGCTGGTCGATGAGCTTCTCGACCTGCTGGATAAAAGCCCCATGCCGGGCCGTCTGCTACATCTGGTTATCTCTGCCGATGTGGTGTGCAGCCCGGATAAGAACCTGCAACGGAGTCTGCAAAAGCTTCGCCAGGCGGGCTGCCGCGTGATCTTCAGCCAGGTGGGACGCGACATGAACGTCTTTACCCACCTGACCGCGAATATGGCCGACTATCTGATGCTGGACGCTGAGGTGGTAAGCAACGTGTATGGCAATCTGATGGATGAGATGATGGTGACCATTGTGCAGGGCCACGCCCAGCGTCTGGGAATGAAAACCATCGCGGGCCCCTGCAACCAGCCCATCATGATGGATACTCTCTCCGGCATCGGCATTGATTTTATCTTTGGTGACACCATCGCCGAGCCGCAGCCGCTGGATCTACTGCTCAACACCAGCTATTTCGCCATCAACTGACGGCGACCAGCCGTCGGTGTACCAGATGTGCAGCAGCGCGTAAGAGCGCCACGGCTGCCAGCGCTCGGCATAACGACGAATTTGCGCGGGCGTCATCCCGGCAAAGCGTTGTTTAATCAGGTAATCATCCGGAAGAAATACATCTTTCGCCTGCCAGCCGCGCAGGGCCAGATAATTTGCCGTCCAGCGCCCTATCCCCGGCCGCTGCTGTAGCGCTTTCATCCCCTCTTCTATATTCGCGGGTGGGAATAGCGGAAACGTCCCGTCGAGGACCGACTGCGCCAGATGAATCAGCGACTCCGCACGCTTTACCGGCATACCTAACGCTTTCAGCGCCAGAGGATCCGCTGCCGCCAGCGCCTGCGGCGTGGGGAAGCAGAGATAGCCCGGGCAATCCGCCACGGGTTCGCCGCATAACGCCACCACGCGCGACGCCAGCTTCGCCGCCATCGCCACGCTCACCAGCTGTCCGAGAATCGCCCGGACGCCCTGCTCGTACGCATCCATCGCTCCCGGCAAGCGTAAGCCTGGCCGGGCAGCACCGAGATCGCCCAGCGTATCCGTGATGTGTTGCGGATTGCAGGCAAGATCGAACAGGCGTTCGATGCGTTCAAGGCACGTCTGCGCAACCGGAATTAACCCCGGGCTGAGGGTCACGGTCAGCGTATGGGTGGCGATATCCGGCGTCACGCGGAAGATCCCCTGATTTCCTTCGCAGGCAAAACTGCGCTCGTAGTAGTCGTGTGTGACGGTTTCAATGCCCGTTACCGCACGCGCGCCAAGAAAGCCAAACATCCACTGCCAGTCATAAGGGGGAAGCCAGGTGAGGGTATACATCGTTACTCCTTTTTTAGTGTTATCAGCATAAACGGAAAGACCCTGTATTGCCTTGCTTTCATATTCCTGTTGTCGCCATGCAGACATTTCGTTAAAGTCTCGCCCCTTCTCACCGGCATGGGGATTCATCGTGTTTATTGGATTTGACTACGGTACGGCAAACTGCTCGGTTGCGATTATGCAAAACGGGCAGCCACGGCTCCTGAAAATGGAAAAAGAGAGCACGCTGCTGCCGTCTATGCTCTGCGCACCGACGCGTGAAGCGGTGAGCGAATGGCTGTTTCGTCACCATCAGGTTCCGGCCACGGCGGCGGAGACCCAGGCGCTGCTGCGCCGGGCGGTCAGCTTTAACCGCGAGGAAGACATCGACGTTACGCCGTCCAGCGTGCAGTTCGGTCTCTCTTCGCTCGGGCATTACATTGAAGACCCGGAAGAGGTCTACTTCGTTAAGTCACCAAAATCCTTCCTCGGTGCCAGCGGCCTGAAGCCGCAGCAGGTCGCGCTGTTCGAAGACCTGGTGTGCGCGATGATGCTGCATATTCGTCATCAGGCGCAGACGCAGGTCTCCGATGCGATTACCCAGGCGGTGATTGGCCGTCCGATCAACTTCCAGGGGCTGGGCGGCGACGAGGCCAACCAGCAGGCGCAGGGGATCCTTGAGCGTGCGGCGCACCGCGCGGGCTTCCGCGACGTGGTGTTCCAGTATGAGCCGGTTGCCGCGGGGCTGGACTTTGAAGCCACACTGACTGAAGAAAAACGCGTATTAGTCGTGGACATTGGCGGGGGCACGACGGACTGCTCGCTGCTGCTGATGGGCCCGCAGTGGCATAACCGTCGCGATCGTGAAAACAGCCTGCTCGGGCACAGCGGCTGCCGCGTAGGCGGTAACGATCTTGATATCGCGCTGGCATTCAAGAGCCTGATGCCGCTGCTCGGCATGGGTGGTCAGACGGAAAAAGGCATCGCTCTGCCGATCCTGCCGTGGTGGAACGCGATTGCCATCAACGACGTGCCTGCGCAAAGTGATTTTTACAGCACCGCCAACGGCCGCTTCCTGAACGATCTGGTGCGTGATGCGCAGGACTGTGAAAAAGTCGCCCTGCTCTATAAAGTGTGGCGCCAGCGTCTGAGCTACCGCGTGGTGCGTACCGCGGAAGAGAGCAAAATCGCCCTGTCCGACCGCGCTGAGCATGCGGTCTCCCTGCCGTTTATCAGCGACGAACTGGCCACCGCCATTTCGCAGGACGGGCTGGAGGCAGCGCTCGCGCAGCCGCTGCAGCGCATTCTGGAACAGGTGCAGCTGGCGCTGGAGAACGGCAAAGAGAAGCCGGACGTTATCTACCTGACCGGGGGTAGCGCCCGTTCGCCGCTGATTAAAAAAGCGCTGGCGGAACAGCTGCCGGGTATTCCGATTGCGGGTGGAGATGACTTTGGCTCCGTTACCGCAGGGCTGGCACGCTGGGCGCAGGTGATGTTTAGCTAGCGTTGTTGCGGTGCGGTCTGGTGCCCTCACCCCGGCCCTCTCCCACAGGGAGAGGGAGAAAACACCCAAAACGGCAACGGATGTTGCCGTTTTGCGTTTACCTCCATTCAGACCATTCCTGACAGTCTTCCATATTTCCTCCATTTTTCCGCTGTGTTGCCTGACTAAACTAGTATCATTCCCCGAAGTCTTCAGGATGAGAACGTATAACGATGAAAGGCAGTAATAAATCCCGCTGGGCAATCGCCGCTGGCATCATTGTGGTGGTCCTTGCCGCCGCCTGGTACTGGCACAGTCAATCCGCGAATTCCGCCGCACCCGCTGGTGCCACCAGCCAGGCTCAGCGCCCAACAGGCGGAGGGCGCCACGGCATGCGCGGCGGCGCGCTGGCGCCGGTCCAGGCGGCGACGGCGGTGAATAAAGCCGTTCCTCGCTATCTCACAGGTCTCGGGACCATTACCGCCGCCAACACCGCCACGGTGCGCAGCCGCGTCGACGGCCAGCTGATGGCTATTCACTTCCAGGAAGGACAGCAGGTTAAAGCGGGCGATCTGCTGGCCGAAATCGACCCGAGCCAGTTTAAGGTCGCCCTCGCCCAGGCGCAGGGGCAGCTCGCGAAAGACAACGCGACCCTCGCCAACGCCCGTCGCGATCTGGCCCGCTACCAGCAACTGGTGAAAACCAACCTCGTGTCTCGTCAGGAGCTGGATACCCAGCAGTCGCTGGTCAGCGAAACGCAGGGCACCATCAAAGCCGACGAAGCCGCGGTAGCCAGCGCCCAACTGCAACTGGACTGGAGCCGCATCACCGCGCCGATTGACGGACGCGTGGGCCTGAAACAGGTCGATATCGGCAACCAAATCTCCAGCGGCGACACCACGGGCATCGTGGTGATCACCCAGACCCACCCGATTGATTTAGTCTTTACCCTGCCGGAAAGCGACATTGCGACGGTGGTGCAGGCGCAAAAAGCCGGTAAAGGCCTGGTGGTGGAAGCCTGGGACCGCACCAACAAGCAGAAGCTGAGCGAAGGCTCTCTGCTCAGTCTGGATAACCAGATCGACACCACCACCGGCACCATCAAGCTGAAGGCGCGCTTTAATAACCAGGACGATGCCCTCTTCCCGAACCAGTTTGTCAACGCGCGCATGCTGGTCGCCACCGAAGAAAACGCGGTGGTGATCCCCACCGCTGCGCTGCAGATGGGTAACGAAGGCAACTTCGTCTGGGTGCTTAACAGCGACAATAAGGTCAGCAAACACCTGGTGAAAACCGGTATTCAGGACAGCCAGACGGTGGTTATCAGCGCTGGCCTTTCCGCAGGCGACCGCGTGGTTACCGACGGCATTGACCGTCTGACCGAAGGGGCCAAAGTGGAAGTGGTTGAACCTGCGAAACAGGGAGAGAAATCCTGATGCAGGTTATGCCCCCAGGCTCTACAGGTGGGCCGTCACGCCTGTTTATCCTCCGTCCAGTCGCCACCACGCTGCTGATGGTGGCGATCCTGCTCGCCGGGATTATCGGCTATCGCTTCCTGCCCGTGTCGGCGCTGCCGGAGGTGGATTACCCCACCATTCAGGTGGTGACGCTGTATCCCGGCGCCAGCCCGGACGTGGTGACGTCCGCCATTACCGCCCCGCTGGAGCGCCAGTTCGGCCAGATGTCGGGGCTAAAACAGATGTCCTCCCAGAGTTCAGGCGGGGCGTCCGTCGTGACGCTGCAGTTCCAGCTGTCGCTGTCGCTGGACGTCGCCGAGCAGGAGGTACAGGCCGCTATCAACGCCGCCACCAACCTGCTGCCGTCGGACCTGCCTAACCCGCCGGTCTACAGCAAGGTGAACCCGGCGGATCCGCCGATCATGACGCTTGCCGTCACCTCCTCCGCCATGCCGATGACCCAGGTCGAAGACATGGTCGAAACGCGCGTGGCGCAGAAAATTTCACAGGTCTCCGGCGTTGGCCTCGTCACCCTGGCGGGCGGCCAGCGCCCGGCAGTGCGCGTCAAGCTGAACGCGCAGGCCATCGCCGCGCTGGGGCTCACCAGCGAAACCATCCGCAGCGCCATCAGCAACGCCAACGTCAACTCTGCGAAGGGCTCGCTGGACGGCCCGACCCGCGCGGTCACACTTTCCGCCAACGACCAGATGCAGTCCGCCGATGAATACCGTCAGCTGATTATCGCGTACCAGAACGGTGCCCCGGTGCGTCTGGGCGACATCGCCACTGTAGAACAAGGCGCGGAAAACAGCTGGCTGGGGGCCTGGGCCAACAAACAGCAGGCGATCGTGATGAACGTGCAGCGCCAGCCGGGGGCGAACATTATCGAAACCGCCGACAGCATCCGCACCATGCTGCCGCAGCTGATCGAAAGCCTGCCGAAATCGGTCAGCGTGAAGGTGCTTTCCGACCGCACCACCAACATTCGTGCGTCGGTCACCGACACCCAGTTTGAGCTGATGCTGGCGATTGCGCTGGTGGTGATGATCATTTATCTGTTCCTGCGCAACGTTCCGGCAACCATTATTCCCGCCGTCGCCGTGCCGCTCTCGCTGGTCGGCACCTTTGCGGTGATGGTGTTCCTCGATTTTTCGATCAACAACCTGACGCTGATGGCGCTCACCATCGCCACCGGGTTCGTCGTGGATGACGCTATCGTGGTCATCGAGAACATCTCGCGCTATATCGAGAAAGGCGAAAAACCGCTGGCCGCCGCGCTGAAGGGCGCGGGCGAAATCGGCTTTACCATTATCTCGCTGACCTTCTCGCTGATTGCGGTGCTGATCCCGCTGCTGTTTATGGGCGATATCGTCGGGCGGTTGTTCCGCGAATTTGCCGTGACGCTGGCGGTCGCCATTTTGATCTCCGCCGTGGTGTCGCTGACCCTGACGCCGATGATGTGCGCCCGCATGCTGAGCCACGAGTCCCTGCGCAAGCAAAACCGCTTCTCTCGCGCCTCCGAGCGCATGTTCGAGCGCATTATTGCCGCCTACGGTCGCGTGCTGGCGAAAGTCCTTAACCATCCGTGGGCGACGCTCGGCGTGGCGCTCGGCACGCTGGCGCTCAGCGTGATGCTGTGGATTTTTATCCCGAAAGGCTTCTTCCCGATCCAGGACAACGGCATTATTCAGGGCACGCTTCAGGCCCCGCAGTCGGTCTCCTTCGCCAATATGGCGCAGCGCCAGCAGCAGGTGTCTGAGATTGTTATGAAAGATCCGGCGGTCGAGAGCCTGACCTCCTACGTCGGCGTCGACGGCACCAACCCGTCGCTCAACAGCGCGCGTCTGCAGATCAACCTTAAGCCGCTGGATGAGCGCGACGATCGCGTCAACGCCGTCATTGAGCGGCTGCAAAACGCCGTGGCCCGCGTGCCGGGCGTTGAGCTTTACCTGCAGCCGATTCAGGATTTGACCATCGATACCCAGGTCAGCCGCACGCAGTACCAGTTCACGCTGCAGGCCACCACGCTGGATGCCCTCAGCACCTGGGTACCGCAGCTGGTGAACAAGCTTAACACCCTGCCGCAGCTCTCCGACGTCAGCAGCGACTGGCAGGACAAAGGGCTGGCGGCGTACGTGAACGTCAACCGCGACACCGCCAGCCGCCTCGGTATTACCATGGCAGACGTAGACAACGCCCTGTACAACGCCTTCGGTCAGCGCCTGATCTCCACCATCTACACCCAGGCGAACCAGTACCGCGTGGTGCTGGAGCACAATACGGAGAACACGCCCGGCCTGGCGGGGCTGGACTCGGTGCGCCTGACCAGCAAAGACGGCGGCATTGTGCCGCTGAGCGCTATCGCCACGGTGGAAGAGCGCTATACCCCGCTGTCGATCAACCATCTGGATCAGTTCCCGTCCACCACCATCTCCTTCAACGTGCCGGACAATTACTCTCTCGGCGAAGCGGTGGAGGCCATTCAGGCGGCTGAAAAAGAGCTCAGCTTCCCGTCCGACATTCAGACCCAGTTCCAGGGCAGCACCCTGGCGTTCCAGGCTGCGCTGGGCAACACCATCTGGCTGATCGTCGCGGCGGTTGTGGCGATGTACATCGTGCTCGGCGTGCTATACGAAAGCTTTATCCACCCGATCACCATCCTCTCTACCCTGCCGACGGCGGGCGTGGGGGCGCTGCTGGCATTAATGCTGGCGGGCAGCGAGCTGGACGTGATTGCCATCATCGGCATCATCCTGCTTATCGGGATCGTGAAGAAAAACGCCATCATGATGATCGACTTCGCCCTCGCCGCCGAGCGCGAGCAGGGCATGTCGCCGCGTGATGCGATTTTCCAGGCCTGCCTGCTGCGTTTTCGCCCTATCCTGATGACCACGCTGGCCGCCCTGCTGGGCGCACTGCCGCTGATGCTCAGCACCGGCGTCGGTGCGGAGCTGCGCCGTCCGCTGGGTATCGGCATGGTCGGCGGTCTGCTGGTGAGCCAGGTGCTGACGCTGTTCACCACGCCGGTGATCTACCTGCTGTTTGACCGCCTGGCGCTGTGGACCAAAAGCCGCTTCCCGAAACGTGAAGAGGAGGCATAAGTGAAGTTTTTCGCCCTCTTCATTTATCGCCCGGTGGCGACGATCTTAATCTCGCTCGCCATTACCCTCTGCGGCGTGCTGGGCTTCCGGCTGCTGCCGGTGGCGCCCCTGCCGCAGGTGGATTTCCCGGTGATCATGGTCAGCGCCTCGCTGCCGGGCGCCTCGCCGGAAACCATGGCCTCGTCCGTTGCCACGCCGCTGGAGCGCTCGCTCGGGCGGATTGCGGGGATCAACGAGATGACCTCCAGCAGCTCGCTGGGCAGCACGCGCATTATTCTGGAGTTCAGCTTCGACCGGGATATCAACGGTGCGGCGCGCGACGTGCAGGCGGCCATCAACGCTGCACAAAGCCTGCTGCCGAGCGGGATGCCGAGCCGCCCAACCTACCGCAAGGCCAACCCGTCCGACGCGCCGATCATGATCCTGACGCTGACCTCGGATACGTACTCGCAGGGGCAGCTTTACGACTTTGCGTCTACCCAGCTGGCGCAGACCATCTCACAAATTAACGGCGTCGGTGACGTGAGCGTCGGCGGGAGCTCCCTGCCCGCCGTGCGCGTGGGGTTAAACCCGCAGGCGCTATTCAACCAGGGCGTGTCGCTGGACGACGTGCGCTCCGCCATCAGCAACGCCAACGTGCGTAAACCGCAGGGGGCGATTGAGGACAACAGCCACCGCTGGCAGATCCACACTAACGACGAGCTGAAAACCGCCGCGGAATACCAGCCGCTCATTATTCACTATAACAACGGCGCGGCAGTGCGCTTAAGCGACGTGGCCAGCGTCACCGACTCGGTGCAGGACGTGCGCAACGCCGGGATGACCAACGCCAAACCGGCGATTTTGCTGATGATCCGCAAGCTCCCGGAAGCCAATATTATTGAAACGGTGAACAGCATTCGCGCCCGTCTTCCGGACCTGCAGCAGACCATCCCGGCAGCAATCGATCTGCAAATTGCCCAGGATCGCTCCCCGACCATTCGCGCCTCGCTGGAAGAGGTGGAACAAACACTGGTGATCTCCGTCGCGCTGGTGATCCTGGTGGTCTTCCTGTTCCTGCGATCCGGCCGCGCGACGCTGATCCCGGCGGTGGCCGTGCCGGTATCGCTGATCGGTACCTTTGCCGCCATGTACCTGTGCGGCTTTAGCCTTAACAACCTGTCGCTGATGGCCCTGACGATTGCGACGGGCTTCGTGGTGGATGACGCCATCGTGGTGCTGGAGAACATTTCCCGCCATCTGGAAGCGGGCGTGAAGCCGCTGCAGGCTGCCCTGCAGGGCACGCGCGAGGTGGGCTTTACGGTGCTCTCCATGAGTCTGTCGCTGGTGGCGGTATTCCTGCCGCTGCTGCTGATGGGCGGTCTGCCGGGCCGGCTGCTGCGCGAGTTTGCCGTCACCCTCTCCGTCGCCATCGGCATTTCGCTGGTTATCTCCTTAACGCTGACGCCAATGATGTGCGGCTGGATGCTCAAGCGCAGCAAACCGCACTCGCAGCCGCGCCGCAAAGGCTTTGGCCGTTTCCTGATGGCGATGCAGGAGGGCTATGGCAAATCGCTGAAGTGGGTGCTGAACCATACCCGACTGGTTGGCCTGGTGCTGATTGGCACCATCGTGCTCAACGTCTGGATGTACATCACCATCCCGAAAACCTTCTTCCCGGAGCAGGACACCGGCGTGCTGATGGGCGGAATTCAGGCGGACCAGAGCATTTCGTTCCAGGCCATGCGCGGCAAGCTGCAGGACTTTATGAAGATCATTCGTGAAGACAAAGCCGTGGATAACGTGACCGGCTTTACCGGCGGGTCACGCGTTAACAGCGGGATGATGTTTATTACCCTGAAACCGCGCGGCGAGCGTAACGAAACCGCCCAGCAGGTGATTGACCGCCTGCGGGTGAAGCTCGCCAAAGAGCCGGGGGCAAACCTGTTTTTGATGGCCGTTCAGGATATCCGCGTCGGCGGGCGACAGGCGAACGCCAGCTATCAGTACACGTTGCTCTCGGACGATTTAGCCGCCCTGCGCGAGTGGGAGCCGAAGATCCGCAAGGCGCTGGCCGCCCTGCCGGAGCTGGCGGACGTCAACTCCGATCAGCAGGACAACGGCGCCGAGATGGCCCTGACCTACGACCGTGAAACCATGTCGCGGCTGGGCATCAACGTTGAAGCCGCCAACAGCCTGCTGAACAACGCCTTCGGCCAGCGCGAGATCTCCACCATCTACCAGCCGATGAACCAGTACAAGGTGGTGATGGAAGTTGACCCTCGCTATACCCAGGACATCAGCGCCCTGGACAAGATGTTTGTGATTAACAACGACGGCAAGGCGATTCCGCTCTCCTATTTCGCCAGCTGGCAGCCTGCCAACGCGCCGCTGTCGGTGAACCATCAGGGGCTGTCGGCGGCGTCGACCATCTCGTTTAACCTGCCAGTTGGCTCATCACTTTCGGAGGCCAGCGACGCGATCAACCGCGCGATGACCCAGCTTGGCGTGCCGTCCACCGTGCGCGGCAGCTTTGCCGGGACCGCGCAGGTGTTCCAGGAGACGATGAACTCGCAGGTGATTTTGATTCTGGCCGCCATCGCCACGGTCTATATTGTGCTGGGCGTGCTGTATGAGAGCTACGTGCACCCGCTGACCATCCTCTCGACGCTGCCGTCGGCGGGCGTGGGAGCACTGCTGGCGCTGGAGCTGTTCGGCGCGCCGTTCAGCCTTATCGCACTCATCGGGATCATGCTATTAATCGGCATCGTGAAGAAAAACGCCATCATGATGGTGGACTTCGCGCTGGATGCCCAGCGCAACGGCAACCTCTCGCCGGAAGAGGCCATCTTCCAGGCCTGCCTGCTGCGCTTCCGTCCGATTATGATGACCACCCTGGCGGCGCTGTTTGGCGCGCTGCCGCTGGTGATCTCGGGAGGCGACGGCTCGGAGCTGCGCCAGCCGCTGGGGATCACCATTGTCGGCGGCCTGGTCATGAGCCAGCTGCTGACGCTTTACACCACGCCGGTGGTCTATCTGTTCTTCGACCGTCTGCGGCTGCGCTTTTCGCGTAAAAACAGAACCACGGTGACTGAGTAGATGACAGATCTCCCCGCTAACGTTCGCTGGCAGTTATGGATAGTCGCCTTCGGCTTCTTTATGCAGTCGCTGGATACAACCATCGTTAACACCGCCCTCCCCTCCATGGCGAAAAGCCTGGGGGAGAGCCCGCTGCATATGCACATGGTGATTGTCTCCTACGTGCTGACGGTTGCCGTGATGCTGCCCGCCAGCGGCTGGCTGGCCGATAAGGTCGGCGTGCGGAATATCTTCTTTACCGCCATCGTGCTGTTTACCACCGGCTCGCTGTTTTGCGCCCAGGCCAATACCCTCGACCAGCTGGTGATGGCGCGCGTGCTGCAGGGCATCGGCGGGGCGATGATGGTCCCCGTCGGGCGGTTAACGGTGATGAAGATTGTGCCGCGTGAGCAGTACATGGCCGCGATGACCTTTGTCACCCTGCCCGGTCAGGTGGGGCCGCTGCTGGGCCCGGCGCTCGGCGGCATTCTGGTAGAGTACGCCTCCTGGCACTGGATCTTCTTAATCAATCTTCCTGTTGGCATCATCGGCGCCATCGCCACCCTGACGCTGATGCCGAACTACAAAATGCAGACGCGGCGCTTTGATTTCTTTGGCTTTATCCTGCTGGCGGCGGGCATGGCCACGCTTACCCTGGCGCTGGACGGGCAAAAAGGTCTGGGCATTTCGCCCCTGACGCTCGGGCTCCTGATCGCGCTCGGCGTTACCGCTATACTCTGGTACCTGTGGCATGCCAGAGGTAACGATAAAGCGCTGTTCAGCCTGAACTTGTTTAAAAACCCTACCTATCGCCTTGGCCTGTTCGGCAGCTTCGCCGGGCGCGTCGGCAGCGGCATGCTGCCGTTTATGACGCCCGTTTTCCTGCAAATCGGGATGGGATTTTCGCCGTTCCACGCTGGCCTGATGATGATCCCGATGGTGCTCGGCAGCATGGGAATGAAGCGCATCGTGGTACAGGTGGTGAACCGCTTTGGCTACCGTCACGTGCTGGTCACCGCCACGCTGGGGCTGGCGCTGGTCAGCCTGCTGTTTATGTCCGTGGCGCTGATGGGCTGGTACTACGTCCTGCCGCTGGTGCTGTTCTGCCAGGGGATCGTCAACTCCATGCGCTTCTCGTCGATGAATACACTGACGCTGAAGGATCTGCCGGACGATCTGGCGAGCAGCGGCAACAGCCTGCTGTCGATGATCATGCAGCTCTCCATGAGCGTGGGCGTGACTATCGCGGGGTTACTGCTCGGCATGTACGGCCAGCACCACCTCAGCGTCGACACGCCGGTGGCGCATCAGGTCTTTTTGTATACCTATCTCAGCATGGCGGTCATCATCGCCCTGCCCGCTTTCATCTTCGCCCACGTGCCGGATGATACCAGCAAGAACGTCGTCATCAGGCGCGGCAAAAGGAGTGGTTCATGAAATTCTGGCGTCCGGGCATTACCGGCAAGCTCTTTGTGGCGATATTTGCCACCTGTATCGTCCTGCTGATCACCATGCACTGGGCGGTGCGGGTCAGCTTCGAGCGCGGTTTTATTGATTACATCAAGCATGGCAATGAGCAGCGTTTGCAGGGCTTAAGCGATGCGCTGAGTGAACAGTACGCCCAGCACGGCAACTGGCGTTTTCTGCGCAATAACGACCGCTTTATTTTCCAGATCCTGCGCTCGCTGGAGCACGATACCGGCGACGATCGTCCGGGCCCGGGCATGCCGCCGCACGGCTGGCGCACCCAGTTCTGGGTAATCGACCAGGATATGCGCCCCCTGGTTGGGCCGCGCGCGCCGATACCGCCGGACGGCACCCGTCGTGCGATCAAAGTGAATAACGCCACCGTTGGCTGGGTGATCGCCTCCCCGGTGGAGCGCCTGACGCGCAACACCGACATCAACTTTGACCGCCAGCAGCGTCGGACAAGCTGGCTGATTGTCGCCCTCTCCACCCTGCTCGCCGCGCTCGCCACCTTCCCGCTGGCGCGCGGCCTGCTCGCCCCGGTGAAACGCCTGGTGGAAGGCACGCACAAGCTCGCCGCCGGGGATTTCACCACCCGAGTCGATACCCGAAGCCAGGACGAACTGGGCAAGCTGGCGCAGGACTTTAACCAGCTCGCCAGCACGCTGGAGAAGAACCAGCAGATGCGCCGCGACTTTATGGCCGATATCTCCCACGAGCTGCGCACGCCGCTGGCGGTGCTGCGCGGCGAGCTGGAGGCCATTCAGGACGGTGTGCGCCAGTTTACGCCCGAATCGGTGGCCTCTCTGCAGGCAGAGGTGGGCACGCTCACCAAGCTGGTGGATGACCTCCACCAGCTCTCCATGTCCGACGAAGGCGCGCTGGCCTACCAGAAAGCGCCTGTGGATGTGATTAACATTCTGGAAGTGATCAGCGGCGCCTTCCGCGAACGCTTCGCCAGCCGCGACCTGAAAATCGATCTCTCCCTGCCGGACAGCGCGGTGGTGTTTGGCGACAAGGACCGG
This sequence comes from Enterobacter sp. NFIX59, assembly GCF_900113755.1. NCBI lineage: Bacteria > Pseudomonadati > Pseudomonadota > Gammaproteobacteria > Enterobacterales > Enterobacteriaceae > Enterobacter > Enterobacter sp. NFIX59. The sequence goes on along the minus strand of NZ_FOQN01000004.1, from coordinate 111,901 downwards.
CTGATGCAGCTGTTCAACAACCTGCTGGAAAACAGCCTGCGCTACACCGACAGCGGCGGCGGGCTGCATATCTCCGGCAGGCAGGAAAACGGGCGTTTTGCCCTCACCTTCGCCGATTCCGCCCCGGGCGTGCAGGACGCACAGCTGGAAAAACTGTTTGAACGTTTTTACCGTACCGAAGGTTCCCGCAACCGCGCCAGCGGCGGTTCCGGCCTGGGGCTGGCGATTTGCGTTAACATCGTCGAGGCGCATAATGGCACGATCCGCGCCGCCCATTCGCCTTTTGGCGGGGTTAGCATTACAGTAGAGTTACCTCTGGAACGGGATTTATCGAGAGAAGTATGACCGAGTTACCGATTGACGAAAATACGCCGCGCATTTTGATTGTGGAAGACGAACCCAAGCTGGGACAGCTGCTGATCGACTATTTACGCGCGGCCAGCTACGCCCCGTCGCTGATCGGCCACGGCGACCAGGTGCTGCCGTACGTGCGCCAGACCCCGCCGGATCTGATCCTGCTGGATTTAATGCTGCCGGGCGTTGACGGACTGACCCTGTGCCGGGAAATTCGTCGCTTCTCCGACGTGCCGATCGTCATGGTCACCGCCAAAATTGAAGAGATTGACCGCCTGCTGGGGCTCGAAATCGGCGCGGACGACTACATCTGCAAGCCCTACAGCCCGCGCGAGGTGGTCGCCCGCGTAAAAACCATTCTGCGCCGCTGCAGGCCGCAGCGCGAGCTTCAGGTGCTGGACGCCGAAAGCCCGCTGATTGTCGACGAAAGCCGCTTCCAGGCGAGCTGGCGCAGCAAGCTGCTGGACCTGACGCCTGCGGAGTTCCGCCTGCTGAAAACCCTCTCCCACGAGCCGGGAAAAGTCTTCTCCCGCGAACAGCTGCTGAACCACCTGTATGACGATTACCGCGTGGTGACCGACCGCACCATCGACAGCCATATCAAAAACCTGCGCCGCAAGCTGGAGGCGCTGGACGCCGAGCAGTCTTTTATCCGCGCGGTGTATGGCGTGGGGTATCGCTGGGAAGCGGATGCGTGCAGGATTGCGTGACCTTTCGACGAAGAAACCCGCCCTAAGGCGGGTTTTTCTTTTCTGGAATCAATTCAGGAATCAACCATACTCTTTTTACCGGTTCGCTTACTGATAACTGGTGCCTCTCATTTTACTTTCGATCAAGGAGTTCCTATGTCTGGTTGGTTCGAATTAAGTAAAAGCAGTGATGGTCAGTTCAGGTTTGTGCTGAAGGCTGGAAACGGAGAGATCGTTCTTACCAGCGAGCTTTACACCAGTAAAAGTGCCGCCGAAAACGGCATTGCCTCCGTACGCACAAACAGCCCCCTGGACGAGCGCTACGAGAAGAAAACGGCTTCTAACGGTAAGTTCCATTTCAATCTCAAGGCGGGCAATCATCAGGTCATTGGCAGCAGCCAGCTTTATGCGACGGAACAGTCGCGTGATAAGGGCATCGCCTCGGTCAAAACTAACGGGTCTACCCAGACGGTAAAAGACAACACCTGACAGCACGACGCGCGCCGGGAGAGCGGTGACGCGACCCGGCGCTTTACCTCCCCGCCCCGCAGCGCTACAATGCCCGCCCTTAAAGTGGGGGATCTCCCCTTACCGCTGCACCTGGTGCCGCGGATCTGACCTGTCATCAGAACGAGAACAAACATGTTTAAACCGGAACTCCTTTCCCCGGCGGGAACGCTGCAAAATATGCGTTACGCTTTCGCCTATGGTGCCGATGCTGTCTACGCGGGCCAGCCTCGCTATTCGCTGCGCGTACGTAACAACGAATTCAACCACGAGAACCTGCAGCTCGGCATCAACGAAGCGCATGCCCTGGGCAAGAAATTCTACGTGGTGGTCAACATCGCGCCGCACAACGCCAAGCTGAAAACGTTCATTCGCGACCTGAAGCCGGTGGTGGATATGGGGCCGGACGCGCTGATCATGTCGGACCCGGGCTTAATCATGCTGGTTCGGGAGAATTTCCCGGAGATGGATATTCACCTCTCCGTACAGGCTAACGCCGTCAACTGGGCGACGGTGAAGTTCTGGAAGCAGATGGGGCTGACCCGCGTCATTCTGTCTCGCGAATTGTCCCTTGAAGAGATCGAAGAGATCCGCACCCAGGTGCCGGATATGGAAATCGAAATCTTCGTTCACGGCGCGCTGTGCATGGCCTACTCTGGCCGCTGCCTGCTCTCCGGCTATATCAACAAGCGCGACCCGAACCAGGGCACCTGCACCAACGCCTGCCGCTGGGAATACAACGTCCAGGAAGGCAAAGAAGATGACGTCGGCAACATCGTTCACAAGCACGAGCCGATCCCGGTGACTAACGTCGAGCCAACGCTGGGCGTCGGCGCGCCAACCGACAGCGTGTTTATGATTGAAGAAGCCAAACGTCCGGGCGAGTACATGACAGCCTTTGAAGACGAGCACGGCACCTACATCATGAACTCGAAAGATCTGCGCGCCATCGCCCACGTCGAGCGTCTGACCCAGATGGGCGTGCACTCCCTGAAGATTGAAGGCCGCACCAAATCCTATTACTACTGCGCGCGTACCGCGCAGGTATACCGCAAAGCCATCGACGATGCGGCCGCCGGTAAACCGTTCGATACCAGCCTGCTGGAAACTCTGGAAGGCCTGGCGCACCGCGGCTATACCGAAGGCTTCCTGCGCCGTCATACCCACGACGACTACCAGAACTACGAGCACGGCTACTCCGTTTCCGAGCGCCAGCAGTTTGTCGGTGACTTCACCGGCGAGCGCAAAGGCGCGCTGGCGGCCGTCGCGGTAAAAAACAAGTTTACCAAAGGCGACAGCCTGGAGCTGATGACCCCGCAGGGCAACATGAACTTCAAGCTGGAACATCTGGAAAACGGTAAAGGTGAAATGATTGAGGTGGCACCGGGTGACGGCCATACCGTCTGGCTGCCGGTTCCGGAAGAGGTGGAGCTGAAGTTCGCCCTGCTGATGCGTAACTTCAACGGTGAAAGCACCCGAAACCCCCACGGCAAATAGTCAATCAGGGAAATTTTTTCGCGCTGGGATAATTCTTAGAATCGGATCACATACCGCTTCGTTCAATACGGGTATTATCCCTCCGCTGAAAAACATAACCCATAAATGCTAGCTGTACCAGGAACCACCTCCTTAGCCTGCGTAATCTCCCTTACGCGGGCTTATTTTTTGTACAATTCAGTCCACTTAGTCAGAATGAAATTGCCCCGCCCCACCAAATGAAGGGTGTTGATTCGCAGCAGCGTCTGCTGGAATATCTTTTACGAAAATCGGGCGGGTATAAGATATCCATCACAATTTTCATTGGTTCTGGCAGGATGGCGTGTTATTCGGATCATTCCTAACTCCCCTCCATTACATGCCCTTTACTCTTTATTTCTCAGCGTTATACGATTTGACATGGACGGAGATACAACATGACGTTTCCTGGTCAGATTTCAAAGGATATTCCGGATTACGAACTCGCCCGCAGTCTGGGTCTAGCCTCCGGGGGCGATATTGATTTCACCGCCCTTGCCAATCAGCTGGACTGTAGCCGTAACTTTAGCCAGGTTGGGATCATCTACTCAGACGGTGCGCATCAGTGGTTAGTGAGACCCTCAAGACGGATTGCGACGCCAAACGAAAGCTCGGTGAGTCATGTCGTCATCACTAAAGTAAACGCCTCATCAAGTAATCCTCTCCAGGCAACAACGACGACGATTCAGTCACCTTCATTAGCGACTGAAATAGGTTCTACGGCGATTTCTTGCGGAGCTGCCATTCTCACAGTCGTACTTGCTGCAGGTGCAGGTATGGCCATTCCTCTCACCGCAGGTTCTTCCGGCGCTGTTGCCGCTGTGATTGTCGCTGGTGGTGTAGCAACAGGAATTCAGTGTGCAAACGGGCTTGGCCGCTTGTCACTTATTGCCATGAATCATAATGACTATGTTGCGTGGATGGATTCCCAGGAGTGGTATACCGCAACCAATACTGCTCTTGATGCGATTTCACTTGCCGGGGCTGCTGCGGGTCTAAAAAGCGCTGTATTAACCTACCGCCTACTTAATCGCTCAACGTCTGAAAGTTTACTCTCGTTATTACAAAAAATGAGCCGGGCAGACCGCACGCGGTTAACTGAGGAAATCATTCGTATCCGAAATCCCGGGATCTCTAATTCAGGGGTTAAAGCAGCGATGAAAGCTGGCGTTTACCCTAAACGTTACCCCTCGGAAGCGCTGCAGCTGCTCTTACAGCGAGAGCTGTTGAATGCTATTTCAAACTCCTCAGCATTTGTTGGCAGTGCTGTCTCGGGTACAATCCGTAATCCTCAGAATATTACACAATCTGGTAAATACGTTTTTGGTTTGATTCAGTCTTTTTCGTTTACAGGAAGTTATTGACCCGGACATGATAAATTACATCAAAAAGAGCCTTTCATTAAGTGCTGTGATAACAGGTGAAATGGCGACTGACGATTGCCAACGGCTTGAATCATTGAAAAATCGCTTAAAAGGTCAGTTCGGTGTTCCTGTGGGTGTACATATGACAGGTATTCCCTTAGCAATAAGTACCTTACTCACTATTTTTTGCTACGCTATGCTACAAGTTTCTGTCTGGATGTTGCTATTTCGCCTGCTCGGCTTACCTGAATTTAAGGTAATGATGGGAGTATTCCTTGCAGCAGTGGTGTATTGCATGATTGTAATGAGCACGATGTTTTTAACGGCCAGAGGTTCCTTAACGGGATATAAACTGCATATTTCTGTCATTACACTGACCGGCTTGATGAGCATCGTTTACTTTATCTGGACGTGGATTTCGCTTTTATTTGGCTCTGTAGAGAATTACACACCGCAAATAACCTCACTATTAGGATTGGGATTTTTCGGCCTGAATATCGTGTGGATGAATACGTCAGTCTTTTACCGTTCAATTGCGCTAACGCTACATAATCGGGTGTGGCGTAAACAGTTGAAAATTGAGAACAGGCAAATGGCAGGACTCAAACGTTGACAGCAAGCGTCAATTGAGGGACCAGCGTATAAAAGGTAAACGCCACGAAGGGGGATAAATCCCCTTTCCGCAGCCTTTTTTTTTCCTTTCATCCTGTTCTTACCCGCTTTTTTCCCCTCTGCTATACACTCTTACTAACGCTAAAAAAGGGAGCAGCGCGGATGGCAACCTATCAAGACAGTTTATTGATTCTCAATGGCAAAAGTGCGGGCAACGATCTGCTGCGTCAGGCAATTCAAGGTTTGCGTGACGACGGCGCGCGCATCCACGTAAGGGTAACCTGGGAAAAAGGCGACGCGGCACGGTATATCAATGAAGCCCTCGGGCTTGGCGTCAACACCATCATTTCCGGCGGCGGCGACGGCACCATCAATGAGATCGCGTCAGCGCTGATCGACCTCCCCCCGGCAAACCGCCCGGTGATGGGCATTTTACCGCTCGGCACCGCCAATGATTTTGCCACCAGCGCCGGGATCCCCGAGGAGTTAGAGAAGGCGCTCCAGCTGGCGATCCTCGGCAAGGCCACCGCTGTGGATATTGCGCAGGTGAATGATAAAACCTGCTTTATCAATATGGCGACCGGCGGGTTTGGCACGCGCATCACCAGCGAAACGCCGGAAAAGCTAAAGGCGGCGCTGGGCGGCGTATCGTATCTCATCCACGGTCTGATGCGCATGGACACCCTCAAGCCTGACCGCTGCGAAATTCGGGGTGAGGATTTTCAGTGGCAGGGTGACGCGCTGGTGATTGGCATTGGCAATGGTCGTCAGGCAGGCGGTGGGCAGCAGCTGTGCCCGGAGGCGCTGATCAATGACGGCCAGCTACAGCTGCGTATTTTTACGGGCGACGGCCTGCTGCCCGCGCTGTTTACCACGCTGACGCAGCCGGAAGAGAGTCCGAATATCATTGACGGTAAATCCGCATGGTTTGAGGTGAATGCGCCGCACGGGATGACGTTTAACCTCGACGGAGAGCCGCTGAGCGGAACACAGTTCCGCATTGAGGTGTTGCCCGGCGCGCTGCAGTGTCGGTTGCCGCCGGACTGTGTGCTTTTGCGCTGATGTTTCACACGGTGCGCGATGATGCCCTCACCCCACACCCCTCTCCCACAGGGAGAGGGAGATGGAGGCGTCAGGCAATCGTGACTTTACTGTCCAGATAGACGTCCTGTACCGCATTGATCAGCTTCACGCCGTCGGCCATCGATTTCTTAAACGCCTTACGGCCAAGGATCAGCCCCATGCCGCCCGCGCGTTTGTTGATAACCGCCGTACGCACCGCGTCTGACAGGTCGGTATCACCGCCCGCCGCCCCGCCGGAGTTAATCAGCCCCGCACGGCCCATGTAGCAGTTCGCCAGCTGGTAGCGCACCAGGTCGATCGGGTTATCGCTGGTCAGCTTGCTGTAAACGCGGTCATCGGTGTAACCAAAGTTCACTGCTTTATAGCCGCCGTTATTCTCGGCCATTTTCTGCTTCACGATGTCTGCGCCAATGGTCGCCGCCAGGTGGTTCGCCTGCCCGGTCAGGTCGGCCGACACGTGATAGTCCACGCCGTCTTTCTTGAACGCATTGTTGCGCAGATACGCCCACAGTACGGTGACCATGCCCAGCTCGTGCGCGCGTTCAAACGCCGCGGAGATCTCTTCAATCTGACGACGAGACTGCTCAGAACCGAAATAGATGGTCGCCCCTACCGCCACCGCCCCCATATTGAACGCCTGCTCGACGCTGGCGTAGAGGGTCTGGTCATATTCGGTAGGGTAGCTCAGAGTTTCGTTGTGGTTGAGCTTCACAAGGAACGGAATGCGGTGGGCATAGCGACGCGAAACCGAAGCCAGCACGCCGTAGGTGGAGGCTACACAGTTACAGCCCGCTTCAATCGCCAGCTCAACAATGTTCTTCGGATCGAAGTACAGCGGATTCGCCGCGAAAGAGGCACCCGCCGAGTGCTCAACGCCCTGGTCTACCGGCAGAATAGAGAGATAGCCGGTGCCGCCGAGCCGTCCGGTGTTGTAGAGCGTCTGCATATTTCGCAGGACCGAAGGCGGACGGTTGTTATCGATCATCACGCGATCAACGTAGTCATGACCAGGCAGATACAGCTGGTCGGCTGGAATGGTCATACAACGATGCTGTAAAAGGCTGTCGGCGTCTTTGCCAAGCAACTGCGCAATATCAGTCATGTGATACTCCCGTAAGTCCGACGTCGTGTCGGTGTGTGTTTATCCAGTCCCATCTTTTATGGGCAGACTAAGCCTGGTACCGACTTAACAGATTTTCCACCCTTTGCATTTTTTTTCAGCACAATCTGCTGGCTCGATTCGTGTACAACAAAACTGTTACATTGATCAAACAATCGCCGCAAAGGTATTTAAAAGGTATTATTAAGTGGTATGTTAAAGGCGTACCCTCTCTGACATGCAGGATTAAAAAATGAAAACGAAAGTCCAACTGTCATTCATGATGTTTGTTGAATGGTTTATCTGGGGCGCGTGGTTTGTGCCGCTGTGGCTGTGGCTGAGCAAAAGCGGTTTTACCGCCGGGGAAATTGGCTGGTCTTACGCCTGTACCGCCATTGCCGCTATCCTCTCACCGATTCTGGTCGGCTCGCTGACGGACCGCTTCTTCGCCGCACAGAAAGTGCTGGCGGTGCTGATGTTCGCCGGCGCCATTCTGATGTACTTCGCCGCACAGCAAACCCAGTTCAGCACCTTCTTCCCGCTGCTGCTGGTTTACTCCCTGACCTATATGCCGACCATCGCGCTGACCAACAGCATTGCCTTCGCCAACGTGGATGACGTAGAGGCCGATTTCCCGCGTATCCGCGTGATGGGCACCATCGGCTGGATCGCCTCCGGGCTGGCGTGCGGATTCCTGCCGCAGATGCTGGGCTACAGCGATATTTCCGATACCAATATTCCGCTGCTGATGACCGCAGCCAGCTCAGCCCTGCTCGGCGTGTTTGCCCTGTTCCTGCCGAACACCCCGCCGAAGAGCACCGGCAAGCTGGACTTCAAGGTGATGCTAGGGCTGGACGCGCTGATCCTGCTGCGCGACAAAAACTTCCTGGTGTTCTTCTTCTGCTCGTTCCTGTTCGCCATGCCGCTGGCCTTCTACTACATCTTCGCTAACGGCTATCTCACCGAAGTGGGGATGAAAAACGCCACCGGCTGGATGACGCTCGGCCAGTTCTCCGAAATCTTCTTTATGCTGGCGCTGCCGTTCTTTACCAAACGCTTTGGTATTAAGAAGGTCTTACTGCTGGGCCTGATTACAGCCGCCATCCGCTACGGGTTCTTTGTTTACGGCGGAGCGGAACAGTACTTCACCTACGCCCTGCTGTTCCTCGGCATTCTGCTGCACGGTGTGAGCTACGACTTCTACTACGTTACGGCGTATATCTACGTGGATAAAAAAGCGCCGGTGCACATGCGCACCGCCGCGCAGGGCCTGATTACGCTGTGCTGCCAGGGCTTTGGTAGCCTGCTGGGTTACCGCCTGGGCGGCGTGATGATGGAAAAAATGTTCGCATACAAAGAGCCGGTGAATGGGCTGACCTTCAACTGGGCCGGAATGTGGGCGTTTGGTGCAATCATGATTGCCGTGATTGCCGTGCTGTTTATGCTGTTTTTCCGCGAATCGGATAAAGAGATCACCGCAATTGAGGTGGTTGATGGCGATGCCGCGCTGACACAAGGGGAAGTTAAATGAAACAAGAACGTGTTCTCGGGGCCCTTTACGGGCAGGCGTTAGGGGATGCGATGGGCATGCCGTCGGAGCTGTGGCCGAGAAAGCGCGTCAAGGCCCACTTTGGCTGGATCGACCGCTTTTTACCCGGCCCGGCAGAGAATAATGCGGCCTGCTATTTCAAACAGGCAGAGTTCACCGACGATACCTCAATGGCGCTGTGCCTGGCGGACGCGATCGTCGAGTGCGACGGGGAGATTAACCCGGACGTTATCGGCAAGCATATCCTGAAATGGGCGCTCGACTTCGACGCGTTCAATAAGAACGTGCTCGGCCCGACCTCCAAAATCGCGCTTAACGCGATTCGCGACGGGAAACCGGTTAGCGAACTGGAAAACAACGGCGTGACCAACGGGGCGGCGATGCGCGCCTCCCCGCTGGGCTGCCTGCTTCCGGCCACGCGTCTGGAACACTTTGTTGAGCAGGTGGCGCAGGCCTCCAGCCCGACCCATAAATCCGATCTCGCCATTGCCGGCGCGGTGGTGATTGCCTGGGCTATTTCGCGCGCCGTCGACGGCGAAAGCTGGCAGAACATCGTCGATGCCCTGCCGGGTATTGCCCGCTATGCGCAGGAGGCGAAAACCACCACCTTCAGCGCGTCGCTGGCGGCGCGTATTGAGCTGGCCCTTAAGACCGTGCGGGAAGCCAACGGGATTGAGTCCGCCAGCGAGCAGGTGTACCAGCTCGTGGGGGCCGGAACCAGCACCATTGAGTCCGTTCCGGCAGCTATTGCGATGGTCGAACTGGCGGGAACCGACCCGAACCGCTGCGCCATTTTATGCGCCAATCTGGGCGGCGATACCGACACCATTGGCGCGATGGCGACGGCCATCTGCGGTGCGCTCCACGGCGTGCAGGCGATTGACCCGGCGCTCAAAGCTGAACTCGACGCCGTCAACCGGCTCGATTTCGGCCACTATTGCGAGAAACTGCTGCACTTCAGGGAGCAAAGGGAGGGCGTATGAATGCATTTGCCCAACGTCTCGAAAATCTGCACGCCACGCGCCCGGTGACGGTGCTGGGCGCAGCGGTGATTGACGTCATCGCCGACGCCTACGCCCTACCCTGGCGCGGGTGCGATATCGAGCTCAAACAGCAGGGGGTGAATATCGGCGGCTGCGCGCTGAACATTGCCATCGCCCTGAAACGGCTCGGCATTACGGCGCAAAACGCCCTGCCCGTCGGTCACGGCGTGTGGGCGGACATCATTCGCAACGCCATGGCGAAGCAGGATCTGCACAGCGCCATTGAGGCTGAAACTGGCGATAACGGCTGGTGCCTCGCGCTGGTGGAGCCAGACGGCGAGCGCACCTTTATGTCCTTTAGCGGCGTGGAGAACCAGTGGCAGCAGCGCTGGCTTGATGTGCTTAATATCCCGTCGAACAGCCTGGTCTATTTGTCCGGCTATCAGCTGGCATCGCCCAGCGGCGAGCTGCTGACACGCTGGCTGGAGAGGTTGCCGGACGTGACGGCCTTTATCGATTTCGGTCCCCGCATCGCGGATATTCCCGACGCGCTGATGGCGCGAATTATGGCCTGCAGGCCGATTGTGTCGCTTAATCGTCAGGAAGCGGAGATCGCAGCCGAGCGACTGGGTGTCGCGGCTGAAGATCTGGGTGCGGAGTGGCCGCTGCGTTTCGGTGCCGCGCTGATTGTGCGGCATGATAAAGACGGCGCCACGTGGTATGACGGTAAGACCTCGGGCGTTGTTCCGGCGTTCCCGGCGACGGTTGTGGACACCATTGGCGCTGGCGACAGCCACGCGGGCGGCACGCTTGCCGGGCTGGCGGCGGGATGGTCACTGGCAGACGCCGTTCTGCTGGGGAATGCCGTGGCGTCCTGGGTAGTCAGCCACCGAGGCGGAGACTGCGCCCCGACTCGCGACGAATTACTCCTCGCACACAAAGACGTATAGATCGCTGCGACAGTAGCTGATGCTGTACTCAATCGGCCGGTGCTGCTGGTCAAGCGCGACCTGCTTGATCACCAGCACCGGTATTTTTTCGTCCATCTTAATGTGCGCCTGAAACTCGCTGTCCGGCATGCGGGCACTGACCCGTGAACGGGTGCGCTGCGGGAAAATATTCTGACTGCGGAAGTAGTCGTATAGCGAAATGCCAATCGCATCCGGATCGGGAATGAGCCCAACCGGCACCCAGGACTCTTCTATCGACACCGCATCGTCATCCACATAGCGAATGCGCTTGAGCAAAAAGACCTCGCTGTCCGGAAGAATCGACAGGTGGTTTGCCACCTCTTCCGGGCACTTCACCACCCGCTTGTTGACCCATAGCGTATTGGGCTTTTGACCGCGAAGCACCACCTGCTGGGAAAAGCCGCGCGCCTCTTTAAGCGAATATTCGAAGATATTGTTGATTTGCGTCCCGTAGCCACGGGCGCGCGTCACCACGCCCTCTTCCTCCAGCGCCTGCATCGCTTTACGCACGGTGATGCGTGACACCCCGGTCAACTGGCTCAGATCGCGCTCGCCGGGCAAAATATTCCCGTGCTCCAGCACCCCGCTGCGCACCGCATTTTTTACCGTTTCGGCAAACTTCAGGTACAGCGGCGTGTTATCGGGCGCGGCGATCCGTTCATTCAGTTGAGCGATTAACCGGGTATGCGCTTGTTCCATCTCTGTTTTCTCAGGCGTGATGTATTCTGCCAGTATACTGGCTTACCACCATGCATGAAAATGATGAACCGGCCCAATACCGTGACCCACTTCCAGAGTATCGGCTTTCGCCAGCGCCGCCGAGAGCCAGGCTTTCGCTTCGCGCACCGTATCGGCCCAGCCGTCATGCCGTGGACGCAGCGCCGCCAGCGCGGCCGAAAGCGTACAGCCCGTGCCGTGGGTATTTTTGGTCTGCACGCGCGGCGCGGTAAAGCGCACTTCGCCCTCGCGGGTGAAAAGCCAGTCCGGGCTTTCCGCGTCATCCAGATGCCCGCCCTTCATCAGCACTGCCCCGCAGCCCATTGCCAGCAGCGCGTTCCCCTGCGCTTTCATCTCGCGTTCCGTTTGCGCGTGCGATGTGCCTAACAGCGCGGCGGCTTCCGGCAGATTGGGCGTGATGAGCGCCACCTGTGGCAACAGCTTTTTGCGCAAGGTTTCCACGGCAGAGGCGGAGAGCAGCGGGTCGCCGCTTTTTGCCAGCATGACGGTATCCAGCACCACGTTTTGCACCGCATAACGCTTAAGCCGCTCGGCCACCGCTTCAACAATGTCCGTCTCGGCCAGCATGCCTATTTTGGTGGTATCAATGCGCACGTCGCTGAACACGGAATCCAACTGTGCGGCAACAAAATCTGGCTCAATATGGTAGACCGACTGCACGCCGCGCGTGTTTTGCGCCACCAGCGCGGTAATGACCGAGCAGCCGTACGCACCAAGGGCAGAGAAGGTTTTCAGGTCTGCCTGGATGCCCGCGCCGCCGCTGGGATCGGTGCCGGCAATGGTCAGGGCGTTAATCCGCTTCATGCTTGCTCCTCCAGCGTGTAGAGCGCGTCGAGGAACGCGCTGGCAAAACTGCCCGGGCCACGCGACTGCGCAACGGCCACCGTTCCAGCCCGCTTCATCCATCCGCAGGCAGCAGCGATATTATCCAGACGGTCGCCCGGCAGCGAGCAGCTCGCCGCGACGACGGCGGAGAGAGCGCACCCGGTGCCCACCACGCGCGTCATAAGCGGGTCACCACCGGTTACCGTTCGGGTGCGTTGTCCGTCAGTGATGTAATCCACCTCACCGGTGACGACCACAACGGCATTGGTCTGGCGGGCCAGCGCCTGAGCAGCGGGCACCGCGCTGGCGGCGGTATCGGTCGTATCGACGCCGCGCCCGCCTGCGCTCATTCCGGCAAGAGCAAGGATTTCTGAGGCATTGCCGCGAATGGCAGCCGGTTTAAGGGCGAGAATTTGATGGCAAAAACGGGTACGGTACGCAAGCGTGCCAACGGCAACCGGGTCCAGCGTCCAGGGTTTGCCTGCCGCCACCGCGCTTTCTATTGCCCGACGCATCGACTGGGCGCGCGGCGCGGTCAGCGTGCCAACGTTAACCAGCAGCGCATCGGCTATCGCGGCAAACTGCTCGGCCTCTTCGGCCTCGATCACCATCGCCGGTGATGCGCCAAGCGCCAGCAAAATGTTGGCCGTAAAGGTCTGTACAACATCGTTGGTCATACAATGGGTCAGTGGAGAACGGGTTCGGAAGTGGTGTAAAACGTGTAAATCGAGCAGGTCAGGCTGCATGGGTTCGCTCCTGCCTTGCGTGAAGAAGCGATGACCGGGAAGGCATCTGACTTCCCTACGCTGGCATTATCCAGATCAGGTAATACGGGTATTTCTCAGCCTTCACAAAGAAGGGCACCCCGAGTCAAAGTACTTTTAAAACAATGATTTATTGAAAATCTATGTCGTAATTTAGTGTAACCGGGGCCACAGGCCAGGCGCAAGAGGTTTCGATTTATCAAGGCAGCGATCGCGTGATGAATCTCCCTAAACACTTTTTCGCTAGTCTCTTCAACATAAATATTTTTTCCTGGTATATCCCGGAACAAAAATGACCTCATTTCATTTTCATTCGAAGCAGAATGGATATTCGATAATAAATAATCGGCAATAATATATAAATTTACATAAACTGTTATCTGTATTTTTAATGATTTTTCACCCAAACACTTAAACATATTTAATGTATAGATATTTTATTTCTCATTTCTCCTCCATTCATTACAAATATCTAACTCGTTGTAATATATAATTATCTACCCCAACCCTTCTTAATCGACTCGTTTAGCTATTCCTGCTGTTAATGATCCAGATCAATAATCAAAATTACACATTCATAGATAGTTACTACACGTTACGAAATAAGTTATCAAACCAAAATTTTCAACGTAAATCGTGAATTAATTCAGATATAACAAGACGTTGTACCTTCCCGCCAGGATAGCGCCCTAACTTTATTTTTTGCATTGATGATGAGAGCTTTCAAATGAGATTTTTAAATAAATCAACTATCGCTGTTGTATTTGGTGTTGTGTTTGCTAATACAGCTAATGCTGCTGCATTTAATGTTACTTCTGATCAAGACAACATTACGATTATTGGTACACAAGGTGCCGGTTATGATCTTGATTTAATGGCCAACAAGGTTATTACGAATCAAAACGATATCACAGGTTTAAAAACTGAAAATACTGATCAATGGAATGCAATTAGCGCCGCTGATAACCTTGCTGGTAGTGCTAAAACTGATGCTCAAACTGCTAACACTAATGCTCTTGCTGCTGATGCAAAAGCTACTACTGCTAATACTATAGCAACATCGGCTAAAGCCGCTGCTGATCATGCTGAAATCACCGCCACCAATGCGAACAACAAAGCAGATGCTAATACACAAGCGCTTGCAAGTAAGGTCGATAAAAGCATTTTCAAAGCCGATCAGGATAGACAAGATCACGCCCTCCAGGACGCCTCTGACAAAGCGACTCAGGCATTTAATACGGGCGCTTATGCGCAATCTTTAGCTGTAGATGCACAAACGGCAGCCGCAGCGAATAAAGCTGCTGTTGCTAACGTTCAGTCACGCCAGCAAACACAAGAAGCGACGATTCAGAATCACAGCGCACAATTAGCGAATCATGAATCACGTATTACGTCGTTAGAGAATCAAAATAACGCTAAGTTCTCTTCTCTGGAGAATCAGCAGAATGAGGATCGCAAGGAATATCGTGCTGGTATCGCTGGCGCTGCTTCTCTTGCTGGTTTGCATTACGTTGATACAGATAACGCGGTTGCCGTCGGCGCTGCCAACTTCAAAGATGCGCAAGGTTATGCAATCGGCTACCGTCATAAGTTCGCTGAGAATGTAGCCGCTACCCTCTCTACATCAGGTACATCCAACGGTGATGAAATTGTTGCGGCGTCCGCATCTTACGGATGGTGATGTTACAGTATTAAAATAAAATGCCAGCGAACCGCCAGTGAGCTAAAAAAACTCGCACATGAGTTTTAATTAGCTGGCTATAACTCTATACAATGCTGCTCGCAAAGAAAATGACAAAGTACATTTTTATTTCCGCTGTTCTATATCTCACTTTTATTTTATTAGGGATATGGATTGGATTGATGTTAGGCACTTATATTTATAATTGTAATTACTGAGGCAATAATGAAAAAGTTAATGATGATAGCGGCTGTATTATCTCTTGCTGCGTGTTCCTCACCTGCTCAACGGATGGCGGATTGTCAAAGCAAGGGAGTTAGTAAAGATGCTTGTTATATAGCAGAGCAAAACCGCACTACAGCCATTAACGCTGCTGCTGAAAAACAGGCTTTGGAGAATGCTGCTCAACTTGCACAATCAGCACATAAGCATCTTCCTGAAGGCTGCACTCAGGTTATGGATGCTGCGGGTCGTTGTGAGAGCAAGCCTGCCAAAGCAAGCGGCGATTTTAAACAGTTTTCAGGTGAAGCGGATCGCGTTATGAATAAGCCAATCTCTGATGCTGCTGAATATCTGCTTTCGAAAGGCTGGAAGCCAAATAAGGGTTCATGGCACAAGGGTAGCTATATTATGCAGCTGGTTGTCGAAAAAGAGAGAGTTGTAAACGCACAATTATCCAAATAGTGATCTTAGCACTACGCTACCACCTGATAAGATTTACGTAGCCCCATTTGTATGGGGCTTTATTTTAGCTCGTGCCTAAATATAAATTTACTCTAACTGCCAGGCCCCGCCATGGATAAGCGACGCTCTCCCCGCCCAGGCAAACAACGCCAGCTCGCGGCCATCTGCATCAGGATAAATACGGCTGCTGAGGCACGCTTCCCCCTCATTGACAAACACCTCCACAGACGAGCTATCAAAGAACAGGCGCAGGTTCAGCATGTCGTTCAGGTTAAGCGCGACGCTTCGAGTACCGCACAGGCCATACTGCGAATAGTGACGCTCCAGCACCAGGCGCTGCATCTGGGCATCAACATAGACGCGTAGCCCGTCGCCGAGACGAATGCCGTATTGCTCCGCGCTGCTGTTCGCACAATCCCATTGCAAAATGACCTCCATCGCATCGCAGTGTTCCACCAGCGTCATCTGCTGGTTATTAAGCGTACTTATCGGCCAGGGGAACCACGCCCCGCGCAGGGTTTCAACTTCTCTGGCCGGCCGCATTTGCAGATGATTATCCGCACTCAGCGTCAGCTCGCGAGGTAAGGAGAGCATGCCTGCCCAGCCATCCTCCTGTTCCGGCAGAGGTGATTCCCACATGTCCAGCCAGCCGATGACGATGCGTCGACCATCCGGCGTCAGGAAACTTTGCGGCGCATAGAAATCATGCCCGTAATCCATCTCTACAAATTCACCTTCACGCACAAAGGGCTGGCCGGGCTGCCATTCACCTACCAGATACCCGCTCTGGAAAAGATTACGGTTTTTGAATCCGTCCGCCGCCAGCCCCTGAGGAGAGAACATCAGCACGCGTTTACCATTAAGGGTGAAAAAGTCCGGACATTCCCACATGTAGCCCATCTCTTTTTCAGCCACCGCGAGCACGCCCCTGTCCTGCCACTCTCGCAGATCGGCAGACCGGTACGCACGCACCTGGCCCGTATCACCCTCTCGCGCGCCAACGACCATGTACCACCACTCCCCTTCACGCCATACTTTCGGATCGCGGAAGTGATGCAGTCCAGGCGGTGTGTCAATGACGGTCCCGTGCCGCACAAAGTGTATGCCGTCACGGCTGGTTGCCAGGCACTGAACCTGGTAGAGATTAGCCTCATCGCCGGGATCGCCGTGGAATTTGTGGCCGGTGTAGATCAGCGCCAGCGTGTCGCCATCCACCACCGCTGAGCCAGAAAAACAGCCGTCCTTGTCGTCTGGTCCTTCCGGTGCCAGCGCAACCGGGAGGTGCTCCCAGTGAACTAAATCTTTGCTGCGCGCATGGCCCCAGTGCATCGCACCCCACTGGGTCGAATACGGATGATGCTGATAAAAGGCGTGATACCAGCCGTCAAACCAGACCAGGCCATTCGGATCGTTCATCCAGCCGGCTCGCGCGGCGAGGTGGTAACGGGGATACCAGCGCAGGTTAAGCCCTTCGCGTCCGGACTGCAGTTCCTGTTCTGCTTTCGTAATGGAATACGTCATTTCTCTACTCTTTGATCAGATAGTGGAAGGTTGCGGCATGAGCGGGTCAGAAGAGGACTTACCCGAGCGCAACAGGAAGATGGAGATAAACGTGGTGCTGAAAACTAATAACCCCATGATGAGATAGGACTGGGCAAAGCCGTACTTCTCATAGCTGTAGCCGGCCAGCGGCGACAGCACCGAGGCAATCACCGAGCTTGTACAGGCAAAGCCCACCAGATAGAGGGTGGAAGAGAGCCGCTTATCAAAATGCAGGCTGTTGTATTTAAAGATGGAGACCAGCAAAACGGGCAGTTCAACCGCGTGCAATAGCTTGGTAATGGAGATCAATACCGGTCCTTCAACCAGACCCGATGCCACCATACGCATCGCCATCACCATTCCCGCGAAAATCAGGCCGTTTTTCGCACCGAGGCGATTCACCAGCCACGGGGCGCAAAACATGCCCGCCGCCTCCAGGAAAACCTGGAAGGAGTTGAGATAGCCGTACATGGCGTTCCCTTCCTGTAACGTCGGGAACTGGGACGAGAAATAGACAGGGAACTGCTGGTCATAAACGCCATAAATACAGGTGCCGATAACGAAAAACACCAGCGCCCAGAAGCGCGGCAGCGTCAGCAGGCGCAATGCATCCTCCAGCGTGACCTTACCGCCGGACACCGCCTCCTGCATGGCGTGCGGAGCGGAAGAGACCCTGAGGCGCGCCAGCAACACAAAAAACACCAGCCCGGCGCAGCTCGCCACCGCGAAGTTCAGCTTCGGATTAATGTTGAACAGGAGCCCCGCAAAAAAGGTTGCCGCCGCCCAGCCCAGCGATCCCCACATCCTCGCCTTGCCGAACTCGAACTGGCTCTGGCGGGCCACGCGCTCGGTGTAGGACTCCAGAACCCCTATTCCGCCGTTAAACGTCAGTCCGATATAAATCCCTCCGAAAATACTGCCGAGTAATACGTTAATTTGCAGCAGATAACCAAACAGCAGGAAGGCCGGACCGGAAAGAATGAGCAGGCTGGTCAGAAACCAGAGCAGGTTTTTGCGCAGACCGAGTTTGTCCTGAATGAATCCATAGCAGATTTGAGCAAAAAGCGCGGAGACGGAAAGCACGGCATAGATAACGCCGGTATCCCCCGCTTTTAGGCCCACTTCCTGATGAAGCCAGATGGAGAGTAGCGAGCCGGAAGATGACCAGGTGACAAAAAAGAAAAAGAGTAGTGCGCTTAATAAAGGGTAGCTGTGAGAGTGATGCGTTTTCATCATGACATTCTCATGTTGGAGTAATGACACAATGGTAACGTTAACATAATTTCTTTCTCATGCTGTTTGGTGAAGATTTAAGATGTTAATCACGAAAGTTAACGTTAACATCAAGAGAATGAGATCGCGATCAAATATTCATCACGGAGGTAAGCCTGATCTGGCCTGTGCATCAGCCTTCCTTTTACATCAGCGACTTAGTTGTATACCCTTTCACACAGAGCATTAACGGAGTAAGAAAATGGCTTCCCTGAAGGACGTCGCAAAGCTGGCTAACGTATCGCTGATGACGGTTTCCCGCGCGCTGAACACCCCGGAACGCCTTAAGCCGGAAACGCTGGCGCGCGTTCAACTGGCTATCGAGCAGACCAGCTACGTGCCAGACCTGTCCGCCAAGAAAATTCGCGGCGCGCATGCCTCGCCGAAAACCATAGGCGTACTGGCGCTCGATACGGTGACGACGCCTTTCTCGGTGGAAATCACGCTGTCGATTGAAGAGACGGCCAGAATGCACGGCTGGAACAGCTTCGTGATGAATATGTTTACCGATGACAACCCGGACGCCATTGTCGACCTTCTCCTCTCTCATCGGCCTGACGGAATTATCTACACCACCATGGGGTTACGTCAGGTTCCTCTCCCGGCCAAACTCCTCACCCTTCCCTGCGTGCTGGCCAACTGCGAAAGTGACGGCGAAAAGGTCGCCAGCTATATTCCTGATGATGAACAGGGGCAGTATACCGCCGTACGGGCGTTACTCGCGGAGGGTTATCGACGCCCTCTCTGCCTGCATTTGCCTGAGGGGCATCTGGCCACAACCCGACGTCGTCAGGGGCTGGAACGTGCATGCCGTGAAGCGGGACTCGACCCGCACAGCCTGGCGCACAGCTATATGGCGCTCGGCGATGAGCACTATCGTGACATTCCGTCAGTATTGCTGGCGCACATGCAGAATGGCATTCCCCGGTTCGACTCCGTTATCTGCGGCAACGACCGTATCGCGTTTATGGTGTACCAGACGCTGCTGGCGCAAGGGCTTCGCATACCGGAAGATGTCGCCGTTATCGGCTATGACAATATGGTGGGTATTGGGGAGCTGTTCCTGCCTCCTCTCACGACGGTTCAACTGCCACACTATGAAATTGGTCGCCTGAGCGCCATGCATATTATTAACGGTGAAGAGCATCAGAACACCATGCGCGTTGAAAGTCCTTTTTTGATGCGTGATTCCGTTGTGCATGCATCATGAGCACCGCTTTTTGCACATGACGCAGGAATAGAGACAGGCAGCCTCCTTTTTTGCCATTCGATGGCACGTTTTGTCACACTCTTTTCTGCGACTGTACACGCCGGACAAACAGCCTGTAACAGGCTGTTTTTATTTGGCATAAAATGCAATTTTCATTTTAAAAATGGGGATATTTTCTCCCCACAGCCCCGTGTCACAAAACAGTAAACAAATTAACCATTGAGCCCCGTGGCAAAAGGCTCTATATTGGCGGCGTTTTTTTCAGGCCCCCATCTGTTTTTTAACTTTTTATTCAATCGTGGCTCATAACGAAGCGGCGGTTGTAGGAGTGATATGATGACGGATAAAGTCCGTATTGACACCGTAGATGCCCACAAAAGCAACGAAACCTATCTGGCCCGTCAGGCCGAGTTTGAATCTAACGTCAGGAGTTATCCGCGTAAACTGCCTTTAGCCATCACTAAAGCAGAAGGCGTGTGGATCACCGATGCAGATAATAAAGAATACCTTGACTGTTTAGCAGGCGCAGGGACCCTTGCGCTTGGCCATAACCATCCTGATGTGCTGAAAAGCATCCAAAATGTCATTACCAGCGGCTTGCCGTTACATACTCTGGATCTGACGACGCCTCTGAAAGACGCGTTTTCTGAATACCTGCTCTCTCTGCTGCCTGGTCAGGGCAAAGAGTACTGCCTGCAGTTCACCGGTCCATCCGGCGCTGACGCCGTTGAAGCGGCGCTGAAGCTGGCGAAAAAAGTGACCGGTCGTAGCGGTATCATCAGCTTCTCTGGTGGTTACCACGGTATGACCCACGGCGCGCTGTCCGTGACCGGCAACCTGTCTCCGAAAGAAGCGGTTGACGGTATGATGCCAGAAGTGCAGTTCATGCCTTACCCGCACGAATACCGCTGCCCGCTGGGTATCGGTGGTGAAGCGGGCGTGAAAGCGCTGACGTACTACTTCGATAACCTGATCAACGACGTTGAAAGCGGCGTGCGTAAGCCTGCTGCGGTGATCCTGGAAGCGGTTCAGGGCGAAGGCGGCGTGAACCCGGCTCCGGCTGAGTGGCTGCAGCGCATCCGTAAAGTGACTCAGGAACACGGCATTCTGCTGATCCTCGACGAAGTTCAGGCTGGCTTTGCCCGTACCGGTAAATTCTTCGCCTTCGAACACGCTGGCATTGAGCCAGACATCATCGTGATGTCTAAAGCCGTCGGTGGCGGTCTGCCGCTGGCCGTACTCGGTATCAAAAAGCAGTTCGATGCGTGGGCGCCAGGTCACCACACCGGTACCTTCCGCGGCAACCAGCTGGCGATGGCAACCGGTCTGACGACGCTGAAAATCCTGAAAGACCAGAACATCGCAGGCAAAGTGGCTGCACAGGGCGAATGGCTGAAAGGCCAGCTGAAAGAGATGGCGAAACGCTATCCGGTCATCGGCCACGTGCGCGGTCTGGGCATGATGATCGGTATTGAGATCGTTAAGCCACACGAAGCCGCAGACCACATGGGCTGCTTCCCTGGCGACGGCGAGCTGTCTGCACTGATTCAGAAGAAGTGCTTCGAAGCCGGTCTGATTCTGGAGCGCGGTGGCCGTAACGGTATCGTTCTGCGTCTGCTGCCGTCTCTGCTGATCAGTGACGAAGAGCTGAAAATCTTCCTGGATAAATTTGAGCAGGCACTGCTTGCTGCGGGCGTTCGCCCGGCGTAACCGGAGTTGTTGATTACGATGTCTGATTCAAACCCAATTTTGTTCTCCTCTGCGCAGAGCATTGAAGCTTACCAGCAGGCGATTGAACAAAGCACTCAGGCTGTGATGCAGTGGCTGAAACAGCCTGAGATGTACCAGGGCAAAACGGTCGCGGAACTGCGCGACCGTATTAAGCTGGATTTCAACCCGAAAGGGCTGGGCAACGAAGCGGCGATTGAACGCGCCGTCGAGTTCTTCCTGAAAGACAGCCTGTCCGTTCATCACCCGCAGTGTGTGGCGCACCTGCACTGCCCAAGCCTGGTCGTAAGCCAGGCGGCGGAAGTGCTGATCAACGCCACTAACCAGAGTATGGACTCCTGGGATCAAAGCCCGTCCGCAACCATCATTGAGATCAAACTGATCGAGTGGCTGCGTACCCGCGTGGGTTATCAGGCCGGCGACGCAGGTGTTTTCACCAGCGGCGGGACTCAGAGCAACCTGATGGGCCTGATGCTGGCTCGCGATGCGTTTTTCGCGCGTCAGGGTCATTCCGTTCAGCAGGACGGTCTGGTTGGCGATCTGCGCAAAATTCGCGTGCTGTGCTCCGAAAACGCGCACTTCTCCGTGCAGAAAAACATGGCGCTGATGGGCCTGGGTTACCAGTCCGTGGTGCAGGTGAAAACGGACGAATTCTCCCGCATGGATCTGACCGATCTGGCGGCGAAAATCGAACAGTGCAATGCGAACGGCGAGCAGATTCTGGCCATCGTCGCGACGGCAGGTACCACCGATGCCGGTGCTATCGACCCGCTGCGTGCGATTGCAGAGCTGGCGGCGAAGCAGAACATCTGGGTACACGTTGATGCGGCCTGGGGCGGCGCGCTGCTGATGTCTGAGCAGTATCGTCACTACCTGGACGGCATCGAGCTGGTGGATTCCGTCACCCTGGACTTCCACAAGCAGTTCTTCCAGACCATCAGCTGCGGCGCGTTCCTGCTGAAAGAAGCGCGCCACTATGAGCTGATGCGCTATCAGGCGGCTTACCTGAACTCTGAGTTCGACGAAGAGGCCGGCGTGCCTAACCTGGTTTCCAAATCTCTGCAGACCACCCGTCGTTTTGACGCGCTGAAGCTGTGGATGAGCCTGGAAGCGCTGGGTCAGGAGCAATACGCGGCGATCATCGATCACGGCGTGACCCTGGCACAGCAGGTTGCGGCCTACGTGAAAGCGCAGCCTGCGCTGGAGCTGGTTATGCAGCCGCAGCTGGCAAGCGTTCTGTTCCGCTTCCGCGGACAGGTGCAGACCGATGAAGCGGGTATCGCCCTGCTGAACCAGAAAATTGGTGACGCGCTGCTGGAATCCGGCCGTGCAAACGTCGGTGTGACCGAGCATAACGGCGTGACCTGCCTGAAGCTGACGCTGCTGAACCCAACCGTGACGCTGGAAGATATTAAAATCCTGCTGTCTCTGGTTGAGCGCACCGCGCAGGAAGTTCTGGCTAAGTAATACAACACCCCTCTTCCGCCGGGAGAGGGGTTATTTTTATACGCCTGCCCACCACATCCTTAATTTTAATCCCCAGTAGCTCGTCCAGCCCGTCGTGGTACTGACCACGTTCCCCTTCGACACAACCACCAGCGTTGGCGTGACGCTCACCTGCCACTGCTGCGACAAAGCACCGTTTGCATCGTTAATCACCGGCATTTTCAGCTGTTTCTTATCAACCCAGCGCTCAAGCTTTGCGTTGTCACCAGAACGCATGGCGATACTCACCACGTTCCCGCCCTCTTCTGCCAGTTGATTAACCGCAGGCGTCGTGTAACGGCATATGCTGCACCAGGTGGCCCAGACGTAAATCAGCAGCGGACGCTCCTGGCTGAGCGCCGCGATATCGAGGATGTTGCCATCGATGCTCGTCATCGGTGTTGCACTAAAACTGGCGGGGAGCGTCGGTTTTCGATACCAATCAACACCCCATACCACGGCCAGCGTCAGCAGAACGAGTATGATCCCTTCCCGCGCCCAGCGGCGCAGTCGACTGATTTTGCGGTTATCCATTGTGACCTCATGTTTTAACGAAGGTCATCTTAACGGGCAATACGCCATCACGCTGTAAAGAAGTGTCGGGCCTGTAAGCTGGTAAAGATCGCGTCATCGATGAGGTATACCAAAAGGAAAACGATTATCAGGTAGGTTCATTTTTGTTACATTTTTTTTCAAACAAGCCATAGTCTGATATTTAAAATAGGCAGGTTGCCGTATTGTTGGCAGGCAAAATCAAACTTAAAAACCGTTCAACTGGAGAAAAAATGGCTAAGTGTAAATGGCTGCTTCTCGGGGTCGTGATGTCTCTGGCAAGCGCGGCGAATGCAGCACCACAAGCGGCATCCGGCATCAAGGCCTATGAAGAACAAGAGTTCATCGCTGACTTCACGAAATTCAAGATTGGCGACACGGCGCCGGCGCAGTATCAAACGCCGGAGTACACCATCAAACAGTACCAGCTGCGTAACCTGCCGGCTCCGGATGCCGGAACCCACTGGACCTACATGGGCGAGAACTACGTGCTGATTGGCGATGC
This sequence comes from Enterobacter sp. NFIX59, assembly GCF_900113755.1. Classification (NCBI taxonomy): domain Bacteria; kingdom Pseudomonadati; phylum Pseudomonadota; class Gammaproteobacteria; order Enterobacterales; family Enterobacteriaceae; genus Enterobacter; species Enterobacter sp. NFIX59. Next base: position 88,189 of record NZ_FOQN01000004.1, on the reverse strand, counting down.
GGATGGCAAAATTTACAAAGCCTATAACGGAGATATTTTCTATCACCGCTAATACCATCCTGATCCGCCCCTGGCAGGAAAGCGATCGCCCTTTCCTGCGCACGCTCTTCCTCCACGCCCGGCGTGAGGCCTGGCCATGGCTGGACAGTTCAGACTGGCAGCTTGAAGACTTTGACGCGGCCACCCGTGACGAAGTGATTTGGGTTGCCACGCAGAACGGTCATCGCCTGGGTTTTGCCTCCGTCTGGACGAACGATAATTTCCTGCACAACCTATTTGTTGACCCGCAGTATCAAAGTCTCGGGGTCGGGAAGTTGCTCCTGGAGCAGGTTCAGAAGACGTTTACCAGTACGGGTTCGCTTAAGTGTCTGGTGAAGAATGCGCGGGCTATTGCGTTTTACCAGCGACACGGCTGGCACATTGAGGCGACGGGGGATTCTCCGGAGGGAGAATATTATTTGATGCACTATCGCTTGGGTTAAAGTCGGGTGGCGGCTTCGCCTTACCCGACCTACGTGATGGTGCCACTTGTAGGCCGGGTAAGCGAAGCGCCACCCGGCAATTCTACGCTAAGGCGTTACACCGCGCGGAACGCGATTTCACCTGGGATGACTTCGCCCTGCCAGTAGAGCTGCGCCGCAACGCGTCCCGCCAGCTGGCGATACATTTCTGCAAATTCGCTGTCCGGACGGCTGACCACCGTCGGCTTGCCGCTATCCAGATCTTCGCGCAGGGTAATGTGAAGCGGCATCTGTCCCAGCAGCTGGGTGTGATACTTCGCGGCCAGTTTTTCTGCGCCACCCGTGCCGAAGATAGGTTCGTGGTGGCCGCAGTTGCTGCAGATGTGCATGCTCATGTTCTCGACGATACCGAGCACCGGCACTTCCACCTTCTCGAACATCACGATGCCTTTTTTGGCGTCGATCAGCGCGATATCCTGCGGCGTGGTCACCACAACGGCTCCCGTCACCGGAATGTTCTGCGCCAGCGTCAGCTGAATGTCACCGGTGCCCGGCGGCATGTCCAGCACCAGATAATCCAGATCCGGCCACATCGTCTCCTGCAGCATCTGCAGCAGCGCTTTGCTGGCCATCGGGCCGCGCCAGACCATGGCGTTATCGTCAGTCACCAGGTAACCGATGGAGTTGGTCGCCAGACCGTGCGCCATGATTGGCGCCATGTGGGTGCCGTCCGGCGAAGTTGGGCGCTGGTTTTCCGCGCCCAGCATGTTCGGAATAGACGGACCGTAGATATCGGCGTCCAGAATACCGACCTTTGCCCCTTCCGCTGCCAGCGCGAGCGCCAGGTTAACGGCGGTAGAGGATTTCCCCACCCCGCCTTTGCCCGAGCTGACGGCAATGATGTTTTTCACGCCGTTCACGCCAGGCTGGTTTTTCACGCGCTTCAGCGTGGCGATGCTGTGGCTCAGCTTCCAGTCGATCGCCTTCGCGCCGGTCATGCGCAGCAGCTCAGAACTGGTCTGCTCTTTCAGCGCGTCAAAGGCGCTGGTCCAGACGAACGGCATCTGCAGCTCAATGTGCAGCGTATCGTCCAGCCAGGCGACGTGGTGTAACGCTTTCAGCGTAGTGAGATTGTGCTTCAGGGTTGGATGCTGAAAGTTAGCCAGCGTCCCGGCGACCATTGCTCGTAAGGCTTCCGGTGATTTGGCCTGGGATTGAGAACTCATCCCGACTCCTTTGTTCTTGTGAATAAGACCTTAGATGAACAAGTTTACCTGAAAGGCCGTGGTTTGTGCTTACTTAATAATGCCCCTTTTGGTAATATCAAAAACCCTTTTCACAGTTAAAAGAAGTAATGCCTACTATGACTCAAGTCGCGAAGAAAATTCTGGTAACGTGCGCACTGCCGTACGCCAACGGCTCAATCCACCTCGGCCACATGCTGGAGCATATCCAGGCTGATGTCTGGGTCCGTTACCAGCGAATGCGCGGCCACGAGGTTAACTTCATCTGTGCGGACGATGCCCACGGCACGCCGATCATGCTGAAAGCGCAGCAGCTGGGGATTTCCCCGGAGCAGATGATTGCCGAAATGAGTCAGGAGCATCAGACTGATTTTGCTGGCTTTGACATCAGCTATGACAACTATCACTCCACGCACAGCGACGAAAACCGCGAGCTGTCGGAGCTGATCTACACCCGTCTGAAAGAGAACGGTTTTATTAAAAACCGCACCATCTCTCAGCTGTACGATCCGGAAAAAGGCATGTTCCTGCCGGACCGTTTCGTCAAAGGCACCTGTCCGAAATGTAAATCCCCGGACCAGTACGGCGATAACTGCGAAGTGTGCGGCGCGACCTACAGCCCGACCGAGCTTATCGAGCCGAAATCCGTGGTATCCGGCGCCACGCCGGTGATGCGTGACTCCGAGCACTTCTTCTTCGACCTGCCGTCCTTCAGCGAAATGCTGCAGGCGTGGACCCGCAGCGGCGCGCTGCAGGAGCAGGTGGCGAATAAAATGCAGGAGTGGTTCGAATCCGGCCTGCAGCAGTGGGATATCTCCCGCGATGCGCCGTACTTCGGCTTTGAAATCCCGAACGCGCCGGGCAAATACTTCTACGTCTGGCTGGACGCGCCAATCGGCTACATGGGCTCCTTCAAGAACCTGTGCGACAAGCGTGGCGATACCGTCAGCTTCGACGAATACTGGAAGAAAGATTCCACTGCCGAGCTGTACCACTTCATCGGTAAAGACATCGTTTACTTCCACAGCCTGTTCTGGCCGGCGATGCTGGAAGGCAGCAACTTCCGCAAGCCAACCAACCTGTTCGTACACGGCTACGTAACGGTGAACGGCGCGAAGATGTCCAAGTCCCGCGGGACGTTCATCAAGGCCAGCACCTGGCTGAACCACTTCGACGCGGACAGCCTGCGCTACTACTACACCGCGAAGCTCTCTTCCCGCATCGACGATATCGACCTGAACCTGGAAGATTTCGTGCAGCGCGTGAACGCGGACATCGTCAACAAGGTCGTCAACCTGGCGTCCCGTAACGCGGGCTTTATCGCGAAGCGTTTTGACGGCGTGCTTTCTGCTGAACTGGCCGATCCTGAGCTGTATAAAACCTTCACCGATGCCGCCGCTGCGGTTGGTGAAGCCTGGGAAAGCCGTGAATTCGGTAAAGCGATTCGTGAAATCATGGCGCTGGCCGATGTTGCCAACCGATATGTGGACGAGCAGGCCCCGTGGGTGGTCGCGAAACAGGAAGGCCGCGACGCTGACCTGCAGGCGATCTGCACCATGGGTCTGAACATGTTCCGAGTGCTGATGACCTGGCTGAAGCCGGTTCTGCCGCAGCTGGCAGCCCGTGCTGAAGCGTTCCTGAACACCGAACTGACCTGGGATGCAATCCAGCAGCCGCTGCTCGGCCACAAGGTCAACACCTTCAAGGCGCTGTACAACCGCATCGAGATGAAGCAGGTTGAAGCCCTGGTAGAAGCGTCTAAAGAAGAGGTGAAGGCGGCTGCGGCACCGGTCACCGGCCCGCTGGCGGACGATCCGATTCAGGAAACCATTACCTTCGATGATTTCGCCAAAGTCGACCTGCGCGTGGCGCTGATTGAAAACGCGGAATTCGTGGACGGTTCTGACAAGCTGCTGCGCCTGACGCTGGATCTGGGCGGCGAGAAGCGCAACGTCTTCTCCGGCATCCGTTCTGCCTATCCGGACCCGCAGGTGCTGATCGGCCGTCAAACCGTGATGGTGGCGAACCTGGCGCCGCGCAAAATGCGCTTCGGCATCTCTGAGGGGATGGTGATGGCCGCAGGCCCTGGCGGGAAAGATATCTTCCTGTTAAGCCCTGACGAAGGCGCGAAGCCGGGTCAGCAGGTGAAATAACAAAAAAGCCGGAGATAATCTCCGGCTTTTTTATGGCATTTTGTTTTCTCCCTCTCCCTGTGGGAGAGGGTCGGGGTGAGGGCATCAGGCCACACCCATTCTGCAATCACGCCTTCGGGTGATGCACCCGGTGAGTTAACCCGCGCAGGAAATTACGCAGAAACTGATCGCCGCACTCGCGGTAGTTTTTATGATCCGGCGCACGCATCATGGCGGTGACTTCCGGCACGGATACGCGGAATTTTTGCTCAGTCATGATCGCCACGATATCGTCCGTTTTCAGCGAGAAGGCGATGCGCAGCTTTTTCAGCACCGTGTTATTGTTCACGCGACGCTCAAGCGCCAGCTCTGGCGCGGCCGGATCTTTGCCACGCTTATCGTAAATCAGGCCGTTCAGGAAACCCGACAGAATGATGTCAGGGCAGCGGACAAATCCCTCTTCGTCTTCTTTGGTCATCCACGTGTCAAAACTCGCAGACGTGGATTCCATGTCGGACAGCGCAAGAATGCGCACCATGTCGTTATTGTTCGCTTTCAGGGTGTAGCGCAGGCTACGAAGAATATCGTTACTTAGCATAGAGCCTTCGAATGTCGATGATGCAATGGCGCGCAGTGTACCAGCTTTACAGCCCAATCGCCTCTTTCAAACTCTTCAGGTAGCGACGGCTGACGGGTACCGTTTGTCCGGCACGCAGCACCAGCTCGGCCTGGCCGTTATCTTCCAGGCGGATCTCCTTCAGGTGCGCCATGTTCACCAGATACTGGCGGTGGCAGCGAATCAGCGGCGTGCGGCTCTCCAGCGTGCGCAGGGTCAGCTCGGTAAACCCTTCGTTCCCTTCCGCGCTGGTGACAAACACTCCGCTCAGGCGGCTGCTGACAAAGGCCACATCATCCATCTGAAGAAGATAGATCCGGCTGTGCCCGGTGCAGGGGATGAACTTCAGCGGCTGCTGGTTTTCCGGCAGAAGCGTGACGTCCTGTACGGTGCGCTCCTGGCGTAAACGGGTGAGCGTTTTTTCCAGCCGCTTCTCTTCAATCGGCTTGAGCAGATAGTCAAACGCGTGCTCCTCAAAGGCCTTAACGGCATATTCATCAAACGCCGTCAGAAACACGATGTAGGGACGATGTTCCGGGTCGAGCATGCCGACCATCTCCAGCCCGCTGATGCGGGGCATCTGAATATCGAGGAACAGCACGTCCGGGCGCAGTTTGTGCACCGCGCCGATGGCCTCAATGGCGTTCGCGCACTCCCCCACAATCTCAATATCCGGCTGCTCCTGCAGCAGAACGCGCAGGTTTTCCCGTGCCAGCGGCTCGTCATCCACAATCAGCACTCTTAACATGCGTTTTCCTCCAGCGGCAGTCGTACGGTAATACGGGTAAATCGGTCTGGCTCACAGGCGACGGTAATGCCACAGTCGTCGCCAAAATGGGCGCGCAGGCGTTTATCCACCAGGCTCATCCCCAGACCGCCAGAGGCGGAAGGCTGGTAAAGCCCGGCATTGTCTTCAATATCCAGCACCAGATGGTGGTTAAAACGGCTGGCGGCAATGGTTATCTCCCCCGTTCCCAGTAGCTGCGACGTGCCGTGCTTAATGGCGTTTTCCACAATCGGCTGCAGGGTAAAGGCCGGAAGATGCTGATACGCCAGCTCATCCGGCACGGAGAGCGACACCTGCAGGCGCGACTGGAAACGCGCCTGCTCAATCTGAAGATAGGCATTCACGTGCTCAATCTCATCGGCGAGGGTGACGATCTCAGACGGTCGCTTCAGGTTTTTGCGAAAGAAGGTCGACAGAAACTGCACCAGCTGCGCGGCCTGATCGCTGTCGCGGCGGATCACCGCTTTGAGCGTGTTGAGGGCGTTGAACAGGAAATGCGGATTGACCTGGGCATGCAGCAGCTTAATTTCGGACTGCGTCAGCAGCGCTTTCTGCCGCTCATACTGTCCGGCGAGGATTTGCGCGGACAGCAGCTGGGCGATCCCCTCCCCCAGCGTGCGGTTGATCGAGCTGAACAGACGGTTTTTCGCCTCATACAGCTTGATGGTGCCCATCACCCGCTGATTCTCGCCGCGCAGCGGAATCACCAGCGTGGAGCCCAGCTTGCACTGCGGATGCAGCGAACAGCGATAAGGCACCTCGTTACCGTCGGCGTACACCACCTCACCGGTTTCAATGGCGCGCAGCGTGTAGGCTGAGGAGATGGGTTTCCCCGGCAGATGGTGATCGTCCCCGGTGCCGGTAAAGGCCAGCAGCCGCTCGCGGTCGGTGATAGCCACCGCGCCGATATCCAGCTCCTTGTAGAGCACCTGCGCGACCTTCATGCTGTTCTCTTCGTTGAACCCCTGGCGCAGGATCCCTTCGGTCGAGGCGGCGACCTTCAGCGCCGTCGCGGAAAAGGCCGAGGTGTACTTCTCAAACATGGCGCGCTTGTCGAGCAGAATGCGCATAAACAGCGCCGCACCCACGGTGTTGGTTACCATCATCGGGGCGGCAATACTGCCGACCAGGTGCAGCGCATCCTCAAACGGACGGGCAATGAGCAGAATGATCGCCATCTGCGCCATTTCGGCTACAAAGGTAATGGCACCGGCGGTGAGCGGGCTAAAGACTTTATCCGGGCGGCCGCGTTTGATCATGTAGCTGTGCACCAGCCCGCCTAGCAGACCTTCCACGATCGTGGAGATCATGCAGCTGAGCGCCGTCATCCCGCCCATGGAATAGCGATGCAGACCCCCGGTTAAACCGACAAGGCCACCGACGACGGGACCGCCCAGCAGCCCGCCCATCACCGCGCCGATAGCGCGCGTATTGGCAATAGAGTCTTCGATATGGAGACCAAAATAAGTCCCCATGATGCAGAAAATAGAGAAGGTGACGTAGCAGAGCAGCTTATGCGGCAGACGTACGGTGACCTGCATCAGCGGGATAAACAGGCGCGTTTTGCTCATCAGCCAGGCAATGACAAGAAACACGCACATCTGCTGAAGCAACAGCAGCACCAGATTAAACTCGTACATACTCAAAACCGCACACGCTAAAAACGCGTAACATACACTGATGCGGGTTTACTTTCTTTGAAGCATTCCAAAAAAGCGCAAAATCGTGTCCGTTATCACACCTTTTTCTGAATATCGCGCATGCTTCGCATTGTTTGTTCAAAAATCAATCAATCTTTCCTGGTTCGCCAAAGTGAGTCTACAGTTAAGCTGGGGACGCGTAAGCCAGGGGGCGAATATGGCGCTTTACACAATAGGTGAAGTGGCACTCCTTTGTGATATCAATCCCGTTACCCTACGGGCGTGGCAGCGACGGTATGGATTACTCAAACCGCAGAGGACCGACGGTGGGCATCGCCTTTTCAATGAAGCCGATATCGACCGCATTCGCGAAATTAAAAGCTGGATCGACAACGGGGTGCAGGTCGGCAAGGTGAAGTCCCTGCTGAGCCACGACGACCCGGACACGCAGCACCTCTGGCGCGAACAGCAGGAAACCCTGCTGCGACTCCTGCAGGCGGGCAACCTTCAGCGCCTGCGCGCATGGATAAAAGAGCAAGGCCGCGATTATCCGGCACAGACGCTGATCAACCATCTTTTCATTCCGCTCCGTCGACGCCTGCAGTGTCAGCAGTCCACCCTGCAGGCGCTGCTCAGCATGCTCGACGGGGTGCTGATCAACTACATCGCCGTCTGCCTTGCCTCGGCGAAGAACAAAGCCGGAAAAGATGCGCTGGTGGTCGGCTGGAACGTGCACGATACCACCCGCCTGTGGCTGGAAGCGTGGATTGCCACCCAGAAGGGCTGGCGCGTGGATGTCCTGGCGCATTCGCTGGCGCAGCTTAAGCCTGAGTTTTTTGAGGGCCAGACCCTGCTGGTCTGGTGTGGCGAAGTGCCGTCCGCCACGCAGCAACAGCTGCTGACGGAATGGCGTGAGAATGGTTACCCGGTTTATTCCCTTGGCCCGGATGAGCCATAACGGCATTTTATGGTTCATTAACAGCTGCGCTTCACCGTATAATTGTTCCGTTAACAACAGGAGCACATGATGAAGGCAACCAAACTGGCCATTATTACCCTTTTTGTCCTGATGGCCGTAAGCGGTATCGGCGGCGTGATGCTGGCAGGATACTCGTTTATTGTTCGCGGCGGTGTCGGCTGAGGTAGAGCGCGAGCCGCTCAAAAAGGCGATCGACGACGATTGCCGCCAGCGCGACCAGCACCGCTCCCTGCACTATATAAGCCGTATTAAACCCGCTCAGGCCGATAATAATCGGCGTTCCCAGCGTATTGGCACCAACCGTAGACGCAATGGTCGCCGTCCCAATGTTAATGATGACCGACGTGCGGATCCCGGCAATGATAACCGGTGCCGCAAGCGGCAGTTCAACCTTGCGCAGCCGCTGGCCGCGACTCATCCCCATCCCTTCAGCCACGCTCAGCACCGACGCCGGTACCGCCGCGAGGCCCGCCAGCGTGCCCTGCAGAACCGGCAGTACGCCATATAAAATCAGCGCAATAATGGCAGGCTGCTGGCCAAAGCCCATCACCGGAACCGCTATCGCAAGCACCGCCACCGGCGGAAACGTCTGTCCAATGGCCGCTATCGTCTCTACCAGCGGACGAAACTCCCGGCCCGCAGGACGCGTGACCGCGATGCCTGCCCCTACCCCCAGCACAACCGCGATGGCGCTTGAGAGCGCCACCAGCCAGAGATGCGCCAGGGCGAGATTAATAAAGCTCTCCTGCTGATAGACCGGCCGCGGCAGCCCGGGAAAAAGGGCGTTAAACAGCGCCGCGCTGTGAGGCATCAGAAACAGCAAGGCGACAAAGAGCGCTACCAGCCAGAGGAGCGGATCACGCAGTGCCTTCACGCGTCACCTCCCCGGCCAGCAGATCGCGAAAATGTAAGGTTCCGCACGGCGTCCCGCGAGCGTCCGAGACGGGCAATACCTCGCACTGGCGCGCGACAAACGCGGACAGGGCATCCCGCAGGCTCATCTGCGCCTGCAGCGGTTCGCCGCTTAGCGATGTCTCCTCCCGACGCATATAGTCGCTGACCGTCCGCAGGGAGAGCAGCCTCACGCCCAGCTCGCTGCGGCCAAAAAACTCGCGCACAAAGTCGTTCTTCGGCCAGGTTAACAGCTCAAGCGGCGAGCCCTGCTGCACCACTTCGCCATGATCCATCAGCACCAGATGGTCGGCCAGGCGCAGGGCTTCATCAATATCATGCGTCACGAGAACGATCGTGCGTCCGAGAATACGGTGAATACGGGTCATCTCCGCCTGCAGCGCCCCGCGCGTGACCGGATCCAGCGCGCCGAAGGGTTCATCCATCAGCAGCACCTGCGGGTTGGCCGCCAGCGCGCGCGCCACGCCCACGCGCTGCTGCTGCCCGCCGGAAAGCTGGTGCGGATAGCGGTCGCGCAGCGCGGGCTCGAGCCCCAGCAGAGACATCAGCTCATCAACACGATCGGCGATTTTCGCTCGCGACCACTTCTCCAGCTGCAGCACGGTGGCGATGTTCTGCGCCACAGTCCAGTGTGGAAACAGGCCGATAGACTGAATGGCATAGCCCATCCGACGGCGCAGCTCCAGCACCGGCAGGCTGCGGATCTCTTCTCCGGCAAAGCGGATCAGCCCGCTGTCGTGCTCCACCAGCCGGTTGATCATCTTCAGGGTGGTGGATTTTCCCGAGCCTGAGGTGCCAATCAGCACGGAAAACGCCCCCTCGGCAAAGTTCAGGTTCAGGTGGCTCGCCGCCGGGCGACCGGCAAAGGTTTTACTGACATCGTGAAATTCAATCATTGGCTCTTATCCTGAGCAGCGCGAGCCATAAGGCAAACAGCGCGTCGACGACAACCGCCAGCGCAATCGTCGGAACCACGCCCAATAACACCAGATCGAGCGCACTGCTTAGCAGCCCCTGGAACACCAGGGCGCCAAAGCCGCCCGCACCAATCAGCGCCGCAATCACCGCCATGCCGACGGTCTGTACCGTTACCACCCGCAGGCTGCGCAGCAGCAGGGGCAGCGCCAGCGGGAGCTGAATTTTCCAGAAACACTGCCGCGCGCTCATGCCCATCGCATGGGCGCTTTCCAGCACGTCAGGTGCGACCTGGCCCAGGCCCGCGACCACGCCGCGCACCAGCGGCAGCAGCGCATACAGCACCAGCGCGATAAGGGCGGGCGTTAACCCCGTTCCGGCTATGCCGAGCGTTCCCAGCACCGGAAATGACTTCACCAGCCCGGCCAGCGGCGCAATCAGCAGGCCAAACAGCGCAACTGAAGGAATGGTCTGGATCACGTTGAGCACGGCAAAGACACCGCCCTGACGTGAAGGATGGCGGTAACACCACATGCCCAGGGGGATCCCGAGCAGCAGCGCCGGAAAGAGCGTCCCGAAGAGGATCGTCAGGTGTTGCGCCAGGGCATCATCAAACACCTCCTGACGGTTAGCGTACTCTTTTAACAGCGAGAGATTGTTCAGTTCCCCGCTGAACAGCAGGAACAAGGGAATGCACCATATCTGCGCGTTGAGCACCCAGCGCCAGACGGCGCTGGAGATGAGTCGACGAATGGCATCGCTGCTGACCAGCAGACAGAGCGCCAGCCACAGCCAGAGGCCGCTACCCACCGTGGTTCTCGCCAGCGGACTTTCTGCCGACGCCATGTGCGTCGCCGCCAGCCCGCCACTCCAGAACAGAATGATAAACAGCCCTTCAGCGAGGAGCAGCGTCAGCCACTGCGCCGTGCGCCCTTGCCAGAACGATAGCGCAACCCACGCGGCCAGCGCCGCCGCCAGCCACCCCGGCGTGAAAGACCAGACCTGCCAGAGCGCTTTGCCCTCCCCCGACATCAGACGGTTTGGGGCTACGTTGACAAACGGCAGCGCGACCGCCGCGATGGCCACGCAGGCCAGCAGCAGCAGGACGCGGTTATGACATTTTATTGGCACAGCCCTTTCCCGTTACTTCACAAGCCCTTGTTGTTTCAGGAAGTCGGCGGCCACTTTTTTGGCATCCAGCCCCTCGACGGCAATGCTGGCATTCAGCTGTTGCAGCGTTTTTTCATCCAGTTTTTCGAAGACCGGTTTGAGCCAGTCGGCAATCTCCGGATAGGCTTTCAGCACCGCCTCACGCACGACCGGGGTCGGGGCGTAAATCGGCTGTACGCCTTTAGGATCGGTCAGGGTTTGCAGGCCGAGCGCCGCCACCGGGCCGTCGGTGCCGTAGGCCATGGCCGCGTTAACGCCAGAGGTTTGCTGCGCCGCCGCTTTGATGGTCACCGCGGTATCCCCGCCCGCAAGAGAGAGCAGCTGCGCCTGGTCGAGCTTGAAGTCGTAGGCTTTTTCGAACGCCGGGAGCGCATCAGGACGCTCGATAAACTCCGCAGAGGCCGCGAGCTTGAAATCGCCCTTCTCTTTCAGGTAGCGGCTGAGATCCGCAAGCGAGGTGAGCTTGCCTTTCTCCGCCACGTCCTTGCGCACGGCGATAGTCCAGGTGTTGTTGGCCGGGGCTGGGGTCAGCCAGACCAGTTTGTTCTGTTCCGCGTCGAGCTTTTTGACTTTCTCATACCCGGCGTTAGCGTTTTTCCATGCCGGATCGTTTTCTTGTTTGAAGAAGAACGCGCCGTTGCCGGTGTATTCCGGGTAGATATCCAGCTCGCCGGAGGTGATCGCGCCGCGCACGACGGGCGTGGTGCCGAGCTGAACTTTATTGACGGTTTTCACGCCGTGGCTGTCCAGCACCTGCAAAATAATATTGCCGAGCAGCGCCCCTTCGGTATCGATCTTTGAGCCCACTTTTACCGGCTCCGCCGCCTGTAGCGGCAGACTTAGCGCCGCCAGCAGCACCGCAGATCCCAACATCCCCTTTGCAATCGTCATTCTACTATCCTCATTTATTTTGCTGCCTTTTTCAGAGGCTTGAGAGAAAAGCGTAGCTTAAAACGGCGGAATTAACCGTCAAAATGCCTTTTTAGCATAAGGTAAGACGCCTCCCCCGCAGGACGGGGGGAGGCAAAGGAGGGAAAGGTTACAGCAGCTCGAACTCGCCTTTATTCACGCGGGCGGAGTCCACGCCGATAAAGACGTTAAACTTGCCCGGTTCCGCATCATATTTCATCTGCTGGTTCCAGAACTTCAGCGCATCCACGTCGATCGGGAAGCTGATGGTTTTGGTTTCCCCCGGCTTCAGGTTGACCTTCTCAAAACCGCGCAGCTGTTTCACCGGACGGCTCATCGACGCGGTGACATCCTGAACGTACATCTGAATCACCGTTGCCCCTTCGCGCTTGCCGGTGTTGGTCACCTCAACGCTGGCGGTGACTTTGCCGTCACGCTTCATCGTAGGCGCTGACATTTTCACGTCAGAAACCTTGAAGGTGGTGTAGCTCAGGCCGTAACCAAACGGATACAGCGGGCCGTTAGCTTCGTCGAAGTAACGAGAGGTGTACTTGTTCGGCTTGTCGGCGTTGTACGGGCGACCGGTATTCAGGTGGCTGTAGTAAACCGGGATCTGCCCGACGGAGCGCGGGAAGGACATCGGCAGCTTGCCCGACGGGTTGTAATCGCCAAACAGAACGTCGGCGATGGCGTTACCGCCTTCGGTACCGGCGAACCAGGTTTCCAGAATGGCGTCAGCCTGCTGGTCTTCTTTCACCAGCGCCAGCGGACGACCGTTCATCAGCACCAGCACCAGCGGCTTGCCGGTGGCTTTCAGGGCGGCGATCAGATCGCGCTGGCTCTGTGGAATGGTGATATCGGTACGGCTGGAGGCTTCGTGCGCCATACCCTGCGCTTCCCCCACGACCGCGACAACGACGTCAGACTGCTTCGCGGCGTTCACCGCCTCGTCAATCATCTCCTTCGGCGTGCGCGGATCGACCTTGACCGCTTCCTCATACTGGTTGAGGAAGGTCACGATGTCTTTATCGTTGGTGACGTTCGCCCCTTTGGCGTAAACCACTTTGGCGTTTTCACCGACGGCACTCTTGATACCGGTCAGCACGGTCACGGACTGGTCAGCCACGCCCGCGGCAGACCAGCTGCCCATCACGTCGCGCTTGCTGTCGGCCAGCGGGCCCACCACGGCAATGGTGCCGGATTTTTTCAGCGGCAGCGTGTCGAGGCGGTTTTTCAGCAGCACCAGGCTTTCGCGCGCCACGTCACGCGCTTCTTTGCGGTGCAGACGGCTTTCGGCGTTGGTATCTGCCGGGTCAGACTCTTTCGGGCCCAGGTGGCTGTACGGATCGTTAAACAGCCCCATGTCGTATTTCACGTTCAGCACGTGGCGCGCGGCATCGTCCAGCTCCGCCATCGTTACCTTGCCGCTCTTCACCAGCCCCGGCAGGTATTTGCTGTAATACTCATCGCTCATGCTCATGTTGATGCCGGACTTGAGCGCCACGCGCACCGCGTCTTCCGGATCGGAGGCGGTACCGTGCTTGATCAGCTCTTTAATCGCGCCGTGGTCAGAAACGGTGATGCCTTTAAAGCCCCACTGGTCGCGCAGCACGTCTTTCAGCAGCCAGGAATCGGACGTCGCCGGCGTGCCGTTCAGGGAGTTCAGCGCCACCATCACCGCGCCGCTGCCCGCATCCAGCCCTGCCTTGTACGGCGGCATATAGTCGTTAAACAGGCGCTGCGGGCTCATGTCGACGGTGTTGTACTCTTTACCGCCTTCCACTGCGCCATAGGCTGCGAAGTGTTTGACGCTGGTCATCACCGAGTAGCGATCCGCCGGGCTTTTGCCCTGCATCGCTTCCACCATGGTTTTGCCCATCGTGGAGGTTAAATACGTATCTTCACCAAAGCCTTCCGAGCCGCGGCCCCAGCGCGGATCGCGCGAGACGTCCACCATAGGTGCCCAGGTCATGTTCAGGCCGTCGTCCGCCGCTTCATAAGCCGACACGCGCCCGACGGTTTTCACCGCGTCGAGGTTAAAGGAAGACGCTAAGCCGAGGCTAATCGGGAAGACGGTACGCTGGCCGTGCACCACGTCATAGGCAAAGAACAGAGGAATTTTCAGGCGGCTGAGATCCATCACCTGGTCCTGCATCTTGCGGATATCCTGGCGGGTGACGGTATTAAAGATGGCCCCTACCTGCCCGTCTTTGATCATCGCCCGGATGGCCTCTTTCGGGTTATCCGGGCCGACGCTGATAAGGCGCAGCTGGCCGATTTTCTCATCGACCGTCATTTTCTTGAGCAATTCCGTGACAAACGCATCCCGTGCTTCAGGCGTGAGCGGGTGATTGCCAAACAAATCCTCTGCCAGCGCAGGTTGCAGCGCCAGGCTTACGGCGACACCTACAGAACATAGCCATTTCATGTCGTTTTACTCTCTCATCAATAACCGCCGGACGATCTCGGCCATACCGTGCGAAAAGCGCAGTGTGCCACAAACCCTCAGAACGTTGCAGGGTTATTCTCTGATTTTTCTCGTGAATACTCGACCGCTTAACAGTTAATCGCGCTATGCTTTACAGCGAGAAATTTGCCCCACCACAAGGAGTGGAAGATGTCTTCTGTTCGAACAAACGATAACACGGCTTTTATTAACGAACTGTCGCGCCTGGTTGGCTCCTCTCACCTGCTTACCGACCCGGCCAAAACCGCCCGCTACCGTAAGGGTTTCCGCTCCGGCCAGGGCGAGGCGCTGGCGGTTGTCTTCCCCGGCACGCTGCTGGAGCTGTGGCGCGTGCTGAGCGCCTGCGTCGCCGCCGACAAGATCATTTTAATGCAGGCCGCCAATACCGGCCTGACCGAAGGCTCCACGCCGAACGGCAACGATTACGATCGCGACATCGTGATTATCAGCACCCTGCGCCTCGACAAGCTGCACCTGCTGGACAAAGGCGAGCAGGTGCTCGCGTTCCCCGGCACCACGCTCTATTCCCTGGAAAAAGCGCTTAAGCCGCTGGGTCGTGAGCCGCACTCGGTGATTGGCTCCTCCTGTATTGGCGCCTCGGTGGTCGGTGGGATCTGCAACAACTCCGGCGGCTCGCTGGTGCAGCGCGGCCCGGCCTATACCGAGATGTCGCTGTTTGCCCGTATTGACGAAAACGGCAAGCTGACGCTGGTCAACCATCTGGGGATCGATCTCGGCGTGACGCCGGAACAGATCCTCAGCAAGCTCGACGACGATCGCGTGAAGGACGAAGACGTGCAGCACGACGGCCGCCACGCGCACGATCACGACTACGTGACCCGCGTGCGGGATATCTACGCCGATACACCAGCGCGCTACAACGCCGACCCGGACCGCCTGTTTGAATCCTCCGGCTGCGCCGGGAAGCTTGCCGTTTTTGCCGTGCGCCTGGATACCTTCCCGGCAGAGAAAAAGCAGCAGGTATTTTACATTGGTACCAATCAGCCTGAGGTTCTGACCGAGATCCGCCGTCATATTCTGGGTGAATTCACCCACCTGCCGGTGGCGGGCGAGTACATGCACCGGGACATTTACGACATCGCCGAGCGTTACGGCAAAGACACGTTCCTGATGATCGACAAGCTGGGCACCGACAAAATGCCGTTCTTCTTCACCATGAAGGGCCGCACCGACGCGATGCTGGAGAAAGTGTCGCTGTTCAAACCCCACTTCACCGACCGCTTTATGCAGAAGCTGGGCAACGTTTTCCCGGCGCATTTACCGGAGCGAATGAAAACCTGGCGCGACAGGTACGAACACCACCTGCTGCTGAAAATGGCCGGAGACGGGATCGCCGAAGCGCAGTCCTGGCTGACTGAATTTTTCAAAACCGCTGAGGGTGATTTCTTTGCATGCACGCCGGAAGAAGGCAGCAAAGCCTTCCTGCACCGCTTCGCTGCTGCGGGTGCCGCCATCCGTTACCAGGCGGTGCATTCCGAAGAGGTGGAAGATATTCTGGCGCTGGATATCGCTCTGCGGCGTAACGATACCGAGTGGTTTGAACACCTGCCGCCGGAAATCGACAGCAAGCTGGTGCATAAGCTCTATTACGGCCACTTTATGTGTTATGTCTTCCATCAGGATTACATCGTCAAAAAAGGGGTCGATGCACACGAACTGAAGGAGCAGATGCTCGCCCTTCTGCGTGAACGTGGCGCACAATATCCTGCGGAACATAACGTCGGACATCTTTATAAAGCCCCCGACGCACTTAAGCAGTTTTATCGCGAGAATGACCCTACAAACAGCATGAATCCCGGCATCGGTAAAACAACGCGGAAGAAATACTGGAAAGAAAGCGCGGACGCGGAGCAGCGCATAACGCAAGCGTCTGATTAATTCCTACAGCCAAATTTGAGAGATTGTTAAGCGCTCCTTAATCGTAATAGAGTAACTGTCTGACGCCGGAGAAACGTTTCTCCGGCTTTCTATAACGAGGAGCAGGCTCATCATGTCGGCTATTGATGTTTTATCCGAGACCGAACTGGAAGTGCGCGATGCCCTTCCCGATGATGTGCATGCCATCGCCGCGATCTATGCCTGGCATGTGCTTCACGGGCGCGCGTCATTTGAAGAAGTCCCCCCCACTATCGACGAAATGCGTCATCGAATGAAAAGCGTGGCTGAGAATGGTTTACCGTGGCTTATCGCGCTGTATCGCGGCATCGTGGTGGGCTACTGCTACGCCACGCCTTACCGTCCGCGACACGCCTACCGCTATACCCTGGAAGAGTCGATTTACGTGGATGCCAGCATCACCGGGCGCGGTTTTGGCACGGCGTTAATGTCTGCGCTAATTGAACGCTGCGAACAAGGTCCGTGGCGGCAGATGATTGCCGTGGTGGGAGATGGCAATAATAATGCCGGTTCGTTACGCCTGCATAAAAAGCACGGCTTCGTGATTGTCGGTCAGCTGCGCAGCGTAGGCTATAAGAAAGGCGACTGGCGGGATACGGTGATTATGCAGCGCCCGCTCAACGATGGTGACTGGACGCTGCCGGAATAAAAGCAAAACGGTAACCTGGGTTACCGTTTTTAGTGTTTTCTCCCTCTCCCTGTGGGAGAGGGTCGGGGCGAGGGCATCAGCGCGCAGAGGCGCATCAGTCGTTCTGCGCCGTCGCCATCTGCTCCGCTTTCTGCTTTTTATATGTCAATGCGGCGGCCGGAACGGGCTGCACTTTTCCTGTTTCAATCCAGGTACGCAGGCGGCTCGCATCCGCAAAGTGCGTGTATTTGCCGAAGGCATCCATCACCACCAGCGCCACCGGCTTACCGTTAAACACCGTGCGCATCACCAGACAGTGTCCTGCCGCGTTGGTAAAACCGGTTTTCGTTAACTGAATATTCCAGTTATCGCGGTAAACCAGATGGTTAGTATTGCGGAACGGCAGCGTATAGGCCGGGTTCGCAAAGGTCGCCATCTCTTCACGGGTGGTACTGAGCTGACCAATCAGCGGGTACTGTTTGCTGGCAATCAGCAGTTTCGTCAGATCGCGGGCGGTGGAGACGTTGCTGATCGACAGACCCGTCGGTTCAACATAATGCGTATTGTTCATCCCCAGCGATTTGGCTTTGACGTTCATCGCGCGGATAAACGCGTCGTAGCCGCCCGGATAATGGTGCGCCAGGCTCGCCGCCGCGCGGTTTTCAGACGACATCAGCGCCAGCAGCAGCATATTTTTACGGCTGATTTCACTGTTCAGCCGCACGCGGGAGTAGATCCCTTTCATCTCCGGCGTGTGGCTGATATCCACTTTCAGCTTTTCGTCCAGCGGCAGATGGGCATCAAGCACCACCATCGCGGTCATTAATTTGGTAATCGAGGCGATCGGGCGCACCAGGTCCGGGTGGCTGGCGTAGATCACCTTATTGGTGTTGAGATCGACAATCATCGCGCTGCCTGAAGCAATTTGCGGTTGGGCAGCGGCAGCGGTCACCGCGGACGTTTTGGCGACGGCCGGCACGGCAGCGGACGCACCCAGCAACAGCGCCAGGCTAAGTAAAGAGACTCGGAATTTCAGCATGGTGAGACTTCTGATAATTATTCACGCACGTCATGACGTACACCGCCTGTATCAATGGATAAACACAGGCTGGCTTCGGCATCATAGCCGTCAGCGGGCGTTGTCGCCAGAGGATAATCGTGAACAGATGCTGCATTGCTGGCATTTACGCCAGCAATGCAGTGAACTCAGAAGAGACGGTATCCGTAACCCCAAAGGATCACCGTCAGCGCCAGTAGCGCCTCCAGCACCAGCACCCCGATAGCGAGTGTTGAACTGGAAAAACTCAGGCCTTCTTCTTTATTGATATTCAGGAAGGTTGGAACCCCCAGATACAGCAGATACCCGGTGTAAAAGAGGGCAATGGTACCGATCAGCGCGCACAGCCAGACCAGTGGATAGAGCGCAACAATACCGCTTAAGAACAGCGGGGTCGCGACATATCCGGCAAAGACCATACAGTGCGCCAGCGATGGACGTTGCGGGTAGTTACGCGCCATCCAGTGAATGACTCGCCCCATGACCGCCACACCCGCCAGCATCAGACCATAAAAGACGATGGCCAGATAGAGTCCGGTAAACCAGGAAAGCTGAACCACGGTGCCGTCACCGAAGTTCCAGCCGATTTGTGTCGTTCCGATAAAAGCGCATATTACCGGCACCGCAGCCATCAGCAGCACGTGGTGCGTGTAATGATGCGAGACCGTTTCGTTCTCACTTTTAATGACATGCATTTCACGATCGGGATGGGAGAAAAGTCCCCAGACATGGTTCATAGCGCCCCCTTGTTGTCGGCCCGTCAGCGATACCTTAAGTATAATGCAGGCTTTAGATTATTTTCTGTACAGTGGGAAATTTCCGTTGATTTCCCCGCTGTTGATTCATGGGGTATATGATTAAACGAGGTACGCAGAGGGAGATAACAGTTACGTAATGGATATTAATGCACTCATTGAACAATATGGCTATGCCGCGCTGGTCATCGGTAGCGTGGCAGAAGGCGAAACCATCACCCTGTTAGGCGGCGTCGCCGCTCATCAGGGATTGCTGAAATTCCCGCTGGTCGTCGCCGCGGTTGCGCTGGGCGGGATGATTGGCGATCAGCTGCTCTACTTTCTCGGGCTGCGCTTCGGGCCAACGCTGCTTAAGCGTTTCACAAAGCATCAGAAGAAAATTCGCCGCGCGCAGCGGCTCATTCAACGCCACCCCTATCTGTTCGTCATTGGCACGCGCTTTATGTATGGCTTTCGCATTATCGGGCCGATACTCATTGGTGCCAGCCATCTGCCGCCAAAAATTTTCCTGCCGCTCAATATTGTGGGTGCGATTGCCTGGGCGCTGATCTTTACGACGCTCGGTTATGTGGGGGGCGAAGTGATTGCGCCCTGGCTGCATAATCTCGACCAGCACCTCAAGCACTGGGCGTGGCTGATTCTGGTGGTCGTGGCGGTGATTGGGGTCAGGCTGTGGCTGAAGCATCGGGAAAAGAGGCGGGATGAGGAGTGAGTGCGGCCTGATGCCCTCACCCTAACCCTCTCCCACAGGGAGAGGGAACTAAAAACACCCTCTCTCACAGGGAGAGGGGAACCTACCCCTCCGGCTTAAACTGCGGGTTCGCCAGCATAAAGCCCCCGTCGACGATAAACGATTGCCCCGTCGTGTAGCTGGCGTCGCTGTCGCACAGCCACGCGACCAGGCTGGCAATCTCTTTGGTATGGCCCGGCCTTGCCAGCGGGATTTCCGGCATTGAACCGTCCTTCACTTCGCTGTCGTCCATGTCATTCATCGGCGTGGCAATGGCACCCGGTGCGACGGCGTTCACCAGAATATTGTGCTTAACCAGCTCCATCGCCATGGATTTGGTTAACCCGCCGAGCGCGTGTTTCGCCGCCGTATAGGCGCTGGCCTCCGGAAGCGGAGTGTGCTCATGCACCGAGGTGATGTTCACAATCCGCCCCCCTTTCCCCTGCTTCACCATCTGCCTTGCGGCAATTTGTGAACAGAGAAACGCGCCGTCCACGTCGACGGTGAAAATATTCCGCCAGTCGTCAAACGGCATCTCGAGGAACGGCGCTTTGGTCATCGCCCCGGCATTATTGACCAGCACGTCCAGCCGACCAAAACGCGCAATCAGCGTTTCAATAGCCTCAGCGCCTTCCGGCAGCGTGCTTAAATCAAGATGGATAGCCTCCGCGCGCTGCCCCTGCGCTTCGACTTCGCGGCAGGTTTCCAGCGCCCCTTTCTCATCCGAGTGCCAGGTGACGCCAATATCAAACCCGCGCTCAGCCAGCATCAGGGCCGCGGTTTTCCCAATCCCGGAATCCGATGCGGTAACAATCGCTACTCTGGTCATACTCACCTCCTGAAAAACTGCAAAGAGGTAAGTATAGATAATGGCCTTTTTTAGCCATGATGATAGCCACCGCCCAGCGCCGAGGTCAGCTGCAGGGTAGCGTCGACATATTGCCCCTTCAGCAGCACGCCTTCGAGGTGCTCTTTGAGGGCCGGTATTCTGGCTTCACTGACACGGGAGCCCGCAATAATCCCCGCGCTGAAACGCGCCTGTGCCAGCGCCACAACCCGTGCCGCATCTTTTTCAACCTGCTGCTGTTGGCCGTTCTTCGCCATCAGCGTTTCGACTTCGCTGGCGGTGCGTGCCACCTGATTGACGGCCTCCACCACCGCTTTGTTGTAGTTGGCTACCGAAAGGTTGTTCTGCGCCTGAGCGATATCCAGGCTGGCGTTCAGCCTGCCGCTGTCAAAAATTGGCAGCGTCAGCCCGGCGGTGACGCCCATCTGCTGCGCGGATGAACGGAACAGATCGCTCAGGTGGAGGGCATCCTGCTGTAAGAACGCCATCAGGTTCACGTCAGGATAGAACGCCGCTCTGGCGGCCTCTACCTCGCTCATGGAGGCTTCGATATACCAGTGCGCCTCCTGAAGATCCGGACGGCGTGCCAGCAGTTCATATCCGAGCGTCGACGGTAACGAGGCTTCCACCGTCGGCAAGGCGTGCCGCGTAAGCTTCACGGAGGAGGAGTTCGTCAACGCGACCAGACGCGCCTCTATGGCTTTCATCTTCCCGTTGACCTCGGCCAGCTGCTCTTCGGTTTTGCTGGCGTTGATATCCGTTTCGACACCCTCCACCGAGGAGGTGATGCCGTGCTGGTACAGCTCGCGATCGGCACCGATAATATTGTCCTGCTCATGTTTGATCTGCGCGAGAACCTCCCCCGCGGCGGCCTGAGTTTGCCACTCCCAGTAGAGCCGCGCCACGCTGCCGGCCAGCAGCTGTCGGGTCTGCTCCAGCTCCGCTTTTTGCGCATTCACTTTGCCAATCCGGGCTTCGACCTGCGCGCGATTTTTACCCCACAGATCGAGATCCCAGCCTGCGGTCAGGCCAAAGGTGCCGTTGGTGTACCACGGCCCGGTGGTCCCTGCCGCCGGGTCGGTAATGGCAAAGGGCCCCATCAGCCCTTCGGCGGACATTTTCTGACGTTCAGCCTCGGCGGAAAAATCAATTTGCGGACCGTCGGCAGCCATAGCCGCTTTGGCCTGAGCTTCGGCAAGCGTAATCCGCTGACGGGCAATCTGCATATCCGGCGCATCGCTTAATGCTTTTGCAATAAGCCCGTTAAGCTGGGGATCGTTATACGCCTTCCACCACGCATTTTTCGGCCAGTCGGTATAATGCAATGAGGTATTCACAGACTTGGCGGCCGGTTGTGTATTTAGCGGAGAGACGGTGGAATGTTCAGGTGCGCAGGCTGCCAGAATTAATGCAAAGGGGACACTCAGAGATAAAATAAGAGAACGTTTCATTACGCCATATACTCAAAAAATAAAGGCGAAAAATACGCTTGATACTATTTATTTTTTTAGTAATGCGTGGCAATCCGTAAATTGTTATACATTTACATAATCAGAAAATTATTCACCAAATGAATAAATTACTTTGACTGAATAACCCGTGCAATATCAGAGGACGTCTGTAATGTACGAATCTCCTGAAATAACCCCAGCGCTTCATCGTACTCTTTACGTAAATAACTCAGCCACTGCTTAATTCGCGCGACGTGATACAAACCGGTGTCCCCCTGCTTTTCCAGACGACTGTATTTTTGCAGCAGCGTGACGACGTCTGCCCAGGGCATACGCGGTTCGTTATATTTCACCACCCGGCTGAGGTTCGGCACATTCAGTGCGCCGCGGCCAATCATGACCGCATCGCAGCCGGTGGCATGCAGACAGGCCTGCGCGCTCTCGTAGTCCCAGATTTCGCCGTTGGCGATCACCGGAATGGTGAGGCGTTTGCGGATCTCACCGATCGCCTGCCAGTTAATGCGATCGGCTTTGTAGCCATCTTCTTTGGTACGGCCATGCACCACCAGCTCGGTGGCCCCGGCCTGCTGCACCGCATCGGCGATTTCAAACTGCCGCGCGTCGCTGTCCCACCCAAGGCGCACCTTAACCGTCACCGGCAAATGCGAAGGCACGGCCTCGCGCATGGCTTTCGCGCCGCGGTAAATCAGCTCAGGATCTTTCAGCAAGGTCGCCCCGCCGCCGCTGCCGTTGACCAGCTTCGACGGGCAGCCGCAGTTGAGATCCACCCCGTAAGAGCCCAGCTCAACCGCGCGGGCGGCGTTTTCCGCCAGCCATTCCGGATACTGGCCGAGCAGCTGAATACGCACCAGCGTGCCGGAAGAGGTTCGGCTCTGGTTGTGCAGCTCGGGACACAGTCGGAAGAAGGATTTTACCGGCAACAGCATATCGACCACGCGCAGAAACTCCGTCACGCAGAGATCGTAATCGTTCACCTCGGTCAGAAGCTCGCGCACGAGGGAGTCGAGCACGCCTTCCATTGGGGCCAGTAAAACACGCATAGCAGTACCTGTGAAAAAAGACGCGCTATAGTAGCCGCTCTCTATATCGCTGGGAAGCGCTTCTGTTCAGGCAGAAAGTCACCCGGCGTTGCCCCAACAATGGCGCGAAACGCCGCCGCAAATGCCGCCGGGCCGGAAAACCCCAGCATCCAGGCCACCTGCTTAACCGGGTATCCGTTTGCGAGCAGGTCCAGCGAGGCACAAATCCTGGCACGCTGTCGCCAGGCCCGGAAGCTAAAGCCGGTATCGTTGATAAACGCGCGTGAAAACGTGCGTTCAGACATCGTGGCCCGTTCCGCCAGCCTTTCCAGAGAAAGATCCCAGAGATTGTTGGCAATGATGTCACAGGCAATGCGATGTAAGCGCTCATCCACGGGCATCGGTAATTCGGCTGAGATTTGCTGAGCTTCACTGAGGATATCGAGCAGCAAAACGGCCATGCTGCGCTGACTGGCTGGCCGGTATTCCGCGCTGAACAGCCCGGCAATCAGCTCTTTGAACAACGCTGTTGCCATAATCACATGAACCTCGTCTTTCCGCATAAAAGGCTCACATTGCGCTATCAGCGCCGGGCTAAACCAGACCGCGCGCAGCTCCGTTGTGGATAACACGCTGTAGGTATGCTCCTGAAAGGGAGGGATCCACAGCGCGCGCTGTGGCGGTATGACCCAGCGTTTGCTGCCGGTTTCGACCAGCATGACCCCTTTGATGGCAAACAAAAGTTGCCCCTGCGAATGCTGGTGAGGCGGATCGACTTCGCCGCGCGTATAGCGAATTGCCCCTCTTGACCATCCGATAGCATCGTCGTGAATTGGCGTTTTATCGATAACGGTTGGCATTTCACATTCTCCCCTTCCTCTTATGATGCTGCTTGTACACGTAACCAGAGAGAGACGCAATGCACATCCATTTTATTATTCATGAACATTTCGAGGCACCAGGCGCCTATGAAATCTGGGGGAAAAGTCGCGGCTGCAGTCTGAGCTACACCAGAGTGTATCAGGGCGATTCGTTACCTGAAGAACTGGGGAACACAGACCTGCTTATCATCATGGGAGGCCCGCAGTCACCCGCCACCACGCGTGAGGAATGCCCCTGGTTTGATGCGCAGGCGGAAAAGGCACTCATCAGCCGCGCGATAGAGGCAGGTAAAACGGTGATAGGCGTTTGTCTGGGCTCGCAGCTTATCGGTGAAGCGCTGGGTGCAGCGTTTTGTCATAGCCCGGAAAAAGAGATCGGCAAATTTCCCGTCAGGCTCACAGATGCAGGCAAGGCGAACCCGCTGTTTGAGGACTTTGGCAGCGTGCTGAACGTCGGTCACTGGCATAACGATATGCCTGGGTTGACGCCGCAGGCTAAGGTTCTGGCTTACAGCGAGGGCTGTCCCCGCCAGATCGTGCAATACAGCGAACGGGTTTACGGTTTCCAGTGCCATATGGAGCTGACGCCGGAGGTGGTAGAGTTGCTGATTGAGCATTCGCAGAGTGACCTCCGCCGCGCGGGTGAATTCCGTTTTGTCGAAACGGCGGAAAAACTCCGCTCGCATGATTATCGCGAAATGAATCAGGTGCTGTTTTCTTTTCTCGATAAACTGACAGCCTGTCGCTGATACCTTCTCTGGCACGCCGTTTCGCCAGCGCAATCCCTTTCCTCTAAACTGTAGCCTGCACCGTTATGGTGATACCGGACGTTCCATTCCGGAATGTCTGGTATGCTCAAAATTCATGATGTGATCCATGGCACATTTTTAGGTTTAATTGTATGATGAATGCGTTTCAGCAAGGACTATCACCATGAGCAAATCATTGAACATTATCTGGCAATATCTGCGCGCATTCGCCCTGATTTACGCCTGCCTGTATGCCGGGATTTTCATCGCGTCGCTGCTGCCCATCACCATCCCCGGCAGCATTATCGGCATGCTGATCCTCTTCGTGTTGCTGGCGCTGCAAATCCTGCCCGCAAAGTGGGTCAACCCCGGCTGCTTCGTCCTCATTCGCTATATGGCGCTGCTTTTCGTGCCTATCGGCGTCGGGGTCATGCAGTATTTTGATTTGCTCAAAGCCCAGTTCGGCCCGATTGTGGTCTCCTGCGCGGTCAGTACGCTGGTGGTTTTCCTGGTGGTGAGCTGGAGTTCACATCTGGTGCATGGCGAACGTAACGTGATTGGGGAGAAAACAAAAAAATGATGGACAATATCTGGTGGTCCCTGCCGCTCACCCTTGCAGTCTTTTTCGCCGCACGTAAGCTTGCCGCGCGTTTCAAAATGCCCTTGCTGAACCCCCTGCTGGTGGCGATGGTGGTGATTATCCCGTTCCTGCTGCTCACCGGCATTCCTTACGAACGCTACTTTGCCGGCAGCAAAATCTTAAACGACCTGCTGCAACCCGCCGTCGTGGCGCTGGCGTTTCCTTTATATGAGCAGCTGCACCAGATCCGCGCCCGCTGGAAATCCATCATTACCATCTGTTTTGTGGGTAGCCTGGTGGCGATGATCACCGGCACGTCGGTGGCGCTGCTGATGGGCGCTTCCCCACAGATTGCGGCGTCAATCCTACCTAAATCGGTGACCACGCCTATCGCGATGGCGGTTGGGGGCAGCCTCGGCGGTATTCCGGCCATCAGCGCGATGTGCGTCATTTTCGTCGGTATTCTCGGCGCGGTGTTTGGCCACACTCTGCTAAACGCGATGCGTATTCATACTAAGGCGGCTCGGGGGCTGTCGATGGGCACCGCCTCGCACGCGCTGGGCACGGCCCGCTGCGCGGAGCTGGATTATCAGGAAGGGGCATTTAGCTCCCTAGCGCTGGTGATCTGCGGGATTATTACCTCTCTGCTGGCCCCGTTCATTTTCCCGCTTATTCTGGCAGTGATGGGCTAAAATTTGCGATGCGTCGCGCAAATTTCATTTTGATTTCATAAGTTGCATACATAATGAGAAGTGGATCACATATAAAGCCCTGACGGCTCCGTAAACTACCGATCCATTAACCTTTATGAGGCAAACGCCATGCACCCACGTTTTCAAGCTGCTTTCGCCCAGCTTGCAGAGAATTTGCAGTCAGCCCTTGCTCCCGTTCTGGCAGATGCGCACTTCCCCGCCCTGCTGACCGCGGAGCAGGTCACGATGCTGAAACAGGCAACGGGACTGGACGAAGACGCGCTGGCTTTCGCACTGCTTCCTCTGGCTGCTGCCTGCGCGCGGGCCGATCTCTCCCACTTTAACGTCGGGGCCATTGCGCGCGGCGTCAGCGGCACCTGGTACTTCGGCGGCAACATGGAGTTCCTGGGCGCAACCATGCAGCAGACCGTTCACGCCGAGCAGAGCGCTATCAGCCACGCCTGGCTGCGCGGTGAAAAAGCCCTGAGCGCCATTACCGTTAACTACACCCCCTGCGGCCACTGCCGTCAGTTTATGAACGAGCTGAACAGCGGGCTGCAGCTGCGCATCAATCTGCCAGGCCGCGCGCCGCACACGCTGGGGGATTATCTGCCTGACGCGTTTGGCCCGAAAGATCTGGAGATCAAAACCCTGCTGATGGACGAGCAGAACCACGGTTTCGCCCTGTCCGGCGATGACCTGAGCCAGGCGGCGATTACCGCCGCCAACAAGAGCCACACGCCGTACAGCAAGTCCCCGAGCGGCGTGGCGCTGCAGTGCCGCGATGGCCGAATCTTCACCGGCAGCTATGCGGAAAACGCCGCGTTTAACCCAACGCTGCCGCCGCTGCAGGGCGCACTTAACCTGCTGAGCCTGAACGGCTATGACTATCCGGACATTCAGCGCGCCATTCTGGCCGAGATTGCCGATGCGCCGCTGATCCAGTGGGATGCCACCGCCGCAACGCTCAAAGCGTTAGGCTGTACGACAATTGACCGCGTACTGCTGGCGTAATCCTTCCGGCGGGCAGAAATGCCCGCCAGTTTGCTGAAAAACCCCTCAGTTGAGTCGCTGTTTCTTGCGCTAACCAGGCGGGTAAAGTAGCCTGAGTTAAATTTCATCCACGCACGAGCCATCTGCATGTTAAAGCGCGTTTTTTACAGCCTGTCTGTCCTGGTCGGCATACTGCTGTTGATCGTGCTCGGTCTCGACCGCTGGATGAGCTGGAAAACCGCCCCCTACATCTTTGACGACCTGCAGGACCTGCCCTATCGTCAGGTTGGCGTGGTGCTCGGTACCGCCAAGTATTACCGCACCGGCGTCATCAACCAGTATTACCGTTACCGCATTCAGGGCGCGCTGAACGCCTACAACAGCGGCAAGGTGAACTACCTGCTGCTGAGCGGGGATAACGCGCTGCAAAGCTACAATGAACCGGTGACGATGCGTAAGGACCTGATTGCCGCAGGCGTGGATCCTGCCGATATCGTGCTCGACTACGCCGGGTTCCGCACCCTGGACTCCATCGTGCGCACGCGCAAAGTCTTCGACACCAACGACTTCATCATCATCACCCAGCGCTTCCACTGCGAACGCGCACTGTTTATCGCGCTGCACATGGGCATTCAGGCACAGTGCTATGCGGTGCCGTCGCCAAAAGATATGCTGAGCGTGCGCGTCCGCGAGTTCGGTGCCCGCTTTGGTGCCCTGGCCGATCTGTATATCTTCAAACGCGAACCGCGCTTTTTAGGCCCGCTGGTGCCGATTCCGGCGATGCACGAAGTGCCGGAAGACGCCCAGGGTTACCCGGCCGTCACGCCCGAGCAGCTGCTCGATATGCAGAAAAAAGAGAAATAACAGCACCCCTTTATACTTTCTTTACGCCGGGCCTGACGCTTTTTATCTCCCCTTTACGTCGGCTCTTTTAAGCTGAGTTCACTGCCGCTACGGCTTCATTGAAGAATGACTATGAACTCGATAATGAATGCGTTTTTCCTCAAAAGTCTCCGTCCGTATTTTAACCTTCCCGGTTTATCACTTCCTGGCGCACTCAATTCCGGTCTCTGGCTTGATGAAAAAATTGACGCCCTGCAGCACAACATTTCAGTGGAAGTAGCCGATTACCTGGAACGTTACCCGCAGACGAAACATGTAGACGTTTACCTGAACGATATCAACGGCACGATGCGTGGCAAGCGTCTGTCGGTGGAGAGCATGCTGAGTCTGGAAAAAGGCTGTTACTTTCCCCTTTCGGTCTACTCGATGGATCAGAAGGGAAAAATCGCCGCCCCGCTTCATGATGAACCGGACCGACTCTGCGTTCCGGTCGCCGGCTCCCTGCGTCCCTGTCCACAAGATCCGCAGCACAACGCGCAGATCCTGCTGACGATGAAAGACAGCGACGATAGTCCCTGCCCGCTTGAGCCGCGCGTGATACTGCAGAACGTACTGGCCCGCTTCCACCGGCACGGCCTTTTCCCGGTGATTGCCCCGGAAATCGAGTTCTATCTGACGGGGCATGACGATCGGGATCCGCAAAATCAGGGCTGTTTTCATATGGATACCTCGTCGGCGCATGCCGCGCTGTTTGACGAACTGGAACAGCTGGCGCACCTGCAGCACATCCCGCTGTCAGGGGTCGTAGCGGAAGCCGAGTCCGGTCAGTACGAATTAAACCTGAAGCACAGCCATCGCGTCGTTGAGGTCTGCGATAACGTGCTGGCGCTGCGTCGCCTGACCCGATACGTTGCCGAAAAGCACGGCCTGCAGGCCAACTTTATGGCCAAGCCCTTCAGCGAACTTTCCGGCAGCGGCTTGCACTTCCATTTCAGCCTCAACGACAGCCGCGGCGAAAACGTCTTTGCTTCCCCGGTTAACGCGCTGAACAGCATGGTGCGTTTGTGCATCGCGGGCCAGCTGGCGCTGATGCCCGCCTCTATCGCCATTCTTGCGCCAGGCGTCAACGCGTTTCGTCGCCTGCGTAAAAACCTGACGGAACCCGTATTTAACTCCTGGGGTTATAACACCCGCTCCGCCGCTTTGCGTATTCCCTGCTCGGAAGACCACAACCGTCGTATCGAGTACCGGCTGGCCGGGGCTGACGCCAATCCGTATCTGGTGGCTGCTACTATTCTGACCGGCATGCTGTACGGGCTGGAAAATATCGACGAGGAGGAGTTGCCCGAACCGCAGCACGATCAACCTGAACTGCCGCTGTTTCAGCAGGAGGCGATTGAGACTTTTGCCCGCTGTCAGTACCTCACCGACAGCCTGGGCGACGCCTTTTCCGAACAGTGGATCGCCTGCAAGCTCTCTGAACTCGACTGGTTTGAACGCATTGTGACCCGAGAGGAGTCACAGCTGGCATAAGGCATAAAAAAAGCCCGCTCGGTGAGCGGGCCGGGTATCGCGAGAGACGATTATTTCTTACGCGCGTACTTCAGTGAATCCAGCGCAACCGCGAAGATAATGATGGCGCCTTTGATGATGTACTGCCAGTACGGGTTCACGCCGATATAGGTCAACCCGTAGTTGATGACGGTGAAGATGATCACACCGGTCACCACGCCCAGTACGGTACCCACACCGCCGCTGAAGGAGACGCCGCCCACCACGCAGGCTGCAATCGCATCCAGCTCGTACATGAAGCCAAGGTTGTTGGTTGCAGAGCCGATACGGCCGGCTTCCAGCATCCCGCCGAAGGCATAGAACACCCCGGACAGGGCATAGATGATGAGCAGGTTCAGGGCAACGTTTACGCCGGACACTTTCGCCGCTTCCGGGTTACCGCCGATAGCGAAGATGTTTTTGCCAAAGCGCGTTTTGTTCCACAGGATCCAGACGAAGGCCACCGCAATCAGCGCATAGAAGGTGATATACGACAGGCGGAAGCTGCCCAGCGCAATAAACCCTTGCGTAAAGGTCGAGAAGCCGCTGTCAAAGCCCGAGATGGGTGAAGCACCGACAAAGTCGTAATACAGGGAGTTGATACCGTAAACGATGATCATCGTACCCAGGGTGGTGATAAATGGCGTCACGTTCAGGTAGGCGATGATGATACCGTTGATCAGACCAATCACCGCGCCGATGGCGCAGACAATCAGGATCACCACGAAAATCGGCATAGTGGCCATTTCCGGGAAGACCTTGTTGGCGTTTTCCATCGACTGCAGCAGGGTTGCCGCGATAACCGCCGCCAGACCCACCTGACGACCGGCAGAAAGGTCCGTCCCCTGGGTCACGATCAGGCCCGCTACGCCCAGCGCAATGATAATACGCACGGAGGACTGGGTCAGAATGTTACTCAGGTTCAGCAGGCTTAAGAACGTAGGGTCCTGGAAAATAATGATAGCCAGCAGTACTAAAAGAACAACGTAAATACCGCCTTCTTTCAGGTAAGTGAGAAAACTTTTTTTATTTAACGCACTCATGAGGAGCCCCTGATCTTAAAGGTGCAAAGACGCAAGACGCAAAATTTCGTTTTGCGTTGTCGTTTTGGTGTCAACAATACCGGCGACGAGACCATTGCTCATAACCAGAATACGGTCCGTGATCCCTAACAATTCCGGCATTTCGGAAGAAATAATAATGATCCCTTTATTCTTTTTCGCCAGCTCGGCAATCAGCTGATAAATTTCAAACTTCGCGCCGACGTCAATACCGCGGGTCGGTTCATCCAGCATTAGAATTTCTGGCTGAGTTAATAACCAGCGGCCGATAATAACTTTCTGCTGGTTACCGCCTGACAGCGAACCAATTTGGGTGCGGTGGCCTGGCGTTTTCACGCGCATGGAGTCAATCACCCATTGGGTATCGCTCTTCATGCGGGAGTTATCCAGCAGCCCGACTTTGTTTTTGTAATTGCGAATGTTAGAAATTAACGAGTTAAAGTTAATATCCAGATAGGCATAAATACCGGTCGAACGACGCTCTTCCGTCACCAGCGCAAAACCATTATTAATGGCTTCGTTGGCGTTGTGGTTATTGATTTTCTTACCGTGCAGCGTAATGGTGCCTTCGGCTTTCTCACGAATGCCAAACAGGGTTTCCACGATATCGGTACGCTTTGCCCCCACCAGCCCGGCAATCCCCAGGATCTCTCCCTTGTGCAGGTCGAAGGAGACATCGCGGATAGACGGCTGACGTAACGAGGTCAGATTGCGCACTTCCAGAATCACTTCACCCGGCTTGTTTTCTTTGTCCGGGAAGCGCTGGTTCAGGGAACGGCCGACCATCATGGCGATGATCTTGTCCATGTCCAGCCCTTCCAGCGGCTGCGTGGCAATCCACTGGCCGTCGCGCAGGATGGTGATCTCATCGCACAGCTGGAAGATCTCTTCCATTTTGTGGGAGATATACACAATGCCGCAGCCGCGCTCTTTCAGCTTGCGAATAATGGTAAAAAGGTGATTAACCTCTTTTTCCGTTAATGACGATGTCGGTTCGTCCATGATGACGATTTTCGCATCATAGGAGAACGCTTTGGCGATTTCGATCATCTGCATCTGGGAGACGGATAATGTTCCCACGCGGGCGCGCGGATCGATATCAATATCCAGCTCGTCGAAAATCGCTTTGGTGTCGCGATACATTTTGTCCTGATCGACAAAGACACCTTTGGTGGGATAACGCCCCAACCACATGTTATCCATGACTGAACGCTGCAGCACCAGGTTTAATTCCTGGTGAACCATCGAGATACCGTTTTCCAGTGCTTCTTTCGCTGAATGGAAATCGATCTCTTTCCCCTGAAAAAGAATGCTGCCAGAATCTTTTTGATAGATCCCAAAAAGACATTTTAATAATGTTGATTTACCCGCACCGTTCTCACCCATTAGGGCGTGAATAGAGTGAGGACGAACTTTTAAATTAACATTATCGAGTGCCTTAACGCCGGGAAATGACTTGTTGATACCGCTCATTTCCAACAGGTATTCACCGGATGACTGAGTAGTTGTGCTGACCATAATTATACCTTGTTGGCCTCGCATATCGCGTTATAAAAGGGCGCAACGAATTGCGCCCAGTGGAGACAGTACCGCTAACTTATTTACCGATAAACTCAGCCAGGTTGGACTGGTCTACGCCCACGTAAGGTACGCGAACGATTTTGTTTTCAATTTTCCAGTTGGTGCCATCTGCCGCGCCTTTGCCATCGGCCAGGTTTTTCGCCAGATCGAAGGTCGCTTTCGCCTGGTTGTTGGCATCGTTCAGCACGGTACCGGCCATCGCACCGGATTTAACCAGCGCCAGCGCTTCTGGCAGCGCATCCACACCGAATACCGGGATGGACGATTTGTTGTGCGCTTTCAGCGCTTCTACCGCACCCATTGCCATCGCATCGTTGTTGGCGATAACCACTTCGATTTTGTTCGCGTTAGGGCCGGACAGCCACGCGTCCATCTTATCTTTCGCCTGAGCGGTATCCCACATCGCGGTATCTAACGCCAGCTGCTGGGTTTTCAGACCCTTGTCGTTCAGCTCTTTGATAACGTAAGTGGTACGGGCTTCAGCATCCGGGTGGCCTGGTTCGCCTTTCAGCAGCACGAACTGAATCTGACCGTCTTTGTTCAGGTCCCAGTTCGGGTTCGCCGCCCAGTGTTTGGCGATCAGATCGCCCTGAATAATACCGGACTCTTTGGAGTCGGTACCGACGTAATACGCTTTGTCGTAGCTATCCAGCGCCTTACGGGAAGGTTCTTTGTTGAAGAAGACGATCGGCACGTTCTGGCCGCGCGCTTTTTCAATAACCGTGCCTGCTGCAGCCGGGTCAACCAGGTTGATGGCCAGGGCTTTCACGCCTTTCGCCAGCAGAACGTCGATCTGGTCGTTCTGTTTGGACTGGTCATTCTGGGAGTCGTTCATCAGCAGCTGAACGTCTGGCGCTGCTTTCGCATCTTTCTCAATCGCTTTACGCACAACAGACATGAAGTTGTCGTCGTATTTATAGATGGTCACACCAATACGGGTATCCGCAGCGTGCGCTGCTGCACCAAAAAGCATGCTTGCCATTACAGCAGACAGGGTCAACACCTTCTTATTCATGGTATCTCCGGTTTTTTTATGCAGGGTAGTTCTTGTGAATAACGATCGGCGGGCAGGTGTTAATAAAACGTTACTGACAGCCGAAGTTCACTTATAAAATTTCTATCTTCCGTGTTCGGTAACGCTCCAGAAATGCGTTTTATTCGTTGTTTGCGGCACGTTGGCTATAGTGAAAGTGAATAATCACCGTTACATAGCGTTTCAGCTCCTAAAACGCTGACATCATAGTCAGCGCCTTGTTAAGATACTGTGAATTTACTCACAGATTGAAAACGGTTACATCACCTCATGTAATCAGTTAGTGATCGGAACCACAGTTTGCCTGGCCGCGACGGAGTGGCGACGCACTAAAGTCGGCATGAAACAGTGCGTTGCGCCCGGATCCAGCAGCCCTGCCGCCCCCTGTAACGCCAGCTCAGTCGCCAGTTTCGCCATAGAGGCAATGGGGTAGCGCACCGTTGTCAGCTGCGGGTCGGTGTAACGGGCAATCGGAATATCATCAAAGCCAATGAGTGATAAATGCTGTGGCACTGCAATGCCGTTATCCTTCAGCGCAGTCAGGGCCCCTGCCGCCATGCTGTCGTTATAGGCAAACACCGCAGACAGCTGCAGGTTGCGGCCCAGCAGTTCCACCATCGCCGCTTCACCGCCCTGCATGTCCGGCGTACCGGTTCCCACCCAGCTTTCGGATGGCATCATGCCGTGCTCTTTCAGGGCGTTTTGCCATCCCTCGCGCCGCAGGTCGTCATCTTCAATCTGATGGCTGGAGGCCAGATAACCAATCCGCTGATGCCCGTTGTTAATGAGCATTTTCGTGGCCATCATGGCACCGCTGACGTTATCCAGCCCGACGCAGCGATGGGCATAGCCGGGGACGATACGGTTAATCAGCACCATGCCCGGGATCTGATCCATAAAGCCGGTTAGCTCTTCATCGCTCAAGGCTTTTGAGTGGACAATCAAGGCGTTACAGCGCTGGCGGATCAGCACTTCGATGGCATGGCGCTCTTTTTCCGCCTCATGATAGCTGTTGCCGATCAGGACGTATTTCTGATGCTGCTGGGCGACCACGTCGACCGCTTTCACCAGCGCGCCGAA
Source organism: Enterobacter sp. NFIX59 (assembly GCF_900113755.1). Classification (NCBI taxonomy): domain Bacteria; kingdom Pseudomonadati; phylum Pseudomonadota; class Gammaproteobacteria; order Enterobacterales; family Enterobacteriaceae; genus Enterobacter; species Enterobacter sp. NFIX59. The sequence goes on along the minus strand of NZ_FOQN01000004.1, from coordinate 54,488 downwards.
AAAGGCATCTGATACATCCATCACCACCACGCCGATGGTGTCGCTGACCTGCGTCGCAAGCGCCTGCGCATTGGCATTTGGCCGGTACCCGAGCTGGGTCACGGCTTTCATTACGGTTTCACGGGTTTCAGGGCTGACCAGCGCGCTGTTGTTCAGCACGCGCGAGACGGTAGCCACAGAAACGCCCGCCTGACGGGCGACGTCACGAATGGTGATCATATTCACCATCCTTCAAAGGATTGCAGCAACTCACAGACACCCCCTGTGTTTAGCAAGGTGGCTATTTTGGCAGCGAGAGAAAGGGGACTACGTGAAGAAGCTCACACTCATGAAAACGCTTACATCCGTTTTGTTAATGATTGTGATCCAGATCGTTATCTGGATGTGTTTTTCAATGATACACCTGAAGCATGTGCGGTTAACTGACGCCACACCCACTCCAGCGGTCCCTGGCGGAAATAACGTAGCCAGAGAACAGAAAACGCCAGGTTAACCACCCAGACCGGGATAACAAACGCCAGCAGCGTGAGGCGGTCGAATTTCATAAACAGGCCAAAGCGATAGAAAAGCGTGGTGCAGAGAAGCGTTTGCAGTAGGTAGTTGCTCAACGCCATACGGCCCACGCAGGCGATAGCGCTGACGATCCACAGGCGGGAAAGCGTTGGCCAGAAGCCATAGATCAGCGCCGCGTAGCCGATGGTCTGGAACGGTGCGCTCAGTTCGCGCGGCACCTGGAGCAGGAACGCGCACCAGCGGTAATCCCAGTGGATGTGCCACTGCGTAATGACCGCCGGGAGGTTAATCAGCACGCCCAGCAGCACCAGCCCCACACCCGTTCGCCGATAGTGACGCAGGCTGAATTCGCCTTTCAGCCAGCCGGTGCGCATCAGTGACGCGCCCATCAGCATCATGCCCGCCAGCTGCCAGCCGTATTGCGCCCCCAGCGCAAGGAGGTTGTCCCCCAGCATATCCGCGCGGTTGCTTATTGCTTCCGTACCGCCTTTCAGCTTCCAGAACTGCTCGTACTGCAGGTTAGCGGCATCCGGGATCCAGGCACGGTTAGTCGCCTCTCCGGAGATCATCCCCAGCAGCAGTAGTACAGCAAGCCCCATGACATAGAGCATCACGCCGGTGTTAAACAGGCTTTTAACGCTGTGCGCATCGCGAATCAGACGCCAGCAGATGAGCCCGACTAACCCATACGCGAGAAGAATATCGCCGTCCCAGAAGAACAGGCCGTGAATAAAGCCGAGGATAACCAGCAGCGTCAGGCGCGACTGGATCCAGCGCGTACCGCGTTTGAGGAGAAGCTGCAGGCCTGCGCCAAACAGCAGGGCAAAGAGCGTGAGGAATTTGACCTGCGCAAAGAGATCGAGGATCGCCCACGTCCAGGCATCACTGCGGGTGATGTCGCCATACCATGCAGGATTGAGATAAGCCGCCTTCGGCAAACCGAAGGCGGTGATATTAAGCAGCAGGATACCGAGAATGGCGACGCCGCGAACAAAATCGAGCGTGACGTTTCGCTCCATGGTCCCTGCCCTGTAAGACTTAGTTGTGGTGACGTACGGCGCGCAGGAACTCCTGGCGGGTATTCTGGCTCGATTTAAACAGACCGCCCAGCGAGGTTGTGGTGGTCGCACTGGTGGCATCGCGCACGCCACGCGCCTTCACGCAGTAGTGAACCGCGTCGATAGAGACGGCCACGTTATTGGTGCCGAGCAGCGTTTGCAGCGCGGTCAGGATCTGCTGGGTCAGGCGCTCCTGCACCTGCGGACGCTGAGCAAAGAACTGCACGATGCGGTTGATCTTCGACAGGCCAATCACCGTATCTTTGGGGATATACGCCACGGTCGCTTTACCGTCGATGGTCACGAAATGGTGTTCGCAGGTGCTGGTCAGCGTGATATCGCGGACCGTCACCATCTCATCCACTTTCATCTTGTTTTCAATGACGGTGATTTTCGGGAAGTTGGCGTAATCCAGACCCGAGAAAATTTCGTCGACGTACATTTTCGCGATGCGGTGCGGCGTCTCCATCAGACTGTCGTCACTCAGATCGAGATTCAGCAGCTCCATGATATCGGTCATATGACCGGCAATCAGACGCTTGCGGGTTTCATTGTCCAAATCCTGTACGGGCGGACGCAGTGGCGTTTCAAGACCGCGCGCAACCAGGGCTTCGTGGACCAGGGCAGCTTCTTTACTGAGTGATGACATTTTGTTCTCCTGCAGGTGTGGCGTCTTTTGCCCTCGTTGTGGCAAAAGTATGCGTTCATTGTGCGTGAGGCGGCGCACATAATCCAGTATTCACGACGATAATTATTGCAATTGCTGTTGCCTTTCAGCGTGACGATTCCAGACCAGGGCTCCGCCGACGAACAGCGCCACGCCCGCCAGCCCCAGCGCGGGCTCCAGCCGGTGGGTAAGCCAGGTTGATAACGCCGAGGTCATCGGGCCAATCAATTGCCCTATCGCATACCCGGTGGTGAGCAGGCCGGCCATATAGCGCGTGTGGTTTGGCGCCAGCTCGCGACCGTATAAAAGAGAGAGCTGCACGGCACACAAAAAGCCGCCTCCCACCAGCAGCCCGCCCGTCAGCAAACCGCCAATCCCCGGCAGCAGCCAGGCCGCCAGCACGCCCGCCCCCTGTAACCACAGCACGATAGCCAGCCTGCGGTTAGCCGTTGAGGTGTGGCGTAAAAGAATACTTAGCGCAATGCCCACCACGGCGGCGAGACCAAAAATCGGCCAGACAAACTGGGCAAACATGCTGCCGGGAAAACGCACCGCCGCCATTTGCGACAGGAAGGTCGCCGGGAGGATATAGCCAAACCCGGCCAGGCTGTAGCTCCAGACCAGGCGCTTTAAATCCGCCGTCAGCAGCAGCGGCTCCGGCGCGGTGCCGGGTCGATGGAGCTGCCCGGATCGCGGCAGGTAGCGCGCCACCAGGGCAATCAGCACCAGCGCCAGCACGCCGTAGATTTGCCATGCCGCCCCGGCCGACAGGGATTTCGCCTGGATATAGACGGCGAGCAGCCCGCTCAGGGCGATGCCCGCCCCGGGTCCGGCAAACACCGCAGCGCTCAGCCCCGGTTTACCGAGCTGCCCCAGCCGTTCGTTGGTCCAGGCGGCAATGAGTACCATCGACCAGCCGCTCATGCAGCCGATGACAAAACGCAGCAGGCCGTGCACGACGGCATTATCCGCCGCCGCGGAGAGCAGCGTCAGCGCCACCGCGCCGGTGATGCCAAGCCAGAGGCGCGTTTCAACGAAGCGGTGCGCACGCATCGCATCCCACGCGCCCACCAGATAGCCCAGATAATTCATCGCCGCCACCAGACCCGCGCTGGTCAGCGTAAGCTGTCCGGCAGCAATCATCAGCGGCACCTGGGGCGTAAAAGCAAAGCGCCCTATCCCCATCGCCACCACCAGCACGACAAACCCACTGAGCGCAATACGCAGCGCCATGACCGCTCCAATTGTTAAAGAAAAGTAAATTTATGATGCAGCATCTCGCCCTCTGGCGAAAGTGAAAGTTACTCACAGGTCAATGAAAAGGCTGTATTATGGTTTTTATGAATACGCATTCTCATTAAGGAGCCCTGCATGGAACTGCTCGAAGAGCACCGTTGTTTTGAAGGTCGACAGCAGCGCTGGCGGCACGACTCCACCGTCCTGAACTGTGCAATGACGTTCAGCATTTTCCTGCCGTCGACGGAAAATCCACCGGTTCTGTTCTGGCTTTCCGGCCTGACCTGCAACGACGAAAACTTCACCACCAAAGCGGGCGCGCAGCGTATTGCCGCCGAGCTGGGCATTGCGCTGGTGATGCCAGACACCAGCCCGCGTGGCGATGATGTGGCCGACGATGCCGGATACGACCTGGGCAAAGGCGCCGGGTTTTATCTCAATGCGACCGAGCAGCCCTGGGCGCGCCACTACCGCATGTATGATTACCTTCGCGATGAGCTGCCCGCGCTGATACAGTCCGGGTTTGCGGTAAGCGACCGCTGCGCCATTAGCGGCCACTCCATGGGCGGACACGGCGCGCTCATCATGGCGCTGAAAAATCCAGGAAAATACGTCAGCGTGTCGGCATTTGCGCCAATTGTGAACCCTACTCAGGTGCCGTGGGGGCAGAAAGCCTTCGCGAACTATCTGGGGGAAGATGAAGCGAATTGGCAGGAATGGGACAGCTGTGCGCTAATGCTGGCCAGCAAAGCGGAAGCGGCGATTCCCACCCTTATCGATCAGGGTGATGCGGACCAGTTCCTCGCCGGACAGCTGCAGCCTGCGGTGTTTGCTGAAGCCGCGCGCCAGAAGGACTGGCCGCTGACGCTGCGCATTCAGCCGGGATACGATCACAGCTATTACTTTATTGCCTCCTTTATTGAGGATCATCTCCGCTTCCATGCGGAGCATTTGTTCGGGTAAGTGCGGGTGATTGCCGGGTGGCGGCTTCGCCTTACCCGGCCTACATTCGCGGATTTTGTAGGCCCGGTAAGCGAAGCGCCACCGGGCATAAAGGTTATATCAGAACTTATAATCCACGCCGACAAAGTAGCGACGGCCATCTTCCGTGTAGCTGTAATCGTCGCGGCTCAGATCTTTGTCCAGCAGGTTCTGCACGCCCGCACGCAGCTTCACGCTTTTCGTCGCCTGCCACGCGGCGCCGGTATTCCAGATGACATAGCCACCCGGTGTTGGTTCACTGCTGGTCAGCGCGCGTTTCTCACCGGTGTAGTTGCCCTGAACATAGAACGACCAGTCCTGCGTCGCCTTCCAGTCAACGGTACCGTTGGCGGTGTGGAACGGCAGATCGGACAGCGGCTTGTTGCCGCCGTTGCTGATATCACGACCGTCGTTGTAGGTGTAGTTCAGCGTCACTTTCCAGTCGTCCGCCAGCGGGAATTTCAGCTCGGTCTCCACCCCGCGGATGCGCGCCTTGTTAACGTTGTAGTAGCGGAAAATCGGTTCACCGTCCGCATTCAGGCCAACGTAGTTAGGGTAGCTCTGCGCCTGCTTCGCATTGGCCGTACGGCTAATGCTGATGCGGTCATCGACGTTATTCTGGAAGGTGGTGACGCTGGCCTGCACGCCCTCTAACCAGCCCTCTTCCCCGCTGTAGTAAAGACCGAACTCGAAGCTCTCGCTGGTCTCCGGTTTCAGATCCGGGTTACCGACAATCTCACAGGCACCGCGACACGAGCCGGTGACCCAGTCCGGGCTCAGCTGCAGCAGCGACGGCGCTTTAAACGCGGTCGCCCAGCCCCCTTTCACCGTTACGGTATCGGTCGCGTTGTAGACCAGATAGGCGCGCGGGCTCCAGTGGTCGCCGTAGGTATCATGGTCGTCCATACGGATACCGGTGGTCAGCGCCAGAGGTTCAAAGAGACGCCACTCATCTTCAAGGAACAGGGCATACTGGCTTGTCGACGTACTGCTGCTGGAACCGCCCGTCAGGTTGACCGGATCCTTCAGCTTATCGTGACGCCATTCGCCGCCGAAGGTCATCATCTGGTTGATTTCGCCCAGCGGCAGCACGTATTTTCCGTCCACCGCGTTGCTCTCGGAGGTGATCGGATTGCTGTTGCCCGGGTTTTTGTTATCTACCTTTTCGCCGTAAACCTTCAGCTCGCTGTTGCCGACGCCCCAGCGGCCGTTGTGGCTGAGAGAGTAGTTCTGACGTTCAAGGCGGTTTTTGTCGAGGGAATCCGAGTCACGGTCCTGACGGTCGAAACCGTAGCCCGCCGTAAAGTCATGATTTTCAGACGGCGTCCAGGCGAACTCCACATTCGCATCGCGGCGGGTGTTGCCCTCAATGCGCGGCGTTTCACCGCTCGCCGTGGTAGAGGATTTCTGCTGACCGTCTTTCTCACGCTTCGCGAGGCTACCGTAGGCTTTCAGCCCCAGCAGACCGTCCACCAGCGGACCGCTGGTATAGAATTGACCGTTGTAGGTGTCTCCACGGTCGCGATGTTCCTGAATTGTGGAATCGGCGCTCAGGGTACCCGTCCATTTCTGGCCGATTTTTTTGGTGATAATGTTTACCACGCCGCCCAGCGCATCGGAGCCGTAAAGAGAAGACATCGGTCCGCGCACCACTTCGATGCGTTCGATGGCGTCAACCGGCACCCAGTTGAGGTCGAAATCATTATGGCGGAACACCGCGTTACGGGAATTGACGCGCTTGCCGTCAATCAGGATCAGCGTATAGCTGCTGTCCAGTCCGCGAATACTTACCCCTTTACGGTTGTCCCCTTCGCTCGTGAGCTGCACGCCCGGCACATCCCGTAACACATCTTTCAGATTCTGAACGGGTTTGCGCTGCAAATCTTCCTGGGTGATGACGCTGATGCTTGCCGGTGCGTCTTTCAGGTTTTGCTCGGTCGCGGAAGCCGTGACAACCATTGTGTCGCCGGATTCCGCTGCGATAACAGGCAGGGCCAGGGACATTGCGGACGCGCAAAGTCCTCCCCTGACGAAGGGATTCAACCTAAACATTCCATATCTCCATGAGGTAAATACAACTCAATCAAATCATCATTGCTCACAGCGTCTTCCTGGCCGCCCACATCTGCGGTGGGTCGGTAGCACGCTTATTTTTGATAACGATAAAGCAAACGATAATTATTATCAATTGAATTGTTAAGAAATATATCTTTGTTTCAGGATGCGGCAATAAAAAAGCCCGCTCAAACGAGCGGGCTAATAGAGAGGAAGTGCGGTTATTGTTTAAATCGTTCCGGGAATTCCATTTCACTGTAGCGAACGAAGTGTGTTCCTTTCGTCAGCTTGTAACCAAACCAGATGACGAGGAACAGCGGAATGCCAATGTAGGTTGCCGTGACGGCGCCCCAGTCAATGGTGTCCGCCAGGAACGCTTCATAGTTCTGTCCCAGCGTAATGATCAGGCACAGAATGAAGGCGAAAATGGGACCCAGAGGGAAGAAGCCGGAGCGATACGGCAGCGAGTTAATATCGTGACCCTGTTTGACGAAGCCACGGCGGAAACGGTAGTGGCTAATGGCAATCCCCAGCCAGGCAATAAAGCCCGTCATTCCGGACGTGTTAAGCAGCCACAGGTATACCGTCTGGTTGCCAAACATAGAGGTCAGGAAGCACAGACCGGCAATCACCGTGGTGGCATACAGCGCGTTACGCGGTACGCCGCCACGGGACAGCTTCGCGAAGATACGCGGGGCTTTACCGTCGCATGCCAGCGTGTAGAGCATACGGGTGGACGCGTACATCCCGGAGTTACCGGCTGAAAGCACAGCGGTCAGGATAACGGCGTTCATCACTGCCGCGGCAGAAAGCAGACCGGCGTGCTGGAAGACCAGCGTGAACGGGCTGACGCTAATGTCTTTAACGTCATTACGCAGCAGGCTGGGATCGGTGTACGGAATGATCAGGCTGATAATGAGGATCGCGAACACGTAGAACAGCAGGATACGCCAGAAGACCTGACGAACCGCGCGCGGAATATTCTTCTCCGGGTTCTCTGACTCACCGGCGGCGATACCAATCAGCTCGGTCCCCTGGAAGGAGAAGCCGACAATCATCGCCACGCCAATCATCGCCGACAGTCCACCGGCAAACGGCGCATCGCCTGTTGTCCAGTTACTCCAGCCCGCAGGTTCTGCGCCTTTGAAAATACCAACGATCATCGCCACACCGACGACGATAAAGATGATGACGGTTGCCACTTTGATCAAAGAGAACCAGTATTCCGCTTCGCCGAAACCGCGCACGGAGATGTAGTTCAGCAGGAAGATGACGGCCAGGAACAGGGCGCTCCAGATCCAGCCCGGCGTATCGGGGAACCACCAGTTCATCACCAGCTGCGCGGCGACAAGGTCAACGGCGATAGTGACCGCCCAGTTGTACCAGTAGTTCCAGCCCAGCGCGAAGCCAAAGCCTTCTTCAACGTATTTTTGACCGTAGGTCGAAAACGAACCGGATACCGGCATGTACGCGGCCAGTTCGCCGAGACTGGTCATCAGGAAGTACACCATCAGGCCAATCAGGATATAAGAGAAAAGTGCCCCACCCGGGCCGGCTGCCGAAATCGTTGCGCCAGAGGCAACGAAAAGACCTGTACCGATTGAGCCTCCAATGGCGATCATCGTCAGGTGACGCGCCTTGAGTTCACGACGTAGCGTGGGCGCTTCTGTGGTTTTAATTTCTGAAACCATATGAAAATGCTGTCCATTTAATAAATGAGGCGCGATTGTAGCAGACGATCCGCGTTCCTTCCGGCAGAAATACTCAGTTATAAGAGAGCTTCATGACTCGGCCAGGATTATAAGTAAAGCATAATTTTTCCCTCTCCCCTTTGGGGAGAGGGCAGGATGAGGGGAAGATTACATCTCGCAATAGCGCAGAAAACGCTGCAGCGAGCTGGAAAGGTGTTTCTGACGATGATGAATGCACCACAGCGTGCGCACCAGCTTCGGCAATGGAACCGGGATTTCAACCAGCGACCCCGTTTCAAGCTGTTCGGCAATGACGCGCCGGGAAAGACAGCTGATCCCCAGGCCATGACGCACCGCGTGCTTGATCGCCTCAGAGTTCCCCAACTCCATCCCTAACTGGAAATGCGGCAGATGGGAAAGCAGCAGATAATCGACAATTTCACGCGTGCCGGAGCCCTGTTCGCGCAGGATCCACTGCGCCTGCGCCAGGCGCTCCAGCGTCACCTCGCCCTGCAATAACGACGAGGCCGGGGACGCAAACACCACCAGCTCATCTTCCAGCCAGGGCTCGGCAATGATATCGACGTTATGGCAAGGCCCTTCGATGAGGCCGATATCCACGCGGAAATCGATCACCGCGTTGATGACGTCCTGGCTATTGCCCACGCTCATCTCCAGCGGCAGAGTCGGGAAATCCCGGCGGTAGCGGGCAATCACTTCCGGCAGGATGTAGTTCCCGATGGTGCTGCTGGCATAGACGCGGATCGCACCGTTGTCTTCGCGGAACAGCTGCTCGATTTCGATAGCCTGCTCCAGCAGCGCCAGCGCGCGTGGATAAAGAAGACGGCCGTGCTCGTTGACCACCAGACGCTTCCCTACCCTGTCGAAAAGCTGCACGCCCAGCTGTCCTTCAAGATCGGTCAACGCCGCGCTGACCGCAGACTGCGAAAGCGCCAGCATTAGTGACGCCTGGGTCGTCGAGCCGCTTTTCAGCACCTCGGCAAACACTTCCAGCTGACGCAATGTAATGTGCATGGTTGCTTACCACTTATATAGATTGATTATAAGTATATAATCAATTTTATTTTTAAGCCAGGGCGCCGTAACCTTTAGCCAGACAAAGGAGAAGGTTATGTCAGAAATCACCTTACAACATCATCGTACAGTGTGGCACTTCGTGCCGGGTCTTGCGCTCAGCGCCGCAGTGACCGCCGTCGCGCTTTGGGGCGGCAGCATCCCGGCTATCGCAGGCGCAGGATTCAGCGCGCTGACGCTCGCCATTTTGCTCGGCATGGTCGTGGGTAACACCGTTTACCCACATATCTGGAAATCCTGCGACGGCGGCGTGATCTTTGCCAAACAGCACCTGCTGCGTCTCGGGATCATCCTTTACGGCTTCCGTCTCACCTTTTCGCAGATTGCGGATGTGGGCGTGAGCGGAATCGCCATCGACGTCCTGACCCTGACCAGCACCTTTTTGCTGGCCTGCTTTATCGGCCAGAAAGTCTTTGGCCTGGATAAGCAAACCAGCTGGCTGATCGGTGCCGGGAGCAGTATCTGTGGAGCCGCGGCGGTGCTGGCAACGGAGCCCGTCGTTAAAGCCGAAGCCAGCAAGGTAACCGTGGCGGTGGCGACAGTGGTGATCTTCGGTACGCTGGCGATCTTCCTCTATCCGGCCATGTATCCGCTGGTGGCGCACTGGTTTAGCCCGGAAACCTACGGCATCTATATCGGTTCGACCATGCACGAAGTGGCCCAGGTGGTGGCGGCAGGACATGCCATTAACCCGGAAGCGGAAAACGCGGCGGTCATCGCCAAAATGCTGCGCGTGATGATGCTGGCCCCGTTCCTGCTTTTCCTCGCGGCGAGGGTTAAACAGCTTGCTCCGGCAGGCGGCAGCGAGAAAAGCAAAATCACCATTCCGTGGTTTGCGATCCTGTTCATCGTGGTCGCTGTCTTCAACTCTTTCCACCTGCTGCCAAAAGCGATGGTGGATATGCTGGTGACGCTGGATACGGTCCTGCTGGCGATGGCGATGGCGGCGCTGGGCGTCACCACACACGTCAGCGCGCTGAAAAAAGCCGGCGCGAAACCGCTGCTGATGGCGCTGGTGCTCTTCATCTGGCTGATTGTCGGCGGCGGTGCCATTAACCTCGCGGTGCACAGCCTGATGGCATAAACCATCTCGTCCTTCTCCTGCTAACCCGCTATCATAAGCGTTTCGGGTTAGCAGGAGTTTTTATATGAAATATGTTGGAGCGCACGTCAGCGCTGCAGGTGGCCTTGCGAATGCCGCCATTCGCGCCGCCGAAATCGAGGCGACCGCTTTCGCCCTGTTCACCAAAAACCAGCGCCAGTGGCGCGCCGCAGCGCTCACCGCTGAAGTGATTGATGATTTCAAAGCTGCCTGTGAGAAGTACCACTACGGGCCAGGCCAAATCCTTCCCCACGACAGCTACCTGATCAACCTCGGTCACCCGGTTGAAGAGGCGCTGGAAAAATCCCGCGAGGCGTTTCTTGATGAAGTACAGCGCTGCGAACAGCTGGGGCTGACGCTGCTGAACTTCCATCCGGGCAGCCATCTGATGCAGATCGACGAAGATGCCTGCCTGGCGCGCATTGCCGAGTCCATCAACATCACCCTGGACAAGACCAAAGGCGTCACCGCGGTGATTGAGAATACCGCCGGTCAGGGCAGCAACCTCGGCTTCAGGTTCGAACATCTGGCGGCGATTATCGACGGCGTGGAGGATAAATCCCGCGTTGGCGTGTGCATTGATACCTGCCACGCGTTCGCCGCCGGCTATGACCTGCGCACAACCGAGGCAACGAAAAACACGTTTGATGAGTTCGAGCGCATTGTGGGCTTTAAGTACCTGCGCGGCATGCACTTAAACGATGCGAAAAGCGCCTTTGGCAGCCGCGTTGACCGCCACCACAGCCTCGGCGAAGGCAACATCGGCCACGATGCGTTTCGCTTTATTATGCAGGACGCCCGCTTCGACGGTATTCCGATGGTGCTGGAAACCATCAATCCGGATATCTGGGCAGAAGAGATTGCCTGGCTGAAGGCACAGCAAACCGCTGAACAGGCGGCATAAAAAAAGCCGGGTGCGTAATGCAACCCGGCTTTTTTGTTGTTTATCGCTTACGCTGCTTTTGCCACGACTTCCGCTTCCGGACGTTTCAGCACTGCGTAAGAGAGACCCGCCACCAGCGTACCGGCAACAATCGCCAGCAGGTAGCCCAGCACCGGCGTGATAGCGCCAGGGATCAGCAGCACGAACAGACCGCCGTGTGGTGCCATCAGCTTCGCACCAATCGCCATGGAGATTGCCCCCGTTACCGCGCCACCCGCGATACAGCAAGGCAGTACACGCATTGGGTCACGGGCCGCGAACGGAATTGCCCCTTCGGTGATGAAGCACAGACCCAGCACCAGCGCCGCTTTGCCGCCTTCCTGCTGCGCTTTATCGAACTTACGACGGGCAATAATCGTCGCCAGGCCGAGCGCCAGAGGAGGCACCATACCTGCCGCCATGATGGCTGCCATTGGCGCGTAGGTCTGGGTACTCAGCAGGCCAACACCAAAGGCGTACGCCGCTTTGTTCACCGGACCACCCATGTCGGTACACATCATGCCGCCGAGGATTGCACCCAGCAGAACCGCGTTCGCGGTACCCATGGTTTGCAGCCAGTGGGTCAGACCCGCCAGGATGCCCGCAACCGGCTTACCAATCAGGTAAATCATCGCCAGACCGACCACCAGGCTGGAAATCAGCGGGATGATCAGGATCGGTTTCAGCGCTTCCATACTCTGCGGCAGCTTGAGCTTCGAGCTGATGAGCTTCGCGACGTAACCGGCCAGGAAGCCCGCGATAATCCCGCCGATAAAGCCGGAACCGGTACTCACGGCCAGCATACCGCCGATAAGGCCCGGCGTCAGGCCAGGACGGTCAGCGATGGAGAAGGCAATAAAGCCCGCCAGTACCGGCACCATCAGAGCGAAGGCTGAACCACCGCCGATCTGCATCAGCGCAGCGGCCAGCGTGCCTTGCTCTTTAAACGCGGTAATACCAAACGCGAACGAGAGGGCAATACACAGACCACCCGCCACCACCATCGGCAGCATGTATGACACGCCGGTCAGCAGATGGCGATAGGCGCCCGCAGACTCTTTCTTACCTTCTGTCGCGGTTTGACGCGCGCCGGTTGCCTGATACGGCTTCGCTTCTACCAGCGCTTTATCAAACTCCTGCGCGGTCTTTTTCAGCGCCAGGCCGGTAGATGTACGGTACATTGGCTTACCGGCAAATTTCGCCAGGTCCACTTCGATATCCGCCGCCACGATCACCAGATCGGCCTCAGCCACTTCTTCTGGGGTGATAGCGTTGCCGGCACCGACGGAGCCACGCGTTTCAACTTTTACCCACCAGCCGCGTTTTTTCGCTTCGGTTTCAATAGCTTCAGCAGCCATAAAGGTGTGAGCCACCCCCGTCGGGCAGGCCGTCACCGCAACAATGCGTTTCGGACCCGTGGCCGCAGCCGGTGCCGCTGCGACAGGCGCGCTGTAGACAGACGCGTGACCTTTCGCTTCGCTCAGGAACAGTTCCGGGTGTGCCACCGCGCGATTAATATCACCCAGCCACACTTTTTTGCCGTTCAGCGCACTGTCAGCCGGGATTTTGTCGCCCAGTACAATGGCCAGTTCTGCATCGCCTGGATTATCGATAATCTCCAGATGTGCTTTTTGTGCCGCCGCGCCCAGCAAGGTCTTCGCCATATAGGCGCGAGCCTGTCCGAGACCGGAGTCAATGATCAGCAGCGTTTTCATTATTCCTCTCCTGCTGTTAGTTAAAAGGTTTTAAGTCAACGCGCGCCATCATCGCGGCTAACTGGGTACGATCGGTAATACCGACATTGCTCTGGCTGACGGCCAGGGCAGCAACGGCAGTGGCAAGACGTAAAGTATGTTCACTGGATTCACGCATCAGCAGACCATAAATCAGGCCGCCAACCATGGAATCCCCTGCGCCAACGGTACTCACAACTTCCATTGACGGCGGTTTGGCGATCCATTCGCCAGACGCGTTAACCCACAACGCGCCTTCTGCACCAAGCGAGATCACCACGTGAGCGATACCCTGCTCGCGCAGCGCATGGGCAGCGTCAATCACATCTTTTAATTCTGGCAGCTTACGACCCGCCCAGATCTCCAGCTCGCGGCGATTCGGCTTCACCAGCCACGGCGAGGCTTTCAGGCCCGCAACCAGCGCATCGCGGCTGCTGTCAAAAATGATGCACGGGCACTGGCTGCGCAGGCGCGTCATCCAGTCGGTAAACGCTTCCGGGCTCACGCCGGACGGCAGGCTGCCGCTGACGCAGACCATGTCAAACTGACCGAGCCAGGTCAGAGAATCGTTAACAAAACGCTCCCAGTCTGACGGCGTCACTTCGAAGCCAGAGAAGTTCAGGTCAGTCACTTCACCGTCTTTCTCCGTCAGCTTAACGTTGATGCGGGTACGGCCCTGAACAATCTGAAAACGGTTGGCAATGCCCAGCTCGCTGAACAGCTGCTGGAAACCATCCTGGTTATCTTTACCGAGGAATCCACCCACGGTGACGTCGATACCGAGATCCTTGAGCACTTTCGCGACGTTAATCCCTTTACCCGCAGCATGCAGGCCAGTGGTACGCACGAGGTTGACTTCGCCGCGCTCAATTTCCGGGCAAAATCCTACCAGGTCATAAGCCGGGTTCAGCGTAATAGTCGCAACACGTCTGCTCATTATGCGCCCTCCCCCAGACCCGCCGCGATGGCATCGCCAATCGCTTTCAGCGCCTGTTCAGCATCAGCACCCTGTGCGGTGAAACGCAGACGGTGCCCTTTCTTCACGCCCAGCGCGACAACTTTCATCAGACTACGGCCGTTGGCCGGTTTGCCCGTGCCATCAAGATTCGCCACGGTGATCTCACTCTCGAATTGTTTAATGGTATTCACCAGCATGGTGCCCGGACGGGCATGCAGGCCGTGCTCGTTACGTACCACGAACTCAGCGGTCTGCACGTCTTCAGTCGGCGCATCATCACTGGTCAGCAGTGCCAGCACGGTGGAGGCATCAGCGTTCAGCAGTTTTTCAGCTTTGTTGTTCAGCAGCAGATCGCCCAGACGCTTCAGCACGGAAACCGGCTGTTCATCGTTCATCGCCACGGTCACCAGCATGGCTGCAGGCTCGCCTTCTACGTCAAACGCATTGGCCGCGCGGCTCACGGCGATAGCGCTGCGCAGGTTGCCTTCAGCACTGTCGTTAAGCCAGATACCCTGACCCAGATTCAACGGCTTATCGTTAATCACGCGCGTCACAAACGTGGCATCCGCCGCGCCGGCTTCTTTCAGACGGCCCGCGTTCAGCGCCTGCAGCGTCACCAGATCGGAGGCAACCACATCCAGCGTCAGCGTTTCATTATCCAGTTTCAGCGCTTCGCTCTGTTTTTCGCCCATCAGCAACACACGCAGCTCTTCAGCTGTGGTGGCGGACTTAAGCTGTTCAGCCACATCGTCATCGCTCAGGACATGCGTCAGCTGACGCAGCAAGCCTAGGTGTTCGTCGCTGCTGGCCGCGATACCGATAGCCACATAGGCCACCTGACCGTCGCCCCAGAGCACGCCCTGCGGGAACTGATAAACCTTAACGCCGGTTTTCAACACCTGATCGCGGGTATCGGTGGTGCCGTGCGGAATGGCAATGCCATTGCCGAGGAAGGTTGAGGTCTGCTGCTCGCGCGCCAGCATGCCGTTGACATAGCCGTCCGCGACGTTACCCGCCTGCACGAGCGCAGCGGCAACCTGGCGAATAGCCTCTTCTTTATCCCCGGCCTGAGCGCCCGGGTGGATATCCTGAACAGATAACTGGAACATGGTTCTCCACTCCTGCTGAACTTGAATCGTTTCAGCTTTAATGAGAAAAAATGCGCTAGCCTGCTCCGTTTGTTAAAACAAGATAGCGCTGAAACGTTTCAAAAAGTCTTGCGCTTTCTGCAATGTCTTGCAAGTAAACTCGTATTTCCGATCTCAGAATTTAGAGATACAGCACATTTCTTCTTCGTTCAGCTGAATTTTGCTGAAGTTCAGCAAGCCAGTTTCAGCTAAGGTCAGCCGGGTGAGAGGTAAGTTGAAATGCCATTTTGATTTTTCGTGGCATCATTGACCGCACCCACTGTTTATTTTTTAGTTGACGGCGTAAACTCCGCCCCTCTCTGCTACTCGCTAATTATAAAACATGCATAACACCCCTGCGGCGGTCTCGCCGAAGCCCTTTGATTTGACCTCTGCGGCATTCCTCGTTGTTGCCTTCTTCACGGGCATTGCCGGTGCGTTACAGACGCCGACATTGAGCTTATTCCTCACAAATGAGGTTCACGTCCGTCCGGCGATGGTAGGCTTCTTTTTTACCGGAAGCGCCATCATCGGCATCCTGGTCAGTCAGTTTCTGGCGGGGCGATCCGACAGAAAAGGCGATCGTAAAAGCCTGATCGTTTTCTGCTGTCTGCTGGGGGTCATGGCCTGCGTTCTGTTTGCCTGGAACCGCAACTATTTCATTCTGCTCTTCGTCGGGGTATTTCTGAGCAGCTTTGGCTCGACGGCAAACCCGCAGCTGTTCGCCCTTGCCCGCGAACACGCCGACCATACCGGCCGTGAAGCGGTGATGTTCAGCTCTGTCCTGCGTGCGCAGGTATCGCTGGCATGGGTGATTGGTCCACCGCTGGCCTACGCGCTGGCGATGGGTTTTGGCTTTACGGTGATGTACCTGAGCGCGGCAGTCGCGTTTGTGGCGTGCGGCGCGCTGGTGTGGTTATTCCTGCCGTCCATGCGCAAAGAGCCCAAGGTGGCAACGGGCGTGCTGGAAGCGCCGCGCCGTAACCGCCGCGATGCCCTGCTCCTGTTTGTTATCTGCACGCTGATGTGGGGCACTAACAGCCTGTATATCATCAATATGCCGCTGTTTATTATTGATGAACTGCACCTGTCGGAGAAGCTGGCGGGCATCATGATGGGCACCGCGGCCGGGCTTGAGATCCCGACGATGCTCATCGCGGGCTATTACGCTAAGCGCTTCGGAAAGCGGTTTTTAATGCGCATCGCCGCTGTCGCCGGTCTGCTGTTTTATATCGGTATGCTGACGGTACATACGCCTGGGCTGTTGCTGGCGTTACAGCTGCTGAACGCCATCTATATTGGCATTCTCGCCGGGATAGGCATGCTCTATTTCCAGGATCTGATGCCGGGTCAGGCAGGCTCAGCCACCACCCTTTATACTAATACCACCCGCGTGGGCTGGATTATCGCGGGCTCAATGGCCGGTGTCGTGGCCGAAATCTGGAACTATCACACGGTGTTCTGGATTGCGCTGGTGATGTGTACGCTGACGATGGGCTGCCTGGCGAGAATTAAAGACGTTTAAGGCGCGGTGAGCGTTTCAAGTTCAAGAAGGTACGTCATCGCCTGCTCTCGCGTGCTGCCGCACATTTCGGCAGCGGGCTGAAGCCCGGAGCAGACTTTCGGGCGCAACGGTGAGCCAAAGATCATGCACAGGTTGGTTTCCGAGAGCTGAACGCAGCGGGTATTGGCAGGCTTGCCTAACATATAATTATTCACTGTTTAAAATTCACATTCCTGCTGTTAGCATCAGGTCTATCTGATCAATCAATACCATCCGAAGGGAATCACACTCAATGAAACCCAAGCTGTATTCGTACGTGCGTTTTTCATCTGTGAAACAACGGGAAGGTAACTCCCTGGAGCGTCAGCAAGATACCGCTCTAAAAATTGCGGCCCGTTATAATCTCGAACTTGATACAACGGCTTTCCACGATCTCGGCATGTCTGCGTTCAAAGGAAAAAATGCTCATGAAGGGAAGCTATCGGAGTTCATCAAGCAGATTGGGGCTAAGGTTCCCGTTGGCTCGTGGCTAGTCGTCGAAAATCTTGACCGCATTAGTCGTGATGATGCCTGGAGCGCTTTGGATATATTCAAGAACATACTTAGCAGGGGGATAGTCGTTGTTACTGGCATGGATGAAAAGGTCTATAAGTACGCGGACGTAAAGAATAATCCAACCGATTTAATCATTTCATTGTTGATGTTCACACGCGCCCACGACGAGTCGTTGACAAAAAAGAATCGAGTTGAAGCCCAGGCCCGTTCGTTGATACGACACAACCTGACAAGAGAATCGGGAACACCAGCAAAAGCAATAGAATCCGTCGGTCAGAATGTTTGGTGGGTAGATACAAAATCAGGATACGTTACTCCACATCCTCTATATTTTACCGCAGCTCAGAAGATTATCGAACTTAAACAAAACGGTGAAACTCTTCTTGGAATCCAACGATATCTTAACGAACATTACCCTGCCCCTAAAAAGAGGGTTTATAAAGACCAGACAGGTCAAGCGCTGACACCCAAAACTGAACAATGGGGTAAACATTTGATCAGGACATTTTTGAACCCCACTGTTCACGGACAAAAAACCTTTAAGCTGGATAAACGCGATGAATCAGGTGTCATCATATACGATTCCGAATCAGATGAACCGTTAAAAGAAACATTCATTATCCCTGATTACTACCCTGCTCTTATGTCGGAGGTGGACTACTTGACACTTTCGAAATTAGATCGACACCGCGCCATCACTCGTAATTCATCAAAATATCCAGCAGGTAACCCTGAACCAGAAATCCCGCTACTCTCAGGTATCGGTATTCTTTTTTGCGGAAAATGTGGTTCTTTCATGTTCAAATCTGGTTCAAGTGAAAACAAGTACCGTTATATATGTGGTTCAAAAATCGTTCAGGGTAAACCTTGCGGTAAAAAAGGTTTTACGTCATACCAGCTTGAGCACACTGTTTTGCAACTAATCGCTGATCACGTCTGGAACAACCACCAAGAAGATAAAACGGCTTGGTACGAATCTGAGATTGAAAAGGCATCTGAAGCTGTTAAAAAGCTGCTAAAGCTGGCAACTTTGACAGATGACCTCGAAGAATTGGCAGATCAGATTAATGCCAATAAACAGAAAAAAATAACGCTTGAGCGAGAATATCAACAGTACAAAATCAGCCGCTCAGAAATTCAAACAACTGGCTGGGATCAATTCCGAAATTTCGATGTTCATGACACTAAAAACCCTGATCGTAAGCGAATTAGGTTGAAGATAAAGCAAGCTATCAAACGTATTGATTGCTATGACATTGATGGGCGGTATGGTCATTTTGAAGTAACCTTCGCCGACGAGACAAAACAGAGAATCGTGATTAAGTTCAATCGAAACCGATCACCTGGTGTTTCGTATGTAGAAGCACAGACAGTTAATGATCATGACTTACTAAAAATGCAAGGGCTTGTGTTGCACTCCTTCATTGATGAACTGATTTCACCTGAAAAATTTGCACAGCATATTAAGGACAAGCATGAAGTCAGCATTCTAAACCCGACGTTTATAACCAAGCTGGAGGATGGTGTAAACCAAAGCGAAGGTAATGGATTGGCTATCAAGGTAGCTAGCACTACAAATAAATCGTATGCAACTGTCAACGGTAATAAATACGAGATTAACTCGCTGGAAGACTTAGAAAAACTTTTACAGTAAATCACTCTCCCCTTGCATACCTATCAAGGGGAAGCCTACCAACGCCCCCAATAGCCATGTCTCCGTTTCCGTTACATCAAAGCAATCTCGGAATTATACACACCCCAATCGATCGCTTTTATAGATCAATTTTACGTTATTGATAGATTTTATAGATCAATGTAAGATCATGATTCTTCGAGTAGTGTTTCTCACAAGCAAGACTCACGGGATGGTGATCTGCCCCCGATGGAGTGCAATAGAAAGAAGGTATCCAGAATGACTATCCTTATAAAAACTTTAAAAATCATGGCATCAGGCGTTGTTCTCATTTCAGCTATAACCGCCGCCTCCAGTACCGTCTATTTCTTGCCAGAGGCGAAATCAGCAGGTGTCGCCAGCAACGACAAAAACGCCCTGATGTTTCTCGGAATGGACAGGGATGTAAATCTGAAGGGAATATGCTTCGCGATAACAAAGCAATCATCCTCGATCGTGCCGCTGGTAGATATCACTGCTACAACTGATAACGGCAGATTCACGATGCACGGACTACGCCCAAAGAATAACGACGATACGAAGGAATTAGTCTGTTCACTTGGTTCAGAAGCTGGGGATTTCTTGACTGGCATTGCGAAGTCTACCATCGTCAACGTGAAACTAGATTTCAATGGCGAGATCCGCAATTACAGTTTCAACACTACAGAATTCAGAAAGATACTGACTGCCAATGGTCAAGGTGTGTGGGACAAAGCAGCTAAAGACTACGCTCAGGGAGTTCGCGCACCCATTTTCTATAATAACAACCGCGAAGCCACCAAAAACAATGCAGTAACCTCAAATGTCGATACACACAGTTATAAAGCAAGCGATGAGAAACTAAATTCGGTCTGGAAAAACCTTAGCCCTGAAACACGAAAACGCTTACTCCCTTCTCAAAGAGAATGGATAAAGAAAAAATCCGACTGCAATAACGAACAGAAATGCCTTGTTGACATGACAAACAATCGCATTCATGAACTGGAGTCTGAAAATGAGAAATAATGCACAGACTCTAGTTTTAAAAAATGATTGGGTACCTTCGTCTTCTGGTAATGCGTATATCGGAAAATACACGATCGGGCGATTTCACATGACAGAGTCGTTCATCATTGAGTATATGAAACTGATACATGGAATTGAAATACCTGATTCATGGGTCAGTAGCTGTTTCACTAACATATCAGATATTGATACTCGCAAGGTTATGTATATGGAAGGCTGCGATATTTTAACGATAGATACAATGAATAAAATCCGTAACGCAGTGAAGTCCCCGCCTGAAGATTTGAAAATATACTGCAATGGCACTCATGTAACAAAAATAGAACTCATGGAAGAATGAAACAAAATCACCTTACGAAGGTTGTATTAAAATTTCAGTCATCATTTTTGATATACCTTCTTGCATCCATCTCAAGTAGGCAGTTCAGAATCATTCAAAAAATTCAAAGCAATATAGATATTTTAACTTCCTAATAGTAGGAATGATAATTCAAAGAAGGATAATATAATGAAGAAGCTATTAGTAACTACCATTCTTTCAGTAGCATCATTATCAGCTAGTTCCTGGGCGATGTCACCAGGTCTCATGCTAACTGCAAAAGACCTGTCCAAAGTACCGGATGACTCTCTTTGCCAAAACGGTGGACCAAGCAGAGACCTTCTTCTAACTGTTGCATCAGCAGACGCCCGTCAGCATGATGGTACATATGACCAGTTATTCAAATTAGAACAAAATATTCTTGAAAAAATGGAGCATGTTATTGAGCGACGCTGCAAGAAATATACGAACGGTCGTTGGGAACGTGGCTACAAGCCTTACAATCAATACAAATTGAGGGAAGAAATAAACAAACCAAGCAAGAAACTCCCAATTGGCTATTAATTCCCTCTTGGCCTAATTGCACGCCAGAAGAGTAATATTGCGGATGCTCTTGATCCGCCATTCCCGGACAATTTTTGTATTTTAAGTTAACAACGCCCGCTGCCGCCGGAGTTCCCTCGGAGAGTGATATCTCAGCGCGTTGTGCGGGTGGTTTACTGCGTTAAGGCTAATCGGGTATCCCCTTCCTTTCAAAATTGTCGATGTTTTTCTCCATCTTGTAGGTCTCTTTAGGGTATACCTGATAAAGACCATGATACAAAGTCTCAATAGGGTTGAATTTGACTCTATTGACAACAAAAACACGCACTGTATCATATAGGTATCCATTTAACACTCAAAAGAGAATGCATGATGAATGTCCGTATTTACTGCCGTGCATCTACCGAAGGCCAACATGCTGATCGTGCATTAATTAGCCTGCGCGAATTTGCGCAAAGCAAAAACTGGCAAGTAGCCGGAGAATACATTGAAAATGCCAGTGGTGCGAAGCTGGAGCGTGTGGAACTGATGCATCTCCTTGAGGAAGCACAACCCGGCGATCTGCTTCTCATCGAATCGATTGACCGTCTCAGTCGTCTTCAACATGAAGAATGGGCTGAACTCAAAGCTACGCTGAACAGTAAAGGACTGGTTATTGTTTCGATGGATTTGCCAACAAGCTGGCAGATGGTTGAAATGTCCGGCAACGACCTTACCAGCGGCATTCTTCGGGCAGTCAATGCTATGCTGATCGATATCCTTGCGACAATGGCACGACAAGATTATGAAACCCGCCGTAAACGCCAGGCACAGGGGATCGAGAGAGCAAAACAGGCAGGTTTGTATACGGGAAAAGAGAAAGATATGGAAGCCCGTGAAGTGGTACGTGAAATGTTGGCACAGAACGTTAAACCAGCTCACATAATGAAAGCTGCTGATATCAGTCGTGCAACGTTCTACCGGATCAAAAAGGAATTGGTAATCTAGTTCAAAATAAGTGTATTAGCTCGAAGTGACAGTTACAGTAGACAAAGTACAATCAAATCTGACTGTCCGCTCTGAGCAAATAGCAGACTGTTACCATGTGCAATTGAATATTTTGCCACTAACATTACATCCCTATTGCGAACCCTGGATCTGATATCTTTAAAACAACAATATACTCCACTTTATAAACCGTAACTCAAGAGATTACTTTGCAGCCAGAACACTCAAGACTTTATCATCGTCCTGTAAGCGCATTAGATACCTCGCCCATTAACCATTAGAGTTTGTGCGTAACGCCCGCTTCTGGCCATATAGGAAGTACTAGGAAAGGGTGATTAGTGGCGGAAATTACACTGGTATCAACAGCGGCAGTTTTTTTATGCCCTGCTTCAAGGTAGCGGTGCATGGCGTATCTCAATTTGCGTCTCTCAGGTATTCACCCCAGCGAGCAGCCAGTTTGTCTTTGTTCAGGCGGTAATGCATTGGGGTGATCACACGGCCTTCATATTCCTCAAACTCAATGCCTGGTTTGAAATGAACAGTCATTGTCTCAGGATTAATTCCCATCTTGTTCGCGTCAAACAGGCGGTGCAGAGTAGGTGACAGCAGAATGCCGTTGCTCGCGCTGTAATCCCCTTTGGCCGCGCTTTCAATGTGAGCGGCATCCAGTACACCGCCCAGATGTTTACCGGACACGGCACAACGGTAACCGAAGTTGTAGCAAAGCTCTGCTTTAAACTCAGCCTGGATTGCCGCATCGCGCTGACGCACCAGACGTTCGGAGGAGCCGCCTTTCAGCTCGCGGCCATCGCGCAGCGGGTTGACCGTAGTGATATCCTGCTCTCCCAGCTCGTCCATACCTTTCGGCGTTTCGATGCTGATATCCAGCGTCTGGCGGAGGTTTGGTAAGCGCGCTTCTTTAAATGGATCGTGAGATACCGGTAATGGTGCGGTCAACTCTACGGCGGCCGTTTCGTTAATAATCTCCGGCACGACAACAACTGAATCATTTGCTCCAGGTGCAGTAATTGCAGCAGCCAAGTACTGTGCGAGCAGTTGTTCTGCTGTGTAACCACTTTCATGGTGTTTATGTACGAACATCGCAAACTCGTGACGGCTTGCAACGGGAACCATCTTCATGGCCTTCTCAATACCCGTCAGTTTGCGCCTCATGGTGGCCTCTCTAGGCTTAGGCAGCGGAAGATCGTATCTTTTAATGGTAGCCGCTGGCGTGTCAGCCCCCTCTAACCGCTTCTCGTTTCCGCTAAAGCTGATAACTTCAGGCTTAGCTACTGGGTTCTGATGTAATACCGCTCCAAAGGTCAATTTCTTTTGAGGTGCGGATGACCGTGACACGTCGCGTGCAATCGTCCACGCATCCACTTTGCTGCTAGCGGGCTTTTTTTTCAGCAGATGAAGGGTTTTGGCTCTGAGTTTGCCCGGTTTCTGGCGGTTATCCACGGTAGCCGGTGTGGCTAGCGGCGGGACGCGCGGTGCTACAATCTTTTCCGCACTGGCTCTGCTTTGCTGTTGATGTTCTTTGGCTCGAAGGCGTTTAACCTCTATAGTACGGCACTGGCCGACCAACGTATCTCGTTCCATATCGTACGTGATTTCAGCGACGTTTTTTCCGCGTGCCAGCTGGATGGTGATATTCTTCCAAATAGAAACGCCCAAGTACTGACTTTTCCCGATCTTGAGGTTGGCCATAACCTCATCGGCTTGCTTATGACGCTGTTCTTCCTGCTTGCGTGCTGCAATCTTCTCAGGTGTTATGTAGTTTTTCGCCTTGCGTTTCTTCGCCATTGTTGCCTCTTGCCCGATAGCCACCGGGGTGATTAGTTAAGGTATGTACTTTCACCTGAACTTATAGAAAACACAGGCCTCATTTTGCAGTTGATATGTTCCCCGTTACTCAACACAAACTGATATCAACAACATCTGCTCCTGGCACGGAGCGGACTGTCAGATTAAGTCCAGCCCTGGGCCACACCTATGTCAGGTCAAATCTGAGCTAATACAAATAAAGTTATCGTTTGACGGTCGCTGAAAGGATCTCATCCTGTGCCAGTAAAGTAATCACATCTCCGGCGATATCCGGCCTTATGCCAGGCGTTTTGGAAGTCGCATACACCGCAACCGATAATGGACTCCAATTGTGCTTCTCAGCAATACGTTTTACCTCCTCGATAACCTTAAAAGTATCGTTTTCCAAAGCCAGTCCTAAACGAGCTGTATCCAGATAAACGCGCTGAACTGCGGAGATATACGCGAGCTTTTTAAGTTCTGCGGTAATAATACGCTGCGCTTCCACACCGATAGAGGAGCCCCCCTCAACGACCCCTGTCAATCCCACAAGCTTACCACCATCACTACGAGTAATGTCATCTTTGTCTATGTTGAGCGGAACTAAGGCATTCAACTCCACATCCTGCTGAAGTAACTCCAGCAGTTCGGGCAAAAGCCCAGTTTTGATGACACCTTTTAACGCGGCTGCTCTTTTAGCCAGGCTAACAGGGGACTGCCCCAACCGAGCCGACATTGAAATAAGGCAACTAGCGATTATGAAAATATCGTTTTCCCCGATTAGTGGGGCACACTCAGCACGAAAGGATTGTTCTTCACGAAGGAGAGGATTTGCTTTTTCAGGCCTCCTAATTTTTGATTTTGGTTGCTTCTTGCTATAGCCACGCAAAGCATCCTGTGCGCTTCGGGTTAGAATGCTGATACTTTTAATGAGCCCCTCATTATCCTTGAGGTTGGCAATCATTTGCTGCATATTCTCGAGCCTGCCAAGCATCTCGGGAACAGCTTTGCCCGCAGCGATCTTCTCGCTGATATCATTAAGACTTCTTAGAACACCAGTAACAAGCTGCGAGGATGCAGGAACCGAGGCATTCAGTTGATGGCTTTTTTTGATTTCTTTTTCCATCAACTGGATTACCTGCTTCCAGTCGGTTTGTACACCAGCTTTAAGGGTCCCAAGATTAAGAATAGCAGTTCGAAGACTTTCGCATTTATCTAACGGAATAGGTTCACCATTCTGTTTACCTGTTTTCAGCCAGTTAACTAAGGATACGAAGTCAGCTTTAGCCGTCGCAACAAGTCCATTGATAACACGCTGCCTCGCTTCAAGCGTAAAGTGATTCGTTTTCGGCACTGGCAGACGATCATTTTTGTGCGCTATTGGTCTCTTCATAACGGATATCTCAGCTTGGCTCCATCAACGATAAATCCCATCTGGGTTCCTCACAGCCCCCTATCTTCTTACATATCATGTTTTAAGATAGTGATACCCGCTGCACCTTCAAAATATTGTTATATTTTGATCGCACAGATGGTTGTTCAACTTCCGCTTCTGTCACAGGGCGGAAGTGTCAAAATGGGAGAGGATCTGTGCCAAAGCTGTGTCAGGCCAAATCAAATATTTTATCTTCGATTCTGACCGGACAATGAACATTGAACAAAACGTTCTAAGGGTTGCGAAAATCGTTTCAAACGCTGAAGTTATATCCTGAATGGCGAGCGAAGCGAGTTCCGTCAAGCGAAGCGAAGACGGATAGTTAATGCTGGTTAAAAAACATACGGAAATGTACTGTTTTCTCTATATATAAAATATAAATATTATAAACAGTACATCGTACACAGACACTCACTTCGTTCGTGTCCCTCGCTTCGCGAGGAATTTTGAAGTGATGTATGAATCTATCAGCATAGCAACTATAGTTGAACTATCATGCATCTGACCGAAGCATAAAGTTAACCAGTTACAAATCATGCCTTAAAACGCTCTGAGCGAGGCTGTAAGCGATTTTTATGATATGGCTGATACGATTGATACCTTGCAAAGAAAAACGCTCTACGGGCTTCCTGTGCGATATTTACGAATCCAGTGCTTTACGACTCAACTTTGATGTTGAGTATAAGCGCGTTCCCTTCCCTGTTTGCAACTTCCTGCGTTCTTTTGCTAGGTAAGAAAGCCAGAATATCGGACCTGCGAGTGTTGTAGGATTAGCACGATGTACGACGTAATGATCGGGATAGTACTGCGTAGCTTTGGGCACGTTTACCATCATTGCTCTGTCTGTCCATTACTATAGTAAGCATTGACAATGCTGCTTGGGCGATGAGCAAAGTCTAAGACTATCAGATCGATTCCTATTTAGTATTCTATCTATCTTTCATTCGATAACCCATTGAAAAACATAAAATAACCTATAGCATATCTTGATTGATTTTTTATGGATTTTAGACTTAGTTAATGGTAAATTGTCAATACTTTCAATGTGCTAACTATAGTATAGGGAAATTTATGAGCGATTTTTGGAGTAAATCAATAAAAAAAGTTGGTCTTCCCGGGCTCGTACTTTACGTTTTTTATTTTGTTATTGATAAAATCTTCGACGAAAAAATAACAGATTTTTTAGGAATTAATAGGTTCTTCATTTTAATCCTAATCATTCTTGTTCTCTTGGCTATATTCTTCATTTATTCTACATTAAAAACAGCAAAAACCTATCCTACAGTTGAAAATGATGACACCCGTCCTCTAGATGCTACTAATAATGAGACCAAGGCAGAGCTGCCGTCATCAACACCTCCCCATGTGAAAATCCAGACCGTTGAATATAAAGATAATGCAAGACATGAGGGAGATAACAATTTCTCATGACTATATCTCAAGTTAAATATCAAGATGGCGCATCGCATGACGGCGACAACAATTTTTATACACTGTCGAGTTTAGAATCGACCATTGATCAGGTTAAAAAGTCTTGTTTAGGCCATGACGAATTAATATCCATAATGGAAGATTTAGCAGAGTATCTAGATGATTATCCAGGAAGAGAGATCATTGGACTGGAAGGTAAACTTTTACGCGGTGACAGATCTGACTTAGTGGAAAGAGCAACTAGGCTAAAAAATAAATTTGCTCGGAGAGTTGCTAAAGATCAAATGTCTCTGGTTGAACAAACAGTATACATTCAGATTCTTTCAGCCATTTGTTCGAGCTGGCATCAGTGTATTTACCCAGCAATAATGAGTGGTCAAAGTAAAGTAGAAATCGATAGACTAGTTAATATTGAAATAATTCAACCAGTGCATAAAGCTATTGTTCGTTACGATAGCTTGATTACTACTGAGTTGGTATCAGGAATGCTTTATTTTTTGACTGGCTTATGTCATGTATCGTGGGGGATTAAATGTTAATATATCACCCAATATTCGATACCAGCCATTGTGTCTATAGATCGTTGCTTTTATTAGAAGAGCAAAATGACTGTGAAATTGATATTGAACTATTCAGGCTAATGGACTTTTATGTACTTTTCCCTAGTCTTTTAAAACTCATAAAACCATTTCCGAATGAATTAAGACGTTATAAAAAAGCAATACAAAAGATAAGTGAACCTTACGAGAACATTCAGAATCCTAATCGGATTTTCATTGAACTAAGACGAATTCAATCTATCGCGTTCCATCATCTTTTGTCCAAGAATTTAATTGATATGGAAAGTTATACAAATGGAAAGATAAAAAGGACTAAAACTGTTTTACCTGAAGATTTAAAACATTCTTTGAGCGAAGTTTCTTACAGGAAGAGTGAATGGTTTGCCCTAATATCCAAAGGGTTCCAGCAAATTGAATTTTACGGCTCCAACGGACTAAAAAAAAGAACAGGTCTTATGGAATATAGATATGACGAGGTAGATACAAATGATTAAGCCTCATTTGATTGTTGAAAGATTCGCTGTATCCAGGAACGGCATTTTTGTGTATGACCAAGAATTCCACAAAGGCGTTAATATAATAAGAGGTTGGAATGGGACGGGCAAATCAACGATTGTAGATTTATTGTCTTATGCTTTAGGTTCAGTTATAACTGACTGGACTCAACATCAATCATATTGTGATAAAGTATTTGCTCAAGTTTCACTCAACGGAATTAGGGTCACATTAAAAAGAGATATTGTTGAAAACGGACTGTCAAAGATGTACTTGCATGAAGGTACTATTGACTCATCCATCAAACTCAATGCTCACTGGACAGGTTATCCTTATCGCAGAAGTGATACATTACATAGCTTTTCTCAGCAGCTTTTTGAGCTTTTGAGTCTTCCAAGACATAAAACTGATGATGACCGAAATTTAACTCTCCATCAGATAATGCGATTGATGTACGTTGACCAATTATCAGCAACAACCAAGCTTTTAAAAGAAGAGAAGAACTTTGATAATCCTAACTTAAGAAGAGCTATTGGTGAATACCTTCTTGGCATTGATGACTTAGAAGCTCACAACTTAAGACAAGAACTGTTATCAGAAACAAAACGTTTCGAAAAATTCAATTCAGAAGCGAATTCAATATTTAAGATAATTGGCGGAGATGATGTAAAAGTAAGTGAACATTCATTAAATCAGCGCATTGAAAAATACTCACTTGAACTTGATAAACTTAATGAAGAGATGCAAACGTTGCTTTCTGGTGGAAACACGGATGATAGCAGCGAAGACAAATCCGTTTTAGCAAAATTACAAAATGAAAATCTTGAGTTGATATCTTTCCGATTCAAAATACAGGAAGAAATCATTTCTTTATCAAAAGAAATGAGCGACACGAAACTTTTCTTAATTTCACTAGAATCAAGGAAAGATGCACTATTACATTCTAAGTCCGTTAATAATTCACTTGGTAGTATTGAATTCAAATATTGCCCCTCATGTTTAAATCATATTGAGATAAGCACCGATTTAGAAAGCTGTGGATTATGCAAAAGTAAAAATAGCAAAAACTCGTCTGATGATGCTTATGTCAAACAACTCAACAACCTGAACTTTCAAATAAAAGAAAGCAGTCAAGTTATTGCAAGTCTTGAAAGTGAGATCAGAGACCTTAATGTTAATCTAGAAAAGACAAGCTTAAAAATAAATGAGCTATCTCGTAGCCTTAAGACTTTCTCATTGATTCCATCCGAAAAAGAAAGCTTGATTATTGAAATTGGAAAAAGCATCGGATTTATTGAGGGAGCCATTCTTTCTCTTGAAGAAAACAGAGGTGGCATTTCTAAAATAAATGCTCTCTTACTGGAGAAGCAACAAGCCCAAAAAAGAATTTTGGAAATTAAAGATAAACTTGCTTCATTAGACAAACTTCAAGCAGAAAGACAAGTGGCTGTATACTCCGATATAGAGCAAATAACCAAAAGACTGTTAATATCAGATGGTGGCAACGAGCCTGCATTCGATAACCCTGGCGATGTTATTATTGACTTTGCTCGAGACAGAATGTATTTGGACGGCATGAGTAAATTTTCCGCTAGTTCAATGGTTATTTTCAAAAACAGTATTCGGCTTGCTATCTTCCTCCACTGCGTTGACGATCCAGAGTCACGCCTACCTAATTTCATTATTATGGATAATATTGAAGATAAAGGAATGGTTGATGCACGAAGCCATAATTTCCAACACGTTATAATTAATGAATGCCAAAATTTACATGATGAGTATCAGTTAATATTTACAACATCCATGATATCTCCAGAGTTAAACGACACTTCATATTGTGTTGGCCCTTATTATCCTAAAGGCACTCACACACTTAATCTATAAATACATGTAAACCCGGAAATATTTCTCTCATAAAGCAATTTTCCGGGTTTCATCTATCTTTGTAGCAGATTCTAGAGCGCGTAATTAGTTTGTTACCGAATCTATACCAAGAGTGCTCCATACCCCCTCAAAAAAGCCTTGAATACCACTACGGAGAACTTTTAGGTGAAAACCAATAAAATGTATTCACATCCCATAAAAACGGCTCTTAAAGCGATACAGGAAAGATTTGACTGTCTTTGTTAATTTCCCGCTTTCATTCTGAGCTTGGATGTTGAAAAGATCCTGTGCCCTTCTCCAGATGAAAATTTACCGCTGTTTTTCGCAAGGTACGAAATACGCTCAACAAAATCAGCAAGGGAATCATGATGACCCCTTACGATAGAGTATCGGCCATTCTCAGCTAAATGCACACGGCTGGTATCGTCTGTCAATTCATTCCAAAGCTCACTTATCAACCCAATCATGCCTGTGTTACCAAAGCCAGCGGTTTGAACTTGGAAATGAGGTAATGCTATCCAGCAGTGGTAATGAACCTGCATAGCCCTTTCCTTTTCTCGAACCCAACCGTAAGCAAATTTTTTTATTGGTTGTCCATTCCACGCCTTCTTTTTAAAGCGCCCTCTCAATCGTTCAAAAAGATCACTCACTAATCCATTACTTTCCGAAACAGGCATTCCCTCCGGTACTGACAAATCGAACCGGAAAGCAAAAACCTTGCTGTAGTGCGATTGCATTGCATGGATCTGCTTAATGAACGCATCAATGATTTCTTTTCTGATCGGATGATAACCCTTCTTCATCGAATCATAGTTCAAACGGTATACAAGCCCATCAAGTACATATTCAGAGCTATGGATAAGTGAGTAACGACCATCATCACGATGATTGGTTATTTTTTGAACAGCAGGGGAAGGCAGATCTATGGACATACAACTAACACCACATAGCAGATATTAATAATAACCAGTATGAGGGAGAGACTCTTGGGGAGGACCAAGCCCAACAGCTACTGGCATAAATGCGGTGTTAGTAGATAAATAGAAACTCTGAAAAGTTTCCACAGTAAATTTCTTTCACTATACACCACAAAATTATTTATGGCAACGATTTTATGGTGAGGTTAGTTTTTCAAGATGGATCAAGTAAGCCATAGCCTCTTCGCGATTTTTATGGCACATATCGAGTGAAGGGCGCAGACTGCTACACACCGTGGGGCGGTGGATTGACCCAAAGATGTTGCATAGATTATCTTCCGATAACTGTACACATCTTACATTTGCTGGCTTTCCCTGTGGCATCCCTGGGATTGGAGATGAGATGGAAGGAGCAATACAACAAGCCCCACAATCGCTACGACAGTCCATTTAGCCTTCTGTTCAAAATTTAGCTCAATCGTCAACAATAACAGAAAGACACTTCCACAGACAGGTCACTGTTTAGAGGCAACTAAATCAAAATGGTAAATGCTTACTAACCAATTGAAAAATATAAAAATACGCAGTGCTGTCTTTAAGACATCTAGCCTCATCATTTTCTGATGTAGAATTTGTTAGGATTTTCGTTGACTCACATTCTCATGCTACCTATTACATGGAGTTACTATGGGCATTTACGTTAGGAAAAGCATTCGCGTTGGACCGATAAGATTCAACCTATCCAAATCTGGAGTCGGCGCATCTATTGGCATAAAAGGGCTGAGATTCGGTACTGGTCCAAGAGGAAATTACATCCATGTTGGTGCTGGCGGAGTCTATTATCGTGCTTCGCTTTCACCAAGCATGATCCCAGAGAACGGTAAAAAGGTCCAACGTGTACCTAATGAATCCCCAATAGAACATGACACTACACATGCACCTCTCGAGGAAATCGAGTCATCCCATATCTCGGAAATCGTTGATTCAAGTTCCCGAGAACTGCTTGAAGAATTGAACAACAAACGTAAGAAGTCACAAATATGGCCCTTGGTCATGTGCCTTTCGATTGCGCTGTTACTTTACGGTTTTTCACAGACATGGCCTGAGTGGTGCCTCGCTATAGGCTTTATCGTAGGGGTAGCAATCTCTGTTTTTGCTTACATGTACGATCAGCTAAGAAAGACTACTGTTCTTTTTTATGACTTTGATGATCAAATGATGGCATGTTACCAGCAACTTCATGATAGTGGAGCCAAGCTCGCAAGCTGCTCAAAAGTATGGCATATAGAAGCTTCTGGAGCCGTTTATGACCCCAAGTATCATGCCGGAGCTGGTAACTTACTACGCAGAAAAGTCACCTCAATCAGCAAATCAAAGCCTCCCTTTGTTAAAACAAATATTGAGACGATTGCTATCAATGTCGGTCGCCAAACATTGCATTTTTTTCCAGATAGAGTACTGGTTTATGACCGTGAAGGTGTAGGCGCTGTTGGTTATAACCAGCTATTCGTTAATGTAGGTGATAGTCGATTCATTGAGAGCGAAGGTGTACCTGGAGATGCCATAGTCGTTGGCAGGACATGGAAGTATGTGAACAAGTCTGGAGGCCCAGACAGAAGATTTAAAGACAATTCAGAACTTCCTATATGTCTTTATGAAAACCTTTCGTTTACAAGTCATTCTGGACTAAATGAGTTATTACAACTGTCTAAAACTGGCTATGGAGAAAGCTTTTCACATTCAATTGAAACACTTAGCAAAAAAGTCATTTCTGCTTAGCTATGTCATTTTTTATACTGAGAATAATTGACTGTTAGGCTTGCCCTCGGGCATTCCTGGAATGGGGCTTGAAATGGACGGTGCAGTACAGCACGCGCCACAATCGGGACGGCAATCCATAAATGCTCTCTTTCGCTGACGATCGCCCGCGAGTCGGGCATCGCGCGCACAGTAACACCTTTTGCGTATTGATAGCAAAAGCCACGAATTCCTCTTGCCTGAAAGGCCGCGCGCGAGTAATTTGGCGCGATATTTTTTACCTCCCGTAAACAGGATTACTGCAATGCCAAGAGCGAACGAAATTAAGAAAGGTATGGTGCTGAATTACAACGGCAAACTGCTGATTGTGAAAGATATCGACATTCAGGCCCCGAGCGCCCGTGGTGCAGCAACGCTGTACAAAATGCGTTTCGCCGATGTGCGTACCGGCCTGAAAGTGGAAGAGCGCTTTAAAGGTGACGATATCGTCGATACCGTGACCCTGACCCGTCGCTATGTTGATTTCTCCTACATCGACGGCAACGAATACGTGTTCATGGATAAAGAAGATTACACCCCGTACATCTTCACCAAAGATCAGATTGAAGAAGAGCTGCTGTTTATCCCTGAAGGCGGCATGCCTGACATGCAGGTTCTGACCTGGGACGGCGTGCTGCTGGCGCTGGAACTGCCTCAGACCGTCGATCTGGAAATCGTTGAAACGGCGCCTGGCATCAAAGGCGCGTCCGCCAGTGCCCGCAACAAACCGGCTACCCTGACGACCGGCCTGGTTGTGCAGGTACCGGAATACCTCTCCGCTGGCGAGAAAATCCGCATCCATATCGAAGAAAAACGCTATATGGGTCGCGCTGACTGATTGCGGCGTTTGTCGGGTGGCGGCTTCGCCTTACCCGACCTACAAAAACACAAAAACCGGCTCTCAGGCCGGTTTTTTTATTGTAGCAATTCAGGCTACAGAAGCTCCGGATACTTCGTCATCTTCAGCGCCAGCTCAACGCCGCGCACTTCCGCCATGCCTTTAAGACGGCCAATCGCCGAATAGCCCGGGTTGGTTTTCTTACGCAGATCGTCCAGCATCTGGTGACCGTGATCCGGACGGAACGGGATAGGACGCACATCGCCCGCCTGCTTACGACGCGCCTCTTCCGCCAGAATGGCGTCTACCACCGCCACCATATTCACATCGCCGCCCAGGTGCGCCGCCTCGTGGAAGGTTTTTGGATTCTCTTCGCGGCAGGTCGCGCGCAGATGCGTGAAGTGGATACGATCGCCGAAGGTTTCAATCATCCGCACAAGGTCGTTATCCGCACGCACGCCGTAGGAGCCGGTACACATGGTAAAGCCGTTATAGATGCTGTTTACCGTCTCTTTCAGCCACTGCATATCTTCAATCGTAGACACGATACGCGGCAGGCCGAGGATAGGACGCGGTGGATCGTCCGGATGCACGGCCAGGCGAACCCCTACCTCTTCCGCAACCGGCACGATAGCGCGCAGGAAATACGCCATGTTTTCACGCAGTTGCTGCTTATCAATATCGCCGTATTCCGCCAGGCGCGCGCGGAACTGATCCAGCGTATACCCTTCTTCAGCCCCGGGCAGGCCCGCAATAATATTACGGGTCAGCTTTTCGATGTCCGCGTCACTGGCAGCGTTAAACCACGCGCGCGCCTGCTGCTGCTCTTCCGCGGTGTAATCCGCTTCGGCGCCAGGGCGTTTCAGAATGTGCAGCTCGAATGCCGCAAAGGCAATCTGATCGAAACGCAGCGCTTTCGAGCCGTCCGGCATCTGATATTCAAGGTCGGTTCGCGTCCAGTCGAGGATAGGCATGAAGTTATAGCAGACCGTATCAATGCCGCAGGTCGCCAGGTTGCGAATGCTCTGCTGATAGTTAGCAATCCAGGTCTGGCATTCCCCTGAATGGGTTTTAATGTCTTCATGAACCGGGATACTTTCCACCACAGACCAGGTTAACCCCTTCTCCGCCAGCAGCGCCTGACGCTGTTGAATTTCCTCTACCGGCCAGACCTGACCGTTTGGAATATGATGCAGCGCCGTGACGACACCCGTTGCGCCAGCCTGGCGCACATCATCAAGAGAAACCGGATCGTTCGGCCCGTACCAACGCCAGGTTTGTTCCATTGCCTCACCCTCTTAAGTTGTTATACCAATATGTGCTACTGCAATGACGACTACCATACATGTTTGCCGTGAAGGGTCAATACACCGCCACACATTGATTGATCAAACTCACATAACGGGGATATTTACGGCTCACCAATTTTATTTGCTGTCATATAACTTTACACTGGCATTGTTAATTAATGGTTAATCAGGTGTGTACCTCATGAAGACAATTGCCTCCACCGCCCTTCCTGCCCGGGTTCAGCAACCGCGCTACGATCGCCAGTCATTACGCTCCCGCATCGTCCACTTTGGCTTTGGCGCGTTTCACCGTGCGCACCAGGCATTGTTAACAAATCGGGTGCTGAATGAAAAAGGCGGCGACTGGGGGATTTGTGAGATTAGCCTTTTCAGCGGCGATGTGCTGATGAGCCAGCTGCGCGCGCAGGATCATCTGTTCACCGTGCTGGAGAAAGGGGCTGAAGGCAATGAGGCGATTATCGTCGGTGCTGTCCATGAATGCCTGAACGCAAAGCTGGACTCCCTGCCCGCCATTATTGAGAAATTTTGCGAGCCTCAGGTTGCGATTGTCTCGCTCACCATCACGGAAAAAGGCTATTGCATCGATCCCGCGACCGGAAAACTCGATCTGAATAACCCCCGGATCGTCCACGACCTTGAAAACCCCTCCGAGCCACATTCGGCCCCAGGGATCCTGGTCGAAGCCCTCCACCGCCGCCGCGAGCGCGGCTTGTCTGCGTTTACCGTGCTGTCCTGCGACAATATCCCTGACAACGGGCACGTGGTGAAAAACGCGGTGCTGGGCATGGCGCAAAAACGTTCCGCAGGGTTATCTGAATGGATTGATAGCCACGTGAGTTTCCCGGGGACGATGGTCGACAGGATTGTGCCCGCCGCAACGGA
This sequence comes from Enterobacter sp. NFIX59, assembly GCF_900113755.1. NCBI lineage: Bacteria > Pseudomonadati > Pseudomonadota > Gammaproteobacteria > Enterobacterales > Enterobacteriaceae > Enterobacter > Enterobacter sp. NFIX59. The sequence continues at coordinate 19,410 of NZ_FOQN01000004.1, read as the reverse complement.
GGCCTCGCTGGCGGAAATCACCGACGCGCTTGGCGTGGAAGATCCGTGCGCCATAAGCTGCGAGCCGTTCATTCAGTGGGTCGTAGAAGATAATTTTGTCGCCGGACGTCCCGAGTGGGAAGTGGCCGGTGTCCAGATGGTGCAGGATGTTCTGCCGTGGGAGCAGATGAAATTGCGCATGCTCAACGGCAGCCACTCTTTCCTGGCGTATCTGGGGTACCTCGCCGGCTACGCCCATATAAATGAATGCATGGAGGACGCGGCGTTCCGTGAAGCCGCCCGTCGACTCATGCTGGACGAGCAGGCCCCAACATTACGCATTAAGGATGTCGACCTCACCGCCTACGCCGATAGCCTGCTGGAGCGCTTTGCCAACCCGGCCCTCCAGCACCGGACCTGGCAAATCGCGATGGACGGTAGCCAGAAACTTCCGCAAAGAATGCTGGACGGGATCCGCGTTCACCTTGAGCGAAATACGCCGTGGTCGCTGCTGGCCCTGGGCGTGGCCGGCTGGATACGCTACGTCAGCGGTACCGACGAACGCGGAAACGCGATTGACGTACGCGATCCCCTTAGCGATAAAATCCGCGCCATCGTCAATGCCAGCAGCGACGCCAACCGCGTCCACGCGCTGCTGGGGCTGAGTGAGGTCTTCGGTCACGATCTTGCGCATAATCGCGTTTTTGTGGAGGCTGTCAGCCAGGCCTATGAGCGCATAACCCGCCACGGCGCACGTCAGGCTGTTATCGAAACGTTAAATCTTTAACGATTATTGCGCTTAATGCGAACGGATGAGGCCTCCGTTCGCCCTTCCCCTTCTCACAGGGCACGTTTTTCGCCAGGATAGAGAATAGTGTTATAGCATCACCATTCTCATCCGGAGCGCACGTGACCAAAACCAACCTCATTACCGGTTTTCTCGGCAGCGGTAAAACCACCTCAATTCTCCACCTGCTGGCAAATAAAGATCCAGCCGAGAAATGGGCCGTGCTGGTCAATGAATTTGGCGAGGTGGGCATTGACGGCGCGTTGCTGTCATCCAGCGGCGCAATGATTAAAGAGATCCCCGGCGGGTGCATGTGCTGCGTCAATGGCCTGCCGATGCAGGTCGGGCTCAATACCCTGCTGCGTCAGGGCAAACCTGACCGCCTGCTGATTGAACCCACCGGGCTGGGTCACCCGAAGCAGATCCTCGATTTACTGACAGCCCCGGTTTACGAGCCGTGGATCGATCTGCGCGCCACCCTGTGCCTGCTCGATCCGCGTCAGCTTCTGGATGACAAGTCGCTGGCCAATGAGAACTTCCGCGATCAGCTCGCCTCGGCTGACGTTATTGTCGCGAATAAAGCCGATCGCGCCACGGCTGAAAGCCAGGCCGCGCTGGAGTCGTGGTGGCAGCATTTCGGCGGCAATCGCACACGGGTGCAGACTACCCAGGGGAATATTGATAGCGCCCTGCTTGACCTTCCTCGTCTGAACCTGGCTGAGCTTCCGGCCAGTGCGGAACATGCTCATCGCCATCCGGTGAAACAGGGTTTAGCTGCCCTTAGCCTGCCAGAACACCAGCGCTGGCGCCGTAACCTGAACAGCGGTCAGGGATATCAGGCCTGCGGGTGGATTTTTGATGCTGAAACCGTTTTCGACACCATTGGGATCCTCGAGTGGGCCCGACTTGCGCCCGTCGATCGCGTTAAAGGGATCATGCGCACGCCAGACGGGCTGGTGCGAATCAACCGTCAGGGCGACGATTTCTTTATTGAAACGCAAAATGTGGCGCCGCCTGACAGCCGTATAGAGTTAATTAGTGCGGTTAACGCCGACTGGAATGCCCTCCAGTCCAGCCTGTTGAGGATTCGTTTAAGTTCAGGCGGCTAACGTTGCCCCTGTTTTCACACTATACAGAACGTTATGACAACTCGATTTCCCCTGATATTACTGCTTAATGTCGCCGGTCTGGCGCTTTTCTTCTCCTGGTATATCCCGGCGGATCATGGTTTCTGGTTCCCGCTGGATTCTGCCATTTTCCACTTCTTCAACCAGGAGCTGGTGAAGAGCAACGCGTTCCTGTGGCTGGTAGCAATTACCAACAACCGCGCCTTCGACGGCTTCTCGCTGCTGGCGATGGGCTGCCTGATGCTCTCTTTCTGGCTGAAAGAGGACAAAGCCGGGCGCCGGCGTATTCTGATTATCGGTCTGGTGATGCTGCTATTTGCCGTCGTCATTAACCAGCTGGCCACCGCGATTATTCCGGTTAAGCGCTCCAGCCCAACGCTATTTTTCACCGATATTTATCGCGTGAGTGAACTGCTGCATATTCCAACAAAAGATGCGTCGAAGGACAGTTTCCCCGGCGATCACGGCATGATGCTGCTTATTTTTTCCGCAATTATGCTTCGCTATTTCGGCACAAAAGCGTTTGCCATAGCCCTGATTATTTTTGTGGTTTTTGCCTTCCCGCGCGTAATGATTGGCGCTCACTGGTTCACCGATATTGCCGTCGGTTCGCTCTCCGTTGCGCTGATTGCGCTGCCGTGGTGTTTGATGACCCCACTGAGCGACAGGATAATAGCGCTGTTCGATCGTTACCTTCCCGGTAAAACGCAACAATAATTGAACAAATAACTAACCTAAATTAACGTGAGCTATCAGGGATCGACATGATCCCTGATAGCCTTCCCGCCACGATCTTTTCCCAGTGTCATATTCTTGTCATCACATTCATGATAAAAATGAAGCAATTGCGCGATAAAGCCTCGGATCTGACCGCATTTTAAGCAATTACGGATTTTTACTTTCTGTATCACATTTTCTTATAAAAAAAAGGCTTTTTTTACTCGCAATACCCCTGGCAATCGGTTAATCTCGAACTCGTTTTGCCCCATAGGGATAATTATTTCGATGGTGAATAATTTTGTGCGCTATGCCACAAATGTGACCAGAAAGAATTGTCTCAATGTGAACAGATAATTAGTCTCGTCACGTTTGGCATTTTTATAACGATATTTGTCGTTAAGGACTTCAAGGGATAATAAACAAAATGGTCAAATCTCAACCGTTTCTGAGATATATCTTACGGGGGATCCCGGCGATAGCAGTCGCGGTACTGTTATCTGCATGTAGTACATCGAACACCGCAAAGAATATGCATCCTGAGACGCGTGTTGTGGGAATGGAAGATTCCTCGTCACTGCAAGCCTCTCAGGATGAATTTGAAAATATGGTACGTAATCTGGACGTGAAGTCCCGCATTATGGACCAGTATGCTGACTGGAAAGGCGTGCGCTATCGTCTTGGCGGCAGCACAAAAACAGGTATTGATTGTTCCGGTTTTGTACAGCGTACGTTCCGTGAGCAATTTGGGTTAGATCTTCCGCGTTCAACCTATGAACAGCAGGAGATGGGCAAGTCGATTTCACGTACCAAACTGCGCACCGGTGATTTAGTCCTGTTCCGTGCCGGTTCTACAGGTCGACATGTTGGCATCTATATTGGTAACGACCAGTTCGTACATGCCTCCACCAGCAGCGGTGTGACCATTTCCAGCATGAATGAACCGTACTGGAAGAAGCGCTACAACGAAGCACGCCGCGTACTGACCCGCAGTTAATATGACTATTGTATCGTTGGTTATCCCTTGGCTGACGATATGATGAAAAAAAGCACTGCTTCGGCAGTGTTTTTTTTTGCCCATTACACTGAATACATCCAGCGGCATTTCAGGAATCACGACGTCTATGCTCACCCGCTACTTCTCCAGTAATCGTAAGATACTGATCCTCAGTATTATCACGGGTCTCATCACCGCCCTGCTCCTGGGTTCACTGCAATTTTCCTGGAGTTACCACAAGCGGGAAGTCAAATTCGACACTCTGGTGAATGATGTAAGCGCCTATATGGGGAGCTATTTCGACGATTTAAAAAAAGCGGTCAATGTTCTCCAGCCCCTCACGCTGAACACGTGCCACGACGTCAATCAGGAACTCACCTCACGCGCGGCCTTCAGCATTAACGTTCGCGCCTTCCTGCTGGTCAGGGACAAGATGGCGTTCTGCTCTTCCGCCACAGGCCCGATGAATGTCCCGATGGAGACGCTGATACCTGAGCTGAATATCGATAAACCGATCGATATGGCGCTGCTCCCGGGTACCCCCATGCTGCCTGATGAACCTGCAATTGCGATCTGGTACCGCAACCCATTAGTAAAGGGCGGCGGTGTGTTCACTTCAGTGAATATTAATCTGACGCCTTACCTGCTCTACACGGAGCGCCAGGACGAGTTCGCGGGTATAGCCATCATCATCGGCGATAACGCATTGTCGACCCAGTCCAGTACCCTGGTTCATGCGCACGAATTACATGACATCCCGGTCCGCACGGCGACGCTGAAAGACGTCCCCCTGACCATCAACCTGTATGCGGACGCATGGACCAGCGATGAAATTCTCTACGCCGTATTCTTCGGGCTGGTATGCGGCATTTGTGCCGGTTCGCTTAACTACTACATCCTCAGCATTCGGCTCAACCCGGGTAAAGAGATTTTAAGCGCCATTAAGCGCGGCCAGTTTTACGTGGTCTATCAGCCCGTCGTTGATGCCAAATCGCTCAAAATGACCGGGCTTGAAGTGCTGATGCGCTGGAAGCACCCGACAATGGGGGAAATTCCGCCTGACGCGTTTATCAATTTTGCCGAAGCGCAGAAGCTGATCGTGCCGCTGACGCTGCATCTCTTTGACCTTATCATTCACGATGCACCCGTGTTACAAACGCTGTTACCCCCGGGTGCCAAGGTGGGCATTAACATTGCGCCGGGGCATCTGCATGCGGAAAGCTTCAAGGACGATATGCGCACCTTCAAAGCGCTACTGCCGCCGGATTATTTCCAGATCGTGCTGGAAATTACCGAACGTGACATGCTGAATCATCGGGAAGCCAACAGCCTCTTCGAATGGCTGCATAACGAAGGGTTTGAAATCGCCATTGATGATTTTGGTACCGGCCACAGCGCGCTAATTTATCTTGAGCATTTCACCATGGACTACCTCAAAATCGACCGTGGTTTTGTGAATGCGATCGGTACTGAGACCGTGACGTCGCCGGTGCTGGATGCCGTTCTGACGCTCGCAAGACGACTGAATATGTCGACCGTCGCCGAAGGGGTAGAGACGCCGGAACAGGCGGCCTGGCTGCGCGAACACGGCGTTAACTTCCTGCAGGGATACTGGATTAGCCGTCCGATGCCGCTGGCGCAGTTCCGTGAATGGCGGCCTGATATTTCGCCCGAGGGCGATTAATTTCACATTGTCCGCGACGTCACTTATTATTCAGCTTAACCGAGCCGGTCTGTAAAAGAGGGAGCCGCCGCGAGATGCTTATGCGCTTTATGTTGCTGATGCTGGCATTCACCAGCCTGTCCAGCCAGGCGCAAGCCATCAAAGAAAATATCGCCTTCGCGGTGATTGGCGAGCCGAAATACGCGGTCAATTTTACGCACTTCGATTACGTCAACCCTGCCGCGCCGAAGGGCGGTAAGGTGACGCTTTCCGCCACGGGAACCTTCGACAACTTCAACCGCTTCGCCCTGCGCGGCGTGGCGGCAGCGCGGACGGAATCGCTTTACGATACGCTCTTTGTCACCTCTGACGATGAACCCGGCAGCTACTATCCGCTGATTGCCGAGAACGTGCGTTACGCCGATAACTTCGCCTGGGCGGAAATCTCGCTGAACCCGCGGGCACGTTTTCACGATGGCACACCGGTTAAAGCCAGCGACGTTGCGTTCACCTTCCATAAATTTATGACCGAAGGCGTGCCCCAGTTCCGCATCGTATATAAGGGCGCGTCCGTCAGAGCCATTGCGCCGCTCACCGTGCGCATCGAGCTGAGCGAACCCAATAAAGAGAACATGCTGAGCCTGTTCTCGCTGCCGGTAATGCCTGAATCGTTCTGGAAAAATCATAAGCTAAGCGATCCCCTTTCGACTCCCCCACTGGCAGGTGGCCCTTACCGCATTACCGACTGGCGCATGGGGCAATATGTCGTCTATTCCCGCGTCAAAGACTACTGGGCGGCCAATCTGCCGGTAAACCGCGGACGCTGGAACTTCGACACCCTTCGCTATGATTACTACCTCGACGATAACGTGGCATTTGAAGCGTTCAAAGCCGGGGCCTTCGATTTGCGCGTCGAGAGCAGCGCCAAAAACTGGGCGACCCGCTATATCGGCAAAAATTTCGCAAAAGGCTATATCGTCAAAGACGAGCACAAAAATGAGTCTGCCCAGGACACCCGCTGGCTGGCGTTTAATATTCAGCGTCCGGTATTTAATGACCGCCGGGTGCGGGAAGCGATATCTCTGGCCTTTGATTTTGAGTGGATGAACAAAGCGCTGTTTTACGGTGCCTACAGTCGCGCCAACAGCTATTTTCAGAATACCGAGTACGCCGCGCGCGATTACCCGAAAGCCGACGAGCTGGTCCTGCTGGCGCCGCTAAAAGCGGAGGTTCCGCCACAGGTGTTCACCACCGTGTTTCAGCCGCCCGCATCGAAGGGTGACGGCTACGACCGTGACAACCTGCTGAAGGCCAGCAAGCTGCTGGATGACGCGGGCTGGCACCTGAAAAATCAAAAGCGTGTGGATGCCAAAACGGGTAAGCCGCTCAGCTTTGAGCTGCTGCTCTCGTCCGGAGGCAACGATCAGTGGGTGCTGCCGTTTAAGCACAATCTTGAGCGGCTGGGCGTGACCATGAACATTCGCCAGGTGGATAACGCGCAGATCACCAGCCGCATGCGCAGCCGTGATTACGACATGATGCAGCGCCTGTGGCCCGCCCAGCCGTGGCCCAGCTCGGACCTGCAAATCTCCTGGGCCTCCAGCTACATCGACTCCTCGTACAACGCGCCGGGGGTAAAAAGCCCGGCGATTGACGCGCTCATTGCGAAAATCGTGGCGGCGCAGGGGGATAAAGAAAAGCTCCTGCCGCTCGGGCGCGCCCTCGACAGGGTCTTAACCTGGAACTACTACATGCTGCCGATGTGGTATATGGGCGAAGATCGCCTTGCGCGCTGGGATAAGTTCTCCGTGCCTGCCGTGCGCCCTGTCTACTCCCTGGGCTTTGATACCTGGTGGTATGACGTTAACAAAGCCGCCAGACTTCCCGCTGAGCGGCGATAAGGAATTATCATGGGTGCCTATCTTCTCCGCCGTCTGCTGCTGGTCATCCCCACCCTGTGGGCCATCATCACGATTAACTTTTTTATCGTGCAAATCGCCCCCGGTGGGCCGGTCGATCAGGCCATTGCCGCCATTGAATTTGGCAACAGCGGCGGCATGCCCGGCGGCGGCGGTGAAGGGATGGGCGCCAGCCATGCGCGAACCGGCGTAGGGAATATCAGTGAAAGCCACTACCGCGGCGGACGCGGGCTGGATCCGGAAGTGATCGCCGAGATCACCCACCGCTACGGCTTTGACAAACCGATTCACGAGCGCTATTTCAAAATGCTCTGGGATTACATCCGCTTTGATTTTGGCGATAGCCTGTTTCGCAGTGCGTCAGTGCTGACGCTGATCAAGCAAAGCCTGCCGGTTTCGATCACGCTGGGGCTGTGGGGTACGCTGATTATCTATCTGGTCTCTATTCCGCTCGGGATCCGCAAAGCGGTGTACAACGGCAGCCGGTTCGATATCTGGAGCAGCACGTTCATCATTATTGGCTATGCCATCCCGGCGTTTCTGTTTGCCGTCCTGCTGATCGTCTTTTTTGCCGGGGGAAGCTATTTCGACCTCTTCCCGCTGCGAGGGCTCGTCTCCGCCGATTTCAGCTCCCTGCCGCGGTATCAGAAAATTACCGACTATCTCTGGCATATCACGCTGCCGGTGCTGGCAACGGTCATCGGCGGGTTTGCGGCCCTGACCATGTTGACCAAAAACGCCTTTCTCGATGAAATTCGTAAACAGTACGTCGTCACGGCCCGCGCCAAGGGCGTGAGCGAGAAGCAGATCATGTGGAAACACGTGTTTCGCAACGCCATGCTGCTGGTGATCGCCGGATTTCCGGCCACGTTCATCGGCATGTTTTTTACCGGCTCGCTGCTGATAGAGGTGATGTTCTCGCTCAACGGCCTGGGGCTGCTGGGCTATGAGGCTACCGTGTCGCGCGATTATCCGGTGATGTTTGGCACACTCTATATTTTCACCCTGATTGGCCTGCTGCTGAATATCATCAGTGATATCAGCTATACACTGGTCGATCCCCGAATCGATTTTGAGGGCCGCTGATGCCGCGTTTAAGCCCCGTCAATCAGGCCCGCTGGGCCCGTTTTCGCCACAACCGCCGCGGCTACTGGTCGCTGTGGATTTTTGCCGTGCTGTTTGCCTTAAGCATGTGTTCGGAGCTGATCGCCAACGACAAACCGCTGCTGGTGCATTTTAACGACCGCTGGTACGTGCCGGTTATCGCCAGTTACACCGAAAGCGACTTTGGCGGCCCGTTTGCGACCCCGGCTGAATATCAGGATCCGTGGCTTCGCGATCAAATCGACAGGCACGGCTGGGCGCTCTGGGCACCGGTGCGCTTTGGCGCAAACAGCATTAACTTCGCCACCACGACCCCTTTCCCTTCCCCGCCCTCCGCGCAAAACTGGCTGGGAACCGATGCGAACGGCGGCGACGTGCTGGCCCGCATCCTGTACGGCACGCGAATCTCGCTTCTCTTTGGGCTGATGCTGACGATCTTCTCAAGCGTCATGGGCGTCGTGGCGGGCGCCGTTCAGGGCTACTACGGCGGGAAAATTGACCTGTGGGGCCAGCGGATTATTGAAGTCTGGTCAGGCATGCCGACGCTGTTTCTGATCATCCTGCTTTCCAGCGTCGTACAGCCCAACTTCTGGTGGCTATTAGGCATCACCGTCCTGTTCGGCTGGATGGCGCTGGTGGGCGTGGTGCGGGCGGAGTTTCTGCGCACCCGAAATTTCGACTATATTCGCGCCGCGCAGGCGCTTGGCGTGAGTGACCGCGGGATCATCTTCCGCCATATGCTGCCCAACGCGGTGGTAGCAACTCTCACCTTCCTGCCGTTTATTCTGTGCAGCTCCATCACCACCCTCACTTCGCTGGATTTTCTTGGTTTCGGGCTACCGCTGGGTTCCCCGTCGCTCGGCGAACTGCTGCTGCAGGGTAAAAACAACCTGCAGGCACCGTGGTTAGGCATCGCCGCCTTTCTTTCCGTGGCCGTTCTGCTGTCGCTGCTGATTTTTATTGGCGAAGCCGTGCGCGATGCCTTCGATCCGAACAAGGCGGTATAAAATGCCCCAGCCTCTTCTCAGTATTGATAACCTGTCGATTGCTTTTTCAACGCAGGGCGAGACGCGCACCGTGGTCACCGACCTGTCGCTGCAGATCCAGCGCGGTGAAACGCTGGCCCTGGTGGGTGAATCGGGTTCAGGCAAGAGCGTTTCGGCGCTCTCCATCCTGCGGCTGCTGCCCTCTCCGCCGGTGAGCTATCCGCAAGGGGATATTCTCTTTCACGGCAGCTCGCTGCTGCACGCCGACGAACAGACCCTGCGCGGCATTCGCGGCAACAAAATCGCCATGATCTTCCAGGAGCCGATGGTTTCCCTCAACCCGCTGCACAGCCTGGAGAAACAGCTCTATGAAGTGCTCTCCCTGCACCGGGGGATGCGCAAAGAGGCCGCACGGGGAGAAATTCTGGACTGTCTGGAGCGAACAGGCATACGCAACGCGGCCAAACGGCTGAATGATTTTCCGCACCAGCTCTCCGGCGGCGAACGCCAGCGCGTGATGATCGCCATGGCCCTGCTCACGCGCCCCGAACTGTTGATTGCCGATGAGCCCACAACGGCGCTGGACGTAACGGTACAGGCGCAAATACTGACGCTGCTGCGGGAACTGCGTGACGAGCTGAACATGAGCCTGCTGTTTATCACGCATAACCTGAGCATTGTGAGAAAGCTGGCCGACAGCGTCGCGGTGATGCAAAACGGACGCTGTGTTGAACAGAATACCGCGTCAACGCTGCTGAGCGCGCCGCAGCACCCCTATACGCAGCGGTTGCTCGACAGCGAACCCTCCGGCGACCCGGTTCCTCTCACGGCTGACAGCACACCGCTGCTGCGCGTTGAGGATCTGTCCGTCTCGTTCCCGATCCGCAAAGGTATTCTGCGGCGCATTGTCGATCGGAACCCGGTGCTGAAAAACATCCGCTTCTCGCTGCGCCCGGGAGAGTCCCTGGGGCTGGTGGGCGAATCCGGCTCGGGTAAAAGCACCACCGGTCTGGCGCTGCTGCGCCTGATCGCCTCCCAGGGCGAGATCCTCTTTGACGATATGCCGCTGCACCGCTGGAACCGCCGTCAGATGCTGCCCGTGCGGCCCCGCATGCAGGTGGTGTTTCAGGATCCTAACTCCTCGCTTAACCCGCGGCTCAGCGTGTTACAGATTATCGAAGAGGGTCTGCGCGTGCATCAGCCCGGCCTGAGCGCGCAGCAGCGCGAGCAGGAGGTTATTCGGGTCATGGCCGAAGTGGGTCTAGATCCCGAGACGCGCCACCGCTACCCTGCGGAATTTTCCGGTGGGCAGCGCCAGCGTATCGCCATTGCCCGCGCGCTGATCCTGAAACCGGAGCTGATTATTCTGGATGAACCGACGTCGTCGCTGGACAGAACCGTTCAGGCGCAGATCCTGGCCCTGCTGAAAGGGCTTCAGGAAAAGCACCGGCTGGCCTATATCTTTATCAGCCACGATCTACAGGTGGTGCGGGCGCTATGTCATCAGGTGATAGTGTTGCGACAGGGAGAAGTGGTCGAGCAGGGTGAGTGCCAGCGCGTATTTAGCGCGCCAACGCAGCGCTACACGCGCCAGCTGTTGTCGGCAGACTAGCGGTCAGAACGGGTACTGGCCGGAGAAAGGTTCAGCAATGGCAACGCCAAAATTCTTCAGACGGCAGGTGGCGGCAAACTCGTCCTGGCTTTTCACAAACAGGCATGGCTCACCTTCACACTCCAGGACGGAGCTGTCCACTTCGATATCCGTCAGGGCCTGACTGAGACGCTCCATCACCCGCCATGCATTTTCGTCGCTCGGGCTCAACAGCTTGAGCGCCACCAGGCAGTTTTCACAGCCCGCGACGTTTTGCGGAATCGGTTCAACTTTCGAACCTGCAAAACCCGCCGACCAGCGATAGCTCTGGGGCAAGCGATGGACAATGGAGAGTTGTAATGTATTCACGTTCGTTCCCCGGAAGCAAAATTTACTTCACAATTTATTTACATTTATAGTAACACATCATCGCCAGCCTGCACTATTCAGCGCTTTTTTATCCGTTTCCAGGCTCGCGTCGGCGCTATATGTACCCGTTTCTGCGATCTAACTCAACCTTTTTGAATACAATGATGTGACTTTTTACACAAATAGATTTTACATAAAATAAACAAACACGGAATAAACGAACGAGGGTTTGGTTGATATGCATCAACAAAAAAGGCCCTGCCGGGCCTTCTCTGTGTTTTAGTGGGCCGCTTTTCGCGGTCGACTGGCGTAAAGATAGAAGAGTATCGAGCTGGTTGCGCAAAAAGCCATCGCCCACAGCATGGGCCATGCCGTCGTAAAGGTGGCCATCGAAAGCAACGCGCCAACGATAGCACCGATGCCGAAGCGGAACGTCCCTGCCAGAGATGATGCGGTCCCCGCCATGTGCGGGAACTCATCCAGGATCACCGCCATCGCATTGGATGACACCATCGACACGCAGCCGACAAAGGCCGCCACGCCGACCACCAGCGCCCAGAAGCCCACGCCCAGAAACGCGCTCACCACCAGCCAGATCGCCATCACAAACTGGATCCACAGCCCGGCGCGGAACATGTTCAGCGCCCCCACCCGCCGGACAAAGCGGCTGTTGATGATGGTCATGATGAACAGGAAGACGATGTTAAGCGCAAAGTAATAGCCGAAGTGCTGCGGCGAAACGTGGTTCAGCTCGATGTAGACAAACGGCCCGGCGCTCAGGAAGGAGAACATTCCGGCGAAGCTGAACCCGCTTGCCAGCATATAGCTGAGCACGCGCTTGTGGCGAAACAGCGAGGCAAAGTTGCCGATGGTGGTTCGGATGTGGAATTTCTGCCGGCGCTCGACGGGAAGCGTTTCATCAATAAAGAAGAAAATCATCGCGGAGGCCAGCAGCGCGGCCAGGGCCAGGATCCAGAAAATCACATGCCAGCTAAACCACACCAGCACCGCACCACCGGCCATGGGTGCCACCAGCGGCGCAATCGTCGTCACCAGCATCACGAACGACATCATGCGGGAGAACTCTTCCTTCGGGTAGATATCGCGCATCAGGGCGTTAATCACCACGCTTGCCGCTGCCGCCGCCAGACCGTGGAAGAAGCGCATGACAATCAGATGATCGATGGTCTGCGCCAGCGCACAGGCAACCGCAGCGGCCGCAAAGACCAGCGTCCCGCCCAGAATGACCGGCTTGCGTCCAAGGCTGTCCGCCATCGGGCCATAAAACAGTTGGCCGAGGGCAAAGCCAAGAATATAGGTGCTGAGCGTCATCTGCGCGCTGCCCGCCGGAACGCCAAACTGCGCGGAAATCACCGGCAGCGCGGGCAGGTACATATCAATAGACAGCGGCATCAGCATGGCCAGCAGGCCAAGAATGAAGACGATTTTGAACGACGAGTGTGGCCTGGTGGTCACAGAGTTCTCCTGAAATTAGTGCGAAGGCAGACCGACGCTGGCGATCTCTTCTTCCGTTAACGGGCGATATTCGCCAGGTGCCAGGTCGGGATCGAGTTCAATCGCACCAATCCGTTCGCGATGCAGGCCAACAACGTGGTTCCCCACCGCGGCAAACATACGTTTCACCTGATGGTAGCGCCCCTCGCTGATGGTCAGGCGGACCTCGGTCGGGGTGATGACTTCGAGCACCGCCGGTTTGGTCAGATCTTTTTCATTATGCAGCTGAACGCCTTTCGCGAAGTGCTCTGCCGTGTCATCCGACACCGGCGACTCCAGCGTCACGAGGTAGGTTTTCTCGCAGTGGTGTCGTGGAGAGGTGATGCGGTGCGACCACTGCCCGTCGTCGGTCATCAGCACCAGACCGGTGGTGTCGATGTCGAGGCGGCCTGCGGCATGCAGCTTGTGCGCCACCGGTTCGTCGAGGAAATAGAGCACCGTCGGGTGATCCGGATCGTCCGTTGAGCAGACGTAGCCTTCCGGCTTGTTGAGCATGAAGTAGCGCGGACCGTGCTGCTGGGTCAGCGGATTGCCGTCATACTCCACCTGATGGTCAGGTTGCAGTTTGAACGCGCTGTCTCTCACAATGTCGCCATCCACGGTAACGCGGCTGGCGCGAATTTCGCGCCCGGCAATAGCGCGGCTTACGCCGAGTTGCTGAGCGATAAACTTATCAAGTCGCATGAAATCTTTTTAGCCTTAATGGTGCAGGAAGTCGGACAACAGGTCCGAAAAAAGAAGCAGTCTGGAACGGTTCAGTATAATGGTCTGGTTGCGCCACTCAAGGGAAAAAGTTTCGTGGCATACTATGTGCGGAATAACGAAACCGAGACCCCATGACTTTTACACTTCGTCCCTATCAGCAGGAAGCCGTTGACGCCACCCTCGCCTGGTTCCGTAAACATCGCGAGCCGGCGGCGATTGTGCTCCCGACCGGCGCAGGCAAAAGCCTGGTCATTGCCGAGCTGGCGCGTCTGGCCCGCGGTCGCGTGCTGGTACTGGCGCACGTTAAAGAGCTCGTCGCGCAAAACCATGCCAAGTATTGTGCACTTGGGCTGGAAGCCGACATTTTCGCCGCCGGGCTAAAGCGTAAAGAGAGCCACGGCAAAGTGGTGTTTGGCAGCGTGCAGTCGGTGGCCCGCAATCTGGATCTGTTTCGCAGCGAATTTTCGCTGCTGATTGTCGACGAATGTCACCGCATCAGCGATGACGACGACAGCCAGTATCAGCAAATCCTGTCACACCTGAAAGCGGTGAACCCTCACCTGCGCCTGCTGGGCCTGACGGCGACCCCGTTTCGCCTGGGGAAAGGCTGGATCTATCGCTACCATTATCACGGCATGGTGCGCGGCGATGACAAGGCCCTGTTTAGCGACTGCATTTACGAGCTTCCGCTGCGCTACATGATTAAACATGGCTACCTGACGCCGCCTGAACGGCTGGATATGCCGGTGGTGCAGTACGACTTCAGCCGCCTGCAGGCGCAAAGCAACGGGTTATTCAGCGAAGCGGATATTAACCAGGAGCTGAAAAAGCAAAAGCGCATTACGCCGCACATCATCAGCCAGATAGAGGAGTTTGCGCAGACGCGCAAAGGGGTGATGATCTTTGCCGCCACCGTTGAGCACGCGCGGGAAATCACCGGGTTACTGCCTTCCGGCGACGCGGCGCTCATCACCGGCGAGACGCCCGGCCCGGAGCGCGACAGCCTGATCGACGCGTTTAAAGCCCAGCGGTTCCGCTATCTGGTTAACGTGTCGGTATTGACCACCGGCTTTGACGCACCGCACGTCGACCTGATCGCCATTTTGCGCCCGACCGAATCGGTGAGTCTGTATCAGCAAATTGTTGGCCGCGGCCTGCGCCTGGCCCCCGGGAAAACCGACTGCCTGATTCTGGATTATGCAGGTAACCCGCACGATCTCTATACGCCTGAAGTCGGCGCGCCAAAAGGGAAAAGCGACAACGTGCCCGTGCAGGTCTTTTGCCCTGCCTGTGGGTTTGCCAACACTTTCTGGGGCAAAACCACCGCCGACGGCACGCTGATCGAACATTTTGGCCGCCGCTGTCAGGGCTGGTTTGAAGATGATGACGGGCATCGCGAGCAGTGCGATTTTCGTTTCCGCTTTAAAAACTGCCCGCAGTGCAACGCCGAAAACGACATTGCCGCTCGCCGCTGTCGGGAATGTGACACGGTGCTGGTTGACCCGGACGACATGCTGAAAGCAGCATTAAAGCTGAAAGATGCGCTGGTACTGCGCTGTTCCGGCATGGCATTGCAGCCCGGCGCCGATGAAAAAGGCGAATGGTTGAAAATCACCTATTACGACGAAGACGGGGCGGACGTCAGCGAGCGCTTCCGGGTCCAGACGCCTGCTCAGCGAACGGCCTTCGAACAGCTGTTTATCCGCCCGCACACCCGCACCCCGGGCGTGCCCCTGCGCTGGATCACCGTGGCCGATATCGTGCGCCAGCAGGTGCTGTTGCGCCATCCGGATTTTGTGGTCGCCCGTAAGAAAGGCCAGTTCTGGCAGGTGCGCGAGAAACTCTTTGACTACGAAGGTCGCTTCCGTCGCGCCAATGAATTGCGCGGTTAGCGGGACTTTTCATTGATGTGAGGGGCATTTGAGTATAAAATGCCGCCCGCTTCACATCCGTGAGGCAGAACACTCACCTGCTGCTGGGTCGCCTGTAGTAGGGTTTTAAATACAGAGAGAAATCAATGTTTACTATCGAAGCAGAAGTACGTAACGTGCAGGGTAAGGGTGCGAGCCGCCGCCTGCGTACCGCTAACAAGTTCCCGGCTATCGTTTACGGTGGCGAAGCTGCTCCAGTTGCAATCGAACTGGATCACGACAAACTGTGGAACCTGCAGACCAAAGCTGAATTCTACAGCGAAGTTCTGACCATCGTTGTTGGCGGTAAAGAAGAAAAAGTGAAAGTTCAGGCTGTTCAGCGTCACGCGTTCAAGCCAAAACTGACTCACATCGACTTCGTTCGCGCGTAATCGCAAACCTGTCGAAAAAAACCCCGCTTCTGCGGGGTTTTTTGTGCCTGCTATTTACCGCCCGAGGTGCGGCGCTGAAGCTGATCGCGCAGATTCGGCGGCGTACCCTTAATGGTCAGCGTATCGGTGGCCGGATCCCAGAAGATACGTTCCCCCAGCAGCATCGCATCAAAGTTGATGGTTAACCCGCCGCCGCTGCCGGCAAACTTGGTTAACTGGCGCAGCGTGCTGCGATCCGCCGGGAAGCTCTCTTCAAGCTCATAGCCCTTTTCTGCGGTAAATTCCTGGAAGCTGACTTCGCTGACGCCTGCCAGCTCTTTTGACAGCGACTCCAGCTCAATCTCTTCCCCTGCCTGCAGCTGTTCGTTGCAGTAGCTGTAAACCTGCTGGCGCACCGTCTGGCGCTCGGATTTATCGAGCTGCGCTTCTGCTGTGAAATCGTCAACCGCCTGGAGCAGCCCTTTGTTCTGCGCTTTGGCGTTAAGCCCTTCACTGGCACCGAGGAAGTCCATAAAGAAATCCGCCACTTTGCGGCCCACGCGCCCCTTCAGGAATGTCAGGTAGCGGGTCGATTCCGGGTTGGTTTCCCACTCGGTCAAATCAATACGCGCCACGATATCCGCATGGTTGATATCCAGATAATGCGTCGAGCTGATGTCCAGCTGCTCATTCACGCGCATGCTGCTTAAGTTATTCAGTACGGTAACCAGCAAATACTCGACCGCCAGGTAGCGGTAGTGGCAGAACAGCACGATCCCACCATCGGCGAACGGATATTTCGCCAGCTCGTCGCGCAGACGCCCGGTTGCCGCACGGCTAAACGCCAGAAAATCCTCTTCACCCTGACGCTGCAGGCGCAGGCTATCGGCCAGCTCACTCTCTTCGCTGAACAGGCCATAGGCTTTATTTTTGGCGCTGTAGACGCGATGCAGCTCTGCCATCATCTCCACAACGGTCGCCGTGGGTTCCAGTAACGAATCGCGCAGCACCACTTCAAGGGTTTGCTCATCACGCTTGATAAGCTGGTGCAAGGCAATCTGGTTGATTTCCAGACTCATGATAAACTCTCCTTTTAGACCGGGCGGTATTCAACCACCACCAGGACATGTGTGCAACAACAGATAAAAAAGGGGAAAAAAAGCTGTTGCTACGGTAATATGTTGCCCTTTCATCAACAAACTGATTTTGATTTATGCCACAACATTCCCGCTACAGTGATGAACACGTTGAACAACTGCTCAGTGAGCTGGTCAACGTACTGGAAAAACATAAAACGCCGACCGATCTCTCCCTGATGGTTTTGGGAAATATGGTCACCAACCTGATTAACACCAGCGTTGCTCCGGCTCAGCGTCAGGCGATCGCAAAATCGTTCGCCCAGGCTTTACAGTCGTCCGTCAGCAACGACCCGGCCCATTAAGGGATACGAACAACAGTTTATGGTGACGAATCGTCAGCGCTACCGTGAAAAAGTCTCCCAGATGGTCAGCTGGGGGCACTGGTTTGCCCTGTTCAACATTCTGCTGGCGACGGTCATTGGCTGTCGTTATCTGTTTGTCGCAGACTGGCCAACAACGCTCACCGGGCGTATCTACTCCTGGATAAGCGTTGTCGGTCACTTTAGCTTTTTGGTTTTCGCCACCTATCTGCTGATCCTGTTCCCCTTGACGTTTATCGTCATGTCGCAGCGTCTGATGCGATTCTTGTCCGCCATCCTTGCGACGGTGGGGATGACGCTGCTGCTTATCGACAGTGAAGTGTTCACCCGCTTCCACCTGCATCTCAACCCCATCGTCTGGGAACTGGTGATTAACCCCGACCAGAACGAAACGGCCCGTGACTGGCAGCTGATGTTTATCAGCGTCCCGGTGATCCTGTTGATTGAGATGCTGTTTGCCACCTGGAGCTGGCAAAAACTGCGTAGCCTGACCCGGCGACGCCACTACGCGAAGCCCGTCGCCGCGCTCTTCTTCGTCTCCTTTATCAGTTCGCACATCATGTATATCTGGGCGGATGCGAACTTCTATCGTCCTATTACCATGCAGCGCGCGAACCTGCCGCTCTCATATCCGATGACGGCCCGTCGCTTCCTCGAAAAACACGGCCTGCTTGATGCGCAGGAATATCAGCGCCGTCTTATCGAGCAGGGTAACCCGGAAGCCGTCAGCGTGCAGTATCCTCTGAGCGACCTGAACTACCGCGATATGGGACGAGGCCAAAACGTCCTGCTGATCACCGTCGATGGACTGAACTATTCCCGTTACGAGAAGCAGATGCCTGCGCTGGCCAATTTCGCGAGTCAAAACGTCTCGTTTACTCAACATATGAGCTCCGGTAACACAACCGACGCGGGCATCTTTGGCCTCTTCTATGGCATTTCAGCCGGCTATATGGACGGCGTACTGTCTACCCGCACACCTGCGGCGCTGATCACCGGGCTGAATCAGCAGGGCTATCAGTTAGGGTTGTTCTCATCCGATGGCTTTAACAGCCCGCTCTACCGCCAGGCGCTGCTGTCTGATTTCTCACTGCCGACGGCACAAAATCAGTCTGATGCGCAGACCGCCAGCCAATGGATAAACTGGCTGCAGCGCTACGCCCAGGAAGATAACCGCTGGTTCTCATGGGTTGCCTTTAACGGCACAACGCTTGCAAACAGCAATAAGAGTGATTTTGCGCGCCGCTACGGCCGCGCGGCGGGTGATGTTGATGCGCAGATTGGTCGCGTGCTTGACGCGCTACGTGAGTCCGGCAAGCTTGATAACACTGTGGTGATCGTGACCGCAGGCCATGGCGTCCCGTTAGGTGACGAGACGAAGAGTATGAGCTGGTCACGCCCGAACCTGCAGGTTCCGCTGGTGATCCACTGGCCGGGCACCCCGGCGCAGCGCATCAATATGCTTACCGAGCATAAAGATGTGATGACCACCCTGATGCAACGCCTGCTGCACGTCAGCACGCCAGCAAACGAGTATTCGCAGGGCCAGGATCTCTTCAGCGCCGCGCGCCGCCATAACTGGGTCACGGCTGCGGGTAATAATACGCTGGTGGTGACTACGCCGAAGCTGACGCTGGTGCTGAACAACAACGGGAATTATCAGACGTATAACCTGCAGGGTGAACGACTGAAAGACCAGAAGCCGCAGCTGAGCCTGCTGCTGCAGGTTCTGACGGATGAGAAGCGCTTCATCGCTAACTGATTAATAATAAACCAGTTAGCGACGGATTCCCTTGCATTCAAAACGGAATCGAGTAGTATTCTTTTCATGCGTCGGCACGTAGCGCAGCCTGGTAGCGCACCGTCATGGGGTGTCGGGGGTCGGAGGTTCAAATCCTCTCGTGCCGACCAAAAACACATTGAAAACCAGCCTCTTATGGCTGGTTTTTTATTGGCAAATTTCTTGTGGGGAAACATTGGGGAATAACTGGGGAATAACTACCTGCAATTTATGTTCAGACAGACGAAAAAAGCACATCCTGGAAATCGTTTCACTCACCTTGACACTGTATATATTTACAGTAAAAATACAACCTCCTCTCATAGAAATTTAGGAGACTGTTATGTTCGTTGAGTTGGTTTACGATAAGCGAAATGTCCAAGGTTTGGATGGTGCCAGAGAAATTATTTTGGCTGAGCTGACGAAGAGAG
>NZ_FOQN01000013.1:0-29764 GCF_900113755.1 Enterobacter sp. NFIX59 | reverse complement strand
AGAGATGGAAGTTCGTGAACTGCTGTCTCAGTACGATTTCCCAGGCGACGATACCCCAATCGTTCGTGGTTCTGCTCTGAAAGCGCTGGAAGGCGAAGCTGAGTGGGAAGCGAAAATCATCGAACTGGCTGGCTTCCTGGATTCTTACATCCCAGAACCAGAGCGTGCGATTGACAAGCCATTCCTGCTGCCAATCGAAGACGTATTCTCCATCTCCGGTCGTGGTACTGTTGTTACCGGTCGTGTAGAGCGCGGTATCATCAAAGTTGGCGAAGAAGTTGAAATCGTTGGTATCAAAGAGACTGCGAAGTCTACCTGTACTGGCGTTGAAATGTTCCGCAAACTGCTGGACGAAGGCCGTGCTGGTGAGAACGTTGGTGTTCTGCTGCGTGGTATCAAACGTGAAGAAATCGAACGTGGTCAGGTTCTGGCGAAGCCAGGCTCAATCAAGCCACACACCAAGTTCGAATCTGAAGTGTACATCCTGTCCAAAGACGAAGGCGGCCGTCATACTCCGTTCTTCAAAGGCTACCGTCCACAGTTCTACTTCCGTACAACTGACGTGACCGGTACCATCGAACTGCCAGAAGGCGTTGAGATGGTAATGCCAGGCGACAACATCAAGATGGTTGTGACTCTGATCCACCCAATCGCGATGGACGACGGTCTGCGTTTCGCAATCCGTGAAGGTGGCCGTACCGTTGGCGCGGGCGTGGTTGCTAAAGTTCTCGGCTAATCGCTGATAACATTTGACGCAATGCGCATGAAAAGGGCATCATTTGATGCCCTTTTTGCACGCTTTCACATCAGAACCTGGCTCATCAGTGATTATTTTTGTCATAATCATTGCTGAGACAGGCTCTGCAGAGAGCGTATAATCCCTAAAGGGATTATTTCGATTTGGCTCGCCTCGCAATCGCGGGGTGAAATTATTTGTAGAATTCTTCTGACAGGTTGGTTTATGAGTGCGAATACCGAAGCTCAAGGGAGCGGGCGCGGCCTGGAAGCGATGAAGTGGGTCGCTGTTGCCGTGCTGCTGATTGTGGCAATCGTTGGCAACTATCTTTATCGTGACATGATGCTGCCGCTCCGCGCGCTGGCAGTGGTGATTCTGATTGCTGCAGCGGGCGGTGTCGCGCTGTTGACGACTAAAGGTAAAGCAACCGTTGCTTTTGCACGTGAAGCGCGTACCGAAGTCCGTAAGGTCATTTGGCCGACTCGCCAGGAAACATTGCACACCACGCTGATCGTAGCGGCGGTTACCGCTGTAATGTCACTGATCCTGTGGGGACTGGATGGTATTCTGGTTCGCCTGGTTTCCTTTATTACTGGCCTGAGGTTCTAAGATGTCTGAAGCCCCTAAAAAGCGTTGGTACGTCGTTCAGGCGTTTTCCGGTTTTGAAGGCCGCGTAGCAACGTCGCTGCGTGAGCATATCAAATTACACAACATGGAAGAGTTATTTGGCGAAGTTATGGTTCCGACCGAAGAAGTGGTTGAGATCCGTGGCGGCCAACGTCGCAAAAGCGAGCGTAAATTCTTCCCGGGTTACGTGCTGGTTCAGATGGTGATGAACGACGCGAGCTGGCACCTGGTGCGCAGCGTACCGCGCGTGATGGGCTTTATCGGCGGCACGTCTGACCGTCCGGCGCCAATCAGCGACAAAGAAGTTGATGCGATTATGAACCGCCTGCAGCAGGTGGGTGATAAGCCGCGTCCTAAAACGCTGTTTGAACCGGGTGAAATGGTCCGTGTTAGCGACGGTCCGTTTGCTGACTTTAATGGCGTCGTTGAAGAAGTGGACTATGAGAAGTCCCGCCTGAAAGTTTCTGTTTCTATCTTCGGTCGTGCGACCCCGGTAGAGCTGGACTTTGCGCAGGTCGAAAAAGCCTAAGCAGCGATCAAAAAAGCGGCGATTTAATCGTTGCACAGGGCGCGAGATTGGAATACAATTTCGCGCCTTTTGTTTTTATGGGCCCCGGCCCGTAAAACGAATTTTATTCACGGGGAGCCTCACTGAGGCGCTATCACCCAATCAGAGGATTTTAGAATGGCTAAGAAAGTACAAGCCTACGTCAAGCTGCAGGTTGCAGCTGGTATGGCGAACCCAAGTCCACCAGTTGGTCCAGCTCTGGGTCAGCAGGGTGTGAACATCATGGAATTCTGTAAAGCGTTCAACGCCAAAACCGAATCCCTGGAAAAAGGTCTGCCAATCCCAGTCGTAATCACTGTTTACGCTGACCGTTCTTTCACTTTCGTTACCAAAACCCCTCCAGCAGCAGTTCTGCTGAAGAAAGCGGCTGGTATCAAGTCTGGTTCCGGTAAACCGAACAAAGACAAAGTGGGTAAAATTTCCCGCGCTCAGCTGCAGGAAATCGCGCAGACCAAAGCTGCCGACATGACTGGTGCCGACATTGAAGCGATGACTCGCTCAATCGAAGGTACTGCACGTTCCATGGGCCTGGTAGTGGAGGACTAAGAAATGGCTAAACTGACCAAGCGCATGTCCGTGATCCGTGACAAAGTTGATGCGACCAAACAGTACGACATCAACGAAGCTATCGCTCTGCTGAAAGAACTGGCAACTGCTAAGTTCGTTGAAAGCGTTGACGTTGCCGTTAACCTCGGCATCGACGCGCGTAAATCCGATCAGAACGTTCGTGGCGCAACTGTACTGCCACACGGTACTGGCCGTTCCGTACGTGTAGCTGTATTTGCTCAGGGTGCAAACGCTGAAGCTGCTAAAGCTGCTGGCGCTGAACTGGTAGGTATGGAAGATCTGGCTGATCAGATCAAGAAAGGCGAAATGAACTTTGACGTTGTTATTGCTTCTCCAGATGCAATGCGCGTTGTTGGCCAGCTGGGCCAGGTTCTGGGTCCACGCGGCCTGATGCCAAACCCGAAAGTTGGTACTGTAACTCCTAACGTTGCTGAAGCGGTTAAGAACGCTAAAGCAGGTCAGGTTCGTTATCGTAACGACAAAAACGGCATCATCCACACCACCATCGGTAAAGTGGACTTTGACGCTGACAAACTGAAAGAAAACCTGGAAGCTCTGCTGGTTGCGCTGAAAAAAGCAAAACCAACTCAGGCGAAAGGCGTGTACATCAAGAAAGTTAGCATCTCCACCACCATGGGTGCAGGTGTTGCAGTTGACCAGGCTGGCCTGAGCGCTGCTGCAAACTAATGCCTTTACGTGGGCGGTGATTTTGTCTACAATCTTACCCCCACGTTTGCTAACGAAAGTTAGCGGCTAAAAGATTTGTTCGTTGGAGCCTGGCCTAATCCAGGCCTCCGTCGAAGACCGCAGGTGTTTCGCAAGAGACTTAATCCCCTGCGTAGACGGTGACAGAACGCTAAGATTATTTTTGGATACTCTGGCTTGTTTCTGCTCACCGTATTAAGACGCTCTTTCCGTTGGGAAGAGTGAAGTGAGTTCCGGAACATGAGTTCCGGCAAACATCCAGGAGCAAAGCTAATGGCTTTAAATCTTCAAGACAAACAAGCGATTGTTGCTGAAGTCAGCGAAGTAGCCAAAGGCGCGCTGTCTGCAGTAGTTGCGGATTCCCGTGGCGTTACTGTAGACAAAATGACTGAACTGCGTAAAGCAGGTCGTGAAGCTGGCGTATACATGCGTGTTGTTCGTAACACCCTGCTGCGTCGCGTAGTTGAAGGTACTCAGTTTGAGTGCCTGAAAGACACGTTTGTTGGTCCGACCCTGATTGCATACTCTATGGAACACCCGGGCGCTGCTGCTCGTCTGTTCAAAGAGTTCGCGAAAGCGAATGCAAAATTTGAGGTCAAAGCTGCAGCCTTTGAAGGTGAGTTGATCACGGCATCGAACATCGATCGCCTGGCAACCCTGCCGACCTACGAAGAAGCAATTGCACGCCTGATGGCAACCATGAAAGAAGCTTCGGCTGGCAAACTGGTTCGCACTCTGGCTGCTGTTCGCGATGCGAAAGAAGCTGCTTAATCGCAGTTATCTTTATAAAGCATTTGCTTACGTATAAACTTATTCTGATTTTCAGGAACAATTTAAATGTCTATCACTAAAGATCAAATCATTGAAGCAGTAGCAGCTATGTCCGTAATGGACGTTGTAGAGCTGGTTTCTGCAATGGAAGAAAAATTCGGTGTTTCTGCTGCTGCTGCTGTAGCTGTAGCTGCGGGCCCGGCTGAAGCTGCTGAAGAAAAAACTGAATTCGACGTAATTCTGAAAGCTGCTGGCGCTAACAAAGTTGCTGTTATCAAAGCAGTACGTGGCGCAACTGGCCTGGGTCTGAAAGAAGCTAAAGACCTGGTAGAATCTGCTCCAGCTGCGCTGAAAGAAGGCGTGAGCAAAGACGACGCAGAAGCACTGAAAAAATCTCTGGAAGAAGCTGGCGCTGAAGTTGAAGTTAAATAAGCCAACTTTTCTGGTTGCAGCCTAAGTAATTAGGCTGATGGCTGGTGACTTTTTAGTCACCAGCCTTTTTGCGCTGTAAGGCATCAGTAGCATTTCACACTGTTTGACTGCTGATTGTCCTGACAATGCATGTTTCTATCGACGACTTAATATATTGCGACAGGGTGCTCGCTCTGTGTAAATCGCGACGAAATGATTTAAGCGTGATAGCAACAGGTATTGCGGAAAGTATTCAATTTTCCGGTCCACAAAATGGTGTTGCACAAACTGTCCCTTCGTCGGACAGATGGGTCGACTTGTCAGCGAGCTGAGGAACCCTATGGTTTACTCCTATACCGAGAAAAAACGTATTCGTAAGGATTTTGGTAAACGTCCACAAGTTCTGGACATTCCATATCTCCTTTCTATCCAGCTTGACTCGTTCCAGAAGTTTATCGAGCAAGATCCTGAAGGGCAGTACGGTCTGGAAGCAGCCTTCCGCTCCGTGTTCCCGATTCAGAGCTACAGCGGTAACTCCGAGCTGCAGTACGTCAGCTACCGCCTTGGCGAACCGGTGTTTGACGTTCAGGAATGTCAGATCCGTGGCGTGACCTATTCCGCACCGCTGCGCGTAAAACTGCGTCTGGTGATCTACGAGCGCGAAGCGCCGGAAGGCACCGTAAAAGACATTAAAGAACAAGAAGTCTACATGGGTGAAATTCCACTCATGACTGACAACGGTACTTTCGTTATCAACGGTACTGAGCGTGTTATCGTTTCCCAGCTGCATCGTAGCCCGGGCGTCTTCTTCGACAGCGATAAAGGTAAAACACACTCTTCCGGTAAAGTACTGTATAACGCACGCATCATTCCTTACCGTGGTTCATGGCTGGACTTCGAGTTCGATCCAAAAGACAACCTGTTTGTCCGTATCGACCGTCGTCGTAAACTGCCTGCAACCATCATTCTGCGTGCACTGAACTATACCACTGAGCAGATCCTGGACCTGTTCTTTGAGAAAGTGATCTTTGAAATCCGCGACAACAAGCTGCAGATGGAGCTGGTGCCGGAACGTCTGCGTGGTGAGACCGCGTCGTTCGACATCGAAGCCGACGGCAAAGTGTATGTGGAAAAAGGTCGCCGTATCACCGCGCGCCACATCCGCCAGCTGGAAAAAGATGATATCAAACTCATCGAAGTTCCGGTTGAGTACATTGCAGGAAAAGTAGCCGCGAAAGATTACGTTGACGAGTCAACGGGTGAGCTGATCTGCCCGGCGAACATGGAGCTGAGCCTGGATCTGCTGGCTAAGCTGAGCCAGTCTGGCCACAAACGTATCGAAACGCTGTTCACCAACGATCTGGATCACGGTGCGTATATCTCTGAGACTATTCGCGTCGACCCAACCACCGATCGTCTGAGCGCGCTGGTAGAAATCTACCGCATGATGCGTCCTGGTGAGCCACCAACTCGCGAAGCGGCGGAAAGCCTGTTCGAGAATCTGTTCTTCTCCGAAGACCGCTACGATCTGTCCGCGGTTGGTCGTATGAAGTTCAACCGTTCTCTGCTGCGCGACGAAATCGAAGGTTCCGGTATCCTGAGCAAAGACGACATCATCGAAGTGATGAAGAAGCTCATCGATATCCGTAACGGTAAAGGCGAAGTGGACGATATCGACCACCTCGGCAACCGTCGTATCCGTTCCGTAGGCGAAATGGCGGAAAACCAATTCCGCGTTGGCCTGGTACGTGTAGAGCGTGCGGTGAAAGAGCGTCTGTCTCTGGGCGATCTGGATACCCTGATGCCTCAGGATATGATCAACGCCAAGCCGATTTCTGCAGCAGTGAAAGAGTTCTTCGGTTCAAGCCAGCTGTCTCAGTTCATGGACCAGAACAACCCGCTGTCTGAGATTACGCACAAACGTCGTATCTCTGCACTCGGCCCAGGCGGTCTGACCCGTGAGCGCGCAGGCTTTGAAGTTCGAGACGTACACCCGACGCACTACGGTCGCGTATGTCCAATCGAAACGCCTGAAGGTCCAAACATCGGTCTGATCAACTCCCTGTCCGTGTACGCACAGACGAACGAATACGGTTTCCTTGAGACCCCGTATCGTAAAGTGACCGACGGTGTTGTAACCGACGAAATTCATTACCTGTCTGCTATCGAAGAAGGCAACTACGTTATCGCTCAGGCGAACTCCAACCTGGATGACGAAGGCCACTTTGTAGAAGATCTGGTTACCTGCCGTAGCAAAGGCGAATCCAGCTTGTTCAGCCGCGACCAGGTTGACTACATGGACGTTTCCACCCAGCAGGTGGTATCCGTCGGTGCGTCCCTGATCCCGTTCCTGGAACACGATGACGCCAACCGTGCATTGATGGGTGCGAACATGCAACGTCAGGCCGTTCCAACTCTGCGCGCTGATAAGCCGCTGGTTGGTACCGGTATGGAACGTGCTGTTGCCGTTGACTCCGGTGTTACTGCAGTTGCTAAGCGTGGCGGTACCGTTCAGTACGTCGACGCATCCCGTATCGTTATCAAAGTTAACGAAGACGAGATGTATCCGGGCGAAGCAGGTATCGACATTTATAACCTGACCAAATATACCCGTTCTAACCAGAACACCTGTATCAACCAGATGCCTTGCGTATCTCTGGGTGAGCCAGTTGAGCGCGGCGACGTGCTGGCAGACGGCCCGTCCACCGACCTCGGTGAACTGGCGCTCGGTCAGAACATGCGCGTAGCGTTCATGCCGTGGAACGGTTACAACTTCGAAGACTCCATCCTCGTCTCCGAGCGTGTGGTTCAGGAAGATCGTTTCACCACCATCCACATTCAGGAACTGGCATGTGTGTCCCGTGACACCAAGCTGGGGCCAGAAGAGATCACTGCTGACATCCCTAACGTGGGTGAAGCTGCGCTCTCCAAACTGGATGAATCCGGTATCGTTTACATCGGTGCGGAAGTGACCGGCGGCGACATTCTGGTTGGTAAGGTTACGCCTAAAGGTGAAACCCAGCTGACGCCAGAAGAGAAACTGCTGCGTGCAATCTTCGGTGAGAAAGCGTCTGACGTTAAAGACTCTTCTCTGCGCGTACCAAACGGTGTTTCCGGTACGGTTATCGACGTTCAGGTCTTCACCCGTGACGGCGTGGAGAAAGATAAGCGTGCGCTGGAAATCGAAGAGATGCAGCTCAAACAGGCTAAGAAAGACCTGTCTGAAGAACTGCAGATCCTCGAAGCGGGTCTGTTCAGCCGTATCTATGCGGTGCTGGTTGCCGGTGGCGTTGAAGCTGAGAAGCTCGACAAACTGCCACGCGATCGCTGGCTGGAACTGGGCCTGACCGACGAAGAGAAACAAAATCAGCTGGAACAGCTGGCTGAGCAGTATGACGAACTGAAACACGAGTTCGAGAAAAAACTCGAAGCGAAACGCCGCAAAATCACTCAGGGCGACGATCTGGCACCAGGCGTGCTGAAGATTGTTAAGGTGTATCTGGCTGTTAAACGTCAGATCCAGCCTGGTGATAAGATGGCAGGTCGTCACGGTAACAAGGGTGTTATCTCTAAGATCAACCCGATCGAAGATATGCCGCACGATGCTAACGGTACGCCGGTAGATATCGTACTGAACCCGCTGGGCGTACCGTCTCGTATGAACATCGGTCAGATCCTGGAAACCCACCTGGGTATGGCTGCGAAAGGTATCGGCGACAAGATTAACGCCATGCTGAAGCAGCAGGAAGAAGTCGCGAAACTGCGCGAATTCATCCAGCGTGCCTACGATCTGGGTACCGACGTGCGTCAGAAAGTCGACCTGAATACCTTCAGCGATGAAGAAGTGCTGCGCCTGGCTGAGAACCTGAAAAAAGGTATGCCAATCGCAACGCCGGTCTTCGATGGTGCGAAAGAAGCTGAAATTAAAGAGCTGCTGCAACTGGGTGGTCTGCCAACGTCTGGTCAGATTACGCTGTTTGACGGCCGTACCGGTGAACAGTTCGAGCGTCCGGTAACCGTAGGTTACATGTACATGCTGAAACTGAACCACCTGGTCGACGACAAGATGCACGCTCGTTCTACCGGTTCTTACAGCCTGGTTACTCAGCAGCCGCTGGGTGGTAAGGCACAGTTCGGTGGTCAGCGCTTCGGGGAGATGGAAGTGTGGGCGCTGGAAGCATACGGCGCGGCATACACCCTGCAGGAAATGCTCACCGTTAAGTCTGATGACGTGAACGGTCGTACCAAGATGTATAAAAACATCGTGGACGGCAACCATCAGATGGAACCGGGCATGCCAGAATCCTTCAACGTACTGTTGAAAGAGATTCGTTCGCTGGGTATCAACATCGAACTGGAAGACGAGTAATTCTCGCTCAAACAGGTCACTGGTGCCGGGTTAACCCCCGGCACCGGATTGTGCTAACTCCGACGGGAGCAAATCCGTGAAAGATTTATTAAAGTTTCTGAAAGCGCAGACTAAAACCGAAGAGTTTGATGCGATCAAAATTGCTCTGGCTTCGCCAGACATGATCCGTTCATGGTCTTTCGGTGAAGTTAAAAAGCCGGAAACCATTAACTACCGTACGTTCAAACCTGAGCGTGACGGCCTTTTCTGTGCGCGTATTTTCGGGCCAGTAAAAGATTACGAGTGCCTGTGCGGTAAGTACAAGCGCCTGAAACACCGTGGTGTGATCTGTGAGAAGTGCGGCGTTGAAGTGACCCAGACCAAAGTGCGTCGTGAGCGCATGGGCCACATCGAGCTGGCGTCTCCGACCGCTCACATCTGGTTCCTGAAATCTCTGCCGTCCCGTATCGGTCTGCTGCTGGATATGCCGCTGCGTGATATCGAACGCGTTCTGTACTTCGAATCTTATGTGGTAATCGAAGGCGGGATGACGAACCTGGAACGTCATCAGATCCTGACTGAAGAGCAGTATCTGGACGCGCTGGAAGAGTTCGGTGACGAATTCGACGCGAAGATGGGTGCGGAAGCTATTCAGGCCCTGCTGAAGAGCATGGATCTGGAGCAAGAGTGCGAGCAGCTGCGTGAAGAGCTGAACGAAACCAACTCCGAAACCAAACGTAAAAAGCTGACCAAGCGTATCAAACTGCTGGAAGCGTTCGTTCAGTCTGGTAACAAACCAGAGTGGATGATCCTGACCGTTCTGCCGGTTCTGCCGCCAGATCTGCGTCCACTGGTTCCGCTGGATGGTGGTCGTTTCGCAACGTCCGATCTGAACGATCTGTATCGTCGCGTTATCAACCGTAACAACCGTCTGAAACGTCTGCTGGATCTGGCTGCGCCGGACATCATCGTACGCAACGAAAAACGTATGCTGCAGGAAGCGGTAGATGCCCTGCTGGATAACGGTCGTCGCGGTCGTGCGATCACCGGTTCTAACAAACGTCCTCTGAAATCTTTGGCCGACATGATCAAAGGTAAACAGGGTCGTTTCCGTCAGAACCTGCTCGGTAAGCGTGTTGACTACTCCGGTCGTTCTGTAATCACCGTAGGTCCATACCTGCGTCTGCATCAGTGCGGTCTGCCGAAGAAAATGGCACTGGAGCTGTTCAAACCATTCATCTACGGCAAGCTGGAACTGCGTGGCCTGGCCACCACCATCAAAGCCGCGAAGAAAATGGTTGAGCGTGAAGAAGCTGTCGTTTGGGATATCCTGGACGAAGTGATCCGCGAACACCCGGTACTGCTGAACCGTGCACCAACCCTGCACCGTTTGGGTATCCAGGCATTTGAGCCAGTCCTGATCGAAGGTAAAGCTATCCAGCTACACCCGCTGGTTTGTGCGGCATATAACGCCGACTTCGATGGTGACCAGATGGCTGTTCACGTACCGCTGACGCTGGAAGCCCAGCTCGAAGCGCGTGCGCTGATGATGTCTACCAACAACATCCTGTCTCCAGCGAACGGTGAGCCAATCATCGTTCCTTCTCAGGACGTTGTATTGGGTCTGTACTACATGACCCGTGACTGTGTTAACGCCAAAGGCGAAGGCATGGTGCTGACTGGCCCGAAAGAAGCTGAGCGTATTTACCGCGCTGGCCTGGCCTCTCTGCATGCGCGCGTTAAAGTGCGTATCACCGAATACGAAAAAGATGAAAACGGCGAATTCGTTGCGAAAACCAGCCTGAAAGACACGACCGTTGGCCGTGCGATTCTGTGGATGATCGTACCGAAAGGTCTGCCTTTCTCCATCGTCAACCAGGCGCTGGGCAAGAAAGCGATCTCCAAAATGCTGAACACCTGTTACCGCATTCTGGGTCTGAAGCCGACCGTTATCTTCGCTGACCAGACAATGTATACCGGCTTTGCTTATGCAGCGCGTTCAGGTGCATCTGTTGGTATCGATGACATGGTCATCCCAGAGAAGAAACACGAGATCATCTCTGAAGCGGAAGCCGAAGTTGCTGAGATCCAGGAGCAGTTCCAGTCTGGTCTGGTTACCGCGGGCGAACGCTATAACAAAGTTATCGATATCTGGGCAGCGGCGAACGATCGTGTATCCAAAGCGATGATGGATAACCTGCAGACCGAAACCGTGATTAACCGTGACGGCGTAGAAGAGCAGCAGGTTTCCTTCAACAGCATCTACATGATGGCCGACTCCGGTGCGCGTGGTTCCGCAGCACAGATTCGTCAGCTGGCAGGTATGCGTGGTCTGATGGCGAAGCCAGATGGCTCCATCATCGAAACGCCAATCACCGCGAACTTCCGTGAAGGTCTGAACGTACTCCAGTACTTCATCTCCACGCACGGTGCTCGTAAAGGTCTGGCGGATACCGCACTGAAAACAGCGAACTCCGGTTATCTGACGCGTCGTCTGGTTGACGTTGCGCAGGATCTGGTTGTGACCGAAGACGATTGTGGCACCCTCGAAGGTATCACCATGACCCCGGTTATCGAGGGTGGTGATGTTAAAGAGCCACTGCGCGATCGCGTTCTGGGTCGTGTGACCGCGGAAGACATTCTGAAGCCGGGTACTGCAGACATTCTGGTTCCACGTAACACGCTGCTGCACGAGCACTGGTGTGACCTGCTGGAAGCGAACTCTGTTGACTCAGTGAAAGTGCGTTCCGTTGTATCCTGTGACACCGACTTTGGTGTATGTGCGCACTGCTACGGTCGTGACCTGGCGCGTGGCCACATCATCAATAAAGGTGAAGCAATCGGCGTTATCGCGGCACAGTCCATCGGTGAGCCGGGTACACAGCTGACGATGCGTACGTTCCACATCGGTGGTGCGGCATCTCGTGCGGCTGCTGAATCCAGCATCCA
Source organism: Enterobacter sp. NFIX59 (assembly GCF_900113755.1). NCBI lineage: Bacteria > Pseudomonadati > Pseudomonadota > Gammaproteobacteria > Enterobacterales > Enterobacteriaceae > Enterobacter > Enterobacter sp. NFIX59. Next base: position 18,082 of record NZ_FOQN01000013.1, on the reverse strand, counting down.
GGTGAAAAACAAAGGTAGCATCAAGCTCAGCAACGCGAAGTCTGTTGTTAACTCTGCAGGCAAGCTGGTTGTGACCTCTCGTAACACCGAGCTGAAACTGATCGACGAATTCGGTCGTACCAAAGAGAGCTATAAAGTGCCTTACGGTGCGGTTATGGCGAAAGGTGATGGCGAGCAGGTTGCCGGCGGTGAAACCGTTGCAAACTGGGATCCACACACCATGCCGGTTATCACCGAAGTAAGTGGTTTCATCCGCTTTACTGACATGATCGACGGCCAGACCATTACTCGTCAGACCGACGAGCTGACCGGTCTGTCTTCTCTGGTGGTTCTGGATTCTGCTGAACGTACTACCGGTGGTAAAGATCTGCGTCCTGCGCTGAAAATCGTTGATGCTCAGGGTAACGACGTTCTGATCCCTGGTACCGACATGCCTGCGCAGTACTTCCTGCCGGGTAAAGCGATCGTTCAGCTGGAAGATGGCATTCAGATCGGTGCGGGTGATGCTCTGGCGCGTATTCCACAGGAATCCAGCGGTACCAAGGACATCACCGGTGGTCTGCCACGCGTTGCGGACCTGTTCGAAGCACGTCGTCCGAAAGAGCCTGCAATCCTGGCTGAAATCAGCGGTATCATCTCCTTCGGTAAAGAGACCAAAGGGAAACGCCGTCTGGTTATCACTCCAGTAGATGGTAGCGAACCGTACGAAGAGATGATTCCTAAGTGGCGTCAGCTCAACGTGTTCGAAGGTGAACGTGTAGAACGTGGTGACGTGGTTTCCGATGGTCCAGAAGCGCCGCACGACATTCTGCGTCTTCGTGGCGTACACGCGGTAACGCGTTACATCACCAACGAAGTGCAGGACGTTTACCGTCTGCAGGGCGTTAAGATTAACGATAAGCACATCGAAGTTATCGTTCGTCAGATGCTGCGTAAAGCAACCATCGAAAACGCAGGCAGCTCTGAGTTCCTGGAAGGCGAGCAGGTTGAATACTCACGCGTCAAGATCGCTAACCGCGAACTTGAAGCGAACGGCAAAATCGGTGCGACCTTCTCGCGCGATCTGCTGGGTATCACCAAAGCGTCTCTGGCAACCGAGTCCTTCATCTCTGCAGCATCGTTCCAGGAAACGACTCGTGTCCTGACCGAAGCCGCTGTTGCTGGTAAGCGTGATGAACTGCGCGGTCTGAAAGAGAACGTTATCGTGGGTCGTCTGATCCCGGCCGGTACCGGTTATGCGTACCACCAGGATCGTATGCGTCGTCGTGCTGCGGGCGAACTGCCAGCTGCACCGCAGGTGACTGCTGAAGATGCATCCGCGAGCCTGGCAGAACTGCTGAACGCAGGTCTGGGCGGTTCCGACAACGAGTAATCGTTGAGTCGCTAATAAAAAACCCGCCTCGGCGGGTTTTTTTACATCTGCATGTTTTCAATTCACCAGCGGGATCCGACGATAAAGCTCAATCATATCGCCCGCCAGATCCTGAATGACCATCGCGTTCATCAGGTGATCCTGAGAGTGAACGGTGATCAGGTTAACCGGAAGCTTCCCGGTTCCCTCATCAAGACCGATAAGCTGCGTCTGGATCGTGTGCGCATGCTTCACATATTCACGCGACTCTTCCATCGCTTTTTCAGCTTCGTCAAACTCACCTTTACGCGCCATCTGTAACGCCGTCAGGGCCGCACTGCGCGCCGCGCCTGCGTTGACCAGCAGTTCCATAATCGTGGTTTCTAAGTCTTCCATTATGATTCCAGAAGTTTGAGCGCTTTTTCCAGTACGGCATCACCTTTCATCATGCCGTAATCCATCATGTCGATCACCGCGACCTTTTTACCTAGCGGCTCGGCCTGTGCCTGGAGTTTGGCCTGCTCGTATTTAACCTGTGGCCCCAGCAATACGATGTCGGCCGTCGCGATGTTGTCTTTAAACTCCGCAACCGGAACGGCTTTAATCGTGACTTCAACCCCTTTTTTCTGCGCGGCGTCTTTCATACGTTGAACCAGCATGCTGGTTGACATTCCCGCTGCACAGCATAAAACGATGTTCTTCATAATCAGCCTCGATCTACATGTGTTTATTGATAATTATCCCGTGCAGACCGCTTCAACAACCGGTTTACCGCGATTGTGTGTCAGGCATCACAAAGAAACCGGCGATTTTATGAAACCGGTTACAATTTTGCATTGTCGGGTACCCGGTCCGTGGAAGCGGGCAGGGTGAAAGAGGGAGGATTAGCTGATGGACGTTCGGTTGATGCGGTTTTTGCCCTGCTGTTTGGCGCTGTAGAGGGCGTTATCAACGCTTCCGATAAAGTGCTCCAGCGGTTCAAAATGCCACTCCCCAAGACCGCCGCTGAACGTAACCCGCAGGTTTTCTTCCCGCCAGACACGTTTTTCAACAGCGGTACGCCATGCTTCCAGTAATGAGAGCGCGGAAGACATCTGCTCCGCCTGGAAGATGACCGCGAACTCTTCTCCACCATAACGGTAAAGCGAGACGTGATGTGGCTGCATGATCTGGAGCCCTTCGCGGGCCACGTTACGCAGAACGATATCACCGGTCAGATGGCCCAGCGTGTCGTTAATCGACTTGAAGTTATCAATATCCACCAGCGCCATCGCGAAAGGCTGCTGGGCATTCAGCAGCTCCGCGATATCGCTATCGAATGCGCGGCGGTTTTTACAGCCCGTCAGCGCATCGTGAGTGGCCTGACGCACATAGGCCATTTCACGCTCTTTATTGGACTGAATCGTGTGGCTCAGCATCGCTTCCAGGCGCGGCGCCTCGCTGACGTCGCCGGTTTTGATGGCATTGATAATATGCATCAGCACGCTACGCGAGGCGTGGCGGAGGTATAAGCCGAAGAGGATGATGATGATGGCCGCCAGCGCAAACCCCCAGCCAACGATCGTCGTTTCGTGGCGGGTAATATCGGTGAGCGTTGCATCCGATACCCGGTAAATGACAAACCAGTCCGGGTTGGTAAACGAGTAGTAGTAATACCAGGCGTTGCTTTTCTTGTCGTAAAGGTGGCCTTCACCGCTGGTCATTTTGTCCATCAGCGCTTCGCTCACGTACTGCTTGAAGAGCGCGCCGGTATCCGGATGCAGCACCACAGCACCGTCACGCTCGACGACGAAAAATTCCCCCTGAACGGGCGCCACCATCTGACGCAGGGTGTAGCCCATTGATGTCAAATCGAGATGAAACGCGAGCGTTCCCTTCAGTCTGCCTTCTGGTGAAATCACTGGCTTATAAAGAGTGACCGTGGGATGCCCCGTAAAGTAATCCATATAAGGACGGGTATAGTGGCTGAAGATGCTGGCTTCCGCCTGAGCGACAAACCACGGTCGCGTCCGGGGATCGAAGGTTTTACTCGTCTCCGTGGGGAGCACTTCCGGTGCGCGGAGGTAATGCCCCTGCGTGTCCGCCAGCGAGATGGAGGAGACGGTCGGCATCAGGTTCTGCAAATGCATCATCATCTGCAGCCCTTGCGTCGGATTGACGTTGAGCGTCTCGTTTAGCCTGTCGTCACGTGCAAAGTACATCGCGGAACGGCCCAGGATATAGTCGTTTTCACGCAGGATAGATTCGGTGTAGTTCACCGCCAGGTTGTGCGTGAAATTGCTATTGATCTTATGATAATCCTCAAGAAAATCCTTTCGTTGCGATAGCGTCACCGCGATCGCGATCACCGCAAAACTGCAGAGGATCCCCGCGAAGCTGAGCATGATTGGCCGGGTAAAAGAGAGCTTTTTGCTGTGAAGTGCCATGAGCTGTACATCGTTCCTGATGGTGAATACTGTTCGTCTGCCGATATCCTCTCAGCATAGTCGCTGTCCTGCGGTTAGCGGTGAATTATACGGCACACGATTTCTGACGGGATGATTTATCTTAAGAACCATTAAGAAAATACTTATTCACCAGGCTGGAGCCGTTTGTGCAATGAACCAGAGGCAGGGCGAAACGAGGAAGAAGCTTTTCGCCCTGGTCAGCATCCGTTGCTGACCGTTTGACAATAAAAAACCGGACGATCGCTGACAATCCTCCGGTTTTGCCTTTTCGTCGCGCCTCGACAATTTTTTATGATGTTGCAGTGCGTTTCAACGTCACTGCGAGGCTCTTCCCAGCCAGCTGTCCCAGTCTTTCCAGACAGGCTGAAGACCCTGCGCCGTCAGAGCGGCGGCGACCGCTTCCGGACGTCGTCCGTCATGCGGCGCAAACTGCTCGAGCTCCGGATGATCGTCGGCGTAACCGCCAGGCTGTGTTTTGGAAAACGCGCTGACGTTGTTAATCGCAAGCGGGATAACGCGATCGCGAAACGCCGGGGACTCACGCGTTGAGAGCGATAATTCCACTTCCGGAGCGAGCAGGCGAAACGCGCAGATGGTTTGCACCAGCTGGCGTTCATCCATCAGCGAAGCCGGTTCAATTCCGCCCGCGCAGGGCCTCAGACGCGGGAAGGAGATGGAATAACGGCTCTGCCAGTAGCGCTGCTGAAGCCACAGCAAATGTTCCGCCACCATGTAACAATCCACCCGCCAGCTGTCGGAGAGCCCGATCAGCGCACCCAGACCGATTTTGTCGATGCCGGCGCGACCCAGCCTGTCCGGCGTTTCCAGCCGGAAAAAGAAATCCTGTTTCTTACCCTTCAGGTGGTGCCGGGCGTACGTCGCCTCGTGGTAGGTTTCCTGGTAGACCATGACCCCGTCCAGCCCGAGGGTCTTGAGCTCCGCGTACTCCTCCTGCGCCAGGGGCTGTACTTCCATATGCAACGACGCAAACTGACGACGGATGGCGGGAAGGTGCTGACGGAAATAGTCCATTCCCACTTTTCCCTGATGTTCGCCCGTGACCAGCAGAAGATGTTCAAAGCCCATTTCACGAATAGCCGCACACTCACGGGCAATCTCACCTTCATCGAGCGTTTTACGTTTGATGCGGTTGCTCATGGAGAAGCCGCAATAGGTGCAGTCATTGGCGCACAGGTTTGAGAGATAGAGCGGCACGTAGAAACTCACCGTGTTGCCAAAACGCTGGCGGGTGAGCCGCTGTGCTCGCTGGGCCATCGGTTCGAGGTACGCACTGGCCGCCGGGGAGAGCAGGGCCATCAGATCCTCGCGGGTCAGATGGCGGGCATTCAGCGCACGCTCCACGTCAGCCGCCGTCTTGCTGTTGATGCGCAGGGCAATGTCGTCCCAGTTAAGCTGCCGCCAGCGCTCGGTAAACGTGCTCATGAGATCGCCTCCAGAAAACCGGTCAGCGGGCTGGTGGCCTGCGCCTGGAAACTGCGCGAGCCGGGGCCGGACTCCCTTGCCAGCAACCCAGCCTCTACGGCCATGCGGAACGCACGCGCCATCATGACCGGATCGTCGGCAACCGCGATGGCCGTATTCACCAGCACCGCGTCGGCGCCCATCTCCAGCGCCTGTGCGGCATGGCTGGGCACGCCAATGCCCGCATCAACCACCACCGGCACGGTAGCCTGCTCAATAATGATTTCCAGCATCGCACGGGTTTCCAGCCCCTGGTTGGAGCCAATGGGGGCGCCCAGCGGCATGACGGCGGCGCAGCCGACCTCTTCCAGCCGTTTGCACAGGACAGGGTCGGCTCCGCAGTAAGGCAGGACGGTAAACCCTTGCAGCACCAGCTTTTCAGCCGCTTTCAGCGTTTCGATAGGGTCGGGCAGCAGCCAGCGGGCGTCAGGATGAATTTCCAGCTTCAGCCAGCGGGTGCCGAGCGCCTCGCGGGCCAGCTGCGCGGCGAAAATCGCCTCTTCGGCCGTTTTGGCACCGGAGGTGTTGGGCAGCAGCGTGACGCCTGCCTCCAGTAAAGGAGCCAGAATGGCATCGCTGTGATGACGCAGATCCACGCGCTTGAGCGCCAGCGTCACCAGCTGGCTGCCGCTTTCGCGAATGGCATCCACCATCAGCTGCGGCGAGGCGAATTTTCCGGTTCCGGTAAACAGATGTGAATCAAAGACTTTATCGGCAATACGTAACATCTCAGCCCCCTGCGATAACCTGAAACAGCAGGATCTGGTCGCCGTCATTGACCTGCTGATGTTCCCACTGCTCGCGCGGCAGGATCTGTTGATTGAGCGCCAGCGCCGTTCCCGGCTTGAGCTGACGCAGCTTGTCGAGCAGTACCGCAACGGTGAGCCCGTCTTCGCATCTCATCGGCTCATCGTTAAACAGAATGCGCATCGCGGCCTCCACATACCGGGCAGCGGCTGGCGCGGCGTAACGCCAGCTGGCGCCAGCCGGCTGAGCGGGCATCAAACAGCCGCAGCGTATTGCGTTCCGTCTCCATGCCGCTAAGCAGCTTGATGGCTTCCAGCGCCTGCATGGTGCCCATTACGCCGACCACCGGACCAAGAATGCCCGCCGTCCGGCAGTTGCGCGCTGGCTCGGCATCATCCGGCCACAGACAGCGATAGCAGCCCTGCGTCCACGGTGGCGTCAGAACCATCATCTGCCCGCCGAACCCCACCGCGCTGGCGGTGATAAGCGGCGTATGATTTGCCACGCACGCGGCGTTAATCGCCTGGCGCGTCGCCATGTTGTCGGTACAGTCCAGCACCACGTCGGCAAGGGCGACTTCACGGTGCAGGCTTTCACCGCTAAGACGCTCCTGTAAGGCAATCAGCTCGATATCCGGGTTTAGCTGGTTCAGCCGCTGCCGGGTGATTTTTGCTTTCGGCTGGTTGATATCCTCGGTGGTAAAGAGGATTTGTCGCTGCAGATTGCTGAGGTGAACCTCGTCGTCGTCGGCCAGCACCAGCGTACCGATGCCCGCACCTGCCAGATAAAGCGCGGCGGGCGCGCCTAATCCGCCCAGACCGACAATCAGCACCCGGCTGGCGAGCAGTTTTTGCTGGCCATCGATGGCGATATCCTCCAGCAGGATCTGACGGCTGTAGCGCATAAAGTCGCGATCATTCATCGCCAGCTCCTGCCAGCTGTAACAGCTGTTCGGTGGCGGACTGCCAGTCTGCAGCCTGGGTGATGGCGCTGACGACGGCGATGCTGCCGACGCCGGTCTCCAGCACCGCCGGGGCGCGTTCAAGGCTGATTCCGCCGATGGCGACGGTGGGGTAATCGGCAAGGCGTTTAACGTGACTCGCCAGCTGCGTCAGACCCTGCGGTGCGGAGGGCATCTGCTTGGTTTGCGTCGGGAAGACGTGGCCCAGCGCGATGTATGAGGGACGGGCCGCCAGGGCCACGTCGATCTCCATGTCATCGTGCGTTGACACGCCAAGACGCAGCCCGGCTTCACGGATAGCGCTCAGATCCGTTGTTTCCAGGTCCTCCTGACCCAGATGCACGCCGTACGCCTGGTGCTTAACGGCCAGTCGCCAGTAATCGTTGATAAACAGGCGGGCGTTATACCGACGCCCCAGCGCGATGGCGGCAACCACATCGGCTTCCACCTCGTCATCGCGCTTATCCTTGATGCGCAGCTGGAGGGTGCGAACGCCTGCCTCCAGCAGTCGCTCTATCCACGCCACGCTGTCCACCACCGGATAGAGCCCTAAACGGTAGGGGACGGGTGGGAAATCGGGCTGGTACATTACGCCTCCTCTTTTTTGAGGTAGATTTCGCCGCCTTTGGCGCGGAAGGTTTCAGACATGTCCGCCATGCCCACTTCAATGGTTTGCGCTGCGGCGTAGTCACGCACTTCCTGGCTGATTTTCATCGAGCAGAATTTTGGCCCGCACATAGAGCAGAAGTGCGCGACTTTGCCTGATTCCTGCGGCAGGGTCTCGTCGTGATAGGCGCGGGCGGTGAACGGATCCAGCGCCAGGTTGAACTGGTCTTCCCAGCGGAATTCAAAGCGCGCCTTCGACATGGCGTTATCGCGGATTTGCGCCCCCGGGTGGCCTTTGGCCAGATCCGCCGCGTGGGCGGCAATTTTGTAGGTAATCAGCCCCTGCTTCACGTCCTCTTTGTTTGGCAGGCCGAGGTGCTCTTTCGGCGTCACGTAGCAGAGCATGGCGCAGCCGAACCAGCCGATCATCGCCGCGCCAATGCCTGAGGTGAAGTGGTCATAGCCCGGCGCAATATCGGTGGTCAACGGTCCCAGGGTATAGAACGGGGCCTCATGGCAGTGCTCCAGCTCTTCGGTCATGTTGCGGCGGATCATCTGCATCGGCACGTGTCCCGGGCCTTCAATCATTACCTGCACGTCATACTCCCAGGCGATTTTAGTCAGCTCGCCCAGCGTGTGCAGCTCGGCAAACTGCGCTTCGTCGTTGGCGTCGCGGATGGAGCCCGGACGCAGGCCGTCGCCCAGCGACAGGGAGACGTCATAGGCGGCGCAGATTTCGCAGATCTCGCGGAAGTGTTCGTAGAGGAAGTTTTCCTGGTGATGGGACAGGCACCACTTCGCCATGATGGAACCGCCGCGCGAGACGATACCGGTCAGACGCTTCGCCGTCATCGGCACGTAGCGCAGCAGCACGCCCGCGTGAATGGTGAAGTAGTCCACGCCCTGCTCGGCCTGCTCCAGCAGCGTGTCGCGGAACGCTTCCCAGGTGAGGTCTTCGGCAATGCCGTTGACCTTCTCCAGCGCCTGATAAATCGGGACGGTGCCAATCGGTACCGGGCTGTTACGCAGGATCCATTCGCGGGTTTCGTGAATATAGCGGCCGGTGGAGAGATCCATTACCGTGTCCGCGCCCCAGCGCGTGGACCAGACCAGCTTTTCCACCTCTTCTTCGATGGAGGAGGTCACGGCCGAGTTACCGATGTTCGCGTTGACCTTCACCAGGAAGTTGCGGCCGATAATCATCGGCTCGGATTCCGGGTGGTTAATGTTGGCGGGGATAATCGCGCGCCCGGCGGCCACTTCGTCACGCACAAACTCCGGCGTGATGTTCTCCGGCAGGCGAGCGCCAAAGCCTTCACCCGGATGCTGATAGCGCAGCACTTCGTTACGGATGCGCTCGCGACCCATGTTTTCGCGGATGGCGATGAATTCCATTTCCGGCGTGACGATGCCCTGGCGCGCGTAGTGCAGCTGGGTCACGCATTTGCCCGCTTTAGCGCGTTTTGGCGTCAGCAGGCCGGTAAAGCGCAGCTCGTCCAGACCGTCGTCGGCGAGGCGCTCTTTGGTGTATGCAGAGCTGCGCACGCTCAGTTCCTCGCAGTCGTTGCGCGCATTAATCCACGGCTGGCGCAGCTTAGCCAGACCCTGCTGGACGTTGATGGCAACATCAGGGTCGCCGTACGGACCGGAGGTGTCATACACCGGCACGGCTTCGTTGTCTTCGTACTGCGGGTTATCTTTGCTGCCGCCGATAAGCGTCGGGCTGAGCTGGATTTCGCGCATTGGGACGCGGATATCGGCCTGTGAGCCGGAAATGTAGATGCGTTTCGAGTTCGGGAAAGCGCTGCCTTCCAGGGTGTCGATGAAGTGTTGGGCCTGTGCACGCTGTTCGCGGCGGGTCAGTTTTGCAGTAGACATAGCTCATTCCAAAAGTGAAGGACATGGCTTGTCAGACGACGGATGAAGCAAGAGAGGATCGCCCTCAGGCGATACAACAGCAGTGTGACTCTTGTTCCCTTCGCAGGTATTAGCCTGATCAGGTTCCGCGGATCCCGAATTAACGGTCTCAGCCCGCGCTTTCAGGCGCTGGGCACTCCGACAAGAAAAATCCCCCTCGTGAGAGGGGCGAATGGTTGTAAATTACTCGTTAACGGTGAAGAACTCAAGCAGGGCGCGCGACGTTCTCTTCGTTACTGATGTTCAAATCATTGTCCAGTACGAGGGCGATCAGCTTATCTTCCAGCGTGAATCGCTCTTCCAGCGCTTCACCGAGGTCGGATAGCGCCCGCTGGAACTCAAGATAGTTATCGTGATCGATGGCGTTCTCGAGCGCGGAATCATAGTAATCCATGATCTGCTGGGTGTTGGCTTCCAGCAGCGGATAGAGCTTGCTGGCTGCTAAATACGGTGTTGTCCCTTCCATTTCGCGGATAATGCGTTCATAAATATTGAAATGGCCGTCAGACAGATAGTCGACCAGGCCCTGACAAAAATCATCCAGCGCTTTTTCATTCAGTCGCATAAACGATTCTTTGCCAGGCTTAATGCCGACCAGATTGTAATAAGCCACGAGTAGATGCTTGCGCACATGTAGCCAGCGATCCACCAGTTTGTTACTTCCTCTAACGCGCTCAGTCAGGCTTTCCAGCTGGTTTAACATGGTCGACTCCGCAAAATGTAGGATTGAATCTGCTTATCCAGAATGTAACCACAATGCTAACAACATGTCAGTGAAGCGAAGGTAGTGCAATAGATATGGATCGTATTATTGAAAAATCAGATCTTGGTTGGTGGATCGTCAGTCACGAACAAAAATTATGGCTCCCTGCCGGGGAAATCCCCTATGGCGCAGCTGAGGCGTTCGATCTTGCTGGCCAGCCAGCGCTACAGATCGGTGAGTGGCAGGGTGAGCCCGTGTGGTTGATCCAACAGCCCCGCCGCCAGGATATGGGATCTGTACGCCAGGTGCTGGATCTGGACGTGGGGCTGTTCCAGCTGGCGGGGCGCGGCGTGCAGCTGGCCGAGTTTTACCGCTCGCATAAATACTGTGGCTACTGCGGCCATACCATGCGTCCGAGCAAAACCGAGTGGGCGATGCTCTGCAACCACTGCCGCGAACGCTACTATCCGCAGATTGCGCCGTGCATTATCGTCGCTATCCGCCGGGAGGATTCCATCCTGCTGGCGCAGCATACCCGTCATCGCAACGGCGTTCATACCGTGCTGGCCGGCTTCGTCGAAGTGGGCGAAACGCTGGAGCAGGCGGTGGCGCGCGAGGTGATGGAGGAGAGCGGGATCAAAGTGAAGAACCTGCGCTACGTCACCTCCCAGCCGTGGCCGTTCCCGCAGTCGCTGATGACGGCCTTTATGGCCGAATATGACAGCGGCGAGATCGTTATCGATCAGAAAGAGCTGCTGGATGCGAACTGGTATCGCTACGACGATTTACCGCTGTTACCTCCGCCGGGCACCGTGGCGCGTCGGCTGATAGAAGATACCGTGGCGATGTGTCGGGCCGAGTATGAGTAGTGTTACACTGAGGCCATGACGCTTAAGGAACTGCAAAAATGACCGAACTGAAGAACGATCGTTATCTGCGTGCGCTGCTGCGCCAGCCCGTTGATGTCACCCCGGTGTGGATGATGCGCCAGGCGGGACGCTATCTGCCAGAGTACAAAGCCACGCGCGCGCAGGCGGGCGATTTTATGTCGCTGTGCAAAAACGCCGAGCTGGCCTGCGAAGTGACGCTCCAGCCGCTGCGCCGCTTCCCGCTGGATGCTGCGATCCTCTTCTCGGATATTCTGACCATTCCGGATGCCATGGGCCTTGGCCTGTACTTCGAAACCGGTGAAGGCCCGCGTTTCACCTCTCCGATCAAAAGCAAAGCCGACGTGGACAAGCTGCCGATCCCCGATCCGGAAGGCGAGCTGGGCTACGTGATGAACGCCGTGCGCACCATTCGCCGCGAGCTGAAAGGCGAAGTGCCGCTGATTGGCTTCTCCGGCAGCCCATGGACGCTGGCGACCTATATGGTGGAAGGGGGCAGCAGTAAAGCCTTCACCCTGATTAAAAAGATGATGTACGCCGAGCCGCTGGCCCTGCATGCGCTGCTAGACAAGCTGGCGAAGAGCGTCACGCTCTATCTGAACGCGCAGATTAAGGCGGGTGCGCAGTCGGTGATGATTTTCGACACCTGGGGCGGCGTGCTGACCGGCCGCGATTATCAGCAGTTCTCCCTGTACTACATGCATAAAATCGTCGACGGCCTGCTGCGTGAAAACGAAGGTCGCCGCGTGCCGGTGACGCTGTTCACCAAAGGTGGCGGCCAGTGGCTGGAAGCGATGGCGGCCACCGGCTGCGACGCGCTGGGTCTCGACTGGACCACCGATATTGCCGATGCGCGTCGTCGCGTGGGTGACAAAGTGGCGCTGCAGGGCAACATGGACCCGTCCATGCTCTATGCGCCGCCAGCCCGCATTGAAGAAGAAGTGTCGACTATACTGTCTGGTTTCGGCCAGGGGGAAGGCCACGTCTTTAACCTCGGCCACGGTATTCATCAGGATGTACCGCCAGAGCACGCAGGCGTATTTGTGGAGGCGGTGCATCGGCTTTCTGCCCAGTATCACAAGTAAGGAGTCGTTATGGATCTCGCGTCGCTACGCGCTCAGCAAATCGAACTGGCCTCATCGGTGATCCGCGAGGATCGTCTGGATAAGGATCCTCCGCAGTACATTGGCGGAGCAGACGTCGGGTTCGAGCAGGGTGGGGAAGTGACGCGAGCGGCGATGGTGGTACTGAAATACCCTTCGCTTGAGCTGGTGGAGTACAAGGTCGCGCGTATCGCGACCACCATGCCGTATATCCCGGGCTTTCTCTCCTTCCGCGAATATCCCGCGCTGCTGGCAGCGTGGGAGCAGCTCTCGCAAAAACCTGACCTGCTGTTTGTCGATGGGCATGGGATCTCACACCCGCGCCGTTTAGGCGTTGCCAGCCACTTTGGGCTGCTGGTGGATGTGCCGACCATTGGCGTTGCCAAGAAACGCCTGTGCGGCGCGTTTGAGCCACTCTCCGCCGAGCCGGGCGCGCTGGCACCGCTTATCCATAAAGGCGAGCAGCTGGCGTGGGTCTGGCGCAGCAAGGCTCGCTGTAATCCGCTATTCATCGCCACCGGCCATCGGGTGAGCATGGACAGCGCTCTGGCGTGGGTACAGCGCTGCATGAACGGCTACCGCTTACCGGAGCCGACGCGCTGGGCTGACGCGGTGGCCTCTTCGCGTCCGGCTTTTGTTCGTTGGCAGGAAATTCAGCGGTGATTCAGGTAAACTGCGCCTAATTTTCGATTCGAGAGATCATCATGCTACAAAACCCGATTCACCTGCGCCTTGAAAAGCTGGAAAGCTGGCAGCACGTCACCTTTATGGCTTGCCTGTGCGAGCGCATGTATCCCAACTATGCCGCGTTCTGTAAGCAGACGGGCTTTGGTGATGGCCATATCTACCGCCGCATTCTGGATCTGATCTGGGAAACGCTGACGGTGAAAGACGCGAAGGTGAATTTCGACTCTCAGCTCGAAAAGCTCGAAGAGGCGATTCCGGTGGCGGATGATTTTGACCTGTACGGCGTCTACCCGGCAATTGATGCCTGCGTGGCGTTAAGCGAACTGCTTCACTCCCGTCTGAGCGGTGAGACGCTGGAGCACGCTATTGAAGTCAGTAAGGCATCTATTACGACCGTGGCGATGCTGGAAATGACCCAGGAAGGTCGCGAAATGACCGATGAAGAGCTGCGTGCAAACCCGGCCGTGGAGCAAGAATGGGACATTCAGTGGGAAATTTTCCGCCTGCTGGCAGAGTGTGAAGAACGCGATATTGAACTGATAAAAGGGCTGCGTGCGGACTTACGTGAGGCCGGTGAGAGTAATATTGGTATAATTTTTAACCAATGAGATAAGAAAACTTGAGATAACGCCCGTTTTGTCGCTCCTCGACTCTTCCCTTTCGCCCCTTGTCTGGTCTACATTTGGGGGGCGAAAAAAAGTGGCTATCGGTGCGTGTATGCAGGAGAGTGCTTTTTTGGCATTTTCGTCGCACTCGATGCTTAGCAAGCGATAAACACATTGAAAGGATAACTTATGAACAAGACTCAACTGATTGATGTAATTGCGGACAAGGCTGATCTGTCTAAAGTGCAGGCTAAAGCTGCTCTGGAATCTACCCTGGCTGCTATTACTGAGTCTCTGAAAGAAGGCGATGCTGTACAACTGGTTGGTTTCGGTACCTTCAAAGTGAACCACCGCGCTGAGCGTACTGGCCGCAACCCGCAGACCGGTAAAGAAATCAAAATCGCCGCAGCGAACGTGCCGGCATTTGTTTCTGGTAAAGCACTGAAAGACGCAGTTAAGTAAGACGCGTGGCAGTGAACAGTTTTAGCGAAGGGGCGGCAACGCCCCTTTTGTCTTTCTGGCGCGGAACGCTCGCGCTGGCAGGCATGCTGCTGCTGTCCGCCTGCAGCCACGACACCTCCCTGCCGCCGTTTACCGCCAGCGGCTACGCGGACAACCAGGGCGCGGTCAGGATTTGGCGCAAAGATTCCGGCGGCGAAGTGCATCTGCTTTCTGCCTTTAGCCCGTGGCATAACGGCAATACGTCGACGGCGGAATATCGCTGGCAGGGGGATGACCTGTCGCTGATTGAACTGAACGTCTACAGCAAGACCCCCGAACACGTGAAAGTGCGTTTTGACGACCATGGCGAGCTGAGCTTTATGCAGCGCGAAGTCGGCGGTCAAAAACAGCAGCTTTCCAGCGATCAAATCGCCCTCTACCGTTACCGTGCCGAACAAATCCGCCAGACCAGCGATGCGCTTCGTCTGGGACGCGTTGTGCTGCGCCAGGGGCGCTGGCATAACGACGGGACGGTAACCACCTGCGAAGGGCAAACGGTCAAGCCTGAGCTTGAATCCTGGGCGACCGAACACATTCAACGCCGTCAGCGTCATTCCTCAATGGAAGTGAGTGTGGCGTGGCTGGAAGCGCCGGAAGGCTCTCAGCTGCTGCTGGTGGCGAACGAAGACTTCTGTACCTGGCAGCCGACAGAGAAGAGTTTCTGAGGTAAATCCCCTCTCCCTTGAGGGAGAGGGTGAGGGCGAGGAGGAATTACTCCCCCTGCTCGCGCGCAATCGCGCGATAGCCGATATCCTGACGGCTAAAGCTACCGTTCCAGTGAATATCCGCCATCAGCGCATAGGCGCGCTTCTGCGCTTCTGCCACGGTATGACCCAGCGCGGTCGCACACAGCACGCGTCCGCCGTTGGTCAGAACGCGATCGTCTTCAGCCAGCTTCGTACCGGCATGGAACACCTTCGCACCGTCAATCTCTTCCAGCGGCAGACCGTGGATCTCATCCCCGGTGTTGTAATTACCCGGATAACCACCCGCAGCAATCACCACACCCAGAGATGCACGCTCGTCCCACTCTGACGTTTTCTCGTCCAGCTTACCTTCGCAGGCTGCCAGACACAGACCCACCAGATCGGATTTCATGCGCAGCATGATGGGCTGAGTTTCCGGATCGCCAAAGCGGCAGTTGAATTCGATAACCTTAGGGTTACCCTGCTTGTCGATCATCAGGCCCGCGTAGAGGAAACCGGTGTAGGTGTTACCTTCCGCCGCCATCCCTTTCACGGTTGGCCAGATGACGCGATCCATGGTGCGTTGATGAACTTCGTCAGTCACGACCGGAGCAGGGGAGTAGGCGCCCATCCCGCCGGTATTAGGACCCGTGTCGCCATTACCCACACGCTTGTGGTCCTGGCTGGTGGCCATCGGCAGAACGTGCTCGCCGTCGACCATCACGATAAAGCTGGCTTCTTCACCGTCGAGGAACTCTTCAATCACGATACGGTGGCCCGCATCGCCGAAAGCGTTACCTGCCAGCATGTCCTGAACCGCGGCTTCGGCTTCTTCGAGCGTCATCGCGACGATCACGCCTTTACCGGCGGCCAGACCGTCGGCCTTGATAACAATCGGCGCGCCCTTCTCACGTAAGTAGGCCAGAGCAGGCTCCACTTCAGTGAAATTCTGATATTCCGCCGTCGGGATATTATGACGCGCGAGGAAATCTTTGGTGAAGGCTTTGGAGCCTTCCAGCTGCGCGGCCCCTTGTGTTGGCCCGAAGATTGTCAGGCCCGCCGCGCGGAACGCGTCAACGACGCCAATCACCAGCGGCGCTTCCGGGCCGACGATGGTCAGGTCGATTTTCTCGCTCTGGGCAAAACTCAGCAGCGCCGGAATGTCAGTCACGCCGATAGCCACGTTCTGCAGCGCGGGTTCCAGTGCGGTACCGGCGTTGCCCGGTGCCACGAAGACCGTTTTCACCAGCGGAGACTGCGCCGCTTTCCACGCCAGCGCGTGCTCGCGTCCGCCGTTACCAATCACTAATACTTTCATTTTCAGCTCCGGGAATTAATGGCGGAAGTGGCGCATGTCGGTGAAAATCATCGCAATGCCGTGTTCGTCGGCGGCGGCAATCACTTCGTCGTCGCGGATTGAGCCGCCAGGCTGGATCACACAGGTGATGCCGACAGCAGCTGCCGCATCGATACCGTCACGGAACGGGAAGAACGCGTCAGAAGCCATGGCGGAGCCTTTCACTTCCAGACCTTCATCGCCTGCTTTAATGCCCGCGATTTTCGCGGAGTAGACGCGGCTCATCTGGCCAGCACCTATTCCGATGGTCATATTCTCTTTCGCGTAGACGATGGCGTTGGATTTGACGAACTTCGCCACTTTCCAGCAGAACAGCGCGTCACGTAGTTCCTGTTCGGTCGGCTGACGTTTGGTCACCACGCGCAGGTCGGCTTCTGTCACCATACCCAGATCGCGATCCTGAACCAGCAGGCCGCCGTTGACGCGTTTGAAGTCCAGGCCCGGCACGCGTTCTGCCCACTGGCCGCAAACCAGTACGCGCACGTTCTGTTTTGCAGCGGTAATTTTGAGCGCCTCTTCGGATGCGGATGGCGCGATGATCACTTCAACGAACTGGCGGGAGATGATGGCCTGAGCCGTTTCAGCATCCAGCTCGCGGTTGAAGGCGATAATGCCGCCGAACGCAGAGGTCGGGTCGGTTTTGTAGGCGCGATCGTAGGCATCCAGAATAGAGGTGCTCACGGCAACGCCGCATGGGTTCGCGTGCTTGACGATAACGCAGGCTGGTTCGCTGAACTCTTTCACGCATTCCAGCGCGGCGTCGGTGTCGGCAATGTTGTTATAGGAGAGCGCTTTGCCCTGAACCTGGTGGGCAGTCGCAACAGAGGCTTCTTTTACCTCTTCTTCTATATAGAAGGCAGCCTGCTGGTGGCTGTTCTCGCCGTAGCGCATATCCTGCTTCTTAATGAAGTTCAGGTTCAGGGTGCGCGGGAAGCGGCCGGAAGGATCTTTGCTTTCACCGTGGTAAGCCGGTACCAGGCTACCGAAGTAGTTGGCGATCATGCTGTCGTACGCGGCGGTGTGTTCGAAGGCTTTGATGGCGAGGTCGAAACGCGTTTCCAGGGTCAGCGACCCTTCGTTGGCATCCATCTCATTAATAATGGTTTCGTAATCGCTGCTCTTTACGACGATGGCGACATCTTTATGGTTCTTGGCCGCGGAGCGCACCATGGTCGGGCCGCCGATATCAATATTCTCTACGGCATCTTCCAGAGAGCAGCCTTCGCGGGCAACGGTCTGGGCAAACGGGTAGAGGTTAACAACTACCATGTCGATTGGCGCGATGTCATGCTGTTCCATAATGGCGTCGTCCTGACCGCGACGGCCAAGAATACCGCCGTGGACTTTTGGATGCAGGGTTTTGACGCGTCCATCCATCATTTCCGGGAAACCGGTGTAATCGGACACTTCGGTTACCGGCAGACCTTTATCTGCTAACAGGCGAGCGGTACCGCCTGTGGAAAGCAGCTCCACACCGCGTGCGGAAAGTGCCTGAGCGAATTCGACGATACCGGCTTTATCAGAAACACTGAGCAGAGCGCGGCGGACTGGACGACGTTGTTGCATGGTAAATCCCCTGGATTTCACGATTACAGAGAGCGTTAGATGAATTTTCCTGTGAAAAACTCATCTAACACACCTGACGAGGCATCCTTGTTAAGCGCGAGCATTTTAACGAAAACGTTTGCGCAACGCTCGCACATTTTCACTTTTTCGTATCATTGTGGATAAGTCTGTGTGTAAAAAGGTATAAGGCGGGGTTTTGCTGTGGAATGCAGCAGTCAGTCATTTTTCTGTCATTTAGCGGTTGCGGCCTGCGGAGAACTCCCTATAATGCGCCTCCATCGACACGGCGGATGTGAATCACTTCACAAACAACCCGGTCGGTTGAAGAGAAAAAATCCTGAAATAACGGGTTGACTCTGAAAGAGGAAAGCGTAATATACGCCACCTCGCAACGGTGAGCGAAAGCCGCGTTGCACTGCTCTTTAACAATTTATCAGACAATCTGTGTGGGCACTCAAAGTGACATGGATTCTTAA